>JAXHLS010000002.1:2400000-3059678 GCA_034522055.1 Gammaproteobacteria bacterium
CTCTCTCGCCAAGAGCGCCAAGAACAGCAAGGCATTGCTATCAATTATCTCCGTGGCCTTGGTCTCGAACAGCTTCGGCGCTAAAAGCAATAGTCACCGCCGCCCGCGGGTACTCCCCGCCGCACGCCATGGGGCGCTTGCCGGCTATGGGCCTCAGAAGGCGGTCAGACCGGCGCGCACCGTCATCATCAGGCCCATGACCAGGACCAGGCCGAAGGTGATGCGCTGATAACCCTTTACGGACATGCGCCGGTAGACGGCGATGCCCAGCAGCGTGCCCACGATGAGGGCCGGGATGGCCCGCAGGGCCAGCTGCACCGTGGTGGCCGAGATGAGACCCCCGGCGATGAAGGCACCCACGGTGATGATGCTCGAGGTGACGAAGAACATGGACAGTACCGCCTTTTTCACATCGGCGGGCCAGTCCTGGCTGCTCACGTGGAGGATGATGGGCGGACCATTGGTGCTGAAGGCGGCGCCCAGCGCCCCGGATACGGTGCCGAGGGCTACGGCCTGTTCGCGGATCCATCGGTAGTCGGGCACCCGTCCGGCCAGGGCGGTGGCGGCGTAGACCGACAGCAACACGCCGAGCAGGCCCAGCACCAGGGCCTCGGGGGCAAAGACCAGAAAATAGAGCCCCAGGGGCGTGCCTATTAAATAGCCGCCCAGCAGGGGCAGCAGGGGGCGCCAGCGCACGGCGCGGCGCAGGTGGATGGCGTTGATGACCGCCATCAGGGCGGCGGTAAAGGCCATCAGGGGCACGGCGGTGGCCATGTCCAGGAACAGGGCCATGAGGGGAATGGCCACCAGGGCCGAGCCGAAACCCGCCAGCCCCTGCACCATGCCGGCGAAGAGCATGACCCCCGCCACCAGCATCCAGGGCTCGGCCGTCAAGAAGGGGCCTGCCACACGGTGCGTTCCAGTTCCACCGCGTGGTTCCCGTCCGCCAGCCATACCTGGTCGTCCTGGATGGTGGCGGAAAGCTCCATGGAGCGCTGCACCAGCCCGTCCAGGCGGCCACCGTCCCGCGGCGCCAGGTGGCAGACCCCGAGGTTGGCGAAGCGCGCGTAGTCCGTGCCGTGCTGGGACCACCACTGGTGGGCGGGCCGTTGATCGTAGGTGTATACCATGACCCGGCGGGCTAGGCCGCAGGCGCGGCGGGCTCGTTTGATATCGGGCTGCCCCAACTCCATCCACAGCAGGACGGCCCCCGTGAGGTCCTTCTGCCACAGGTCGGGCTCGTCGTCGTTGCTGAGGCCGCGGGTGAATTCGAGGTCGTCGTGGGCATGGAGGGCGAAGGCCACGATTCGGTACATCATGCGTTCATCCGTCTCCGAGGGGTGACGCGCCAGGGTCAGTTCATGGCTGCCGTAGTAATGGCGGCTCAGATCCGCCACGGCCAGTTGGACGCGAAACACCGTCGCCTTGAGGGCCATGTCATTCCTCGTCGTGGCGGACCTGGCCGCGCAGGACCTTGCGGCCGCCCCGCTGCCGCTTGTCCGCGAGGCGCGCCTTACGGGCGCGGGGGGGCGGTCGCGTGGCCACCCGGCTCTTGGTGACGGCGCCGGCACGCCGGATGAGGTCGGCGAGCCGCTCCAGGGCCGCCTCCCGGTTCCTGGTCTGATCACGATGGGCCTGGGCCTTGATGACGATGACGCCGTCCTTGCCGATGCGCCGGTCGGCGAGCCTCATCAACCGGCCCTTGTAGAATTCCGGCAGGGAGGATTCATGGATGGCGAAGCGCAGCTCGATGGCGCTGGACACCTTGTTGACGTTCTGTCCCCCGGGCCCCTGGGCGCGGATGGCCTTGAGTTCGATCTCATGGTCGGGGAGGGTGACGCGCTGGGAGATTCTCAGCATGGTTGGGCAGGCTTGCGAGGGAGGTTTGTGGAAGCATAATCAAGCTGCCAAGATAGCGGCTGCCCATGAACATCACAATGTTGCTTGCGTTATCCCTGGTGGCGGTCGTGGCCGGCGGCTTCCTGCTGCCGCGAAGGCGCCACCGGCCGGATGGGCTGGAGCAGTTCTTCGAGGCCGCCGGCCATGCTCGACATGGTGGTCCTGGACAAGGCGGATTCACGCTTGGGGATGGTGCGGCTCATGGGCAAAGAGTGACGCGGCCCCCGATCACCGGAGGTGCATACCATGAGTGACCAGAGAACGGCCGTGGTGGCGGGCATCGGCCCCGGGCTGGGGGCCGCCCTGTGCCGGGCCCTGGTCCGGGACGGTTACCGGGTGGCGGGGCTCGCGCGCTCCGCCACCCCCGGCGAGGCCCTGGAAGAGGAGTTGGGGGCAGGGTCCTTCCGGGCCTTTCAGTGTGGCCTCACCGACGCTCCCGCGGTCCAGGGCGTGATGGCGGCCGTGTCCGAGGACCTGGGAACCCCGGCGGTCTACGTCCACAACGCCGCCGCCTTCCATCATCAGGCCTTCGCCGACACCCCGCCGGCGGTCTTCGAGCACCTGTGGCGCACCACCTGCCTGGGGGCGGTGCACGGCGCCCAGGCGACACTACCCGCCATGGTGGCCCAGGGCGGCGGCACCCTGCTGCTGGTGGGCGCCACGGCCTCCGTCAAGGCCGCCGCGGGCTTCAGCGCCTTCGGCGCGGCCAAGTTCGCCCTGCGCGGCCTCGCCCAATCCCTGGCCCGCGAATACGGCCCCCAGGGCGTGCACGTGGCCCACGTGGTCATCGACGGCGTGATGTGGGGCGAGCGCGCCCGGGACGATTTCGCCATGACCGAGGACCAGTGCATGGATCCCACCTCCGTCGCGGCGACCTGTCTCGACATCATCCGCCAGCCTGCCGACTGCTGGACCCACGAACTGGACCTGCGGCCGGCCGGCGAGTCGTTCTGAGGGGTGGGCGCAGGGCGCTCCAGTTATACGGGTATCGGACTGAGGAAATCAGGGATGGTTGGGAGTCAATGAATGAATTGGCGATTGTTCCCCGCAACTTCCCCCGAAGTGGGGGTGGGTTTTTCCTTTTTCCAGGTGAACCAGGGGAGGAGGCGAGGTGATGGCCTTACCTGACAAGAAAAGCCGAAAATGCTTCTTTTTGGCAGGAAAAGAACAATAAGTCATAGGGAGTGTTTCCGTCGTGTCCGAGCCGCTCAATCTCAACTGGATCGTCAACTTCATCTGGGGCATCGCAGACGACGTGCTCCGGGACCTCTACGTCCGGGGCAAATACCGTGACGTCATCCTGCCCATGACGGTTCTGCGGCGCCTCGATGCCGTGCTGGAGCCGACCAAGCAGGCGGTCCTTGATATGAAGGCCTCGTTGGATGAGGCCGAAATCATCCATCAGGATGCCGCTCTGCGGCAGGCCGCGGACCAGCCCTTCTACAACACCTCCAGGTTTACTCTGCGGGACCTTCGCAACCGCGCCAGCCAACAGGCTCTCAAGGCCGATTTCGAGGCCTATCTGGACGGCTTCTCGCCCAACGTCCAGGAGATCCTCGATAACTTCGAGTTCAGGAATCAGATACCACGGCTCTCCAAGGCCGACGCCCTCGGCACCCTGATCGAAATGTTGCTTTCGCCCGACATCAACTTGAGCCCCAAGCCCATGGTGGCCCAGGACGGCACGGTGAGGCAGCCCGGCCTCGACAACCACGCCATGGGTACCATCTTCGAGGAGCTGGTCCGGCGCTTCAACGAGGAGAATAACGAGGAGGCGGGTGAGCACTGGACGCCCAGGGATGCGGTCAAGCTCATGGCCCGCCTGGTCTTTTTGCCCATCGCCGACCAGATCGAGG
This sequence comes from Gammaproteobacteria bacterium, assembly GCA_034522055.1. Classification (NCBI taxonomy): domain Bacteria; kingdom Pseudomonadati; phylum Pseudomonadota; class Gammaproteobacteria; species Gammaproteobacteria bacterium. The sequence goes on from JAXHLS010000002.1 coordinate 2,403,756, forward strand.
ATGGCACCTATCTCCTCTACGACGGCGCCTGCGGTACCGGCGGCATGTTGACCGTCGCCGAGGAGACCCTGCAACAACTGGCCGCCGAGCACGGTAAGCAAGTGGCCACTCACCTCTTCGGCCAGGAGATCAACGCCGAAACCTACGCCATCGCCAAGGCCGACCTGTTGCTGCAGGGGGAGGGAGATGCCGCAGACAACCTGGTCGGCGGCCCCGAGCATTCGACGCTGTCGAACGATGCCTTCCCGTCCCGGGAGTTCGACTTCATGCTCTCCAACCCGCCCTATGGCAAGAGCTGGAAGGGCGACCTGGAGCGCATGGGAGGCAAGAAGGGCATAAAGGACCCACGTTTCGTCATCGAGCATGGGGGCGATCCGGAATACCCCCTCATCACCCGCTCCAGCGACGGCCAGATGCTGTTCCTGGCGAACATGCTTTCCAAGATGCGGCGGGATTCCAGGCTTGGCAGCCGCATCGCCGAGGTCCACAACGGCAGCTCGCTGTTCACGGGGGACGCCGGCCAGGGCGAGAGCAACATCCGCCGTTGGATCATCGAGAACGACTGGCTCGACGCCATCGTCGCCCTGCCCCTCAACATGTTCTACAACACCGGTATCGCGACCTACATCTGGGTGCTCACCAACCGCAAGCTGGCGCATCGCAAGGGCAAGGTCCAACTCATCGACGCCACCGAGTGGTACAAGCCCCTGCGTAAGAATCTCGGCAAGAAGAACTGCGAGCTGTCCGAGGAGGACCTCCAGTGCATCTGCGATACCTTCCTCTCCTTCGAGGAGACGGAGCAATCCAGGATCTTTCCCAATGCGGCCTTCGGCTATTGGAAGGTCACGGTGGAGCGCCCCCTGCGCCTCAAGGGCATCGACCCCGAGCGCGCTTACAAGGCCGCGGACATCAAGAAGCTGAGAGAGATCCACGAGCGGGCCGATGATGCGCCGCCGGTCATCAAGAAGATCCACAGGAAGGGAACCCCAGCAGACCCCCTTCGGGGCCTGTTTGCAGTCACCCTTAAAGGCAAGACCGCCGTGGTGGAGTACGAGCCCGACAGCGACCTGCGCGACACCGAGCAGGTGCCTCTCATGGAGGAGGGTGGTATCGAGGCCTTCCTGCGCCGCGAGGTGCTGCCCCACGCGCCCGATGCCTGGTACCTCGCGGACAGCGTGAAGACCGGCTACGAGATCAGCTTCACCCGCTACTTCTACAAGCCGCAGCCGCTGCGTTCGCTGGAAGAGATTCGGGCGGACATCCTGGTACTGGAGAAGGAGACCGAGGGGTTGTTGGGCGAGATCATTGGGGGGATGCCGGGTTGAAAGCAGCAGCTGCATACGCCAGGCGACTTACGGGCTCCGAGACTCGACAGACGCCCCGCGCAGGGTGTAACCTAAGCACTAACAAAACCCGCCAAGGCTATGCTCTTCGGAGTACCCTCAAACCGGCGGGTTACTTGTTTCTGGGGTCGCTGCGGTGACCCGCCGGTTCCGCAAGCCCCCGCTTTCCTACCGCCAGCAGCTCGAATTGCTCATCGAACGCGGTCTGATCGTTGACGATCCCGCCGAAGCGCAGTTCTACCTGCAGCACCTGAACTACTATCGTTTGGGCGCCTACTGGCTGCCGTTCGAGGCGGACCATGGGACGCATCAGTTCAGACCCGGCACGCGGTTCAGCGAGATTCTGAATCTCTACGTCTTCGATCGCGAGCTGCGGCTGCTGGTGATGGATGCGATTGAGCGCGTGGAGGTATCGATCCGCAGCCACTGGGCCTACCAGCTCGCCCGTCTGCACAATCCACACGCGCATCTGGACCCCGCACTCGCCCGGCGCAGGGATCGCTGGCAGCAGAATCTGGCGAGCTTGACCGACGAAGTGAACCGTTCGGACGAGGTCTTCATCGAACACTTCCGGACCACTTACCAGGAAGCACTACCGCCCGTCTGGGCAGTGTGTGAAGTCATGTCGTTGGGACAGCTTTCGCGCTGGTACGCAAACCTCAGGCCGAAGGCGACTCGGCGTGCAATAGCAGACGTTTATCACACGGACGAAGGTCTCCTGCAATCCTGGCTGCATCACCTGAGCCACGTTCGCAATGTCTGCGCGCATCACAGTCGGCTGTGGAACCGGGAATTCACGATTACACCCAAGCCACCGCGGACCAAACCCTCTGGTCTGGACACACAATGGGCGCACGGTTCTCGCAAGCTTTACAACAGCCTCGTCGTGCTACTCCATTGCATGGACATCGTGTCGCCCGGCCATCACTGGTGCACCCGGCTGCGGGAGCTTGTAGCACACCACGGCATCGACACAGCCGCTATGGATTTCCCATCCGACTGGCAGGCCTGGTCGATCTGGCGCACGATCAGCAAGCAACCTACCGGGAACGGTGGAGGTGACAGTTGATGGCCAAAGTTCCGTGCTTTCCAGAAGGGCAAGTTGAAGCTTTGGCCCGAGCGCTCGGCGAGTGCGGATCGGGAACCGACATCAGCCCCGTGTTCCAAAATCGCGGCCTCGCCGACAACTCCAGTGAATCGACGAAAAGGCGTCGACTCTACTGGTTGTTTCTGGATTGCCAGAACCGTAGCGGCTGCGCTAATCAGGTCATCGACGTCATTCGTGCGTTCCTGACGCCAGCGCGATTCGTCGGGCGAAGCGAGGCGTTCGGAGCGCATCGGCAGAACTTGAATATGATTCTGGCCTTCTCAGGGCTCGACTACGGTTCGGACGAGCAGTTCCGCAAGGTCGATCCAGCCACCACGATCGATGAGGCGGAGCGACGAGTACGCACGATCCGCGCAAAGTTTCAGGGTCGGCGTATGCACCCCGAGGTCGTCAAGTACTGCCGTTCCGAACTCCTGCAGGACAACTACTTCCACGCCGTGTTCGAGGCTACCAAGGGCCTTGCCCAACGGGTTCGAGATATGACCAGGAATCCTGGCGGACGACACCCATCTGATCGATCGGGTGTTGCCGCCGAACGGCCGATGCTGGCCATGAACACTCTACAGACCGAAACCGAGAAGTCCGAGCACAAGGGTTTCGCCGCGCTGCTGAAAGAATGCATCGCGGCCGTTCGCAATCCGCTCGCTCACGAGCCGAAGATTCTCTGGGAGGGAGAAGACGACGCGGCCGACTACCTGTCACTGATCTCGCTGCTGCATAGGAAGCTCGACCAGTGCGTGCCGACCAGGCTGGGTGAAGCGCAGTGATTCCCGACCTCAAACCGTATGCCGCCATGAAGGACTCCGGCGTGCCCTGGCTGGGGAAAGTGCCGGAGCATTGGGAGATTCGACCGATCGCGCGCATGGGCCAGCTATTCAAAGGCAAAGGTGGCAATAAAGAAGATGAGGTTGTGGAAGGCGTGCCCTGTGTCCGCTACGGAGACCTCTACACGCGACACGAGTTCTTCATCCGGTCGACGAAGGCCGATGTCTCGGCTGAAAGAGCGTCAGCGTACACACCGATACAGTTCGGTGACCTCCTATTCGCGGCTAGCGGAGAGACTATTGAAGACATAGGCCGTTCAGCAGTGAACCTTCTGACTGGATCAGCCTGTTGTGGCGGTGACGTTTTGGTTTTTCGACCTTTGATTCCCATAGAGCCTCGCTTTCTCGGCTACGCGGCAGACGCTCCACCGGCTCGACATCAAAAGGCGGGCATGGGCCGAGGCTTCACGGTCGTTCACATCTATGGTTCGCAACTGAAGCGCCTTATGTTGCCTCTCCCACCCCTCCCCGAACAAGTCGCCATCGTCCGCTACCTCGACCACATGGACCGGCGCATCCGGCGCTATATTCGCGCGAAGCAGAAGCTGATCAAGCTGCTGGAGGAGCAGAAGCAGGCCATCATCCATCGCGCCGTCACCCGCGGCCTCGACCCCAACGTCCGCCTCAAGCCCTCCGGCGTGGAGTGGTTGGGGGATGTGCCGGAGCATTGGGAAATCAAGCGAGGAAAGTACTATTTTCGTGAAATCGACATCAGAAGTGGCGCTGGCCAAGAAGAACTTCTGTCAGTGTCTCACATTACGGGTGTGACTCCGCGCAGTCAGAAGAACATCACCATGTTCAAGGCTGAGTCGTATGTAGGATCGAAAATCTGTACCCCCGGGCAGATTGCCGTCAACACGATGTGGGCTTGGATGGGAGCGATCGGCGTTTCGGGCTATCACGGACTCATCAGCCCTTCTTACCACACGTATGAGCAGATCGATTCAGGTAGGTTCGCCGATGAGTACTTGGACCTTCTGTTGCGGACGACGCTGTACAAGAACTTCTACACGGCTAATTCCAGTGGCATAACGACAAGCCGGTTGCGCCTGTACCCAGATGACTTTCTAAATATCCGCTTCCTCTGCCCTCCGCGCCCAGAACAGGACGCGATTCTAGAGTGGCTTCATGACGCCACCGCCGATATCGACGCTACTATCGGCCGGGCTAGTCGCGAGATCGGACTCCTCCGCGAATACCGCACACGCCTGATCGCCGACGTTGTCACCGGCAAGCTCGATGTACGGGAGGTGGCGGCACGGCTCCCTGATGAGGCAGAGGAACCTGAGGTTTTCGATGATGCCGACGCCATGGACAGCGCCGATGGAATTGAGAGCGATGAATTCGATGCGACCATTAAAGAGGCCGAGACATGAGCGTCGATCTCGTCGCAATGGTCGATCGCCTGCGCGGTCTGCCGACCGAGACGGAGTGGCTTGAGTTCAAGCGTAACCGCTATGATCCCCAGGAAATAGGCGCATACCTTTTCGCCCTGGCCAACGCTGCTTGCCTCGCAAACCAGCTGCGCGACTATCTGGTCTTTGGCATCTCAAGGATGAGCGAGCAAATAATTGCCATAGAAGCCAGTGGTTCTAGCAAAGCCGAGCATGTATTTGGCTTATTTATCAATAAGATGGGTCTTTGCTATAACCAAGCTAGAACATGCGAAGTTAGCAAAGGATTAAGCAAAGGCCGGCTTTTCGAGCAGGCGCAGCCCTTGTTTGACCATTGCTTGACAGGCGGGCTCTCAGACGTCTGACTGGCCCAGCACTTGCGATGCAAATTAATAGGATAAGCTCATTCCGATTGCTTGACGGTTGCTTGATCAAACCCATCGACGGCGAGGTGCCCGTGAGCGCCAGGAGAAAGGAACCTCGATGACTACGGATACCAGCGAGAGCGGGCTCGAAGCCCTCATCTGCAAGGCGCTGACGGGGCATCCCTGCGATCCGCTACCCGCCGCCGCGGTCAAGCGGCCGGAGGTCCCCTACGGTGGTACCGGCTGGATCGGCGGTTACGCTCAGGACTACGAGCGCGAGTACGGCGTCGATCTCTATCAGCTGTCCGCCTTCTTGCGGCAGACCCAGCCGGACACGGCCGAGGCCCTTGACCTTGGCGATGATAGCCCGGTTCGCCGCAAGTTCCTGGCCCGCCTCCAAGGGGAGATCACCAAGCGAGGCGTGATCGACGTGCTGCGACACGGCGTGGGCCACGGACCCCATCACTTCGACCTCTTCTACGGCACGCCGAGTACAGGAAACGAGAAGGCGGCGGAACGATATGCCCGCAACCGTTTCAGCGTCACCCGGCAGCTCCGCTACAGCGGGGACGAGGCGCAGCTGGCCTTGGACCTGGGGCTGGTCATCAACGGGCTACCCGTGTTCACCTTCGAACTCAAGAACTCCCTCACCAAGCAGACCGTGGAGGACGCGGTGGAGCAGTACAGGCGGGACCGCAATCCGCGCGAGCTGCTATTCCAGTTCGGTCGCTGTATCGCGCATTTCGCGGTCGACGACCAGGAGGTCCAGTTCTGCACCCACCTCAAGGGCAAGGCCTCGTGGTTCCTGCCGTTCAACAAGGGCTGGAATGACGGTGCCGGCAACCCGCCGAATTCGGAAGGCCTCAAGACCGATTACCTGTGGAGGGATGTGCTGACGCCGGGCGGACTGACCGACATCCTGGAGAACTATGCCCAGGTGGTGACGGAGAAGAACCTGAAGACCGGCAAGTCGAAGTCAGTACAGATCTTTCCCCGTTACCACCAGCTCGATGTGGTGCGGAAGCTGCTGGCGGATGTGGAGGCAAGAGGTGCCGGCAGGCGCTACCTGGTCCAGCACTCGGCCGGCAGCGGCAAGTCCAACTCTATCGCCTGGCTGGCACACCAGCTCATCGGTTTGGCGAGGGAGGGGGTGGAAGTCTTCGACTCCATCATCGTGGTCACCGACCGGCGCATCCTCGATAAGCAGATCCGTGACACCATCAAGCAGTTCGCCCAGGTGAAGTCGACGGTGGGGCACGCGGAGCACTCCGGTGACCTGCGCGGGTTCATCCAGGGGGGCAAGAAGATCATCATTTCAACGGTGCAGAAGTTCCCGTTCATCCTTGACGAGATCGGGAGCGAGCACCGGGGCCGTAGGTTTGCCATCATCATCGACGAGGCCCACTCCAGCCAGGGTGGCAAGACCTCGGCGGCCGTTTCTATGGCCCTTGCCGAGAGCGGAGAGAACGACGACGAGGAAACGCCCGAGGACCGCATCAACCGCATCATGGAGGCGCGCAAGATGCTGCCGAATGCCAGCTACTTCGCGTTTACGGCCACGCCGAAGAACAAGACCCTGGAGATATTCGGCGAGGCCGATCCGCAGCCAGACGGGCGCGTCAAACACCGGCCTTTCCACAGCTACACCATGAAGCAGGCCATCGAGGAGGGTTTCATCCTGGACGTGTTGAAGTACTACACGCCGGTAAACAGCTACTACAAGTTGGTCAAGACCGTCGAGAGCGATCCGGAGTACGACACCAAGCGCGCAAGAAAGAAGCTGCGCCGCTACGTGGAGAGTCATGATCATGCCATCCGACTGAAGTCCGAGATCATGGTGGATCACTTTCACGAGCAGGTGGTGGCGCTGAACAAGATTGGCGGCCGGGCGCGGGCCATGGTGATCACCAATGGGGTGGATCGTGCCATCCGGTACTTCCATGCCTTTCGCGCTTACCTCGGAGAGCGCAAGAGTCCTTATGCGGCAATCGTCGCCTTTTCGGGTGAACATGAATACGGCGGCGACAGGGTGACGGAGGCGTCGCTCAACGGGTTCCCATCCAACCTCATACCCGACAACATCCAGGAAGACCCCTACCGATTCCTGATCTGTGCGGACAAGTTCCAGACGGGCTACGACGAACCGCTCCTGCATACCATGTACGTTGACAAGACCCTGTCGGGCATCAAGGCGGTGCAGACCCTGTCACGCTTGAACCGCGCGCATCCGAAGAAGCATGACGTGTTCGTGCTGGACTTCATGAACGACGCGGATACCATCGAGGCGGCTTTCTCCGACTTCTACCGGACGACCCTCCTCAGCGAAGAGACCGACCCGAACAAGCTCCACGATCTCAAGTCGGCACTCGATGGCTACCAGGTGTATGACCAGGGCCAGATCGATGGCATGGTGGATCAATACCTGGCGGGCGCCGAGCGCGATAAGCTGGATCCCATCCTCGATGCCTGCGTGGCCACCTATAACGACGAACTCGACGAGGACGGCGAGGTGGACTTCAAGGGCAAGGCCAAGGCCTTCGTTCGGGCCTATGGCTTCCTTGCGGCCATATTGCCCTACACCAATGCGCAGTGGGAGAAGCTCTCGATCTTCCTCAACTTCCTGATACCCAAGCTGCCGGCACCCAAGGAAGAAGATCTCTCAAAGGGCATCCTGGCAGCCATCGATATGGACAGCTATCGGGTGGAGAAGCAGGCAGCCCTGAAGATCCAGCTCCCCGACCAGGAGGCAATGATAGAGCCCGTCCCAACGACCGGAGGCGGCGCCAGGGGCGAGCCGGAGCTGGAGCGGCTCTCGAATATCCTGAAGACCTTCAACGACCAGTTCGGCAACATCAAGTGGACTGATGCCGACAGGGTGCAGAAGCTGATTACCGAGGAAATCCCCGCGAGGGTGGCGGCGGACACTGCTTATCAGAACGCGAAGAAGAACTCCGGCAAGCAAAACGCCCGCATTCAGCATGACAAGGCGTTGGCCCGTGTGATGATAGAGATCCTTAAAGACGATACCGAACTCTTCAAGCAGTTCAGCGACAATGACTCGTTCCGCAAGTGGCTCGCGGATACGGTGTTTCAGCAGACTTATGCTTAGTGGCTGCCCCGTTTGCAGCCGTGTAAGCTTCCCTGCGGAAGTGACAGTTCACAAGGTCGGGTTTGGGGGCATGATGCCGGTGGGGGGTGGCCGGGCCGCGGGCGCGAGTCGCGTTGTTCACGATGGGGTCGGGCATCGGTGGCATCCTCACGGACCACCAACGCGGACACATGGCCGTCAGCAGAAGGCAACTGCTTGATAACCCAGATAAAGCGAGGAGATGGTGCCGAGGAGAGGACTTGAACTACCATAACTCCCTAAAAATAATCATATAAAACAGCAGCATACATAAAATCTGTTTTTCTGCGCTCCACGTGCGCTCCATTTTTCGTGATTGCTGTACAGCGCCAGCTCCCGGCTGGCGGACAGGCGCCTTGTCCATTGGCCATTTCCGGCAAACCATTATCTCTGTTACAGTGACAAAGCGTGCTTAAACCCCTAATTTTGTTAGGTGCAACAGCAGGAAACGTCAAGTGACTAGAAGTTGACAAATATAGCAACTACCCCTAAATTAGTTAGGTGTCCACGCAAGAATTGTCAACTACTGGCTCGCACGCAATGAAGGTACAGGATTTCTTCCGTGAAAATCCGGTGTTCCGGCATGAGACGTTTGCCGCCTTTCTGGAGGCCAGTGGCCCCCGTAGTACAAAGACCCGGGAGGCCCTGCTGGCCTACCACGTCAACGCGGGTCACCTGCTGCGGGTCCGTCGCGGCCTGTATGCCGTCGTGCCGGAGGGAATACGCCCGCAGAGCTACCGAGTGGACCCCTACCTGCTTGGGGCGCACATGACGGATGACGCCGTGCTGGCCTACCACAGCGCACTGCAGTTCCACGGCAAGGCCTATTCGGTGCATCGCCGGTTTCCCTATCTGTCCCGCCACGCCCGGCGGCCCTTCGAGTACCAGGGGCAGGAATTCACCGCCGTGCCGTTTCCGAAGGCATTGCAGGCCAATCAGGCCGAACTGTTCGGGGTCGAGACTCACAAACACGCCGGGGGACAGGTTCGGGTCACCCATCTCGAACGCACCATGGTGGACGTGCTCGTGCGTCCCGGCCTGGGCGGCGGATGGGAGGAGGTGTGGCGATCCCTGGAATCGGTCGAGTACTTCAACCTGGACCAGGTCACCGACTACGTCCTGATGTTGCAAAGTGCGACGGCAGCCGCGAAGGTGGGCTTTTTCCTCGAGCAACACCGTGAAGCACTGATGGTGGATGAGGCACGGCTGGATCTGTTGCGACAGCACATACCCAAGCAGCCCTGTTACCTGGACCGCGGCCGTCGGGAATCCGGCAAGCTCGTTTCTTCCTGGCGATTGGTGGTGCCGCCGGCCGTGCTGGAGCGTAGCTGGGAGGAGGGGGCATGAATCTTTCGCTCCAGGATCTCCAGGCCGAGGCGGCGGCGACCGGGTTTCTGCCGGAAACGCTGGACAAGGTCATCCGTCTGATCGGGTTGCTGGATGCGTTTCGAAGTCATCCCTTCCTCAAGGATCGCGTTGTCTTGAAAGGCGGCACGGCGCTGAACCTGTTCGTATTCGACTTGCCACGGCTCTCCGTCGATATCGATCTGAACTACATAGGGTCTCCGGAGCGTGACGTGATGCTTGCTGAGCGGGAGAAGGTTGAACACGCGATCACGGCAATCTGTGGCCGCGAAGGGTTGACGCTGCGACGTGTACCGCAAGAACACGCCGGCGGCAAGTGGCGACTTGGATATACCAATGCGCTTGGCCGCAACGCCAATCTTGAAATCGATGTGGTCTTCACCTTGCGGGTTCCGTTGTGGCCGGTACAGCTGGGCGATTCCCATCCCGTGGGCTCGTTCCAGGCGCGCGATATACCGATCCTCGATATTCACGAACTCGCGGCGGGCAAGCTTGGTGCGTTGTTTTCCAGACAGGCGAGTCGCGATCTTTTCGACGCACACGCGTTGCTCAGTCACGATGATCTTGAACGCGAAAAGGTACGGTTGGGTTTTGTTGTGTATGGCGCGTGCAGCCGTAAAGACTGGAGAACGATATCACCTGACGATATACGCTGTGACCAGAGAGAGCTTCAACAGCAGCTTATACCCGTTCTACGCGGTAACGCCGTTCCTGCATCCAGGGAGATGAACGAGTGGACGGAACGCTTGGTCACAGAATGCCGGGATCGGTTATCGTTGGTGTTGCCATATGAGCAACATGAACGTGATTTTCTGGATGCGGTCCTCGAACGTGGTGAAATTGTCCCCGAGCTTCTGACCGGTGACGACAAACTGGCAGCGCGTATCAGGCAACACCCCCAGTTGCTATGGAAAGTGAAGCATGTCCGGGAACATAGGAAGCTAACTCTTGGTTAGATTGTAGTGAATCTGCTTTTCAGCATGGATGGCCTTGGCTTCGTACTGGACAACAGCCGTCAGTGCTGAATCGGGGCAGCGCCGTGCAGCTGCTGCATATGAGGTGGAATGTAGAACTTAAACTCAGGTGGACTTTGTCTTGACAGGGGGCACTTCAACCGACAACAAAACACAATGTAAATGCAAATGGAACGAAGCGGCTGGGAAAACGCTTTCAGAACAATTGCTTGAATGCTCTGGCATGGTCTGGCATGGCTTAAGGAGATGGTGCCGAGGAGAGGACTTGAACCTCCACTGGGTTTCCCCAACTAGCACCTGAAGCTAGCGCGTCTACCAATTTCGCCACCTCGGCAGGTGGATCCCGGGCCGGGGCTATGAATGCCCGTCAGGAAGCGCGAGAATGTACCTTTCGTCCCGCGCAGTGTCAACGTACGCTTCCGTCTTTCCCAACTTCCCAACAATAAATTCCGAACCTATGGCAAAAAACAAAAGCAAGCCCGCCGACTGGCGCGCCGGGGATCCCCACGCCGGCCGCGAGGCCAGGCGCTACGACAACCCCATCCCCAGTCGCGAATTCCTCTTGGATCTGCTGGCCGAGGCGGGTCAGCCCCTGCCCTTCGCGGAGATCCGGTCCCGCATCGGTCTGGAAGACGAGGCCGTGGTGGCCCTGGAGCGGCGCCTCGGCGCCATGGTGCGGGACGGCCAGCTGGTGGTGACCCGGCGCGGCGCCTACGGCCCCGTCGACAAGATGGACCTGGTACGCGGGCGTGTCATCGGCCATGCCGACGGCTACGGTTTCCTGGTGCCGGAGGCGGGTGGGGACGACCTGTTCCTGTCGCCGCGCCAGATGCGCGGCCTGCTCCACGGCGACAAGGCCTTGGTGCGCACCGTGGGGGTGGACGCCCGGGGACGGCGCGAAGGCACCCTGGTGGAGGTTCTGGAGCGCAACACCAACACCCTGGTGGGGCGCTTCATGGAAGAGGGCCCCCTGGGGCTGGTGGTCCCCGACCACAAGCGGGTGCAACACGACGTGCTGGTGCTGCCGGAGGATCGCGGCGGCGCCGAGCCCGGCCAGATCGTCACCGTGGAACTCACCCGCCAGCCCGAGAAACACGCCCGCCCCATGGGACGGGTGGTGGAGGTGCTGGGGGACCACATGGGACCGGGCATGGAGATCGACATCGCCATCCGCGCCCACGGCATCCCCTACGAATGGCCGGAGGGGCTGGAGGAGGAACTCAAGGCCTTCGGACATGAGGTGCCCGAGGCCGCCAAGAAGGGTCGCACGGATCTACGCCATCTGCCCCTGGTGACCATCGACGGTGCCGACGCCAAGGACTTCGATGACGCCGTCTATTGCGAGGCCACCCCCAAGGGCTGGCGCCTGCTGGTGGCCATCGCCGATGTCTCGGCCTACGTGGAGCGCGGCGTGCTGCTGGATCAGGCGGCGCTGGAGCGCACCACCTCCGTCTATTTCCCGGGGCGGGTGGTACCCATGCTGCCGGAGGTGCTGTCCAACGGCCTGTGTTCTCTCAACCCGGAGGTGGACCGCCTGTGCCTGGTGTGCGAGATGCAGTTCGATGCCGCGGGCACCATCCGCCGCTCGCGCTTCATCGAGGGGGTAATGCGCTCCCATGCGCGCTTCATCTACGACGAGGTTGCCGACATCCTCGTCGCGCGCGATGCCGCGTTGCGCGAGGAGTATGAGCACCTGGTGCCCCACCTGGAAGCCCTGCACGATCTCTACAAGGTGCTGCGGGTGGCCCGGGAGCGCCGCGGCGCCATCGACTTCGGTTCCTCTGAGACCCGCATCGTGTTCGGGCCGGACAAGAAGATCGACCGCATCGTGCCGGTGGAGCGCAACGACGCTCACATGCTCATCGAGGAGTGCATGATCGCGGCCAACGTGGCGGCCGCGCGCTTCCTCAAGCGCCATCGCATACCGGCCCTGTACCGGGTCCACGAGCCGCCCGGCGGCCAGAAGCTGTCCGACGTGCGGGAGTTCCTCCAGGGCCTCGGCCTCAGCCTGCAGGGCGGCGACAAGCCGGAACCGATTCATTACAACGAGCTGCTGACCGCGGTGCATGAGCGGCCGGATCGCCACCTCATCGAGACGGTGATGCTGCGCTCCCTCAACCAGGCGGTGTATAGCCCGGAGAAGAAGGGTCACTTCGGTCTCGCCCTGGAGCACTACGCCCACTTCACCTCGCCCATCCGACGCTACCCCGATCTCATGGTGCACCGGGCCATCCGTCACATGCTGCGGGGCGGCAAGGCCGCGGATTTCCCCTATGACGAGGGCGACCTCGGCCAGCTCGGCGAGGTGTGCTCGGCGGGCGAACGGCGGGCCGATGATGCCACCCGTGACGCCGAGGCCTGGCTCAAGTGCGAGTACATGCAGGACCGGGTGGGGGATACCTTCGAGGGCGTCATCTCCTCCGTCACCTCCTTCGGGCTGTTCGTGGAGCTGAACGGCATCTACGTGGAGGGCCTGGTGCACATCACCGCCCTCGGCGACGACTATTACCACTTCGACCCGGTACGCCGCTGGTTGAAGGGGGAGCGCACGGGCCAGACCTTCCGTCTCGGCGATCCCCTCGAGGTCCGCGTGATGCGGGTCAACCTGGACGAGCGCAAGATCGATTTCGAGCCTGCCGCCGCGCCGGCCACCAAGGGCCGGGGTCAAGGCAAGGGCCAAAGCAAGGGCCAAAGCAAGAGCCAGAGCAAGGCCAGGAGCAGGGGCGCTCGGGGCAGGGCCCGGCCCAAGGCCGCCGGCGGCACACTGGCACCCCCTGAAACCCCACCAACCCCGGCAGCCCCGGCAAACGTGGCGGAAGGCGATAAACCCAAGGCCAAGGGTGGCCGTGGCAGGGGCCGGCCCAAGGCCGCCGACGACACTCCGGCTCCCCTTGAAACCCCGCCAACCCCGGCGTCAGGCGATAAGCCGAAGGACAAGGCCGGGAGCGGCCGCGGCAGGGCGCGGCCCAAGGCCGCCGCCGAGATTCCGGCAATCCTGGAGACGCCGGCAACCCCGCCAACCCCGGCAACCCCGGCAGAAGGCGATAAGCCCAAGGCCAAGTCCCGGCGCGGCGGTCGGCGGCGCCGACGTTAGCCCGCTGCCATGGCGGAGAAGGTCTGCGGCCTCCATGCGGTCACGGCCCTGCTGGAGGGCGATGCCGGGGCCGTGACCGAGCTGTGGGTCCAGCGCACCCGCAAGGATCGCCGGTTGGAGCGCCTGCTGGGGCTGGCCCGCCGCCGCGTCGGCATGGTCCACGAGGTGGAGCGCGCCGAACTGGACCGGCTGGTGCCCGGGGTGCGGCACCAGGGTGTGGTGGCTCTCGCCCGGAGCGGCCACCCCCGGGGGGAACCCGACATCGAGCCCCTGCTGGAAGCCGCCGGCCCGGCACCCCTGGTACTGATACTCGACGGCATCCAAGACCCCCATAATCTGGGGGCCTGCCTGCGCACCGCCGATGGCGCCGGCGTGACCCTGGTGGTGGCGCCCCGGGACCGGGCGGTGGGTCTCACCCCCACGGTGCGCAAGGTGGCCTGCGGGGGTGCCGAGACCGTTCCCTTCATCCAGGTGGCCAATCTGGCCCGCACCCTCAAGCTGTTGGCGGATCGCGGACTCAAGCGGGTGGGTCTGGAGGGCATGGCGGCCGCGCCCCTGTCCGACTGCGACCTGCGGGGTCCCCTCGCCCTGGTGATGGGCGGCGAGGAGAAGGGACTGAGGCACCGGACCCGGGAACACTGTAGCGAGTTCGCCGCCATCCCCCTCAAGGGCACCGTGGAGAGCCTCAACGTCTCCGTGGCGGCCGGCATCGCGCTGTTCGAGGCGGTGCGGCAGCGCGATCGATAGGGATACTTTGGGGGAATAGGGGAATAGGGGAATGGTGAATGGTGAATGGTGAATGGTGAATAGGGAGTAGGGAGTAGGGAGTAGGGAGTAGGGAGTAGGGGAAAAGGGAAAGGGGAAAGGGGAAAGGGAATGGGGGCGGCTGTGGGGGCGGGGAGGCGCGCTTGCTGTTGTTGCGTCGGGCGGGCCGGTGGATTAGACTGCCCTGCTTTTCCGTCCCCCATGCGGGACATCTCCTTGCCCCACCGCAGCGCAACGGGGGGCTCAACCCGAAAGGAACCCTACATGCGTCATTACGAGATCGTGTTCCTGGTCCATCCGGATCAGAGCGAGCAGGTGCCGGCCATGGTGGAACGATACCGATCCATGGTCGAAGGCGGTAACGGCAAGATCCACCGCTTCGAGGACTGGGGACGCCGCCCCCTCGCCTATCCCATCTCCAAGATCCATAAGGCTCACTACGTGCTTCTCAACATCGAGTGCGGACAGGAGGTGCTGGACGAGTTGGTGAGTGCGTTCAAGTTCAACGACGCCGTGTTGCGCAACCTCGTTCTGAGCAGGAAAGAGGCGGTTACCGAACCCTCGTTCATGGCCAAGTCCAAGGAGGAGAAGGAGCCGCGTTCGGGTGATCGGGATGGTGGCGATACGCGCCCGTCGCGGAGCCGCTCAGACGATGACTCCGGTGAAGACAGCGACGACGGTGACGCGGATGACGGCGGTTCCCGTGGTGGTGACGATGACTCCGGGGGTTCGGACAAGGCCGCCGACTGAGGCCGCTACTTCACTTTTCGAACTCACGTATTCAGGAGAAAGGGGCATGTCCAGATTTTTTCGCCGCCGCAAGTACTGCAGGTTCACTGCCGAGGGAATTACCGAGATCGATTACAAGGATCTCGCCACCCTCAAGGCCTATGTCACCGAGACGGGCAAGATAGTGCCCAGCCGGGTGACGGGCACCAAGGCCCGTTACCAGCGCCAACTGGCCACGGCCGTCAAGCGGGCCCGTTATCTCGCCTTGCTGCCGTTTTCGGACCAGCACGAGTAAAATCGACGAGGGCGTGTCGAGGGGCGGGCAGGGCCTCCGGCGACGCCCGCGGTGAGTCACTGCCCGGCCAACCTACAGTGCGCTTGATCGCCCAATACACGATGCGGGGCCGCTTCCAGGCGGTCACCGTCATCGCGGTTTTCACGGTGTTGTCGCTGTTGGTGGCGCCCCTGGCCTATCTGGGCGCCGGAGCCCTGGTGCTCGTGGCCCTGCGCCACGGCGGGCGCGAGGCCCTGGTGGTGGGAGCCGCAGCCCTGCTGGGCACCGGCCTGCTGGCGACCCTGGCGTTGGGTTCCTTCGTGCCGGCCGTGGCCGTGGCCCTGAGCCTGTGGGTACCGGTCACCCTGCTGGCCCTGGTGCTGCGGGCCACAGGTTCCCAGGAACTGGCGATGTTGACGGCGGGTGCCTTGTCCGCCCTGGTAGTGGTGCTGCTGTATATTTTTCTGGAGTCGCCTGCCGACTGGTGGCGACAGATGCTGGAGGAGATCCTGGCCCCGGCCCTCAGCGGTCAGGGTGTAACCATGGATCCCCAGGCCCTGGACAACATCGCCGCGCTGATGACGGGACTGGTGGCGGTGGCGTCCATGGTGGGCCAGTTGCTGTCCCTGTGGCTGGGTCGCTGGTGGCAGTCGGTGCTCTACAAGCCGGGCGGGTTCGGCGAGGAGTTCCGCGCCCTGCGTCTGCCCCAGGCCCTGGCGCTGGCGACCCTGGTATTGGTCGGTGTCGCCATGGTGGCCCCCGGCGGCTTCGGCCGCTTCGCCGGCGAGTTCGCGATCATCGGCATGGCCCTGTTCGTATTTCAGGGTCTGGCCGTGGTCCATGCCCTGGTGGCCAAGCGGGGCGCTTCCGTGGGCTGGCTGTTCGGAACCTATGTATTGTTGCTGGTGATGGGTGCGCCGGCGACCATTGCCCTGGGTGCGGCGGGGATGGCCGACACCTGGATCGATTTCAGACGCAAGGGACTGCAGGACTAACGCGAAAGGTAGACCGTGATGGACGTCATACTGCTGGAGAAGGTTCACAACCTCGGTGGGTTGGGCGACAGGGTGCGGGTGCGGCCCGGTTATGGCCGCAACTTCCTGGTGCCTCAGGGTAAGGCCGTGGCGGCCACCAAGGAGGCCATCGCCGCCTTCGAGGAGCGGCGGGCCGAGCTGGAGGCCGCCCAGGCCTCTGCCCTGGCTAAGGCCGAGGCGCGCGCCGCGAAGCTGGGTGAGCTGTCCCTGCGCATCGAGCGCAAGGCCGGGGCCGAAGGCAAGCTGTTCGGCTCCGTGGGCACGGCGGATATTGCCGAGGCCGCCGTCGCCGCGGGGGTGGAGCTGGAGAAACAGGAGGTGCTGCTGCCCGAGGGGCCCTTGCGTCATACCGGTGATTTCGAGGTGGAACTCAACGTGGACGGCGAGGTGCGTACCAGCCTGCGCTTGGAGGTGGTGGCGGAGGACTGAACCGGCCGTTGGCCCGGTGCCGGTGGAGATGACGCCGCCGGCGCCACGGCGTAACCTGAGGTCAAGGCTGCGGCCGGACCAGAGGGGCTGATTCAGTCGGTTCCGGCTTGCATCGGCCCGGTCCAGCCGGTGGCACGCCGGCGCCCCCGCGACGGTATCGCTGTGGGAACGTCATGGAGGTCCGGCCCTGGGCCACGTGGGTATCGCTGAATCTTTCGGCGTTTTCCATGGCCCCGCCAGGATCAACCATTCAGGGTGGCACCATGCAGGAAACCGCGTCCCGGTTGCGCGACCTCGATTCACAGACCGCGGCCCTCAAGGTGCCGCCCCATTCCCTCGATGCCGAGCAGTCCGTGCTCGGCGGCTTGCTGCTGGACAACTCCGCCTGGGACCAGATCGCCGACCGGATCTCCAAGGAAGACTTCTATCAGCGCGCCAACGCTCTCATCTTCGGGGCCGTGCGTGCCCTCATCGAGGCGGGCTCGCCCTGCGACCTGGTCACCCTCTCCCAGTGGCTGGAGAGTCGCAACCAACTGGACGACGCCGGCGGGCTGATCTATCTGACCGAACTGGTGGAAAGTACCCCCAGTGCCGCCAACGTCAGGGCCTACGCGGCCATCGTGCGCGAGAAATCGGTGCTGCGCCAACTCATCCGGGTGGGTGGGCAGATCGCCGATGCGGCCTTCAACACCGAGGGCCGGGAGACCCGCGAGTTGCTGGACCACGTGGAACAGCTGGTGTTCCAGATCGCCGACGGCGAGAACCGCGGTCGCGGGGGCTTCTCCGGCATGAGCGACGTGCTGACCCGGGTCATCGAGCGCATCGACGCCCTGCACCAGTCGGGTTCCGCCCTCACCGGGGTGTCCAGCGGTTTCACCGATCTCGACGACAAGACCGCCGGCCTCCAGCGCTCGGACCTCATCATCGTGGCCGGGCGGCCCTCCATGGGCAAGACCAGCTTCGCCATGAAGCTGGCGGAGAACGTGGCCCTGGCGGAGAAGCAGCCGGTGGCGGTGTTCAGCATGGAGATGCCGGCGGAGCAACTGGTGATGCGCATGATCTCCTCCCTGGGGCGCATCAACCAGTCCAAGATCCGCACCGGCCGCCTCACCGACGACGACTGGCCCCGCTTCACCTCCACTACCGCCCTGTTGCGGGACAGCGCCCTGTTCATCGACGATTCCCCCGCTCTTACGCCCACGGATCTGCGGGCCCGGGCACGGCGTCTGAAGCGCGAGAACGGTGATCTCGGGCTCATCATCGTGGACTACCTGCAGCTCATGCAGGTGCCCGGTACCAAGGAGAACCGCACCAACGAGATCTCCGAGATCTCCCGCTCCCTGAAGGCTTTGGCCAAGGAGCTGGACTGCCCGGTGGTGGCCCTGTCCCAGCTCAATCGCAGCCTGGAGCAGCGCACCGACAAGCGCCCCGTGATGTCGGACCTGCGGGAATCCGGCGCCATCGAGCAGGACGCCGATGTCATCCTGTTCGTCTATCGTGACGAGGTCTACCACGAGGACAGCGCCGACAAGGGTATGGCGGAGATCATCATCGGCAAGCAGCGCAACGGGCCCATCGGCATGGTGCGCCTGACCTTCCTGGGGGAGTTCACCAGCTTCGAGAACTACACCTCCGCCTATGATGGGGGAGGCTATTCGTGACCCGCCCCCTGCGGGCCAGAATCCAGCTTCATGCCCTGACCCACAACCTGGCCCGCGTGCGCCGGCTGGCCCCGGCCAGCCGGGTCATGGCGGTGGTCAAGGCCGATGGCTACGGTCACGGCCTGGGGCCCGTGGCCGGTGCCCTGGCGGACGCTGACGCCTTCGGCGTCACCACCCTCGACGAGGCCCTGGCCCTGCGCGCCGCGCTGCCGGCGGCGCGGGTGGTGCTGCTGGAGGGCCACTTCCACCGCGACGAGCTGGGTGTGGTGATGGAGCATGGTCTCGATTTGGTGGTCCACCAGGCCCGCCAGGTGGAGGAGCTGGAGGCCGTGACGGCGGCGGCGGGGCTCGGGGTGTGGCTGAAGGTGGATACCGGCATGTCCCGCCTCGGCTTCGCCCCCGCCGAGGTGGCCTGCCACTGGCAGCGCCTGCGGGACGCGCCGGCGGTGGCGGACGATATCGTCTTCATGACCCACCTGGCCTGCGCCGACGATCGCGATGACCCCATGAGCGTGGGCCAGCAGATGCGCCTCGTCGAGGCCCGGGGCGAACTCCCCGGGGCCTGTTCCATCGCCAATTCGGCGGGCATCGCGGGGTGGCCCGATAGTCACCATGAATGGGTGCGTCCCGGCATCATGCTCTACGGCGTGAGCCCGCTCCAGGGGGTCACGGCCGCGGGTCTCGGCCTCGTCCCGGCGATGGCCCTGGAGTCAAGACTCATCGAGGTTCGCCATTGCCGGGCCGGCGCCACCGTGGGCTATGGCGCCACCTTCCGTTGTCCCGAGGCCATGCCTGTGGGGGTGGTGGCGGCGGGCTACGGCGACGGCTATCCCCGCCATGCCCCCAGCGGCACGCCGGTGCTGGTGGACGGCCACCGGGTACCCCTGGCCGGCCGCGTCTCCATGGACATGATCACGGTGGATCTGCGCACCCGGCCCCACACCCGCATCGGCGATCCCGTGGAACTGTGGGGCCCCGGCCTGCCGGTGGCGGAGGTGGCCGGCGCCGCCGGCACCATCGCCTACGAACTCCTGTGCGGTGTCGCCCCGCGGGTGCCCCGGGAGTACGTGGAATGACGCTTGAATGTCCCCAAGGTGCGCTTGTGGAGGATTGTAGGTCGGGCTTCAGCCCGACAAACTTCCCTATTCAACCCCGCTGTCGGGCTGAAGCCCGACCTACTCAAAGCGTAACCGCGAAAGACGCGAGTGACGCGAAAAGGGAGAAGGTCAGGGAGGAGTGGCAGTTTGAAAAGGCGCAGCGGATCCACCGTTTCGGCGTCAGCAGAGCGGACGCACGGGTGGTAATCTTTTCCCATTTCCCATTTCCCCTTTCCCATTTTCCCTGGGGAGAAGGACAGAGGCGTAGGCCGGCTGCTCCTGGCAGCCGACGGAAACTCGGCGGTTTGCGGGTGCGGATGTCGGTTGCCGAGAGCAACCGACCTACAGACTGCTTGACAGGAAACGGAGTATCTACACTCCGGTCCGGTACCCCTGCCGCGGAGGGCCTGTAGGTGGCTGCCAGGGAGAAACGGCTCTATACCTGCACCGAGTGCGGCGGGCAGCAGCCCAAGTGGGCGGGCCAGTGTCCGGACTGCGGGGCCTGGAACAGCCTCCAGGAGATCGTCGCTGCGGCCCCCGGTGCCGAGCGCCACCGCCGGGGCGGCTTCAGCGGCAGCGCGGGGCAGGGGCGCGATGCCCTGGACCTGGCGGACGTGGATCTGGTGGCCGAGCAGCGGGTCAGCCTCGACATGCCGGAGCTGGAACGGGTGCTGGGAGGCGGGTTGGTGCCGGGCTCGGTGGTGCTGTTGGGCGGGGACCCGGGGATCGGCAAGTCCACCCTGCTGCTGCAGGCCCTAGCCGCCGCCGCCGCGCGGGGGGTGAAGGCCCTGTACGTGACCGGCGAGGAATCGCCCCAGCAGGTGCGGCTGCGGGCCGAACGCCTGGGGCTGTCGGGCGAGGCGGTGCGGCTGCTGGCGGAGACCCAGGTGGAGCGCATCCTGGAGGTGGCGGCCCACGAACGTCCCGGGGTGATGGTCGTCGACTCGGTGCAGACGGTGTTCACGGATCTGCTCCAGTCGGCCCCGGGCAGCGTGGCCCAGGTGCGGGAGAGCACGGCCCAGCTGGTGCGCTTCGCCAAGACCACCGGTTCCACCCTGTTCCTGGCCGGCCACGTCACCAAGGAGGGCGCCCTGGCCGGCCCGCGGGTGCTGGAGCACATGGTGGATACGGTGCTCTATTTCGAGAGCGATGCCGGCAGCCGCTATCGCATTATCCGTGCCATCAAGAACCGCTTCGGGGCGGCCAACGAGCTGGGTGTGTTCGCCATGACCGACGGCGGCCTGAAACCGGTGTCCAACCCTTCGGCCATCTTCCTGTCCCGCCACGATGCCCCGGTTTCGGGGAGTGTCATCACCGTCACCCGTGAGGGCAGCCGGCCCCTGTTGGTGGAGGTCCAGGCCCTGGTGGATGCCTCCCATATCGCCAACCCGCGGCGTGTGACCCTGGGTCTGGACAATAGCCGGCTGGCCATGCTGCTGGCGGTGCTGCACCGCCACGGCGGCATCGCCACCTTCGACCAGGACGTGTTCGTCAACGTGGTGGGCGGGGTGCGCCTCAACGAGACGGGTGCGGATCTGGCCGTGGTGATGGCGGTGCTTTCCAGCTTCCGGGACCGCGACCTGCCGGCGGAGCTGGTGGTGTTCGGCGAGGTGGGCCTGGCGGGCGAGATCCGTCCCGTGCAGGGGGGCGAGGAGCGCCTGCGGGAGGCCGCCAAGCACGGCTTCCGGCGCGCCGTGGTGCCGGCGGCGAACAAGCCGCGCCGGGCCGTCAAGGGCATGGAGGTGATCCCGGCCAAACGCCTGGGCGACGTGCTGGACGTCTTCTGAACTTCCAGCCCCCGCCGTCCGTCACGGTGGCAGCGGGTCGCCCCCCACCAGGTGGGCGAGTTCCCGGTACACCGCCTCGGGGTCGCCCAGGTTGAGGGCCACCAGGCGCTTCAGATGGGTGATGCTGTCCACGTCGATGCCCTCGCAACGCAGCCCCAGGCGCTCACTGTCCCGATGGGCCACGGTGAAATCCATGACGATCCGCGTCTCGCCGTCATCCAGGGGCAGGGTCAGGGTGCCCCGGCTATCCAGCTCCGGGCCCTCGCCGGGCGGGCATTCCACCAGGGCCCCGTGGAGAGAGATGTCCAGTAGGGTGGCCCGGCACGGCGGTCCATCGCCGGCCACCGTGACCGCCATGGCGAAGGGGACCCGACTGAAGCGGCGCTTCTCGCCACGGTTGTCTGACACGCTTCACCTCCTGAGATGAATGGGCCGGCTCGTCACCGGCGTTATGGTGTGCCCTCTCCCTCCCGGGGTGCGGAGGGCTCCGCCAGTTGGGGATTGATGCGTACGCGCCGCACCGCGTTGTCTTTGGTGGCCACGATCTCGATGGGATAGCCGGCGAGCCGCAGGCTGATGCCGGGCTCGGGGATGAATTCCATGTGTTCCAGGATCAGCCCGTTGAGGGTCTTGGGACCGTCGGTGGGCAGGTGCCACTGCATGGCGCGGTTGAGGTCGCGGATGTTGGCGCTGCCGTCCACCAGGTACGTGCCGTCGGCCTGGGCCACCACGTCCGGGGTGAAGGCCGCGGGATCGCTGGTGAACTCGCCCACGATCTCCTCGAGGATGTCCTCCAGGGTCACCAGCCCCTCGACGTCCCCGTACTCGTCCACCACCAGGCCGATGCGGCGCCGCTGGCGCTGAAAGTTGATGAGTTGGGTATGGAGCGGCGTGCCGGAGGGCACGAAGTAGGGCTCCTGGGCCAGCTTCTCCAGGTCCTCCCGGGAGAAGCGGTCCTCCCTGAGCAGGCGCAGGGCCCGCCGCAGGTGGATGATGCCCACCACATGGTTGATATGGCCGCGGTAGAGGGGCAGGCGCGTGTGCTGGCTGCCGCTGATGACGTCCAGCAGCACGTCATCGGGTTCCTCCAGGTTGAGTCCGGCCACCTCGTTACGGGGCACCATGATGTCGTCGACGGTGACCTTCTCCAGGTCGAGGATGCTCACCAGCATGCGCTTGTGGCGCTGGGGGATCATGGCGCCGGCCTCCTTCACCACCGTGCGCAGCTCCTCCTGGCTGAGGGGGGTGTCGGCGGCCCGGTCGGCCCGAATGCCGAACAATCCCAGGAGCCCGTTGGCCAGGCCGTTGATGACCCACACCAGGGGATACAACAGCCACAGCAGGGGCTTCAATACCCACGACGCGGGGAAGGCGATGCGCTCGGGCTCCAGCGCGGCGATGGTCTTGGGCGTCACCTCGGCGAAGATGAGAATGACGATGGTGAGGGCGATGGGGGCCACGGCGATGCCCACCTCGCCGAACAGGCGGATGGCGATGAGGGTGGCGAGGGTGGAGGCCAGGATGTTGGCGAAGTTGTTGCCGAGGAGAATGACGCCGATGAGGCGGTCCGGCCGCTCCAGCAGGGTGCTCACCTGCCGGGCGGAGCGATGGCCGCCCTTGGCGAGATGGCGCAGCCGGTAGCGGTTGATGGCCATCATGCCGGTCTCGGAACCGGAGAAGAAGGCGGACAGGACGATCAGGCCCAGCAGGGCAAGGGCCAGCAGGCCCAGGGGAATGTCACTCATGGCGCGATATCAGGGAGGCATCCAGCCCGGATCAGGTACCGAGGATGAGTTCGAGCACCAGCTTGCTGCCGAAGAAGGCCAGCATGAGGGCGAAGAAGCCGCCCAGGCTCCAGCGGATGGCTTTGCGTCCCCGCCAGCCGAAGCGCCAGCGGCCCCACAGCAACACCCCGAACAACACCCAGGCGACGATGGACAGCACGGTCTTATGGGCTACCTGCTGCTCGAACATGTCGTCCAGGAACATCATGCCGCTGACGATGGCCAGGCTGAGGATGAAAAAGCCCAGGCCGATGATCTGGAACAGCAGTTTCTCCATGGTCTGCAGGGGGGGCAGGGCGCGCAGGAAGCCGCCGGGGTGACGGCGTCGCAGCTGGTGGTCCTGAAACGCCAGCAGCAGGGCCTGCACGGCGGCGATGGTGAGCAGGCTGTAGGCTAGTACGGCCAGCGCGATATGAGATTCCAGCCCCAGTCCGGCGTCCAGCGGCAGGTAGTGGTCGCTGGTGAAGGAGACCGACAGCAACAGGGCCAGGGCCGCAACGGGAAGGGCCAGCAGGCCCAGATTCTCCACCGGCCGGGTAAGCATGCCGGCCAGCAGCAAGACCACGATGACCCATGCTACCAGGGACAGGGCATTGAAGAAGCCGAGGTTGATGCCGGCGCTGGTCACCATCTCCAGGTACAGCACGGCGCTGTGCAGTATCAGGGCCACCAGCCCCAGGGCCAGGAGTTGTGCCTTGATGCGCCGGGGCGGCGGCGGATCCACGAAGAGGCCGGCCGCCACCCGGCCGGTGGCGGCCAGGTAGAAGACCAGTGCGATGAGAGCGAGAGCGAAAGTGTTCATCCAGGAGAGCCGGACCACTCGGAACTTCATGATGGCATACTTGCCGCCATGGATGAAATGATTCGCGGCTTGTTAGAATCTAACACTTTCCCTTCAGCGTAACCGAGCCCCGATGTTCGAGAATCTAAGCGATCGCCTGTCCCGCAGCCTCAAGACCATCCGTGGTCAGGGCCGGATCACCGAGGACAACATCAAGGACACCCTGCGCGAGGTGCGTATGGCCCTGCTGGAGGCCGACGTGGCCCTGCCGGTGGTCAAGGAGTTCGTGGACCGGGTGCGCGAGCGGGCGGTGGGTCAGGAGGTCATGACCAGCCTCACTCCCGGCCAGGAGCTGGTGCGTATCGTCCGGGACGAGCTGGTAACGGTGATGGGCGAGGCCAACGAGTCCCTGGACCTCAAGGCCCAGCCGCCGGCGGTGATCCTGATGGCCGGCCTGCAGGGCTCGGGCAAGACCACCACCGTGGGCAAGTTGGCCAAGCGTTTGACGGAGCGGGACAAGAAGTCGGTGCTGGTGGTGAGCTGTGACGTCTATCGCCCGGCGGCCATCCACCAGTTGGAGACGGTGGCCGGCCAGGTGGGGGTGGAGTTCTTTCCCAGCAGCACCGACCAGCGGCCCGAGGACATCGCCCGGGCGGCCCTGGAGCACGCCCGGCGCAAGTTCGTGGACGTGCTCATCGTGGATACCGCCGGTCGCCTGCACATCGACGAGGCCATGATGGGGGAGATCCAGGCCCTGCACCGTGCCGTGTCGCCGGTGGAGACCCTGTTCGTGGTGGATGCCATGACCGGCCAGGACGCCGCCAACACCGCCAAGGCCTTCGGTGACGCCCTGCCCCTGACGGGCGTGGTGCTCACCAAGACCGACGGCGACGCCCGGGGCGGTGCGGCCCTGTCGGTGCGCCACATCACCGGCAAGCCCATCAAGTTCCTCGGAGTGGGGGAGAAGCTGGCGGCCCTGGAGGCCTTTCACCCGGACCGCGTGGCCTCGCGCATCCTCGGCATGGGAGACGTGCTCACCCTCATCGAGGACGTGGAACGGCAGGTGGACCAGGACCAGGCCCAGAAGCTCGCGAAGAAACTGGCCAAGGGCAAGGGCTTCGACCTCGAGGACTTCGCCGAGCAGCTGCGCCAGATGAAGAAGATGGGGGGCATGGCCGGGCTCATGGACAAGCTGCCCGGCATGTCGGAGGTGCCCGACAAGGTGAAGGGACAGGTGAACGACCGGGAAATGGTGCGCATGGAGGCCATTATCAACTCCATGACGGCCCAGGAACGCCATTTCCCTTCCATCATCAAGGGCTCCCGGCGGCGGCGCATCGCCCAAGGCTCGGGGACCCAGGTGCAGGATGTGAACCGGCTGCTCAAGCAGTTTGCCCAGATGCAGAAGATGATGAAACGCATGAAGAAAAAGGGTGGCCTGGCCAAGATGATGCGCGGCATGAAGGGCGGCATGCCCCCCGGGATGCCCCCGGTCTGAGGACTCCGGACGGCCGCCGCAAAACTATGCTTCTATTCGCGGCCGATAATCAGTAGAATCTTCGCCTTTTCGGTGCCGGGATTCCTTCGGGCGTCCCGCCTACAGTGGATTGACAGCATTTATGGTTACGATTCGTCTGAGCAGGGGTGGGGCCAAGAAGCGGCCTTTCTACCATGTGGTGGTGACCGACAGCCGCAACAGGCGCGACGGCCGCTTCATCGAGCGCATTGGCTTCTACAACCCGGTGGCCGTGGAAGGAGAGGAGGCGGTGCGTATCGACAAGGAGCGCTTCGATCACTGGGTCTCGAAGGGCGCCCAGGCCTCGGAGCGGGTGGCCAAGCTGGTGAGCGCGCTGCCGGCCTGACGGGGTCGACCCCGGGAGCGGCTCCCCGGTGAGCGACGACGAGGCCGGTTCGCGCATCGTCGTGGGCCGGATCAACGGGCTCTACGGCGTGGCCGGCTGGATGCGGGTGTATTCCCACACCGC
This sequence comes from Gammaproteobacteria bacterium, assembly GCA_034522055.1. NCBI lineage: Bacteria > Pseudomonadati > Pseudomonadota > Gammaproteobacteria > Gammaproteobacteria bacterium. The sequence continues at coordinate 2,429,676 of JAXHLS010000002.1, forward strand.
GCCCCGGGCCGGGATCCTCGACTACTCGCCCTGGTACCTGGAGCAGGCGGGAACCTGCCGGGCCTATGCGGTGGCAGAGGGACGCGTCCACGGCAAGGGCATCGTGGTGCGCCTGGACGGCGTGGCCGACCGGGAGCAGGCCCGCGCCCTGCTGGGCAGCGACATCTCGGTGGAGCGCCGCCGGTTGCCCGCCCTGCCCGAGGGTGAGTTCTACTGGGTGGACCTGCTGGGGCTCGAGGTAGTGACGGTGGCGGGCGCGGTCCTGGGCACGGTGGCGGATTTCATCGAGACCGGGGCCAACGACGTACTGGTGGTGCGGGGTGAACGGGAGCGCCTCGTGCCCTACCTGCCGGACCGGGTGGTCACGGCGGTAGACCGCGGGGCGGGACGCATCACCGTGGATTGGGATCCGGACTTCTGACCATGCACATCGGCGTGGTGACCCTGTTCCCGGAGATGTTCGACGCGGTGCGCTGTTGCGGCATCACCCGCCGTGCCCTGGAGCAGGGCATCATCGCCCTGGACACGTGGAACCCGCGGGACTGGGCGGATGATCGCCACCGCACCGTGGATGACCGGCCTTATGGCGGTGGGCCGGGGATGGTGATGCGGGTGCATCCCCTGCACGACACCATCGTGGCGGCGCGGGAGGCCATGGGCGGATCCGGAGTGACCACGGTCTATATGTCGCCCCAAGGCCGGCGGCTGGATCAGGCCGGGGTGGAGTACCTGGCCGCCATGCCCCGCCTGCTGCTGGTGGCGGGGCGGTACGAAGGGGTGGACGAACGGATCATCGAGGCCACCGTGGACGAAGAATGGTCCCTCGGCGATTACGTGCTGTCGGGGGGCGAGCTGGCGGCCATGGTGGTCATCGATGCCGTCACGCGGCTGCGGCCGGGGGCCCTGGGGCACGAGGACTCGGCGCGGCAGGACTCCTTCGCGGCCGGGTTGCTGGACTGTCCCCACTACAGCCGGCCCGAGGAGGCCCTGGGGCGGCGGGTCCCGCCGGTGCTGCTGGAGGGCAACCACGGCGACATCGCCCGCTGGCGTCTCAAGCAGGCCCTGGGCCGCACATGGCGGCGGCGTCCGGACCTGCTGGCCGGGCGGGTGCTGGACGCGGAGCAGCTGGCATTGCTGGACGAATTCATACGGGAAGCGGAAGACGGGAGCCTTTAGCCTCCCGGACATTTGAGGGTAACGACATGAGCAACATCATCGAAGCACTGGAACAGGAACAGATGACCAAGGACGTGCCGGTTTTCAATCCCGGCGACACCGTGGTGGTCCAGGTGAAAGTGACGGAGGGCACCCGGGAGCGGCTGCAGGCCTTCGAGGGGGTGGTGATCGCCCGCCGCAACCGCGGCCTCAATTCCTCGTTCACGGTGCGCAAGGTCTCCCACGGCGAGGGAGTGGAGCGGGTGTTCCAGACCTACAGCCCGGCGGTCCACGAGATCAAGGTCAAGCGCCGGGGTAAGGTGCGTCGCGCCAAGCTCTACTACCTCCGCGCCCTGCGCGGCAACGCGGCCAAGATCAAGGAAAAGATTTAATGCCCTGTCCCGTACGAATGTTCAAGAGATCGCGCCGGGCGCGTTGAGCCAGGCAAGGCGAGAGGAGGAGTCATAGCACCGCTATGGCGACGACGAACAACGCCGTATGGCTCGGCGAGAACCAGCGAGGATTGAATGATTCTTGCGGGACAGGACATTAGCCCCATGGCGCGGGGCGGGGCCGCCGGAGGGGGCTGTCCGGAGCGGGTGTCATGGTCTGCATGACACCCGTTTTTCGTTGGGTCCGGCCATCGTCCCGTTGCCCCCTGCTGCTGGCACTGTGGCTGCTGGTGGCCCCCGCGGGGGCCACCGGCGAGGCGGTGTCCCTGGAGGAGGTGCGTGCCGTGGCGGCGGCCGGTGCCCCCGGGCTCGCCCTGCGGTTGCTGGACGGGGCCCAGCCCGCCCGTGCCGACGACCCTGCGGCATGGCTGGCCTGGGAACGGGAACGGCTGGTGGTGCTGGAGTCCCGGGGTGCCTGGGGACGATTGGTGGCGCGGGTGGACGGCTACGGGGCCGGCTTGCCGGCCGATTTCCATGGTCACGCCGTGCTGCGCGCCGTGCGGGCCGAGCTGGAACGGGGCCGGGGCGCCGAGGCGCGGCGGCGCCTGCGGGCGCTGCTGTGGTCCGCGCCCCGGCCTGCCGCCGCCGAGGAGGTGCGGCGGCTGGTGATCGAGAGCTACGTGGTGGACGGCGAGGCCGCGGATGCCTTCAAGGCCCTGTTGCGCCACCGCCTGGATTTCGGTGACGGCGCGGAGGCGTGGCGCCGTCTGGCGGCGCGGGTGATGGTGCTGGCGGGCCAGCCCGACGAGGCCCTGGTGACCCTGGAGGAGGTTGCCGGTGACGAGGCCGCCTTCCTGCGGTTGCTGGCGCAGATCCAGGCCGGCCGGTTGGACTGGGAGGCGGGCATGGCGGCGGTGGACGAGGTCGCCACGGACCATGAACTGTCCGCCGGCCGCCATTACCAACTCGCCGTGGCGCTGGCGGATCGTGCCGCCACACCCGCCCAGCGCGTGCTGGCCCTCGAGCGTGCCATGACCCACCGCCGGCTTGCAGGCACGGCACATCTGGTTGCGGCGTCCCCCAAGGCGTTGTGGGATGCCTACGGGACCCATGCCCGCATCCTGTCCAACGTCCACCAGCTCCTCATCGGCCGTTTCGAGACGTGGCTGGAGCTGGCGGCCACCGTCGCGGAGCGGGAGCCGGTGGCGGCACGCAGCCTCTATGCCTTCGTGGCTCGTGGGGCCGAGGACGAGGTATGGCGGCGGCAGGGCGAGACCGCCCTTGTGGCCGCCCTGCGGGCGCTGCCCGGGGGCCTCGAGGTGCTGCGCCAGCTCTATCTGGAAAGGGATGACGGGCCGGAAGCGGCGCGCTTGCCGGAGGCCATCCGCTACGCCCTGGTGGAACAGGCTCTCGCCGCGGGGGACATCCCTCTGGCCTCCGAGATGGCCCGGGATCTCGAGGCGTCGCCGCCCGGTGGTGACGGCTTCGAGTGGCCCCTGCGGCGCGCCCGGGTGCTGGTGCTGGGGGGGCTGCCTGATGAGGGTGCCCGCGTACTGGGGGAGTTGCTGGCCGCCCACCCGGCCTTGGCCCCCAGAGATGTGGACCGCATCAACCAGGTGCTGTTCGAACTCCAGGCGGTGGGGGAGCCGGAGTTGGCCTACGGGCTGTTCGAGGACATGCGGGCGCGGGTGGCCGATGAGCAGCGGCGCCGGGAGATCCACTACTGGATGGCGGAGTCCAGGGAGGCCGCCGGGCAACCCCTGGCGGCCGCGCGCCTGTACCTGCGCTCGGCGGTGTTGCCGGGGCCGCGAGTCATGGATCCCTGGTCCCGGACCGCCCGCTACCGGGCCGCCGAGGCCTTGGCCGAGGCCGGCCTGAACGACGACGCCCGGAATCTCTACGAGACCCTGCTGGCGGTGGCCGCCGAGCCCGAGCGCCAGGCGCTGTTGCGGCGGGCCATCCGGCGTCTGGGATTGCCCGGGAGCCGCTGAACGGCGGTGTGGAATCCGGCTATCTCGTCAGGTATTGCGGGTAACCGGCGCTCTGTCCCGAGACGTTCAGTGACCGGTGTTTGGAATCATCGAGTCAGAGACCGGCAGTGACTTCCACCCTGGATCAGGGCGCGACAAACCGTGCCGAGGCCGGGCAGGGCCTCATCGACGCCTTCCTGGATGCCCTGTGGATGGAGCGGGGCCTGGCCCGTAGCACCCTGGCGGCCTACGGCACCGATCTGCGCATGCTGGCGACATGGCTGGATGCCCGTGGCCTCGGGCTGCTGGAGGCCCGGCGCGAGCACCTGCTGGAATATCTCGCCGGCTTCGCCGCTGCGCCGCCCCGCAGCACCGCCCGGCGGCTGTCCACCCTGCGGCGGTTCTACGGCTACCAGGTGCGGGAGCAGCGTCTCTCGGCGGATCCCAGCGCCAACATTGCCGGACCCCGCCTGGGTCGCGGCCTGCCGGGGGTGTTGTCGGAGGCGGAGGTGGAGGCCCTGCTGGCGGCCCCGGATACGACCACGGTGCTCGGATTGCGGGACCGCGCCATGCTGGAACTGCTCTACGCCACGGGCCTGCGGGTATCCGAACTGGTGGGCCTCGAGATGGCGCGCCTCAGCCGGCGCCAAGGTTTGGTGCGGGTCATGGGCAAGGGTGCCAAGGAGCGGCTGGTACCCTTCGGCGAGGAGGCCGCGGCGTGGCTGGAGCGCTATCTCCAGGACGGCCGGGAAGGGCTCGTTCGGGGACGTCCCACCGGCGTGCTGTTCCCCACCGCCCGCGGCCGCGCCATGACCCGCCAAGCCTTTTGGCACAACATCCGCCGCTACGGTACCGCGGCCGGGATCCGCAAGCATCTCTCCCCCCACACCCTGCGCCACGCCTTCGCTACTCACCTCCTGAACCACGGTGCGGATCTGCGCGCCGTGCAGATGCTGTTGGGTCACAGCGACATCTCCACCACCCAGATCTATACCCACGTGGCCCGCGAGCGCCTCAAAAGACTCCACCAGCAACACCATCCGAGGGGGTGAGCCGCGACCGTTGTGATTCGATGCATGCTTGGGGAAAAGGGAAAAGGGAAAAGGGAAAAGGGGAATAGTGAATAGTGAATAGTGAATAGTGAATAGTGAATAGTGAATAGTGAATAGTGAATAGTGAATAGGGAAATCGGAATGGTGAATAGGGAATAGTGAATAGGGAAATGGGCAAGAGAAGTGGGAAATGGGAAATGGGAAATAGTCACCCCGGCGTCCGAGCGGGGGCACCGCTCGGCTAGTCCCACCCTGCGTGTCTCCCTGGCGTTAACTTCGTCGCGTCACTCGCGCCTTTCGCGGTTAGGCTCTTGGCTGTTCGCCCCGGCCTTTTCCTTTTCGTGCAGTTTCGTGTCTTTCGTGGTGACGCTTTTCCCGGCCCTGCGCGTCATACGGAGGGCGGTGCTTCAGTCTCGGCGGGTACCACCTTGAAGAACCGGGCGGGTGGGGCCAGGGGCAGGCCGCCCGTCAGGGCCTGCCGCTGGTGGGGCTCCATTATCGTTGGTGCCTTGCACCTTCGATCTCATCGACCCGCTCGACGAATGCCGCATACAGTGGGTTGGACAGGCGAAACCCGCTGTCGACGGCCTTGTGCACCACGGCTTTCACTTCCGCGGCGGAGCAAACGCCCGACTCCACCGCGAGACACAGCACGCCCACCAGGCCTACTACGGGTATCCCCATCATGCGGGCGATGGTGCGGCCCTTTTTCTCGTCCACCAGGAGGGGAATGCGAAGTTCCTTGGCCAGGGCGATGGCCTCGGCCTCACCCGGGTCCAACAGTGCCTGCAGTTCCTCCAATACGTCACCTCGAGGTGACGCGACGACCCTCAAGAAGCGGTGCTGGGCCATCAGATCCTCGACCCTGGCATCACCCCGCAACCATTCCTCGTAGACGGTCGGCGGCAGCAATATGCGTTCGAAACACGCCCCCAGGATGGCGATGCGTTGTTGTCTGGCGAGTACGATCAGCGCCGTCGTGTCGCTGACGATGCTGTCCATGTCAGCGCGTTTTCAACCCCAGGGTTTCGAGGTCCTGATCGAGGTCGTAATCGGCGATGGCGATGCCCAGGCATGCCAACAGCCGCATCGTCTCTTCCTTGGACTTGTCGAACACCTGGGCCACCTGGCCGAGGGACAGGTCGCCCGCCTCGAAGGAACGGATGGCAAGCCATTTTTTCAAGCCCAGGTCGAGGACGCCATCCTCGAAGGCCGAGGCGATGCCGATCGGCTTGCCGCGTTTGGTGATCAGCAGGTATTCCCGGTCCTCCAGGGCCTTGCTGAGCAGGGAGGGATTGGTTCTGAGTTCTTTGATGCCGACGGCGCGCATTGGAAGTACTCCGCTAAAGGGGTACTTCAAGTCTAGCACGACGGTCCGCGGTGGACTGAGTCAGCGCCCATGGACGCGATGGTCGTTCCGCAGGGCAGGCCCGGTGCGCACGGGCACGATAACCTCGATGGTGCCTTGGTGGGAACCCCGCTACGAGCTTATACTGCAGCGCCTCCGACCTCGAAGGAAGATGAAAAACGCGTTGCCCTGAGATATGGGGCCTTCACTGCATGCCCCCGCCGGGGGTGGCCGACAATCCCGGGAGCCTGACAATGCCATCGTTCGATGTGGTGTCCGAGGTGGACATGCACGAGATCACCAACGCCGTGGACCAGACCAACCGCGAGGTCGCCACCCGTTTCGATTTCAAGGGCAGCGACGCCCGGGTGGAGATGGTCGAGGGCGGCCTCTCCCTGGAAGGCGAAAACGAGTTCCAGCTGGACCAGATGATGTCCATTCTCGAGACCAAACTGGCCAAGCGCAAGGTGGACATCAACGCCCTGGATCCCGGCGAGGTGCAGGAGAGCAACCGCCGCGCGCGCCGCCCCATCACCCTGCGCCAGGGCATAGACAAGGAACTGGCCCGGCGCATCGTCAAACAGGTGAAGGAGAGCAAGCTCAAGGTCCAGGCCTCGGTGCAGGGGGAGCAGGTGCGGGTGACGGGCAAAAAGCGCGACGAGTTGCAGCAGATCATCGCCTTGTTAAAGGAACAGAAATTCGACCAGCCATTGCAGTTCATCAACTTTCGCGACTGACGGCGGTCTCATGGGGAACGACCAGGGAACGACCAGGGAACGACCAGGGAAGGACCAGGGAAGGACCGGCAAATACGGCCCTTTCCCGAAAGGCCGGACCATGGTCTCGTCGGCGCCGCGCCGGCGGACTCACCGCAGACATCTTTTGGAGCACCAGATGAAGAAGATCCTAACCACCCTGTGCCTTGCCTCCATCACCCTGGGGGTCGGCGCCGCGCCGGACGACGTGCCCGACAGCGTCATGGAGGCGGCACGGATGGTGTCGCCCCATGGGGCCGACGCGGTGCGACCCGCGCCGCTCGACGGTTTCTACGAGCTGGTGTTCGGCTCCCGCATCGTCTATGTCTCGGAGGATGGACGGTATCTGCTGGTGGGGCAGCTCTACGACACCCGGGAAGGAAAGAATCTGACGGACCAGCGCATGAACGGTATCCGGCTGGATATGATCAACGGCGTGGCCGGGGATTCGATGATTCGCTTCGCCCCGGATAAACCGCGCCACGAGGTCTACGTGTTCACCGATACCCGCTGCGGCTACTGCCGCAAGCTGCACGACGAGGTGTCCGAACTCAACGCCCTCGGCGTGGCCGTGAACTATCTCGCCTATCCCGCCCTCAGCCCCCGGTCCCGCCCCGACGCCATCGCGGTATGGTGTGCCGACGACAGGCAAGCGGCCATGACCCGGGCCAAGACCGGGAAGACGGTGGAGCCCCAGGAGTGCGCCCACCCGGTGGACGAGCATTTCCGCCTGGGCAAGGCCATGGGTGTGCGGGGTACGCCGGCCATCGTCCTGGAGACGGGCGAGCTGCTGCCCGGCTATGTGCCCGCCCGGAAGCTGGCCCAGCAGCTCGAACAGGGCGGAGGTTGACCATGGCGGCCGTGACCCCTGCGCGGGTGGAGGCCTTTGCACGGGATGTCCTCGGGTGCCAGTGTCCGGCGGAGGTGTTCGCCCGGGTCCGGGTGGACGAGGCGCCCAACGTGGGCGACGTGGTGCTGCGGGACCGCATCACCGTGGGGGACCGCTTGCTCATCTATGTGGTGGAGGGCGACCGCGTCGACGGCGCTGGTGGCGTCACGGAGCTTTGCCAGCGGGGCGCCGCGGAGCGGGATGCGCGGGGACTCCATCGCTTTCGTCTGGTGATCGCGGGTGATGACGGAGCGGATAAGGGGCATACGGCCATGGCTGATCTCCCGGACGACCGCTGCCACATCCATCGTGTCAGCCGCGAGGAGGCCGCATGGGGGGACGCGTGATCGTCCTGCTGCTTCTGGTGGTGGCGGGTACGGCCTGGGCCGGCTGGTACGTGCGCCGGCGCGACCCCATCGCGGCGGGCCTGCTGTTCGCCTTCTCGGCCACCCTGGCCGTGCTACTGGCGGCCGCCTTCTTCGGCTTCATCGGCGGCTCGCCCAACGGCGCCTAGTCGGAATCTTCCCGCGCCAAAGCCCGAATGCCTTTCAGGGACTCCAGGGTCATGGCCAGCACGTCGCCGTCCTTTTCGTCCTGCTGGACCTTCACCGGCAGGTAGTCCAGTTCGGGGGCGGCCCACAGGGTGGTGTGGCGCTTGCCTTTGGGGTCCTGCCGGTAGAGCCTGACGGTGTGGAAGGTGCCCAAGGGGGTGTCGAGGCGCTCCCGTGCCTGGCGTTCGATGGCATATTCCTTCAGATAACCGCCATCGGCGATGGGGTAGACGAGATCCCGGGCGCCCCGTGCCAGGTCCTGCATGAGGGCCAGGAGATAGACCAGCTTGTCCTGGGTGCCGGCCGTGACATCGAGCTTCCAGCTGTTGCCCTCATGGCGGTTGATGGCCTGGCCTGCATCCCAATCGAAGATGACCTCCACCTCCCGGGCCTTCCGCCCGGTGCGCACATAACGATATGCCAGCGGCCGCACGCGGCCCTCGTGGTGAGTCCACAGGCTCTGCTCCGTGCGCCTGCCCGAAAACAGCAGGGACATGAAGCCCGTGGCCCGGGTCTCGGAGCGGAAACGGTACCGTCCCTCATCCACGGCATCGAGGGTCCAGGTGGTGCGGCCGATACTGCTGCCATTGCTGGTCACGGCGAACTCGGCCATGAAGGACTCGGGCAGGGCGGCGGCGGTGCCTCCGGCGCCCAGGCACAGCAGCGCCGCCAGGACGCGGGTCAGAAGGGAAGATGAGGGCATAAAACTGATCCTAGCGGGCATCGTGGCTCCCGGCCAGCCCGCCGCGGCATGGGCCGGCGGTGCCCTGTGGTAGACTCGCGCCACCCCAGACGCCGTGCCTTCGCCGTGCCCGCCACCCCCCATGATCCGACCGTGCCCGACTTCAGCCGCGTGACCGCGCTGGTGGTGGGCGACGTCATGCTGGACCGCTACTGGTACGGCGCCACCTCCCGCATATCGCCCGAGGCCCCCGTGCCGGTGGTGCACGTGCAGGACGTGGAGGAGCGCGCCGGCGGAGCGGGTAACGTGGCGGTCAACGTCACCGCCCTGGGCGCGCGCGCGGTGCTGGTGGGGATCGTCGGCGATGACGGCGCCGCCACCAGTCTCGAGGCCCTGCTGGACGCCCATGGCGTGACCCGCCGGCTCGAGCGCCGGCCGGGCCATGCCACGGTCACCAAGCTGCGGGTGGTGAGCCGCCATCAGCAACTCCTGCGCCTGGATTTCGAGGATCGGCGCACGGGGGGTGTTACTCTGGAGCCACGACTGATGGCCGCGGACGCGGTCCAGGTGATGGTGCTGTCGGACTACGCCAAGGGTGCCCTGGAGGACCCCGCGCCCCTGATCCGCGACGCCCGCGACCGCGGCATACCGGTGGTGGTGGACCCCAAGGGGCGCGATTTCCACAAGTACCGCGGTGCCACGGTGCTGACCCCCAATCTCGCCGAATTCGAGGGCATGGCGGGCGCCTGCGCGGACCTGGAGACCCTGGAGACCCGGGGGGCGCGGCTGCGGGAGGAACTCGAACTCGAGGCCCTGCTGATCACCCGCAGCGAACACGGCATGACCCTCGTCACGGCCGGCGGCGCCCGGCACATCCCGGCGCGGGTGCGGGATGTGTTCGATGTCACGGGTGCCGGTGATACCGTGGTGGCCACCCTGGCCGCCGCCCTGGGCGCCGGTCTCGACTTCGACCCGGCGGCGCGCCTGGCCAACTTGGCGGCGGGCCTGGTGGTGGGCAAGCTGGGTACCGCGTCGGTGAGCCGTGCCGAGCTGCGGGGCGCGGTGCAGGAGCAGGAGGGGCGCGGCAGCGGCGTGGTGGACGAATCGTCTCTGCTGGCGCTGGTGGACGGGGCCCGGCGCAAAGGCCAGCGGGTGGTGATGACCAACGGCTGTTTCGACATCCTCCATGCGGGCCACGTGCGCTATCTGGAGCAGGCGCGGGCCCTCGGCGACCGCCTGGTGGTGGCCGTGAACGACGATGCCTCCGTGAAGCGTCTCAAGGGTCACGACAGGCCCATCAACCCCCTGTCCCGGCGCGCCGCCGTCCTGGACGCCCTGGCGGCGGTGGACTGGGTGGTGCCCTTCCCGGAGGACACGCCGGAGCGTCTCATCTGTGCGGTACGTCCCGGGGTGCTGGTGAAGGGCGGTGACTACCGCCCCGAGGATATCGCCGGAGCGGACTGTGTGCGCGCCCGGGGTGGCGAGGTGGTGGTGCTCGATTTCCTCGAGGGCTGCTCCACCACCGACATCATCGAGGCGGTCAAGGGGCGGGTGCGGGAGCCCGGCGCCGAATCGTCGTGACCCCGTGTTGCGGTGACTCGGAGGTGGCGGTCCCCCGGCCTCCCGGCCACTGATCCCGTGCGTGCCCTCTATACCGCCGCCCTGTTCCTGGCCCAGCCTCTCGTCGCCTTCCATCTGGCCTGGCGTGGGCTGCGCAATCGTGGCTACTGGCGCCACTGGCCCCAGCGTTTCGGCCTGCCGCCAGCCGCCATAAAGGGTCCCTACGACCTGTGGATCCACGCGGTGTCGGTGGGTGAGACCCAGGTGGCCCTGCCCCTCGTTCGTACCCTGCAGCGGCGCCGGCCGGGGCTGCGGGTGCTGGTGACCACCACCACCCCCACGGGCATGGCGCGCCTGCGCGAGGCCGGCGCCGGGGCCTTCGAACTGTGCTACCTGCCCCAGGATCTGCCGCCCATGGTGGGGCGTTTCCTCGACCGGGTGCGGCCTCGGCTCGCGGTCTTCGTGGAGACCGAATTGTGGCCCAATTACCTGGCCGCCCTGGCGCAGAGACGGACGCGGGTGGTGTTGGCCAATGCCCGGCTGTCGGAGCGCTCCCGGCGCGGTTATGCCCGCTTCGGGGCGCTGACCCGGGAGATGCTCGGCAACCTGTCCGTGGCCGCGGCCCAGTCCGCTGCCGACGGCGCCCGCCTGGCGGCCCTGGGGCTGCCACTAGAGCGTCTCGTGGTGACCGGCAGCGTCAAGTTCGATCAGGAGATCCCCGCCAGCATCAGGGAGAAGGCCCAGGTGTTGCGCCGGCGCATGGGGGTGGAGCGGGAGGTATGGATCGCCGCCAGCACCCATGAGGGCGAGGAAGAGGCGGTGTTGGAGGCCCACGAGCGGTTGCGGCGGTGCTTTCCCGATGCCCTGCTGCTCCTGGTGCCCCGCCATCCCGAGCGCTTCGAGCGGGTCCATGGCCTGGCGGTGCGCAGGGGCTTCGCCACCGCCAGACGCACGGACTCTGGCGCGGACTGGCGGGCCGCCGAGGTGGTCATCGGCGACACCATGGGCGAACTCCTGCTGTTCTACGCCGCCGCCGATGTGGCCTTTGTCGGCGGCAGCCTGGTGGCGCGAGGCGGCCACAACGTGCTGGAACCCGCCGCCCTGGGACTGCCCGTCGTCACCGGACCCCATGTGTTCAATTTCCAGGAGATTACGGATCTGCTGGTGGACCGTGGCGCCGCCGTGCGCCTGGCGGGCGGCGAGCGGTTGGCCGGCGTGGTGGAGGAGTGGCTGGGCGATGCCAACCTGCGCCATCGCGTGGGGGCGTGTGGCCGCCGGGTGGTGGTGGAGAACCGGGGCGCCCTGGGGCGCCTGGCCGATACCCTGGAGCACCTGCTCGACGCTCCGCACTGAATCCGGGGCCGGGGGGCTGCTCTACCATGCGAGGGAATGAAGAAGGTGAGGCCTATTGTTCCAACCAGCTGCTGAAGTACTCGATATCCTCGGGGGAGAGGGTGCCGGCGGCGAGTTTCAGGGCCAGACTGTTGATGACGTAGTCATAGCGTGACGCCGCCAGGTCGCGGCTGGCGCGGAAACGGTCCACCTGGGCATTCACCACGTCCACCGTGGTACGCGTCCCCACCTGAAAGCCGGCTTCCGTGGCCTTGAGGGCGGTCTGGGTGGATACCAGGGACTGCTTGAAGGCCTTGATGCGGCTGATGTCGGCCAGCACGCCGAGGTAGGCGTCCCGGGCCAGCCGCTGGGCCGCCCGCCGCGCCTGCTCGCGCTGATCCGTGGCCTGCCGGTAGAGATGGCGGGCCTCCTCCACCCTGGACGAGGCGAAGCCACCGGAGTACAGGGGTACCGCCAGTTCGAGTCCGATGGCGTCGGTCTTGTTGGTGGAACCGCCGAAGTTGCCGCCCCCGCTGTTGTTGTAGGAGCGGCTGGCCACCACGTCCAGGGTGGGGTAGTGGCCGTCGGCGCTGCGCCGGCGGATCTCTTCGCGGGCGTTTTCCGCGGCGAACTGCGCGGCCTGGAGATTGAGGTTCTGCTCCAGGGCGATGGCGGTCCAGGCATCGATGTCCTCGGGGTCGGGGCGCTCCAGGGGCAGGTCGTCCTTGAAGCCCTGCACCTCGTCGTGGTACTCGCCGATGATCTCCCGCAGGGCCTCGTGGGCGTTGGCGATGTCGTTTTCCGCCCGGATCTCGTCGGTCACCGCCAGATCGTAGGCGGCCTTGGCCTCCTCCACGTCGGTGATGGCGATGAGGCCCACCTCGAAGCGCTGTTCCGCCTGGTTGAGCTGGCGGCCGATGGCCTCCTTGGTCTTGCGCACGAACTCCAGGTTGTCCTCGGCGCGCAGCACGTCCAGGTAACGGCTGGTGATGCGCTGGATGAGGTCCTGGTGGGCCGCGTCCAGCACCGCGTTGGCCTGCTGGATACTGAGGTCCGCCTGTTCCAGCTGTACCCAGCGGTCCCAGCGGAACACCGGTTGGCGCAGGGAGAGCTGATAGCCGTGGCTGTTGAACTTTTCACTGCCGCTGCCGGCTCTGAACTGCGAACTGCTCTCCTGGTCGTTATAGCTAGTGTTGCCGGTGGCCTGGGCGTTGGGCAGCAGGCCCGCCAGGGCCTGGGGACGAGCCTCCTGGGCGGCGCGATTGGCGGCCTGGGCGGCCAGGTATTCCGGGTCGTTGGCCAAGGCCAACTCGTAGGCCTCGAGTAGATCGAGGGCGGACACCGTGAAAGGGGCGAACGCGAGGGCGGCCCCCAGAAACAGGGTCTTGATGGGTTTCACGGCGAACATCTCCTAGAAATCGAATGGCTCGGGCTCGGCGAGTCCGGATACGGGGGGCAGTTCGGTATCGAACAGGCTGGTGGTGGACCAGTAATCGTCGGTCTCTCGTTGGTATCTCATGGCCTCCATCACCGGCGGCGTGCCCACCACGGCCACCAGGCGCCCGCCCAGGGTCAGGGAACGCAGCAGCGTATCGGGGACTTCCGTGAGAGAACCCGTCACCACGATGGCATCGAAAGGGGCGTGCTCGTCCCATCCCGCCAAGCCGTTGCCCACGCCGAGGGTGACATTGGCAATGCCCTGCTTCTCCAGGACTTGTGCCGCCGCCTTCGACAAGCCGGGGGATATCTCCATGCTGTAGACATGGCGGCACAGGCGCCCCAGCAGTGCCGTCAGATAGCCGCTGCCGGTACCCACCTCGAGCACCCGATCGGTGGCTTCGAGCAGGAGTTCCTGGGTCAGCCGGGCCGCCACCTTGGGCGGCATCATGAGCTGGCCGTCCGCCAGGGGCAGGGCGGCATCGGCGTAGGCGAGCATGCCGAAGGATGGCGGTACGAAGGCCTCCCGCGGCAACCCCTCCACCGCGTCGAGCACCCGCTGGTCCAGCACATCCCAGGGCCGAATCTGTTGTTCGACCATGTTGAAGCGAGCCTTCTGGTAGTTCATCGCGTATTCGTCATGTGGGCGTCATGTGGGCGTCATGTGGGCGTCGAGTGGTGGCAGGGAGTGGGGCTAATGCACGGAGAATATCCGTTTATCCCCCTGGTGGTCTGCTTGCATCCGAGCGTCCCATTATATAGCTTTGAAAAGTGAAAATGCATGGCTAGGCCTTGTTTTTTTTGAGGAATCTCCCCGCCTCGTTGCGACACCGGGCCGTCCTGGCCGCCTGTCCCAGCGGGAAACCGCATACTTATCGCGAGGTTAGACAATAGTCATATGAATGCTGTCCCTGAAGCGCTGACGCCGGGCAGGCAGGACCATACCGGCGGGTCCGTCACGCCCTTCCCGGGTTCCCGCAAGACCTATGTCCAGGGCGCGAGGCCGGATGTCCGCGTTCCCATGCGGGAAGTCGAACTCGCCGAGACCCCGACGAATTTCGGTGGCGAGGAGAACCCGCCCCTCTATCTCTACGATACATCCGGTCCCTACACGGATCCGGATACCGTCATCGATCTGCGCAAGGGGCTGGCCGATGTACGCAGTGGCTGGGTCGTGGCGAGGGGGGATACCGAGGTGCTGTCGGGCCTGAGTTCCCGCTACGGTCGCGAACGGGCGGCCGACCCGGCCCTCGACGCTCTGCGTTTCGAGCACATCAGGGCACCGCGCCGGGCCCGCGACGGCCGCCGCGTGACCCAGATGCACTATGCGCGCCGCGGCGACATCACGCCGGAGATGGAGTACGTGGCCTTGCGCGAGAACTGCCGCCTCCAGGAGATGCGCGCGGACCCCCGCTACGGCGCGCTGCTGCGCCAGCACGCCGGCCAGGGGCTGGGGGCCGCTATACCGGCGGAGATCACCCCGGAATTCGTGCGCGACGAGGTGGCGCGGGGACGGGCTATCATCCCCTCCAACATCAATCATCCGGAACTCGAGCCCATGATCATCGGGCGCAATTTCCGGGTGAAGGTCAACACCAATATCGGCAACTCCGCCGTCACCTCGTCCATCGACGAGGAGGTGGAGAAGCTGGTGTGGTCCTGCCGCTGGGGCGGTGACACCCTCATGGATCTCTCCACCGGCAGGAACATTCATGAGACCCGGGAATGGATCATCCGCAACAGCCCGGTACCCATCGGCACCGTGCCCATCTACCAGGCCCTGGAGAAAGTGGATGGCCGCCCGGAGGAACTCACCTGGGAGCTGATGCGGGACACCCTGGTGGAGCAGGCCGAGCAGGGGGTGGATTACTTCACCATCCACGCCGGCGTGCTGTTGCGCTACGTGCCCCTGACGGCCCAGCGCGTGACCGGCATCGTGTCCCGCGGCGGCTCCATCCTTGCCAAGTGGTGCCTGGCCCACCATCAGGAGAATTTCCTCTACACCCACTTCGATGAGATCTGCGAGATCATGGCGGCCTACGACGTGGCCTTCTCCCTGGGGGACGGCCTGCGCCCGGGTTCCATCGCGGATGCCAACGACGAGGCCCAGTTCTCGGAACTCAGGACCCTGGGGGAACTCACCAAGGTGGCTTGGGAGCATGACGTCCAGGTGATGATCGAAGGCCCGGGCCACGTGCCCATGCATCTCATCCGCGAGAACATGGACCGCGAGCTGACCGAGTGCTACGAGGCCCCCTTCTACACCCTGGGGCCGCTTACCACCGACATCGCCCCGGGTTACGATCACATCACCTCGGCCATCGGCGCCGCCCAGATCGGCTGGTATGGCACCGCCATGCTGTGCTACGTGACCCCCAAGGAGCACCTCGGCCTGCCCGATCTCCAGGACGTGAAGGAAGGCATCATCGCCTATCGCATCGCCGCCCACGCCGCCGATCTGGCCAAGGGGCATCCGGCGGCGCAGATCCGGGACAACGCCCTGTCCAAGGCGCGTTTCGAGTTTCGCTGGGAGGACCAGTTCAACCTCTCCCTGGACCCGGAACTCGCCCGTTCCTATCACGATGCCACCCTGCCCAAGGAGGCCCACAAGGTGGCCCATTTCTGCTCCATGTGCGGGCCCCACTTCTGTTCCATGAAGATCACCCAGGACGTGCGCGACTACGCCCGGGAACGGGGCCTCGGTGCCGACCAGGCGGTGGATGCCGGCATGCAGGAAAAGGCGGAGGAGTTCAAGGAGCAGGGGGTGGAGATCTACAAACCGGTGTGACGCCGCATCGTCGTGCGCCCCCCGCATTGGCGCCCGAGGGTGTCAACGGCCTGTGGCCGGGGCGCCGTCAACCCGCGCGCCCCAGATACGCGAAGTAGCTCCACAGGCCCGCGTACGCCGGCATCACCCGGCGCTCCACGGTGGTGAAATCCCGTTCCATGGCGGGTAGCAGCTGGCCCTCCATGCGCACGTGGTTCATCCCCATCCAGCGGCGAAAGCCCGCGTTGGGGCTGTGGTGGAAGTCCACTGCGGCAAGCAGCCCGCCGGGGGCCAGATCCGCCCGGGCCGCCTCCAGGGCCTCCGGCCAGCCCGGGTTGATCATGGACAGACAGTAGGAGAACAGCACCACATCGAAGGCCTGGTCCGGCGCCGCCAGGGGCCTGTCGTAGGCGGCCTCCGTCAGGGTGGCCGGGGCGCCGGCCCTGGCGAGGCGGCGTCTTGCGGTGGCCAGCATGGCGGCCGAGACGTCCACGCCCTGGAGATGGGCGGCCGGAAAGCGCCGGCCGAGGGCCAGCAGGTTGCGGCCGGTGCCGCATCCCACTTCGAGGATGTTCCGGGGTGCCGGTGCGTGGCGGGCGATGGCATCCACGAGGGCCGCGCGGCCGAACAGGAAGGCCCAGCGAGTGGCATCGTAGATGCGGGCGTGGAAGCGATAGTAACGCTGGAGCGCCGCCTCGTTGGCGGCGCGGGAGGTGCCGTTCACCGCACCACGGCCAGGTTGACGCTGCCGTAGGTACCCACCCGATCCTCCAGGTGCAGGGTCTGGGCGAGGTCCGGCCGGAAGGTCAGGGCCTCCCGTATCCCCTCGGGGATGAAGTCCACCCGATGGCTGGCCGAGCGCATGAGCACCCTGGCCCCGGGCCCGCCGTTGGCGAGGATGAGGCGCCATTCCTGTTCCAGGGCCATCGGATCATGACGGGCCAGCCAGTCCTGATGGTCGAGCAGGACATAATGACTGTAGGTGCCCGGCCGCCGGCGCAGGAAGTCCGTCACCGTGGTGGTGTGCACCCGTATCCGGTGCACATTGGCTCGCAGGGTATCGAAGTGTTCCCGCCGCAGATAGTTCGGGCAGCAGTCCGCGGTGTAGGAACCCGTCAGATAGACGCGCCAGAAGTAGTTGTCGTGGATCAAAACCTCGGTGAGCACATGCTTGAACTTGTCCCGAATATAGCCGACGAGCCCTCCCGGATACTCGTCCTTGATGAGCCGGATCTGGGGCCGCGGCACCCCCAGCATGGACATGATGAGGGGCTGATTCAGCAGCCAGCCATCGACGCGGCGCCACAGGCGCGGTTCCATGGCGGCATAGATGGCCCGTTGTTCCTCCAGGGTATCGGCCTGGATGAGGTCGTGGAGATGGGGTTTGAGCTGGCGGCGGGGTTGGAGCAGATAACGGGTGAGCAGCCACGCCACGGCTCCTGAAGTCCCCCGATAATAGAACGAGCCCTGGCGGCTGGCGGCGTCGAAATAGTCCACGTGGTGGTCCCAGAACCGCCGCGCCTCCGCCGGCAGACGGTGGCGGAGTTCGCCATAGACGCGCCGGTGCTCGGGGTGGTGGCCGTCACCGAAGAAGCGGAACAGGTCGTCGTGGCGGCCCCGTTCGATGAGGGCGATCTTCAACCACAGCAGCGCGTTCTGGCGGGGATTGACGTCCACGGCGTCGATGCTCGCGGAACGATCGAGGAGATAATCCAGGGCGTTGCAGCCGGCGCTGGTGAGCACCACGACGCGGCTCCGTTGGTCGAGCTCCAGGAGGCGTCGATCGATGCGCGGGTCCTCCCAGCAGGCGTTGTATATGAGATTGCGGGAATGGACGGTGCGGAATACCAGGTCGTGGGTACGCTGGGCCAGCTTGCGGGAGAGGGTCTTTACCATGGGGAGCGGCAGCCTCGTGGCCGGGAGAAAGGGCCCTGTCAGCCAAACAGTTCGCGGCGCAGTTTCTCCACGGCACCGGGAGTATGGCGCAGGTGATTCAAATAGTCTGACAACCCTTTGTTACGGAATCGTGTATCCGCGGCCAGGTCGAGAAACTGCCCGAGGCCCACGACGAAGGGCTGGATGCGTTCCCCGGGTTCCTGCTCCGGTGGCCGGACGCGGCGGCAGCGCCTGGCGATGAAATCGTGGCTCTGGTACTGGATGGTGCCGCCGCGATGGGTGGTGCGCCACGGGGTCCAGGTCTCGGCGGTCATCCCCAGTTCCTCCAGCAGTTCCCGGCGCGCCGTCTCCTCGGGACCATGATCCCGTTCCACGCGGCCGCCGGGAACGGATATGAATTCGCCGACGAAGGGTTGCTCCTCCATCAGCAGGATGATGCCGTCCTCGGGTGTGGTGGCGATGATCTGGACCGACGGCAGGCGGTGTATGGCCTCGAAGGTGGTGGTGGAGCCGTCGAACAGTTCCTGTTCCCATTGATAGACGTCGAACAGAATCCCCTGGAAGACCCGACGGGCGTGAGGGGGGATGGATGCCATGGCGTCGCGGGGTTACGGGCCGGCCGGTGGAGGGCGGGTGCGTGGAGGCGGACGGCCGGGTGACCGCCCGCCCGCCGCCGCCGTTAGCCGAAGGCCTGGCCGGATTTCTGACCGGTGGCCTTGAGGATCGCGGCCATGGGACAGAAACCCGTGAAGGCGGACTGCAGCAGGTTGAGCCCTACGAAGGCGGTGAAGTAGAGCCAGTAGGGGTGATGGACCTGTGACAGGACGACGGAAAGCAGCACCATGGTGCCGGCCACTGCGAGTACGATGCGTTCGATGGTCATTTGGGCAACCTCAGATTAATTGAAGATTAAAGATGCCTAATATTCTAATGTTGTCCCGTGAGATTATCACCTGTCCGGTGGCGGGGGAATCTCACGCCGAGGCATTGTCGGCACCCCAACCGGGGGTGGTACCTGCGTGTTGGACCGATATCGCGCGTGAAGGGTTTCGCGAAGGAGTTCATCATCGCCTCATTCATCGCCTCATGGTAATCCGCCAGCGGAGCAAAACACCTCGTGTTCCTGCCACTCTATGACGCCAACCCGCTGCGGGTCATCGCCTTTCAGCGTACGACCACCGCCCTCATCGTCCTGTGCACCCTGGTCTTTTTATACCAGAATCCGTCGGCCGGGATCGAAGGGCGGGCATTCGTGGTGGCCTACGGCATGGTGCCGGCGGTGTTGTTCGGTCACGCGGAACTGGCGTCCGAACTGGCTCGCGTGCCCGCCGGCGCCACCCTGCTCACGACCCTGTTCCTGCACGGGGATCTACCCCACCTGTTGGGCAACATGCTGTTCCTGTGGGTGTTCGGTGACAATGTGGAAGAGGCCATGGGGCACCTGCGGTTCCTGGCCTTCTATCTCCTGTGTGGAGTGCTCGCGGCCCTCGCCCATGGCCTGGCGGACCCCTATTCCATAAAGCCCCTCATCGGCGCCAGCGGCGCGGTGGCGGGGGTCATGGGCGCCTATGTGATGCTCCACCCGCGGGTCAGGATCCTGATCCTGGTGGTGGGCCGCCTGCCTCTGTATCTGCCTGCCTATCTCATCCTTGGCGCCTGGCTGCTGTTCCAACTGGTGATGCCCATGGCGGCCGGAGACGGCCATGCCGTGGCCTGGTGGGCCCACGTGGCGGGATTCATGGCGGGGGCGGTGCTGGTGATTACCTTTCGCCGCTCCGGCGTCGTGCTCTTCGACCGTGGTGTGCCCCATTGACAGCCGCGAACAATGCGAAACAAGGTACTGGAGTAGCGACGGCCAGTTGAGTAAAGTCGGGAGTCCTGGGTCACACTCCGGATTCAGCGTATTCAAGAGTCCCGGAAAGGGCGCCGAACAGGACATGCATGAGCCAAACCCGCTTCCCCACTTTCCCTTGTCCGGCTCGCCGTCCATGACAGGACTGCCGAAGGACCCGGGGTATCGGGCGGCGTCCCTGGAGGGTCTGGATGAGGGGCATTCACCCTATCATGAAGACGGTTCACGTTCTCCTGCGCCGTCCCGGCGGCTGCCGTGTCGCGGAGCGGACGGCGGTGCCGTAAGCCCTGTTCTGCCGCGACCCCGCCGTCCGTAGAAGGGAACCATGAGTCCCGAAATCGAAAAATACCAGCAGCGGCTGCGCGATCTCGTGCCGGTGGAGGGCCTGTCGCCCGCCCTCCAGGATGAGCTATTCGAACGCGCCGAGATCGTCGAATATCCCCAGGGCCGTTTCGTGTTCAGGGAAGGGGATACCGACGACTACAATTATTATCTGCTGGAAGGTGAACTGGAGATGTCCACCCACGGCACGGTGACCAATCGTTACGTCGGGGGCTCCGATACCTGCCGCTATCCCGTGGCACAGCTGAGACCGCGCAAGTTCTCGGCCCAGGTGGCCAAGCCGGCCATGGTATTTCGGGTCCATCGCCATCATCTGGATGAACTGCAGCGACGCCATGCCTCCGGCGGCGGCGTCATCCAGGTAGAGGAGGCCGCCGGCGGCGGCGACTGGATGAGCAGCATGCTCCAGTCGGAGCTGTTCTCGCGTATCCCCGCCACCAACCTCCAGCGCCTGTTTGCCGCGGTGGACTACATCGAGGTTCAGGCGGGCCAGGAAATCATCACCCAGGGGGACCCGGGGGACTTCTATTACATCATCCACCAGGGCACCTGCGATGTGCTGGTGGAGCCCAAGTCCGGGGGCAAGAAGGTGAGGGTGGCCACCCTCAAGCCCAATGACAGCTTCGGCGAGGAGGCCCTGGTCACCGACGCGGCGCGCAATGCCACCATCCGCATGACCAGCCCGGGGCAGCTGTTGCGCCTCGGTAAGAGTGACTTCCAGGCCCTCATCCGGGACGTGCTGCTGGAGTCTGTAAGCTTCGACAAGGCCGAGCGCATGGTGGCCGAGGGCGCCCGCTGGCTGGACGTGCGTTTCGTCGAGGACTTCGAGAAAGTCTCCATACCCGGTGCCCTGAACATCCCCTTCAACGTGCTGCGCCTGCGGCGGGAGGAACTGGACCCGGACACGCGCTATATCACCTACTGCAACAACGGCCTGCGCAGTTCGGTGGCGGCATTCCTGCTGATCCAGCGCGGCTTCGACGTCTGTTTCCTGGATCGGGGGTTGGAGAACAGTCCCCTGGCGGGGCGGCTGGCGGCGCAGAATGTCGACACGCCTACCGTGCCGGGGACCACGGCACTTGCTTCCGAAGCGCCCGCTGCGTCGGCCCCCGAGGTCGTAGCACCCTCCCCGGCAGCCCCCGCTGCCCCTACCAACGACAAGGCCCTGGAGCGTCTCAGGGAGGAACTCGAAAAGACTCGGACGCAGCTCGAACAGGCCGCGCATATGAAACGCGAGGCGGACGCCTCCAGGCGCGCCTTCGAGAAGATGGTGGAGCAGAAGTTCAACCTGGCGAAGCAGAAGATCAGGGACGAAGCGGGCAAGGCCGCCCATGCCAGGGAGGAGGCCGCACGCCTGGGTCGGGAACTGGAAGCGGCCCGCGGCGAGGCCGCGGAAGGGGACAAGCTGCGCCAGTTGGCGGAGGACCATGCCGCCCAGCTCGACGAACAGCGCAGCAGCCTGGAGGTCCGGTTCCAGGAAGACATGAAGGTCGCGCGTGCCGAATGGGACGAGAAGGAACACCGGCTCACGGCGGAGAGGGAGGCCCTGGAGCAGGAGTTGGAGCAGCTGCGGCAGGAACTCAACCATGCCCGCGAGCAGGCGGCGTCAGACCTCGAGGAGGTGGTGAGCCAGGCCCGTGAGGCCGCCGAGCAGGAACGGGCGTCCCGCGCGACGGAGCTGGCATCCCTCACGGAACAGCTCGCGACCGTGGACGTAGACAAGGCGCGCCTCGAGGAGGAACTGGAAGCTCTGCGCGGTCACAGCGCCGAAGCCGGGCGTCAGGTGGAGGACCTCACGCGCGAGCGGGACGAGGGCGCCACTGCCATGGCCGGGTTGCGTGACGAGGTCGAAAGCCTCCAAGAGGCACGGCAGGCCTTGGCCGAAGAACTGGAGTCCGCCAGGGCCCGGAACGCCGAGGATGCCTCTCAGTTGGACCGGCTCACGGAGGAACGGGACGCCGCCCACGAGCGCCTGGCGGCCCTCGAGGACGAACTGGCGGCCGAGCGTGCGTCACGGGACGAGGCGCAGGCGGCCCTGACTGGAGAGCGGGATACGGCCCGGCAACGAGTCGAGGAGTTGGAGCGGCAATTGGAGGCCCTGGGGCAGGAAAGGGACACGTCCGGGCAACGAGCCGAGGAGGCGCAACGGCAAATCGACGTCTTGCGGCAGGAACGGGAGGATGAGCAGCGCGTCCTGGCCACAGAGCGGGACGACGCCTGCCAGCGTGCGGAGGCGCTGGAAACGGAACTCGCCACTTTACGGGAGGAATTGGAGAAGGAGCAGGCCGCCGTTGCCGTCGCGCAGGATGCCCTGACCCGGGAACGGGATGAGCTGGCCGGGCGCGTGAAGACCCTTGAGGAATCCCTGGCCGCTGCCCGCGAAGGCGGCGATGCGGCGGCTCGGGACGCCGGCGAGCGGGCTCGGCAGGCCGAGGAGACATTGACCGAGGCCCGGAGCCAATGGGAAGAACAACG
This sequence comes from Gammaproteobacteria bacterium, assembly GCA_034522055.1. Classification (NCBI taxonomy): domain Bacteria; kingdom Pseudomonadati; phylum Pseudomonadota; class Gammaproteobacteria; species Gammaproteobacteria bacterium. The sequence continues at coordinate 2,452,131 of JAXHLS010000002.1, forward strand.
GGTCGCCCTGGAGTCCCAGCTGGCAGAGGCCAATGCCGTGATGGGCGAATTCGACAAGCTGCGGGAGGACATGGAGAGTGGCCGACGGGCGGTGCAGGAGGCGGCGGAACGCCAGGAGCAGGAACTCGACTCCCTGGAGCAGACCCTGCGGCGGGAGGCGGAAGAGGCCCTGGAAAACGAGCGGGCACGCCTGGAACGGGAATTCGACGAGCGTCTGGCCAAGACCAAGCAATCCTGGCAGGCGGACGTGGGGGTGGATACCGCCGGGGACGTGGCCGCCTTCATGGCCGGCGATGAACGAGTCGATCGGTTGGAGGCGGAACTCGCCACCAGCCGCGAAGAACTGGAACGGACGAAGGATGCCTTGAGGTCTGCAGAAGTGGCCCGGGAGGCCGCCGAGGAGCAGCTGCGCCAGACCCGCGAGGTGGTGCCCAGGAAGGAAGATCTGCCGGACGATCAGAACCGCCTCGTGGATCCGGCCAAGATCCGCGAACTCATGGAGCGCCGCCGCGAACTCCTGAAGCGCCAGTCCAAGGAGAAGGACTGAATAAACCCTTTATCTCCACCACTAAACACACGAAAGATACGAAATAAAAAGGTGGGACAGCTGGAGCGCCCAGATCGACCTCCAACGCCCAGGGGTCCGTCGGGTGCATCCTATACTTGGCGCTCGCCGCGAACGAAACATTCACCCAACGCCGGCGGGTGGTACCCACCCGGCGCGAGGTATGCGCGGCGGGTTTGATTGTCGGGATGAATCCCGACCTACAAAAAGCGTAACCGCGAAAGACGCAAAATGACGCGAAAAGGAAGAATGTCAGGGAGGAGTAGCAGTTTGAAAAGGCGCAGCGGAGCCAGCGTTGCGGCGTCAGCAGAGCGGACGCACGGGTGGTAATCTTTTCCCATTTCCCCTGGGAAGAAGGACAGAGGCGTAGGTTGGCTGCTCTTGGCAGTCGACGAGATTCGGCGGTTTGCGGGCACGGATGTCGGTTGCCGAGAGCAACCGACCTACAGCCGTGCCGCAGGAACAGGCGGTGTCTTCTCTTCGTAGGTCGGGCTGTAGGTCGGGCTTCAGCCCGACAGCGTGCGGGTGGTACCGACCCCGCGCGCGGTATGCGCGGCGGGTTTGAATGTCGGGATGAATCCCGACCTACATCCGTGCCCCGGGAACGAGCGGTGGGGGTATTTGTAGGTCGGGCTGTAGGTCGGGCTTCAGCCCGACAGGCGGCTTTGTCCATGGACATCATCAGACTCAAATCGATACTGAACTGATTGGTATGTGCATGAAGACCATGCGAGTAGCACGCCATCGTCCCGTGTTCCTGACTGTCCTGGCCGTGGTGTGCAGTGCCATGGCCGCCGCTTCGACCCTTGCCGGCGAGGTCGACAGCATAACCACCCGAAGGATCGCGCTCGACGACAGCGTGGAAGCCGTCAACGAGATTTTCAATGAGCGCCTGAGGGAAGGGGTAGAGAACGCTAATGCCAAGGACATCGAGAACACGGATGCCAGTGAGTTCTGCGACGAAGAGCGCCTGTACTCAGAACTCCGAAAAGGTGTCTTCCATTCCTTTATTCCCCAGTGGGGATTAAGGGGCTACGACTTGGACCTGCAACTGCGCGAATTGCTTTCCGAGCACAGTTATACCTTGTCCTTGAGAGATTCAGTTTATCGCGATATCGATTACATGGAGGGCTTTTCTCTCAATCTCAAGAAACTCAGTGACGTAATCAATGCCGATGGCCATTTGATCGGCACAGACAAGATTGGACATTTTTTCGCCGAGGGTTGGGCGTATTTCGAACGAACACGATATGAGGGTGAATCGATTGAAGACGCGATGAAATGGGGAAGACGACAAGAGGCCGGCACGTTCGGTTACACGACGACCGGCATCCATTCTTTTGCCGATCTGACGGCCAACTTCAATGGGTGGCGTTTCTGGAACGATATCCTGCGCACCCAGGATGATCCATTGAAAGGGCTTATAAGTAATTTTTTCGGTGACCCTTACGTAGAATGTGAAGTACAGCTTATCTCCTCATTAAAGCACCGAAAGATCGTAAAAGCATGGCGTTTGAACAAACGCTTCGATCTTTCGGAGTTCGTTGATGGAGCGTGGGACGAAGGAAACAACTGCAACAGTTACGCCGATCCGACCATCGAGGGAAAGGTCGATACCCGGGTCAGCGAAATTGCCCCCGGGTTGCGTTGTCCCGTGGAACCGATTGAATGCCTGAATGCGCGACGGAAATATGGGAAATTCGCCAAACACCTATTGCATCCCCGGTGCCTTACCATCACGAAAAAGTAAGCGTGTAAGACGACGCGGGCTCCGTCACATCGAAGCAATGGGGCGCGGAACGGATAGGGTAAAGGACAGACTGCCACGGCCGTAACCCGTCCTATCCGGTGCCGCACCTTTCATCTGGTGGTACCTCGATAGCGGACGAGGGATCGGCCTTGTGGATATCCGATATGGACGATAAAAAAAACGCCGTTTCAGCCTTGACTGAAACGGCGCCGGTGGGTTGCCCGCGGGCTCGGAGGGCGTTCAGGGCAGCGGTCGGCGGCTTCGGAGCACGGGTTTCATGGCGTCAAGCCAGGTCGAAGCGGTCGAGATTCATCACCTTGGTCCAGGCCGCCACGAAGTTGTTGACGAACTTTTCCTCGCCGTCCGCGGCGCCGTAGACCTCCGCCAGGGCACGCAGTTCGGAGTTGGAGCCGAAGATCAGGTCGACGCGGGTTGCGGTCCACTTCATCTCGCCTGTCTTGCGGTCCCGGCCCTCGAACAGGTTCTCGTCCTCGGAGGTGGCGGTCCAGGCGGTGTCCATATCCAGCAGGTTCACGAAGAAGTCGTTACTCAAGGTTTCCGGACGCTCCGTGAACACGCCGTGCGGGCTCTGGCCGGAGTTGGCGCCGAGGACACGCATGCCACCGACGAGGGCCGCCATCTCGGGCGGGGTCAAGGTCAGGAGCTGTGCCTTGTCCACCAGCAACTGCTCGGCCGGGCAGCCGTAGTGCTTCTTCTCATAGTTGCGAAAGCCGTCCGCGATGGGCTCCATGACCGCGAAGGAGTCGATATCGGTCTGCTCCCGGGAGGCATCCATGCGCCCCGGCGTGAACGGCACCGTCACGTCATGGCCGGCCTTCCTCGCCGCCTGCTCGACGCCCGCGCAGCCCGCCAGCACGATCAGGTCGGCCATGGATACCGTCTTTTCGAAGCCGCTTTGAATTCCTTCGAGGGTCTGCAGCACCTTTGCCAGCCGCGCGGGCTGGTTGGCCTCCCAGTCCTTCTGGGGTGCGAGCCGGATGCGGGCGCCGTTGGCACCGCCGCGCATGTCGGAGCCACGGAAGGTGGAGGCGGAGGCCCAGGCGGTGGAGACGAGATCGGCGACGGACAGACCGGAATCGAGGATCCGGGCCTTCAGGGCGGCGGCGTCCCCGTCGTCCATGGGCTCATGGTCCAGCGCCGGAATGGGGTCCTGCCAGATGAGTTCCTCGGCGGGGACCTCCGGGCCCAGGTAGCGGGGGCGCGGCCCCATGTCCCGGTGGGTCAGCTTGAACCAGGCGCGGGCGAAGGCGTCGGCGAACTCCTCCGGGTTGTCCCGGAAGTGTCGCGCGATGGGCTCATAGGCCGGGTCCATGCGCATGGACATGTCCGCGGTGGTCATGATGATCGGTCGCTTTTGCGCGGCGTCTTCGGCCGCCGGCGCCTGGTTGCTGTCGGTGGTCTCCTTCGGCGTCCACTGCCACGCCCCCGCCGGGCTCTTGGTCAGCTCCCACTCGTTGTCGAACAGCATCTCCAGATAGGTCATGTCCCACTTTGTCGGCGTCGGGGTCCAGGCGCCTTCGAGGCCGCTGCCTATCTGGTCGCCGCCTTTGCCGCTGCCGTGGCTGCTCTTCCAGCCGAGGCCCTGTTCCTCCATACCGGCGGCCTCGGGCTCCGGGCCCACCAGCGCGGCATCACCGGCACCATGGCACTTGCCGAAGGTGTGGCCGCCTGCGGTGAGGGCGACGGTCTCGTAATCGTTCATGGCCATGCGTGCGAAGGTCTCCCGCACGTCCCGGCCGGAGGCGACGGGGTCCGGCTCGCCGTTCGGTCCTTCCGGGTTCACGTAGATCAAGCCCATCTGCACGGCCGCCAGGGGGTTCTCCAGTTCGCGGTCGCCGGAGTAGCGCTTGTCATCCAGCCAGGTCTCCTCGGCGCCCCAGTAGATGTCTTTCTCGGGCTCCCAGACGTCCTCCCGACCGCCGGCGAAGCCGAAGGTCTTGAAGCCCATGGATTCGAGGGCCACGTTGCCGGCGAGGACCATGAGGTCGGCCCAGGATATGTGGCGGCCGTACTTCTGCTTGATGGGCCAGAGCAGGCGGCGTGCCTTGTCGAGGTTGACGTTATCGGGCCAGCTGTTTACCGGCGCGAGGCGCTGGTTGCCGGTCCCGGCGCCGCCGCGGCCGTCGTTGGTGCGGTAGGTGCCGGCACTGTGCCAGGCCATGCGGATGAAGAGGGGGCCGTAGTGGCCGTAGTCCGCCGGCCACCAATCCTGGGAATCGGTCATCAGGGCATGGAGGTCCTGCTTCACGGCGGCGAGGTCCAGTCCCTTGAAGGCCTCTGCGTAGTCGAAGTCTTCGCCCATGGGATTGGACTTCGATGAATGCTGCCGCAGGATCTCCAGGGGCAGACGGTTCGGCCACCATTCCTCGTTGGACTTGCCGCTGCCGGCGGCGTGGTTGAATGGGCATGTGCTGGCTTCGGACATCTTGTCACCTCCTAGGGTTCCAGTGGGTTTTTCCGTGTTACGGGTACAGGTATAGCTGTTCGGGTATGATTTATCTAATGAATTAAAACAAACATATCGATAGCCATAATCAATAACTCCCTGAACCCAGCCGCAACGCCGTCAGGGCTGTTCATCCCCGGGCCGGCGAGCCGGCGCGCGCCCTCACCAGGGCATCATGCGACCCATCCGGCCCATGGTGGAATCGACGCCGTAGGTCATGATGCCCATCTTGTGGTTCATCTGCTGCATCTCGCCCGCCATCACCGGCACGCCGTTCATCTTCACGTTCATCTGGTCCATGATGCTGGCGATGCGATCCATATCCGCGCCTATGCGCGGCATCACCTCCAGGGTCTCCTTCAAATCGTGAAGGATGACGGCGATGGCGTGGCCCGGCTCCATGGCGTCCGCCTCCAGGCCCGCGAGCCTGCCCTTCAGGGCCTTCATCCGGCCCTCGAAGCCCGCCCGGGCGTCATCCGTGGCCCTTTCGACCTTGGCCACCTCGTCCCCGGCATCCTTCTTGATATCCCGCTCCATCTCCTGCAAAGGCGTCTCCCGGGCCTCGGCGTGGGCCTGGCCCATGAGGGATGCGGTGTTGTCGTAGAGCAGAAGGACCAACGCCAGCACCAGCCCTCCGGTGGTCCACCGCAACAGCCCCTCGGTCCGGCGCAGCCGGCGCTCATTGCTCGCACATGCGGCGGCCAGGTTCTCCACCACCGCGTCCAATTCGTAATATGGATCGTTTGCCTTTTCCATCTCGGTTCCTCTTCAGTTTCGAGACCTGGGAATTTCAGGAATTTCAGGGACGGTATACTTTTTGCGCTTTCGAAGCGGGCCAGGCCTCCTTTGTTACATCGTCGTGTCTCGCTGGAAAGGGCTGTTGGGGTTCGTTCCTCACCCCAACCTACCGGTTGCCCGTGGTCTGGCGGTTGTTATCGAGGTACAGAGTCTGGGTGAAGGTGCCGTCGCCGTTGTTGACGGTTCGCATCTCCCCTGCGGCCCCGGCGTAGGCGCCGGTGCCGCCGACGATGGGGATCATGGTGGCCCCTTCATCGAACTCGCGGCCGGCCACCTGGATGGTGCCGTCGGGCAGGCTGAGGGTCCATTGGCACTGGTAGCTGTGGCCGATGCGGGTACGCACGCAAAAGCCGCTGTTGGTGCCGATGGGTTCGCCGGTCTCGTTCAGCAGAGGCTGGTCGAAGGTGAGCAGGTCACCGGTGGAGTCGCCGGGCTCGCCGAGGTCGACGCCCCGGGCCTTGCTGGTGCGCGCATCGGCGATGGTGGTCCACCCGTGTGCGCAAGGTTCGGCCGCGGCCGTGGACATCAGGGTGGTCGAGAGCAGTGTAATGGCGGCTGGAGGAAATAGTTTCATGGGCTCAAAGGGACGTTCTGCATCCGGCAAGAGGTGAGGATTGAAGGATTAGGCATAATATGGCCCGCATGCAAACCGTTTCGCGCCACCGTGGGTGACGAGGGAGGCCGGAACGAGGTCCTGGAGAGAGGGCACTACCCCCTCGTCATGCCGGGCTTGACCCGGCATCCAGGGGCCGGTGGCAGCGGGGGCGGTCTCGAGGGCCGGCCATTCGTTGATAGCCCATCGACCCATAGATCCGACGAAAGAGCCAAAATCAGGCTATTACGTCATTGAAAAGCCAGCCATGAACGTTCGTCTCTGTTGGTTTGTCCCTTGGATGATTTTGCTGGCGGGTCCGTGGGCCGCCGTGGCGGCTGAACAGTCGGAGCCCCTGGCAGTTCTGCGGGAGCCCGGCACGGCCCTGCTGCTGCGCCATGCCCTGGCCCCCGGTGTCGGGGACCCGCCCGGTTTCGAGCTGGACGACTGCTCCACCCAGCGCAACCTGTCGGATGCCGGCCGGGCGCAGGCGCGGGCCCTGGGGGAGCGCCTGCGTGCCCTCGGTGTCTCCTCGGCCCGGGTCTACTCCAGCCGCTGGTGCCGTTGCCTGGAGACGGCGCGGCTGCTGGACCTGGGGCCCGTTCAGGCCTTGCCCGCCCTGGATTCCTTCTTCCAGCAACGCAGCATCGCCCCCTCCCGCACCCGCGCGGCCCGCGAATTCCTGCACGCCCTGCCGCCCGGCCCGCCCGTGATCCTGGTTACCCATCAGGTCAACATCTCCGCCCTCACGGGCCGTTTCACCGACTCCGGGGCCGGCGTCCTGGTGCGGCCGTCGGCGGCGGGGGAGGTGGAGGTGCTGGAGGAATGATAAAGACCCTGCGCGCGCTATGGGCCGCGGGCCTGATCATGGCCGCCAGCGCCGTCACGGCTGCCGATTGCACGCGGCCCTCCATCGGGCTGGCCCTGGGCTCGGGCGGCGCCGGCGGGCTCGCCCATATCGCCATGCTGAAGGTGTTCGAGGACCTGGAACTGCGGCCGGACGGCATCGCGGGCACCAGTATCGGCGCCATCATCGGTACCCTCCACGCCGCCGGCCTGAAGGCGGAGGAGATCCAGACACTGTTCCGCGAATTCGGCGGCTCCGCCCTCGATCCCCTGTCGGGCCTGGCCGGGGACGACGCGCCCCCGGGCTGGAGCGACCTGCTGATGTTCGACCTGGAGAACGGCGGTTTCGTCGATGCCGGCAGGTTCCTGGATTTCATCGCCGAAAGCTTCGATGCCCGCGATTTTGGCGAGTTGGAGATACCGTTGCAGATCGTCGCCACCGATTACTGGAGTGGGGAGTCCCACGTCTTCAGGGAGGGCGATCTGCTCACGGCCGTCAAGGCCAGTATGGCCGTGCCCGGCCTGTTCGCGCCGGTACGGCTCGATGACAAATTGCTCATCGACGGCGGTACGTCCAATCCCCTGCCCGTGGATCTGCTGGGGGACTTCGATGTGGTGGTGGCCATCGATGTGACGGGCGTGCGCAAGCAGTCCGGAGACGATGCGCCGGCCATCACCGAGTTGCTGTTCAAGACCTTCGACATCATGCAGCAATCCATCATCCGCTCGAAGACGAACGCGAACGCGCCGGACATCTACATCAAGCCGGAATTGGCGGGGGTGCGTCTGCTCCATTTCGACCGCGTCGACGAGATCGTCCGGGGGGTGGAGGACGATGCCGCCACGCTCCGTGACAGGCTCGAGGCCCTGACTGCCTGCCGTTGAATCCCGGGGCGGCGGGGCAGGGGCAAGCCATGGCCCGCGGTCCTCAGACGTAAAACAATATCGCGAAGTAGTGGGCGGCGCTGCCTGCCAGCACGAACAGGTGCCAGACGCCGTGGGCCCAGGGATACCAGTGGTCCAGGGCATAGAAGACGACCCCCAGGGTGTAGCTGAGGCCACCGGCCAGCAGCCATTGGAAGCCGGCGGGGGGGAGGACGGCAAGCAGGGGCTCCAGGGCGAATAGGATCATCCATCCCATGACGAGATAGATCACTACCGGCAGGATCCGCCGGCCGTCGCGGGGTACGGCATCGAGGATGACGCCCAGGACCGCCAGCCCCCAGGTGGCGCCGAACAGCCACCAGCCGGTGGCGCCCCCCAGGGTGACCAGGGTGAAGGGGGTGTAGGTGCCGGCGATGAGCAGATAGATGGCCTGATGGTCGAGGATGCGAAACACGGGTTTGGCGCTGCCCCGCAGGCCGTGATAGAGGGTGGAGATCAGGTAGAGCAGGAACAGGGTGGTGCCGTACACGGCGAAGGCCACCACCCGGGCGGCGTCGCCCGTCCCGGCGGCGGCGACGATGAGTACCACCCCACCGGCCAACGCCAGGGCCGCCCCCACGAGGTGGCTGATGCTGTTGAACAGTTCACCGCGATACATGGCAGCCAGTCCCTGGGAAAACCAGCGGGAAAACCAGGGACGAACCACGGTTGATTGCGGCGTGACGGCACGCCACACGTCCATGGAGGACCCTTACGGCAACGCTCTCGTGTTCCGCTACGATGTCAGCGGCGGACCGGTCAAGCTGCGCCGGTCTGACGGTGCTGTGGTTGCGTGCGGGAACCATGATGGACGCCATGTTTACGTGACAGAGGGGAGCCGACAATACCCTATTCAGCAAACTATAGGAGACGTCGTTTTATACTGCGTATATGGTGGCACTCTCAAGACTATGCTGCCGGAGCGGCGTGGCCTTCGTCGGGGTAATGGGCAGAGTTAGGGAGAAGCGGAAAAGGATGAGCAGATTCTTCGCCGGGGTCGTCCTCTGGTTGCTGGTAAACGGTATAGCCATCGCTCAAGCCGACGACTTGTGGATCCAACCGGGGGCCGACGGCCGACCCCAGGTGCAGCTTTATTTCTTCTGGGCCCTCACCTGTCCCCACTGTACCGAGGCCCGGCCCCACATCCGGGCCATGGCCGAGGCCCGGCCCTGGGTGCGGCTGCATGACCTCGAACTCACCCGCAGTGCGCAAAACGTCGCTCTCTACCGTGCCCTGGCGGAGCGGCTGGGCGAGGAGGCGAGATCGGTGCCGGCGCTGCTGTTCTGTGGCGGGATGCATGTGGGTTGGGGCAGCGACGATACCACCGGCGCGCTGATCCGCCGGCGCCTCGAAGACTGCCGGGCACAGGCCGCGGGCGGTGAGCCAGGGGTGGGCCCGGGGGCGCCGGCCGATGTCTTCGAGGTGCCGCTCCTCGGCACCATTCATCAGGGCGACCTTTCCCTGCCGGTCCTGACCCTGGTGCTGGCCGGCCTGGACGCCTTCAACCCCTGCGCCTTCTTCGTGCTGCTGTTCCTGTTGTCCATGCTGGTGCACCAGAAGAACCGGCGGCGCATGGCCGTCATCGGGGGGGCGTTCGTCGTGGTCTCGGGCCTCATGTATTTCGCCTTCATGGCGGCGTGGCTCAACGTCTTCCAGGTCTTCGGGCATCTCAGGGGCGTGACCGTGGCGGCCGGCGCCCTGGCGGTGCTGGTAGGCGTGCTCAACGTCAAGGACTTCTTTCTGTTCGGGCGTGGGCCCACCCTGTCCATTCCCGAGGCCAGGAAACCCACCATCTTCCGCCGTGCCCGCACCATCCTCAGCGCCGAAAACCTGCCGGCCATGCTCGGGGCGACGATCCTCCTGGCCGTGGCCGCCAACTTCTACGAGCTGCTGTGCACCGCGGGTTTTCCCATGGTGTTCACCCGCCTGCTGACTCTGGCCGACCTGTCCGTGGCGGCCCGTTACGGCTACCTGGCCGCCTACAACGTGATCTACGTGGTGCCCCTAGCGCTCATCGTCCTGCTGTTCGTGCGCAGCCTGGGGGCGAGGAAACTGACGGAGCGTGAAGGGCGCCTGCTCAAGCTGCTGTCGGGGGTGATGATGCTGGGGCTGGGAACCCTGCTGCTGGTGGCCCCTGAGGCGATCAGCCGCGTGGGCATCGCCTTCGGCCTCATGGCGATGGCCATCGCGGTGACCTGGATCGCCGCCCGTCTCACCCGCGGGGGAAGCCCCTGATACCACCCCAGGGCGCCATCGCGCCCGTGCCTTGCGAGCATCCACCACCGCCTCCCGGGCGCCGGCCCTGCCGTCGCACACGTCGTGATGGCACCGTGCGCACCCCAAGGGTGGTCCTGGCCTGCTTGACCCCTCGCCTGCTTGACTTTGGCGAATTAATGGTTAGGATTCCTTACTATGAACTTCGACGTCATCTCGGAACCCCTGGAGCGCCGCCTCGCCGACGGCCTCGCCCGCCTGGCCGTGGTGGCCCGCCAGCTCGATTGGCAGGCGGCCGCGGCCGCCGGTCTGTCGCCCACCCAGGCGGATATCCTGCGCTTCGTCGCCGAGCGTCCCGCGGGCGTGCGCCTGTCCGCCGCGGCGGCCCATGCCGGCGTCCATAAGGCCACGGCCAGTGACACGGTGGCCGCCCTGGAGCGCAAGGCCCTGGTGAGCAAGGGTGCCGATCCCCGCGACGGGCGCGCGGTGATGCTGAAGGCCACCGCCAGGGGGCGACAAATGGCGCGGGACTGGCCGGCCTCTTTTGGGCCCGTGATTGCGGAACTGTCCGCGGCCGAACAGGAGGTGCTTTACGGGCTCGTGGTGAAGATGATCCGCCGCCTGCAGCAGCACGGTCTCATAGCCCCCCAGCGCACCTGTGTGAGCTGCCGCCACTTCCGTGAGAACGTCGCACCCGGCAGTCCGACGCCCCACTACTGCGCCCTGGTGGGGGCCCCCATGGCGGAGCACCACCTGCGGGTGGACTGTCCCGAACACCAGACCGCCGCCTGAGGGCGGCCTGGGTCCCGTGCCCCGGGCACGGGCCTTTTCACGCCGATGATAGTAAGGAGTCCTTATGAAAAAGCTGACGATGATGTTGTTATCCGCCGCCCTGGCCGCCCCGGCAGGAGCCGCCGAGCCCCCTGTTCCCTATCCCGATGGCTACCGGGATTGGCACCACGTGAAGAGCATGGTGATCGAGGAAGGGCATCCCCTCTACGAGTCCTTCGGTGGCATTCATCACCTCTACGCCAACCCGCTGGCCTTGGCGGGCTACCGTTCCGGCCGCTTCCCCGATGGGTCGGTTATCGCCTTCGACCTGCTGGAGGCCCGGCATGCGGACAACGCGGTGACCGAGGGCTCCCGCAAGGTGCTTGGGGTGATGCACAAGGACGCCAAGGCCTATGGGGCCACGGGTGGCTGGGGCTTCGAGGGTTTCGGCGGCGGCGATGGGGACAACCGGGTTGTGGGGCCCAATGCCGAGAGCGCCTGTTTCGGTTGCCATGCCCCGCAGAAGGATAACGATTACGTCTTCAGTCGCCTGCGGGACTGAAACGGTACCTGACACCGTTCTTGAGGGGCGCCGGGGGGGACCCGCTGGCGCCCCTCAGTCGCGGGGAGCGGACCGTGTCAGGGGCACGAAAGCCACGTCCAGCACCTTCCTGGTGGACGTGGTGCCGTCTTCCTCCCTGGCCACCACCATCAGTTCCTGGTGGGCGAGGGGGGCACCGACGGGGATCACCATGCGGCCGCCGGGCTTCAGCTGCTCCACCAGGGCCGGCGGTATGGCGGGGGCGGCGGCCGTGACCAGGATGCCGTCGAAGGGGGCTTTCTCGGGCCAGCCGTCGTAGCCGTCGCCCACCCTGCAGATGACGTTGTCATAGCCGAGGCGCCGCAGGATCGCCTCTGCCCGCCGGGACAGGGAGCCGTGAACCTCCACGCTGTAAACGGTGTGCACCAGTCGCGACAGCACCGCCGCCTGATAACCCGAGCCGGTGCCCACCTCGAGGACGACATCTTCGGGCTCCGGGTCGAGGAGATCCGTCATGAGGGCCACGATATAGGGCTGGGATATGGTCTGGCCGTCGCCGATGGGCAGAGGGCGGTTGTCGTAAGCGTAGTCCCGGGCGCCATCGGGTACGAACTCGTGGCGGGGCACCGTGGTCATGGCCTCCAGCACCCGTGGCGCGAGGGTGGCGCGCCCGGTCATGTAGCGGGTGTGGCGTACCTCCGCCTCGATCTCCCTGAGCAGCTGTTTCACTTGTGACATTCCGCACCTCGTTCCGTCCGTCCCCCCGGCTGGAGGTGGCAGGGCGCCTGCGCACGCCGTTACGTCGCTGCGGTGGCACCCATGCGTCACCGGCGCCGCCGATGGGCTTTTGTACGAGATTGGCGCCAACTTCCGTGTCGTGCAACCGCTTTTCGACCGGGGCCCGCCGCGGTGGACGTTGACCACTGCGAAAGGGGCTGTCTATATTTTCCTGACCCCTCGCAGGGATTGCGCCGGCCCACCTCCAGAGGAGCCCCCCATGCAGCGAGCCCTGCACATCACGCCGGCCAAATGCACCGGCTGCCTGCAATGCGAGATGGCCTGTTCCTATGTGAACGAGGGCCGATTCAATCCTGCCAGGTCCCGCATCAAGGTATTCACCTTTCACCACGAGGGCCGTTTCGCCCCCTATACCTGCACCCAGTGTGCCGAGGCCTGGTGCCAGAAGGCCTGTCCGGTGGATGCCATCCAGGTGGACCGGCAGACGGGGGCCAAGGTGGTGGTGGAGGCCCGCTGTGTGGGCTGCAAGGTATGCACCATCGCCTGCCCCTTCGGCACCGTGAACTACAACTCGGCCAGCGGCAAGGTGATCAAGTGCGATCTGTGCGGCGGCGACCCGGAGTGTGCCAAGGCCTGCCCCACGGCGGCCATCACCTACGTGGATGCCGACTGGACGGGGCTGGACCGCATGCGCGCCTACGCCGGCCAAAGCCTGGCCGGCACGGCCTGAGCAGAGGAGTAATGATATGGCCTGGACCGGAAAGATCCTGCGCGTCGACCTCGACGCCGGCACCTGCACCCCCGAGCCTCTCGACATGGAATGGGCCCGCGCCTACCTCGGCCAGCGTGGCCTGGCCACCCGGTACCTGGCCGCGGAGACGGATCCCACCTGTGATCCCCTCGGCCCCGACAACCGGCTCATCATGGTCACCGGCCCGCTGACGGGCACCATGGCCTCCACCGGCGGGCGCTATTCGGTGGTCACCAAGAGCCCCCTCACCGGCCTGGTGGCCTGCTCCAACTCCGGCGGCTTCATCGGCGCCGAGATGAAGAACGCCGGTTGGGACATGATCATCTTCGCGGGGCGGGCCGCCGAGCCGGTCTACCTGTACGTGGAGAACGACCACGCCGAGCTGCGCTCCGCCGCGGACATCTGGGGCAAGTCGGTGTGGGCGGCGGACGAGCACCTCCACAAGGTGCACCAGGACCCGCAGCTCCGCATCGCCTGCGTGGGCCGGGCGGCGGAGGCGGGGTGTCTGTACGCGGCGGTGATCAACGACCTCCATCGCGCCGCCGGGCGCTCCGGGGTCGGCACCGTGATGGCGTCGAAGAATCTCAAGGCAGTGGCGGTGCGCGGCACCCTGGGGGTCGGCAACATCGCCGATCCGCCGCGTTTCATGGCGGCGGTGAACGACGGCAAGCGGGTGCTGGCGGACAACGCCGTCACCGGCCAGGGCCTGCCCACCTACGGCACCCAGGTGCTGATGAACGTCATCAACGGCATGGGGGCCATGCCCACCCGCAACATGCGCGAGGTGCAGTTCGAGGGCGCCGAGCGCATCTCCGGCGAGGCCATGCACGAGCCGCGCCCCGGCGACGGCAGGCCCAACCTCACCACCAATGCCGGCTGCTTCGGCTGCACCATCGCCTGCGGGCGCATCTCCACCGTGGAGAAGGGCCACTTCAGCGTGCAGAACAAGCCCGAGTACTGGGGCAACTCCGGGGGCTTGGAGTACGAGGCGGCCTGGGCGCTGGGCTCGGATACCGGCATCGACGACATGGATGCCCTGACCTACGTGAACTTCCTGTGCAACGAGGACGGCATGGATCCCATCTCCTTCGGTGCCACCGTGGCGGCGGCCATGGAGCTGTTCGAGGCGGGGGCCATCACCACCGCCGACACCGGCGGCATCGACCTGCGCTTCGACCGTGCCGAGGCCCTGGTGCGGCTGGCGGAACTCACCGCCCGCGGCGAGGGCTTCGGCCGCGACATCGGCCTCGGCTCCAAACGCCTGTGCGAGAAGTACGGCATGCCGGAGCTGTCCATGACGGTGAAGGGTCAGGAGTTCCCGGCCTACGACCCGCGCGCCATCCAGGGCATGGGGCTGGCCTACGCCACCTCCAACCGCGGCGCCTGCCATCTGCGGGGCTATACCGTGGCCTCGGAGGTGCTGGGGATCCCGGTGAAGACCGATCCCCTGGCCACCGAGGGTAAGGCCGAGCTGGTGAAGGCCTTCCAGGACGCCACCGCGGCGGTGGATTCCGCGGGCCTGTGCGTGTTCACCACCTTCGCCTGGAGCCTGGAGAACATCGCCCCCCAGGTGGATGCCGCCTGCGGCGGCGGCTGGACGGTCGACCGCATGCTGGAGGCGGGAGAGCGCATCTGGAACCTGGAGCGGGACTACAACCTGCGGGCCGGCATGACCGCCGCCGATGACACCCTGCCCAAGCGCCTGCTGAAGGAGGCCGCCAACGTGGGCCCGGCCAAGGGCCGGGTCAACGACCTCCACCAGATGCTGCCGGAATACTACGCCCTGCGGGGCTGGACGGCGGACGGCCGCCTGACGCCGGAGACGCGGTCGCGCCTCGGTCTCTAATCCGCGGCACCCGTCCCCTGCCGTGGAGAGATAGCAGCCATGGACCATCTGATCATCGGCACCGGACCGGCGGGGGTGAACGCAGCCGAGACCCTGCGTGACGTCGACCCCGGGGCCATGGTGCGCCTGGTGGGCGACGAGCCGGAGCCGCCCTATTCCCGCATGGCCCTGCCCTACCTGTTGATGGGGCGTATCGGCGAGGCGGGTACTTACCTGCGGGAACGGCCGGAACACTTCGCGGAACGCGACATCGACGTGGTGCGGGACCGCGTGACGCGCATCGACCCCGCGGCCCACCGGGTCACCCTCGAGGGCGGCGACAGCCTGGCCTACGATCGCCTGCTGGTGGCCACGGGTTCTTCCCCCGTAAGCCCGCCCATCCCGGGGGTGGACGGCCCGCACGTTTCCAGCTGCTGGACCCTGGCCGATGCCCGCGCCATCGCCGCCGGCGCGACGAAGGGCAGCCGGGTGGCCCTCATCGGCGCCGGCTTCATCGGCAGCATCATCCTGGAGTCCCTGGCAATGCGCGGTGTCACTCTGGCGGTCATCGAGCAGGGCGAGCGCATGGTGCCCCGCATGATGGGGCCGGTGGCCGGTAACATGCTTAAAGGTTGGTGCGAGGCCAGGGGGGTGGCGGTGCATACCGGCGTCGCGGTGGAGGCCATCGAGGAGGCCGGCGTGCGCCTGGGGGACGGCACCCTGGTGGCGGCCGAGCGGGTGATTACGGCCACCGGGGTGCGGCCCAACGTCGGCTTCCTCGACGGCAGCGGCGTGGATACGGACCAGGGAGTGCTGGTGGACCACCATTTCCGCACCAGCGTCGACGACATCTATGCCGCCGGCGACGTGGCCCAGGGTCTCGATTTCTCCACCGGCGGCCATGCCGTGCATGCCATCCAGCCCACCGCCGCCGACCACGGCCACCTGGCCGCCCTCAACATGAGCGGTCGCGATGCCCCCTACGAGGGCTCCCTCAATATGAACGTACTGGACACCCTGGGCCTGCTGTCCTGCTCCTTCGGGCGCTGGGAGGGCGTGGCGGGGGGCGAGGAGGCGGAGCTGCACAGCCCCGGGGACCATCGCTACCTGTCCCTGCAGTTCGAGGACGACCGCCTCATCGGCGCCCACGCCGTGGGTCTCATCCAGCACGTGGGAGTGCTGCGGGGCCTCATCCAGCGCCGCACCCCCCTGGGGGTGTGGAAGGAACGCCTGGTGCGGGACCCGACGCGGCTGATGGAGGCCTACCTGGCCACCACCCAGGTCATCTGACGGCCATGGAGGTGCAACTGGAACTGTACGCCTCCCTGATGGGCTACCTGCCCCCCGGGGCGGACTGTCACCGGGTGCGGCTGGAGGTGGCCCCGGGTATCACCGCCCATGGCCTGCTGGACCACTGCGGCGTGCCCCGGGCCCAGACCCACTTGGTGCTGCGCAACGGAGTCTTCCTCCATGCCGCCGAGCGCGACAGGGTCGCCCTCGAGGACGGCGATGTGCTGGCGGCGTGGCCGCCGGTGGCCGGTGGGTAGGCCCGGCCCGGAGACGCGCATCGAGCGGGAGATGGGCTATTCCATGGCGGAGTTCGCCCGCGCCCTGCCGGCGGCCATGCGCGACTGGCCAGTCAAGGGCGGGCCGGTGACGGGCGGCGACGGCCGCTGGGTCGTCCGGGACGGCGAGGGGGGCGAGATTGCCACCATCGAGGCCATGCCGTTGCCGGACCGGCTGGTGGCCGCGCTGCGCCTGCCGGTGCTGCGGGTCACCATCGACCTGCGCCGCGCCGCCACGGCACCGGAGTTCCTGCGCCGCTTCGAGCGCGGCCTCCACCGCGGCGGGGGCTGAGACCCGGGGGTCCATCGCCGGGCCGTGTGGGTATACTTGGCCGCCATGGACATGAACGAGCACGCCAAGGTGGCCCTGCTGGCGGGTCTGACCGTGGCGGTGGTGGCGGCCGTCGCGGCCCTGCCGCCCATTCCCCAGTGGCAGTCCTATCATGACTTCGCCGATCGGCGCGCGTGGCTGGGGATTCCCAACACCCTCGACGTGGGTTCCAATCTCGCCTTCATCCTGGTGGCCGCGGCGGGCCTCGGACGCCTCCTGGGGAGCGACCGGCCGATGTTCGCGGACCCCCGGGACGCCATCCCCTACCGGGTGTTCTTCCTCGCCCTCGGCGCCGTCGGCTGCGCCTCGGCCTGGTACCACCTGGCGCCGGACGACGGGCGCCTGCTGTGGGACCGCCTGGCCATGGTGGGGGTGTTCATGGCCTGGGTGGCGGCCCAGTTCAACGAACGCCTGGGGCCCCGGGTGGGGGCGGTGATGTTGCCCGTGCTGTTGCTCCTCGGCGCCGCCGCGGTGGTGTACTGGGGCGTCACCGAGGCCCGGGGCCACGGCGACCTGCGGCCTTACGGCATGGTGCACCTCTATCCCATGGTGCTGGTGCCCCTGCTGCTGTGGCTCTATCCCTCACGCTACAGCCGCGGCGGCGATGCCCTGGTGGTGCTGGGGCTGTACCTGGTGGCCCTGGCCGCCGAGCAGCTCGATGCCTTTATTTTCGGCCTGACCGGCGTCGTGAGCGGCCATACCCTGAAGCACCTGGCGGGCGCGGCGGCGGCCCTGTGGGTGTTGCACTCGCTGTTGCACCGGCGCCCGACGAGCCCTGTTGTAAGGGGTGGTTGAGTCAAGCGTGGGCGTGCCTCGGTCGGTTCCGGCTTGAATCCTTGGAGTGCCTTCCGTGGCGACGTGATTCAGAGCCGCTACGGCGCCGTTTCAGCGCCGGTGAGCGCCGCCACCGGCAGGATGCCGAGGACCTCGGCGCTGCCGGCGCCGTCGGGCTGGAGCACCACCATGTCGCCCGGCTCGGTCTGCTGGAAGGTCACGGTGTTGATGGTGCTGCGGTGGCTAATCAGCACCAGGTTGCCTTCGCCCTCGAATTCACCCATGCGTTCCTCGACGTCCGCCATCACGAAGGCCAGATCCGTCGGGTCCTGGATCTCCACCAGGTTGAGGGCGTCCCAGGCCTCGAACTCGCCGAAGGCCAGGCGCGCGGTGTCGCGGGCGCGGCAGAATTCGCTGCTGTAGACCTCCGCCACGGCGATGCCGTGGGCGGCGAAGCCCGCGGCAATGGCCTCGGCCTGGGCGCGGCCGGTGGCATCCAGATTCTGCTCTTCCTCGCAGTCGCCGCTGAGGTGCATGGAGACCTCGGGTTCCGCCTCCTGGGTCTGGGTGTGTCGCATCATGACCGCCTTACCGCCCTCCGCCAGGGCCGCGATGAGTTCCTGGGGCGGCGCCGCCAGGGTGGATGCGGGTATTGCCGTCAGGGCGGCGGTCATGAGCAGGCGGAAAGCCAGGGTCTTGTATCCGGGTCGCATGGTGGGACTCCTCCGATTTTTATGAATAAAAGGGATGCCTTCCAGCAGCAGGTTAAACCATGAAAGCTGGTGAGGGTGAACGGACCCTCCGGGTGCTACCCTTCGGCCCATGGATTTTACGGCAGGCAGGCATCATCAGTGATACCCCACAGCGTGCCCCTCATCGCCACCATCGCCGCCGCCCTGGGGCTGGCGCTGGTGTTGGGTTTCATCGCCGTCAAGCTGAGGCTGCCGGCCCTGGTGGGGTATCTGCTGGCCGGCGTGATCCTGGGGCCCCACACCCCCGGCTACGTGGCGGACATGGAACTGTCGGCCCAGTTGGCCGAGATCGGCGTCATGCTGCTGATGTTCGGCGTGGGCCTGCATTTCTCCCTGGACGACCTGATGTCGGTGCGCCGCATCGCCCTGCCGGGGGCCCTGGTGCAGATCGCCGTGGCCACCGCCCTGGGCTTGGCCCTGGCGACCTATTGGGGCTGGCCCCCCGGCACCGGCGTGGTCTTCGGCCTCGCCCTGTCGGTGGCCAGTACCGTGGTGCTGCTGCGGGCCCTGGAAAGCCGCGGCCTGCTGGATTCCATCAACGGTCGCATCGCCGTGGGTTGGCTGGTGGTGGAGGACCTGGTGATGGTGCTGGTGCTGGTGATGCTGCCGCCGCTGGCGGGTTGGCTGGGCGGCGGTACGGGGCCCGCGGCGGGTGGGGCATCGGGCGGCGGGTTGCTGTCCACCCTCGCCTGGACTCTGGGCCAGATCGCCGTCTTCGTGGTCCTCATGCTGGTGGCTGGCCGGCGCTTCTTCCCCTGGCTGCTGTGGCAGGTGGCGCGCACCGGCTCGCGGGAGCTTTTCACCCTCTGTGTCATCGCCGCAGCCGTGGGCATCGCCTATGGGTCCTCGCTGCTGTTCGGGGTCTCCTTCGCCCTCGGTGCCTTCTTCGCCGGTATGGTGCTGCGGGAGTCGGCCCTCAGCCATCGCGCCGCCGAGGAGTCCCTGCCCCTGCGGGATGCCTTCTCGGTACTGTTCTTCGTTTCGGTGGGCATGCTGTTCGATCCGGCGGTGCTGCTGGAGGAACCCCTCAAGATCGTGGCGGTGGTGGCCATCATCGTGCTGGGCAAGTCCCTGGCGGCCTTCGTCATCGTCCTCGCCTTCCGCTATCCCCTGAACACGGCCCTCACCGTCTCCGCCAGCCTGGCCCAGATCGGCGAGTTCTCCTTCATCCTCGCCGGACTGGGGGTCATGTTGCAGGTGCTGCCGGTGGCGGGTCAGGACATGATCCTGGCGGGGGCCCTGATCTCCATCGCCCTCAACCCCCTGGTGTTCCAGGCGGTGGAGCCGCTGCAGGCGTGGATCCGGGCGCGCTCGAAGCTGGCACGCGCCCTGGAGCGGCCGGCGGATCCCCTGGCGGAGCTGCCCATGAGCATCGCCCAGCACCGCCTCAGCGGCCACGTCGTGCTCGTGGGCTACGGCCGTCTCGGGCAGCGCATCGGCAAGGCCCTGGGTGCCCGCGGGATCTCGGTGGTGGTGGCCGAACAGAATCGCGAGATCGTGGAGCAGTTGCGGGCCGAGGGCATCGCCGCCGTGAGCGGTGACGCCGCCGATCCGGCGGTGCTCATCCAGGCCCACATCGCCCGCGCCGCTTTCCTCGTCACCACCACACCGGACCTGCTGGCGGTGCGGCGGATGATCGAGATCGCCCACACCCTCAAACCGGATGTCGTCGCCCTGGTGCGTGCGAGCCAGGAGGATGGGGCGGACCCGCTGGGCCACGATGGCTCCGCCACCCTGTTCACCGCTGAGGAGGCGCTGGCTACGCGCATCGTGGAACGGGTGATGGACGTCGCGGCCGCGCGCCGCTGAACCCTGGGGCCGACGGCTAGCGTCAGTTTCGGAGAGGGGTGCCGGCCAGGGTGAGCCGCGCCGCCAGGGCCGCGGCGAGGATGGTCAGGGCGATGCCACCGGCGAGGGTGGTGGTATGCAAGCCAAGGTCCAGCAGCCATCCCAGCAGGGGCGGGCCGATGGCGGTGGACAGGATCATCAGGGCCTGCACGAGGGCGCGGATGGCGCCCAGGTGCATCACGCCGTAACGCTCCGCCAGCAGGGGGGTGAGGGCGGTGGAGGCCAGCCCCAGGCCCAGCCCCAGCAGGGCCGGCCATAGCAGCGCTCCCCACGGGGCCTCCACCAGGGCCAGCACCGCCATGGCCCCGGCCAGGGGCAGTTGGGCGGGTACGAACACCCGGGTCGCCGACCAGCGATCCACCAGGGGGCCGGCCCCCAGCAGGCCGCTGACGTGTCCCAGCGCGAACAGGGCCATCCCCGAGGCCACCAGCTCCGTGGACCAGCCTTTGAGCAGGGCCATGGGCACCTGGTGGAATAGGGCGACCGTGACCACGAAGGGTGGCGCCAGGGCGGTGGGCAGGATGAGGACGAAGCGCCAGTCCCGCACCACCTGGCCGACGCGCCAGTCGGGGTGATTTTTTGCCGCCGGTGCGGCCGGCGTCTCGCCGCCGGGTTGCCCGCGCAACAGCAGTAACAGCAGGGGCAGGAACAGTCCCGCCACCACGGCGGCGCTGATCTGCCACAGGCCGCGCCACTCCACCAGGGCCAGCGCGGCCACCGCCACGGCCGGGAACACCGCCTCGGACAGGGGGAAGCCCATGGAGGCCAGGCTCACGGCCTTGCCGCGCCCGTGGTGGAAACGCTGGGCCATGGTGGTCATGGCGATGTGGCCCATCAGGCCCTGGCCACCGAGGCGCAGCAGGAACAGGGCGGCCATGAGCGCCATCATCCCACCGGCAGCGGCCAGCAGCAGGCAGCCGGCGGCCACTATGGCCACCGCGCCACTCAGGAACAGCCGCAGATCGAGACGGTCGTAGAGCCGTCCCACGCCCAGCAGCAGGGTGGCGCTGGCCAGGGTGGCGCCGCCATAGACGAGCCCCAGTTCGCTATGACTGAGGCCGAAGTCCGCACGCAGGGCGGTGTTGAACAGGCCGATGTAGAAGGTCTGGCCGAAGCCGGACAGGGCAGCCGCCAGCAGGCCGAAGGCCAGCAGCCGACGGTGCCGGAGGACGAAGCGCGCATAATCGCGCAGGGCGTGAAACACCACCACGTTCATGCCGATGGATCCCAAGGATACCCCGGGCGTGCGCCGGGGCCGTGCGGAAGTGGAGGAGAAGGGGCGCTTCTCGCCATGACCCCGCCATCCTCCGCGGGACCATGACGCGAGGGGCCTACTCCACGCCGATGGTCATGGTGAGGGTATGGGAGGCGCCCGCCTTCAGGGTGTAGGCGTTGTCCAGGGCGTTGGCCGCCTCCACGCAGACCATGGACACCCAGTCCTCGTCGGGCATGTCCGCGAAGCCCCGCGCACCCTCGGGGCCGGGGTTCCACACCACGGTGCTGGCACTGCCGGACTTGTGTACATGGATGCGCCGGCCGCCGTCGTGGAGGATGGCGGCGCCGTCGTGGTCCAGGTAGACGCAGTCCATGGGGGCCTTCACCCGTAAGGCCCCGTGCTGCACGCCGCGTCCCCCGGCCACCTTGTCCACGTAGGTGATCCCTTCCAGCCCTTCCACCTCGAGGTCCCGGGCGTCGGCCACCCGGAAATAGGTGTGGAGTGCCTCGGACACGGTCCAGTCCTGGTCGCTGAGGTTCTCACCGCTGAGTTCCATGGTCAGGCGCTGGCCCAGGGTGACGGCGAGGCGCAGGCGTAAGTCCCCCGGCCACGCCGCGCGGATGTCGTCGTCCGGCTCCAGACGGAACACCACGCGGGTGGCGTCGTCCACGGACTCCACCGCCTCCACCTCCCAGGTGACGTAGCGGGCCACGCCATGGGCCTTCTGGCCGGCGTCATCGGGATGGGGGCCGAACCAGGGCCAGCACACCGGCACCCCACCGCGCACCGGTTTGGCGCCGTCGTAGCGGGC
Organism: Gammaproteobacteria bacterium; assembly: GCA_034522055.1. NCBI lineage: Bacteria > Pseudomonadati > Pseudomonadota > Gammaproteobacteria > Gammaproteobacteria bacterium. Next base: position 2,474,210 of record JAXHLS010000002.1, read on the forward strand.
GGTCTCGCTCACCCAGATCACCTCTGCGCCGTTCCGGGGAACATAGCTCAACAGGGTGGCGCCGAAGGGGGTGAGGGTGGCGTTGCCGTGGCGGTTGGCCAGCTCCACCATGACCAGTTGGTCCCGCTCGTAGAAACGGATTTCGGGGTGGGGGAAACGGCGCTGCAGGTCTTCGATCATGACGGGGCTCCTTTGTGGGGGGAATGCCGGGCGGCCGGCGGGAGGGGCGCATGATCCCCCGCTCCGGCGGCAACGGCAAGCCGCGCCGTCGCCCCGTGCCGCCGGCCCTTGTCCGTTCAGGGGACGGCCGGTGAAGCGGTGTCGGGGATCAGTGCCGTCGCCTTGCCCACGTGGGTGAGGGTCAGGCGGTGCATGGCACGGGTGCAGGCGACATAGAGCAGGTTGCGATCCAGGGCGGTGTGGTAGTTCCTGGCGGTCGCCTCGGCGACGATGACCTGGTCGAACTCCAGGCCCTTGGCCATGTGGGCCGTGCACACCATGATGCCCTGGCTGAAGGTGGTGCTGGAGGCGGAGAGCAGGTGGGGGTCGAGGCCGGCCTCCTCGAGGGCGCCGGCCAGCGCCTCGGCGCGCGCCTGGGTCTTACAGATGATGCCGAGGGTATGGTGGCCGCAGTCCGCCAGGCCCGCGGCGATGGCGGCGATGTGGGCCGTCTCCTCGGCCTTGTTCCTGCAGCGGATGACCCGCGGGGGCTCACCGTGGCGCTCGATGGCCACCAGCTCCGGGTCGGGGGAGATGCCCTGGGCGAAACGGGTGATCTCCCAGGTTGAGCGATAGCTCTTGTTGAGCTGGACACAGCTGCCCTGCTGGAAGACGTCCCGGATGGTGGTGGCGGTGGACGAGCCGTAGGGGTTCACCGACTGGTTGGCGTCCCCCAGGATGGTCTTCTTGCAGTTGAAGAGCCTGGCGATGACGGCGTATTGCACCGGCGTGTAGTCCTGCATCTCGTCGATCAGCAGGTGCTTGACCCGCCGCGGCGAGGTGCTCTTGCCCTCCAGGCGCATCTTGAGATGGATGAGGGGGAACACATCGGCGTATTCGAGCCTGCCGCCCGTCGCCTTGAACAACTCCGGCCTGCCCATCCAGGTGAAGAGGCCCTTGTAGGTCTCGCGCAGGGTGGAACGGCGGTACATGCCCCTGATGGCCTGCTTGAGTTCGGCGCGCTCGTCCGCCCTGAGGTCGTAATGGTACTGGATGCCGATCTTCTGCTCGATGGCGGCGGCGGTGCGGTTGACGCGCTCCGTTAGGGCATAACCCCGGTTTTTCTGGAAGGTCTCCTCCAGCAGCCAGCCCGGCACGAGGCGACGCCCGATCCACAGGTCCCCGGCGATGAAGCTGTTCTTCTCCACATGGGCCGCGTAGGCGTTGATGGTGGCGAGGAAATCGGCCGACGACTTGACGGCGATGCGTTCCTGCAGGGCCTCGTCCGGTTTTTTCAGCAACTGGGCGGTCTGCTCGAAGAAGGTCTGGAAGCGATACTCGTGCTCCAGCAGCTCGGCCGCCAGGGTCTCCATCTGGACCTCGCTGACGGTCTCCTCGCCGAGTTCCGGCAGCACGTTGGAGATATAGTCGGCGAACACGCGGTTCGGCGAGATGATGAGGATGTCCTCGGAACTCAGGGTATCCTTGAAGCGATAGAGCAGGAAGGCGATGCGGTGCAGGGCGATGGAGGTCTTGCCGGAGCCGGCCACGCCCTGGATGATGAGGACCGATGCGTGCTCGTCGCGAATGATGGCGTTCTGATCCCGCTGGATGGTGGCCACGATGTTCTTCATGCCCTCGTCGGAGGTGCGGCTCAGTTCCTCCTGGAGGACGTCGTCCATGATGTTGACGGCGCTGTCAAGCATGAACTCCATCTCGCCGTCGCGGATGCGGAACTGGCGCTTCATGACCATCTCGCCGTGCACCCGGCCGGCCGGGGCCTCGTACCATGCGGGGCCGGTCTCGTGGTCGTAGAACATGGAGGCGACGGGGGCGCGCCAGTCATGGACGATGGCCTTGTTGTCGCCGTCGTCGTGGAAGCCGTGGACGCCGATATAGATGGCGTTGGCATGAGCCCCGTCCGCGGGGACGAAGTCGAAACGGCCGAAATAGGGTGAGCCGGCCAGCTTCAGCAGGCGCTTCCGGGACGCCAGCAGCTGGTCGCCGCTCATGAGGGCCTGCTCGATGGACTGGCGGCTGGCGATCTTCTCTACGTGGTCCATCTCGGCCCGGCTCTCCCACAGATAGGTCTTCTGGGCCTGGATGTCCTGGCGATATTCCTCCAGCCGGGTGTCGATGGTCTCGAGGGCGGCGCGCAGCCGCCTCTTGACCTCGGAGAGATGGGCGCGTTCGTGCTGTTCGGCTGCTTTCATGGTTGCGGGGTTTCGTCTTACTTGCTGGGTCCGGCCACGGGCGGGACCGTGGCCGGACGAGGATTTGTCGAGGGGGCTCGGGGAGGTGCCGGGTCGCTGGCGCAGCCGGCGTGATAAGCCCCTCATGACCGGAGGCGTAGTGTAACGGAAATGGCGACCGACCTTGAGGGCCGAGGAGCGCCGGTGTGTGTTTTCATGACGGCAACCAGCGGGAGTGGCCCCACCCGCCGCCGGTCCGCGGCGTCTCCCGGCGGGGCGGGAGGGGCGGGTTGCTGGTAGCATTGCGAGTCCATTCACGGCAGCAGGACACCCTGCGCCGCCCCCATGAGCCGATTATTGACTCCCTTGGCAGGCCGATGACTTCCGAACTCCACGAAGAGCGCCTCGATGCCGTGCACCAGGCCGTGCACGCCTGTGGGGCGCGCAGCGTCCTCGATCTCGGTTGCGGCGATGGCGACCTGCTCGCCCGCCTGGTGGCTGATGGGCGCTTCGAGCGGCTCACGGGGGTCGATTCCTCCCGGGCGGCCCTGGCACAGCTCCGCGTCCGCCTGGACGGCATGGCGCCCCTTGCCATGGCGCAGCGCGTGGAACTGGTTCACGGCTCCATGACCGAGGCCACGGCCGCCCTGTCGGGTTTCGACTGTGCCGTGCTGGTGGAGACCATCGAGCACGTGGATCCCCGGCGCCTGTCGGTGCTCGAGCGCGCGGTATTCGAACACATGCGCCCGGGTGCGGTGGTGATCACCACCCCCAACGCCGACTTCAACCCTTTGCTCGGGCTGCCGCCCGACGGCCTCCGGCACCCCGGCCACCGTTTCGAGTGGGGCCGCGCGAAGTTCCGCCATTGGTGCCAGGGCGTGGCCCGGCGCAACGGCTACCAGGTAACCTGTTCCGATCTTTTGGGTGGATCCCCTCCACGGCGGGGCCAGCCAGATGGCAGTGTTCCATCTGGCCGCCGCTGCGGCCCGGCAATCCCCCGCACACCCATGAGGCATGCCATGACGATCATCTGGAGCCTGTTGGTCCTGCTGCCGGTGGGGGTGGCGGTGCTGTTCGCCATCCTCGGCGTGGTATCCCGGCAGGGCGAGCCACCGGGTCTGGCCGATGGCCGCCTCGCACCGTGCCCCGACCGGCCCAACTGCGTCAGCAGCGAGGGGGCGCCGGACCCCCGGCACCACGTGGAGCCCCTGGTCTTCCGGGAAGGCGCCATGACCGTCCTCGAGGCGGAGATAAAGGATATGGGAGGGCGCATCCGCGCCCGGGAGGAGGGCTACCTCGCGGCGGAGTTCTCGTCACGGCTGTTCGGTTTCGTGGATGATCTGGAGGTCCGTGTCGACGAGCCCCGGGGGGTGATCCACCCGCGCTCGGCCTCCCGGGTGGGCTACGGCGATGGCGGCGTCAACCGCAAGCGCGTGGCTGCCCTGAGAGCCCGTTATGAAGCGCGGATGGAATCCGGCCCCTAATCTGCAACAGGACGCCTGCCGGTCTCCTGTGGGGTGGGTTGTACGTCGGACTGTAGGTCGGGCTTCAGCCCGACACCGACCGCCGGCGGACCCCAACCCGGCCCGGGTTGCACGGGCCCGGGCCGGATGTCGGGATGAATCCCGACCTACATCCGTGCCCAGGGAATGGGCAGGGGGCTGTCGTGCGGGTCGGGCTGTAGGTCGGTCGGGCTTCAGCCCGACAGCCTGCGGGTGGTACCGACCCGGCGCGGGGTGTGCCCGCTACCGCGATCTGGTGGCGGCCTGCAACGCCTGCCACGCGGCGACCGAGCACGCCTACATCCGCATCACCGTGCCGGGTGAAGGCGCCGGGCGCTGGAACCAGACCTTCAAGGCGAGCGTGCTGGATTGGTGATGGGCGTCTTCAGTGGGTGAATAGGCGATCCGGTTGAGCAGGTCCGAGAATTGGCGTGCCGCTTTGGTGGCGATGATCGTTTCCATCCCGGATTTGGATTTCGCCGTTGACAATAATGGACGCTATGATGTTTTGACGCCACAATGCCTATCTAATGATATTTGGAGCATGCCATGAGCGAGACATCAAAGCGTTCCACGATTTATTTTGACCCTCAGTTACACGCCGCGCTGCGGTTGAAGGCCGCGCATACGCACCGTTCCCTATCAGGTATCGTCAACGATGCTGTTCGTGCGGCATTGGCAGAGGACCAGGAAGATTTGGCGGCGTTCGAGGAACGGGTTTCCGAACCAACAATGAGCTATGAGGCCTTGCTGGACGATTTGAAGGCCCATGGGAAACTATAAGATTGTCTTCAAGAAATCTGTCTCCAAGGATCTGCGGCCAATCCCAAACAAAGATATTGCCCGTATCCTTCAGCGCATGAATGAACTGCAGGAGAATCCCCGCCCGGTCGGCAGTGAAAAGCTTTCAGGGAAGGAGCGCTACCGGATTCGACAGGGTGTGTACCGAATCATATATGAAGTGGCAGATGAGCTTCTTGTCGTAACGGTTGTGAAGGTGGGTCACCGAAAACATGTCTACAAGCGCAGCTAACCAGGCCACGCAACTGCGGAAAAAGGGTCAAGTCTTGCAATATATAGTGATGGTGATATTGATGGCATATGGCACGCCCCCTTCGAATTGAATATCCGGGTGCCTTCAGGGTAGGCAACACCGATCAGGCCCTGCGCGCCCTGAGCAAATTCTTCCCGGTATCGGTCAATGCCGGCACACGCTACTGGGTGACCGTGGTGGAAAAGTAATTACGGCTGCACAGTCAGCAAAGCCGACTAGGATCATCGCGCCCAAGCGCCGACGCCAGGATTGGGCTCGCTCTTATCTGACGGCGGTACTGCCGCGCGACCTCAAAAACATTGCCGACATTGAGAAATCGACCGAACTGCCGAAATTCGCTCAGAAGGTCTGCGAATTACCCGATCGGCACACTCGTGTAGTGCATCATACTATTTCGCACTCGCCCGAAGGGAACTCCGTACAACCACGATCGCCGGGTTGGAGCTTCAGTATCGATATCGGAGAAGGATTCCGCCAAGGGATCGAGAGTGGTGAGCAGCGCCAGCAGTCTGCCTTTACGGATGGGTCAATGATCAGTCGATCACCCTCCATCTCTTACTCGCGGGGGAATGCGTAGTGCCTGCTTACGCCCGTTGCGAAAGAGGCGTACGTGGCGTTCAGACGTTGGTATTCCAATTTCTTTAGGTTGACTGGGCATATGTCAAAGCATTTGCTGGCAAGTTCAGTCAGTCGACCGATCCCGGAAACTCCGTTGCTTTTGCTATGGATCGAACGTGATTTTCTCCCTGGTTCACCCGACCTTGCAGCCGCCAGTCACGCGGGCATCGGATTTATCTTCCCGTTCCATTTCGGGCTGCATCTGGAAACGCCTCCTCTGCATTTCAGGCGAGGGTTACCAGATGCTGCGCGCTGGCGCCCTGAACCGCAGCAATGCCGATACGCTGATCGAAGGTGACAAAACGACTCTCATGGCGCACGGCCAGCGCCAGCAGATAGGCATCGGTCACCTGGCGATGCCCCAGGATCCGATCCCAGCGCAGCCGGTCGTCGGCCAGGGGGGCGATGTCATCGGGCCAGAAAACGTGGGCCGGCCCGGCCGTGGCCTCGCCGAGGCGCTGGGCCACGTCGCGCGTGCGCAGCGCGCCGGGATAGGCCGGCTGTGATACGTCTGGCTTCAGGCCAACTGCACGATCTGGTTGAGCAAAGCCAGTACCTCGGCAAAGCGGGCATCAGTAATGCGTTTCATTGGATGGGGCGCGCCGCCACGCAAGCGCCAGTCGAAGGATTTGGGCTGGTGGCAAAGGACGTAACTGGTTCGCCCGGCCTTGCGCCTGCCGGCAATGCCGGCGGCTACCGCGAATGGATTGTCGGCGTTGTAGGCGGCTGTGGTCATGGGCAGGCCAATCACCAGGGAAGTGCGCTCGTTGAACACTTTGGGAGACAGGACGAGAAAGGGATGGACATCGCGCATTTCTCTCCCACGCTGGGGGTTGCAGTCAATCCAGATGATGTACTGGCGATCGGGTATCCAGCCCTTGGCCGGTTTTACCACCTTTCTGCCCCCAGCCTTTCATCGACGGACATGGCCTCCCCACCGTGGCGCTCGGGATCAAAGCGGGCCAGGCGCTGTTCCAGGCTCAGGGGTTCGTCATGTAGCGGCGTGATAATGATCCGCTCGCCTTCTACGGTAATGCGCACGCGTTGGTCAGCATGCAGGTGCGCAGCACGGGCCACGGCCGCAGGCAAACGCACGCCAAGATTGTTGCCCCATTTTTTGATGTCAAGGACGGTCTCGGCCATGTCAACCTCAAGCTCGACGTTTAAACAAAGTATAAACGCCGCCCGCCGTGCGGGCAAACGCAGTGAATCAAGGGCATTAGGGCGCGCTCTTCGTTAACTCTCATGGCGATACGCGCCGCCCGAGATGATGAAAGAGGAGCGCGTATCGCCATGTTCGTTCCCTCACCCCATCCCTCTCCCAGAGGGAGAGGGGGAGTTCGTGCTTCGCGACTTTCACGTTAACCATACCCTTTGGCTGGTGGCCGGTTTTGCCAGCGGCGGTCCGGGATTTGCCAGTTTAGCCCTGAGCCAGGCGCGTCAGGGGCGAGAGGTTGTCGGGTTCGGGCCGGCCGTCAGGGCCCATGCCGCGGTTCGGCCACCACCCGCAGGCCCAGCACCGTATAGCGGACATGGGGGGCATTGGCTCCCCGGTAGGCGGGGCGGATCTGGTGCTCGGGGCAGTGGTAAGAGCCGCCGCGGCGCACCTTCGAGCGGCTCGTAGTCGGGCCCTGGGGGTCGCGGCGGGGCGCCGCGGTATAGGTGTCCGGGGCATAGTCGTCCGCCACCCATTCCCACACGTTGCCGAGGGTGTCGTAGAGGCCGAAGGCGTTGGGCTCGCGGGTCGCCACGGCATGGGGGTGGTCGCCGGAGTTGGCGATGTACCAGGCATGGTCGGGCAGGGCCTCCGTGGCCACGGGCCGTAGCCCCGTGGTGCCGGCGCGGGCGGCGTATTCCCATTCGGCCTCGGTGGGGAGGCGGTAGCGGTGGGCGGGATCCATGCGGTTCAGTTCCTCCACGAAACGGGCCGCCATGTTCCACGACACCGCCGCCACCGGCAGCCGTGCCCAGTCGTCGCCCTCCCACCACGCGGCGGGACCGGGCTGGTTCTCCATCACCTCGAGCCATACCCCCTGGGTGACTTCGGTCTGCCCCATGTAGAAGGGGCGGGAGATGGTGACCTCGTGGGCGGGGGTCTCGTCCTCGGCGTAGGCGGGGTCCGGGTCGGCCACCTCGGCGGCGGCCGCCGCCGGATCCGCTGTGCCCATGACGAAGCTGCCGGCAGGGATGTGCACGAAGCGCATGCCGAGGACGTTTTCAATGATCTTCCCGGCCAAGATCTCCCGAGCCATGATGGACGGGGCGCCGGTCAGGGCCAGGACCGAGACCAGCAGGGCGGTGGTGTGGATGGGCTTGGGGCTCATGGGGTTCTCCTTGGCTTAGCTACTCAGGGACCGTCCCGTGAGTCGGGATCTGTCGGGCGCCGGCATTCGGAGTGTCGGTCCGGTAAGTTTAGCGCGCCATGGATGGTCCCCTTCAGGGACTCGTCGGCGGGAGCGTCATCACGCTCTCGCGCCATCGATCCGACCACAGGAGGAGAATAATGTCATTTTTACCGGACCCGGGTCGCAGTCGGGCCATCACTGTTCTGTCGGCGGCGTTGCTTGCCGTCTCTTTGCTTTACACCACCGTCGCGGCCGAACCATCATCGCCGGTCATATCGGCGGAGTTTCCCTACGAATCCCACTACGTGGAGGTGCTCGGCTCGAAGATGCACTACGTGGACGAGGGCGAAGGAGATCCCATTCTCCTGCTCCACGGCCAGCCGACGTCCTCTTATCTGTGGCGCAATGTCATCCCCCACCTCGCGGACCGTGCCCGGGTCATCGCGCCGGACAACATCGGTTTCGGCAAGTCCGAGCGTCCGGACATCGACTACAACTATGCGAATCACGTCAGCTACATCGAGGGCTTCATCGAGGCCCTGGGTCTGGAGAACGTCACCGTCGTGGGCCACGACTGGGGTTCGGCCTTCGCCCTCGATTATGCCGCACGGTATACCGATAACGTGAAGGGTGTGGCGTTCTTCGAGGCCATCGTGGCGCCCATGTTCCCGGCTGCGAACTACGACGACCTGCCGCCCATGCTCGAAGAGTTCTTCACCACCCTGCGTTCCGCCAAGGGAAGCGAACTGATGGTGGAGCAGAACTATTTCGTGGAGAAGGCCCTGCCGGACATGGTGATGCGCGACATGACCGAGGCGGAGATGGATGCCTATCGGGAACCGTTCCGGACCCGGGACGCACGGCGCCGCGTCATCGTCCCCTGGCCCAACCAGATCCCCATCGGCAATCGCCCACCCCATACCACACGGGTCATCGGCAATTACAACCAGTGGTTGATGACCACCGACAAGCCCAAACTCATGCTCTATGCCAGGCCCGGCGCCCTCAATGGTCCCGCCGCAGCGGAGTGGATGGTGGCGCACACCAAGAACATCGAGACCGTCTACGTGGGCCAGGGGCTGCATTATCTGCAGGAGGACCAGCCCGAGGCCATCGGGCGGGCCATCGCCGACTGGTACCGGCGTCTGTCACCTTGAACGGCCATTGGCTGTCTTTTGGCGGCCGATAGTGCATGGTGTGTTGAACGCCCATCAGGTCGGCCCAAAGGCCGAGCACGGCAAGAAAACCAGGGGTGGATGGCACGGCGAAGCCCGCGGTGGGGTCGGGCCTGGTGATATATTCTCTGGCTACCGGGTCGAGCCCGGCATGACGGCACCCAACCTGCCGTGCCAGCGGCGTAGGGTGGGTCAAGCGCAGCGGGCCGTGCCAGGCACGGCTGGGTGACGCACCTCAACGTATTGAGGGCGCTTTGCTGCGCCCCTTCCCTGCTCCTTACACCCCGTAATATGAGATCCCGGGGCCGCAGCGCTGACTCTTGGTTTCCGGGTCTGCCCGACGTTCATGTCCGGCCTGGCCGGGCGCCTGTAGTATCATCCCCGTCCTGAACGCGGGACCTCGAGGCCAGCGCTACCCTATCCCGATGGACGCTTTGCCGGTTCGGCGCGCGAGGGCGTGATGCCGGGCATGACAGGCGTGCGTTCAATCAATCCATAGGGGATAAAAAAGACATACCGGGGGCGTGATGTTCGAGGTCATCGTAATCTCTTTCGCTTTCATCGCCGGCCTGGCGGCGCGCCAGGTGGGCCTGCCGCCCCTGGTGGGCTTTCTGGCCTCGGGCTTTGCCCTCAATGCCACGGGGGGTGCCCTGGGCCTGCCGGCCTACAGCGGCGAGGTGCTGGAGCACATGGCCCATATCGGCGTGCTCATGCTGCTGTTCACCGTGGGTCTCAAGCTGAAGCTCGGTCAGCTAGTCAAGCCCCATGTCATCGGCGGCGGCCTCGCCCACTTCGCCATCACCGTAGGCGTGTTCACCCCGGGCATCCATTTCGTGCTGGACGTGGACTGGAACACCGCCCTGCTGCTGGCCATCGCCCTGTCCTTCTCCAGCACCGTGCTGGCGGCCAAGATCCTCGAGGGCAAAAGGGAACTCGGTGCCTTCCATGGCCGCGCCGCCATCGGCATCCTCATCATCCAGGACATCGTGGCCCTCGGGGTCATCGCGGTGTGGGGTGGCAACACGCCCTCCATCTGGGCCTTGTGGATCCTGACCCTGCCCCTGCTGCGTCCCCTGCTGTACCGGTTGCTGGACCTGAGCGGGCATGACGAGGTGCTGGTGCTCATGGGCATGCTGTTGGCCCTGGTGGTGGGGGGGTATGCCTTCCAGGCGGTGGGGGTGAGTGGCGAGATCGGTGCCCTGCTCATGGGGGTGCTGGTGGGCAGTCACGAGCGGGCGAAGGAGATGTCGGAGGCCCTGTGGAGCCTCAAGGAGGTGTTCCTGGTGGGCTTCTTTCTGCAGATCGGCATGCAGGGCCTGCCGGATGCAGGGGACCTGGCTTTCGCCCTGGCCTTTGCCGTTATCCTGCCGTTAAAAGGAATCCTGTTCTTCTTTCTGCTGGTGCTGTTCCGTCTGCGGGCCCGCAACGCCTTCCTCGGTGGCCTCAGCCTCGCGGCCTACAGCGAGTTCGGTCTCATCGTGGCGGCGGCGGTGCTGCCCGAGTGGCTGGTGCCCCTGGCGGTGACGGTGGCCCTGTCCTTCGTCATCGCCGCGCCCCTGAACCGGCTGGCCCATCCCCTGTATGAGCGTTTCGGGTCGTTCCTCGAGGGCTTCGAGCAGGCGCAGAGGCATCCCGATGAGGAGCCGGCGGCCTTCGGCGACGCGGAGATCCTCATCATGGGCATGGGACGTACGGGCAGCGCCGCCTACGATTTCATGGTGCCACGAAACCCGCGGGTGATCGGTCTGGACGCCGATCCCTATACCGTGGCCGCCCAGACGGCGGCGGGTCGCAACGTCGTCTATACGGACGTGGAGGACTCCAACTTTTGGCACGGCGTGGACCTGGCGGGGATCCGCGCCGTGGTGCTGGCCATGGACCACGTGGATGCCAAGGTTATGGCCGCGCGCCAACTGCGGGCCAGGGGCTTCGCCGGCCCCATCATCTCCCATGCCCTCCACGAGGACCATGTGGGGCTGATCAAGCAGGCGGGGGCGGACGAGACCTACCTCACGATGCACGAGGCGGGGGTGGGCCTGGCGGAGCACGTGTGCCAGGCCCTCGGCAACCCCGTGAGGTCGACCGCGGACTGAGGGCCGCCAGTACCCTTCCACCGGACATGGGGTAGTGCCGGCGGCCTGGTCTGCTCCAGTGGCCGGGCCGGAGACCGCCAAGCCGCGGCCATAGCACGACTGGATCACATTTCCTTAGTCATCGAGTGGACTTGAGCGCGATCCGCGTCGAAGCTTGCGGCCGCCACGGGAAACAACCCAATAAAAGGCCCGTCGATCCACCGATGGGCCGCATGGACCGCAGTGGTTAGAACATCCATTGTTGCCTCACGCTTGTGGGGTCAAATTCGGGAATCGAGGGGGAGAATCATGCGCTCACTAATCATCGTTATCGGTGCGGTCTTGGCGTTGAGCGGCGGTGCGGTTGCGGCCGGCAAGGGCAATGACCGGGGCCATGGGCACGCGGCGGATCAGGGCAGGGCCCACGGCCAGGGCCACGGCAACGGCCGCCTGCCGGGGCCCGTAAGGGATAGCGATTTCCATGACGAGGGCCGGCCGGACCCCGCCAAGGTGGAGTTGGGCCGGTTCCTGTTCTTCGACAAGGAGCTGAGCGGCAACCGTAACATCTCCTGTGCCACCTGCCATCATTCCCTGACGGATACGGGGGACGGCCTGTCCCTGCCCGTGGGGGAGGGCGGCAGTGGCCTGGGGGTCACCCGCGACACCGGCCAGGGCGTCCACGCCATTCCGGAGCGGGTGCCGCGCAATGCACCGCCCGTGTTCAACCTGGGGGCCGGCAGCATGACCCACATGTTCCATGACGGCCGGGTGACCATCGATCCGTCCCGGCCCAGTGGCTTCTTCTCCCCCGCCGGCGACGACCTGCCGCCGGGCCTGGACAACGTGCTGGCGGCCCAGGCCATGTTCCCTGTCACCTCCGGTACCGAGATGGCGGGGCAGCTCGGGGAGAATAGCATCGCCAACGCCGCGGCGGTGGACAACCTGGCCGGCCCGGACGGTGTCTGGGACCAGCTGGCCTACCGGCTGCAGGCCATACCGGCCTACGTGGAACTCTTCATCGCCGCCTATGACGACATCCAGCAGGCGGGTGACATCACCTTCGTCCATGCGGCCAATGCCATTGCCGCCTTCGAGGCCAGTGCCTGGCGCGCCGACGACAGCCCCTTCGATGCCTATCTGCGTGGCGACAGGGAGGCCATGAGCCGGCAGGCGGTGGCGGGCATGCGGCTCTTCTACGGCAAGGCGCGGTGTAGCTCCTGCCATAGCGGTAAGTTCCAGACGGACATGGCCTTCCACGCCATTGCCATGCCCCAGATCGGCCCGGGCAAGGGCAACGGACCGGACGGTCATGACGACTTCGGCCGGGAACTGGTGACCGGCGATATCGAGGACCGCTACCGGTTCCGCACCCCGCCCCTGCGCAACGTGGCCCTCACCGGCCCCTGGGGCCACGGCGGTGCCTACAACACCCTGCGGGCCGTAGTGGAGCATCACCTCGACCCGACCGCCGGGCTGGAGGGCTACGATACTGATCAGGTGGTCATGCCGCGGCGCGACGATCTGGACCTCCTGGATTTCGTGGTCCACAACGACCCGACCCGGCGCTGGGATATCGCCGCCGCCAACACCCTGGAGCCCGTGCGCCTGCGCCCCAACGAGGTGGACGATCTCCTGGCCTTCCTCCACGCCCTCACGGATCCGGGCAGCATCGACCTGCGGGGCGACGTGCCGACGGCGCTGCCGAGCGGTCTGCCCCTGTTCGATTGAGGGGGGCGGGTGCCGGTTCGTGGACCGGCACCCGTCGGATTTTTACGATTTCCGGGGAGTGTGCGGGACGCGAACCCGTGACGCGTCTCCTGCCGAAGGGATCGGCCGTGGGCGGCCGCCTCCCTGCGCCCGCCGTTCATCCATCGGGCGTAGTTTCGGGCAGGATGTCAGGAGGCGGGGAGGCGCTGCCTGGCGGCGATGCGCATGCGCAGCGCGTTGAGCTTGATGAAGCCTTCCGCATCCTTCTGGTCGTAGGCGCCGGCATCGTCCTCGAAGGTGGCGATGGAGGCGTCGAACAGGCTGTCGGTGCTTGAGCGGCGGCCCACCACGGCGACGCCGCCCTTGTAGAGCTTGAGGCGCACCTCACCCGTGACCCGCGCCTGGCTGGCGTCGATCATCTGCTGGAGCATCAGGCGCTCGGGGCTCCACCAGTAGCCGTTGTAGATGAGCTTGGCGTAGCGGGGCATGAGTTCGTCCTTCAGGTGGGTCACCTCGCGGTCCAGGGTCAGGGACTCCATGGCGCGATGGGCCTTCAGCATCACGGTGCCCGCCGGGGTCTCGTAGCAGCCGCGGGATTTCATGCCCACGTAGCGGTTCTCCACGATATCGTCCCGCCCGATGCCGTTGGCGCCGGCTACGGCGTTGAGATGGCTCATGACCGCGGCCGGGCCCATGGCCTCGCCGTCCACGGCCACGATGTCGCCGTGTTCGAAGGCCAGGGTCACGTAGGTGGGACTGTCGGGGGCCTGCTCCGGGGCGGTGGTCCAGCGCCACATGTCCTCCTCGGGCTCCGCCCAGGGGTCCTCGAGGAGGTCGCCCTCGTAGGAGATATGCAGCAGGTTGGCATCCATGGAGTAGGGGGACTTCTTGCCCTGTCTGGCGAAATCCACGGCGATGCCGTGGTCCGCCGCGTAGGCCATGAGCTTCTCCCGGGAGTTGAGGTCCCACTCCCGCCACGGCGCGATGATGCGCACATCGGGTTTGAGGGCGTAGGCCCCCAGCTCGAAGCGTACCTGGTCGTTGCCCTTGCCGGTGGCGCCGTGGGATATGGCATCCGCCCCGGTTGCGTTGGCGATCTCCACCAGCCGTTTGGCGATGAGGGGGCGGGCGATGGAGGTGCCGAGCAGATACTCGCCCTCGTAGAGGGTGTTGGCGCGGAACATGGGGAACACGTAGTCCCGGGCGAATTCCTCCTTGAGGTCCTCGATGTAGATTTCCCGGATCCCCGCGGCCCGGGCCTTCTCCCGCGCCGGCTCCACCTCCTCGCCCTGGCCGATGTCGGCGGTGAAGGTGACCACCTCGCAGCCGTAGGTATCCTGCAGCCATTTGAGGATGATGGAGGTGTCGAGTCCGCCCGAATAGGCCAGGACCACCTTGTTGACCGTGCTCATGTACTGTCCTCATGGATTGGCCCACAGGTCCTGCGGGCAAAGTGCGAAGTTTAGCAGGCCGGGCAGTGGAACGCGGATGCCGGAAGGGGCGCGCCGGTGCGGGGCGGCCGGCGCCTCAGGCTACGTCCGCCTGGTCTTGCCTGGCCTCCATCGGCCGGCGCAGGATCCCCGTGTATACCCGGTGCTTGCCGATGCGGGCCTCGCTCACCGCCAGATCGATGGGAAAGGTGGAGCCGTCCTTGTGCCGTCCTTCCACGCGCCGCCCAATGCCGATGATATGGCGCTTGCCCGTCTCCAGATAGCGCGCCAGGTATTGGTCGTGCTGTTCGCGGTGGGGCGAGGGCATCAGCATGTTCACATTCATATCCATGACCTCCTCTGCCGAGTAACCGAACATCCCCTCGGCCGCCTCGTTGAAGGATCGAATGCTGCCATGCTCGTCGATCACGACGATGGCATCCACGGTGGATTCCAGCACCGCTCGCAGGGTGGCCTCCCGCTCCCGCAGGGTATGCTCGGCCACGCGCTGGCGCTCCACCACATCGTGGAGTTCCTGGTTCACCTCGGTGAGCTGGCGGGTACGGTCGCGTACCCGCAGCTCGAGTTCGTGGTGGGTGGACTGGAGCATGGACTCGGTGCGCATGCGGCGCTCCTCGGCCTTGCGGAGATAGCGCAGCAATACCACGGTCATGGCTATCAGCGCGCTGATGAACAGCCCCGTGTTGCGGGCGATGTCCCCCTTGATCTCGTTGTAGACCGCCTCGGACGGGCGGTCGACCACCACCCAGCCGGTGCCGGGTACCTCCCGCGAGGTGATGAGACGCTCCCGGTTATCGGCACCGAGGCGGGAAGGCGACCCCTGGGTCTCCCGGGCGCCGACCCCTGTCATCTCGATGAGGCCGGGATCGGTGGAGCGCACCAGCAACAGCCTGTGGTTGTCGATCTCGTATTTCTTCAGCAGCACGGCCACGCGTTCGGGACGGAAGCTCACCAGAAAGGCGCCGCGGGCGCCGCCGAGGGTGGCCCAGCGCGTCATGATGACGAAGTGATAACCGTCGCCCAGCCGGTAGAGGTGGGGGCGATGGCTGTGGGCGCCCTGGGCGAAGTCAGCCAGGTCCGCCAGGAGTTCGGGATTATCGATGCCGGGCTCGGTGGCGGCCATCAATTCACCTTGGGGCCCGGTGACGGCGAAGCCGATCTGGCCGGTGAAATATTGGTTCACCAGGCTGACCAGGGTCTGGTAGCTGATGTCGTCGAGGGGGTCCAACACCACCCGGGACAACAGGTCGCTCTCTATCTCGCTGAACAGGGCCACCCGGCGTTTGAGTTCGCGGATCTCTTGGGAGACCTCGCTGGCCGCCGCGTTGGTGACCCGTTCCACCAGACGGTGGTGCAGGGACAGGTTGTCGTGATAACGCGATATGCCGTTCCACACCAGGAGCACTACCGCCACCCCGAGGATTACGGTGACGAAAGCGGCCGAAGATGTCCGATTCTGGTCTGTCATAACCTGACGACGTTAAACCTGCCCGGTCCGCCGTGCAACGGCGAGCCGGTGTCCTGCGGCAATACCCGCCTCCACGTCGGCCGCCGGATACCGGGTGGAAACAGCGGCGGTTACTCATCCCGCGAATGGACCGCGGTTTTCCCAATTCATGCCCCGGCGCCTACAATGGTAATGAGTATATAGAGTGCCGCCGCTCGCGGGGCGCGCGCATAATGCAATTACGCAAGCCTGACCCCAGGCATTGGGAGGATACGCGCGATGCGTTGGTCTGTAGTGGTTGCCCTTTTGTTGGTCACCGAAGTGGTGGCGGCCCGGATGTACCAGTGGGTAGATCCCGACACCGGCACCCCTTACCTGTCCGGGTCGCCGCCGGCCTGGTATCGATCCGCGGGGGGAGGGCCGCGGGTGCAGGTGTTCGAGGACGGCAAGCTGGTGGACGATACCCGCTGGCGTGCGGACGTTGAGCGCCAGCGGGTTCTGCGCGAGCAGGCCGTGGCGGCCGAGCGCGCCCGCCAGGAGGCCGAGGCCCAACGTCAGGTGGCCCGGCGCCTCGAGGAGAAGCAGGAACAGGGGCAGGAGACGAAAGAGGAACAGGCCGCGGATGACCTGGCGGCCGCCCAGCAACCGGAGGTCATCAGGGCCCTGGCGGATGATCTGCTGGAGCGTTTCTACAAGGCGAAGCTCAAGGCCGCCGCGGATGAAGACGAGACCTTACGCGCCACCAACGGTGGGGGCGCCAAGCCTTAGAAGGAGGTTGGATGCGCGGGCGTGGCTCCAGCGCATGGCGGCGCGGGCAGGTTCCGCCTGGCGCCGGATCATTGTCACCTCCGCCCCGGGTCAGGCCGCCTGCTCTTGGCCCAGGGCTTGGCGTACCGCGGATTCCGCCGCCCGGGCCAGTTCGTTGGATGTGCGGTTGGTCGCCGGGATGGGGGCCAGGTACGCCACCTCGGCCTCCACCTTGGTGGCGGCGCTGAGGGCCCAGATGTGTTCCACCAGCCCGGTGTCACCGACGAAGGGGACCAGCGGGTGGGTACCGTCGGGGTGGGGGTAGCGCAGCATCACGGGCTGGATCGGGGCTCCGGCGTGGATGGCGGCCTCGAGCAGCCGGCCCTTGAAGCGCCGCAGGGTGCCGCTGGTGGTGGTGCCCTCCGGAAATACGAGCACCTGGCCGCCCTGGTCCAGGACATCGGCGATGCTCGTCATCGCCTGCTCCATGGACTCGCGGCGCCCGCGACCGATGAACAGCGTACCGGAGCGGGCGGCCAGCCAGCCGATTATCGGCCAGTGGCGGACCTCCTCCTTCGACAGAAATACGCCTTCACCGGTGCCGCCGAGCACCGGAATATCCAGCCACGAGAGGTGGGGGGCCGTGAGCAGCACCGGTCCCGGGGTCGGGCGGCCACGGACCGACACCCGGATGCCGAGAATGGGGGGGATGGCGCCCAGCCACCAGCGCACGATGCGGCGATCCCGTGGGGGGCACCGCGCCGGGGCCCCACGGAAGAGCAGCGCGCTGAGTATGACGCCGAGGAGCAGATGAAGAACGAGGACCGGTAGCCGCAGCAGCCTACGAAGCCAGGGCATAGGCGGGCCGTTGGTTGCCCTGGCCGCGCAGGAAGTGGCGGACGTAGCGTTGTTGCAGGTTGTCAACGTCCAGCATGACGAACACGTCCGCCACCTGGAAGTCGGGGTCCCAGCAGGCCTCTCCGCAGGCCCAGGCCCCCACCCGCAGGTAGGCCTTCAACAGCGGGGGCATGGCGGGGGCGGGGCCGTCGAGGAGGGCGTCGTCCATGGCCGGCAGAGGCCTCTTGGGCGTCACCCGCAGGTGGTCCGGGGCCATATGATGTGCCCGCAACTCCCTCATGATGCCATGGGCCAGCACGCCGCCGTCCTGCATGGGGATGCTGGCGCAGCCGATGAGGTAGTCGATCCGGTTCAGTTCGATGAACTGGGCCAGCCCGGCCCACAGCATGCCGATGGCGGCCCCGCTACGGAAGTCGGGATCCACGCAGGTGCGCCCCATTTCCATGAAGTTGCCGGGCATGCGCAGGATGCCGCCGATGTCGAACTCGCTCTCGGAATAGAAGCCCCCCGTGCGTGCCACCATCTGACTAGTCAGGATGCGGGTGCTGCTCACCACCCTCCCAGAGGCTCCATCCAGCACCAGCAGATGCTGGCAGTGGGGATCGTAGCCGTCGGCTTCGACTTCCGGGGCCACCGTGTGCACCTCCGCCCCCATTTCCTCGGCGAATACCCGGTAGCGCAGGCGTTGGGTCGCGAGGATCTCTTCGTCACTGTGGGCCAGTTTGACCTGCAGCCTGGGACGGGAGACGCCGGATTTTTCCATTTGTTCGCTCGACATCGGGCGGGATCTCCTGAAGGTGGGTTTGGAGTTGCTACGAGTGTATGTCTTCGCCGTGTCAAAGGAATGAATGGATTATGACATTATCATGACAACGCGGCGGATTTAACCCGCTACACGCGTCAGTGATTGATAAGCCGGACCGGTTCGGATATGTGCCGCACCGGGCATTGCTCTCACTCGCCGAGAAGCCCGAAGAAGCTCTCTAAAATCGACCGTTCGCGTAACTGAACGTTCGATCGAAGAACCTGCAGCCGTTTGTTGTCGGGGTCCACCTGGAGACCGAGCGCGAGGTATTGCTCGGCCTTGGGGTAATCGCGCTGTTTGACCGCCTGCTCCGCCATGTCGGCATAGGCGGAGGCTACCTGGGCGATGCCCTGCAGGGCTACGGGGTTGCCTGGCTCCACTTCCAGCAGGCGGTTGAAGTAATAGTACGCGTTGTCTCCCGGTGGCGAGGTCAGCCGCTTGTCGGCGAGGCTGCGCCGGGCGAGCCAGCCCAGGGCCGTGGTCACCTGGGAACGCAGATGGGCGAGTTGGCCGTCAGCGGCGGAGAGACCTTCGGTAGCCGGGGCGGGCCGCACCGGCCTGTCGATGGGGGCCACGGAGATGTTCTCGTAGCGCTCGAGTTCGGTAATGAAATACCAGGTCAATACTGTGGAAATGGCCAGCACCACAACGCCGAGAATGGACCAGGTGACGCGCCGCCGGCGCCTCACGAGTTCCAGTTGCTGGGTGACATGACCGCCCATATAGCGGCGCGGGGAGCCGTTCCTTTCCTCTTGACCGGTATCCGCGCGAGAGTCCTCATCGCGGTGGGTGTAGGCCCCGGAGGCAGGACGCAGATCACGGATGTACTGGCGCAGGCGTTCGGCATCGGGGAAGCGCTCGTGCCGGTTCTTGGCCAGCATGAGATTAATTAGCGGCTGATAGGGCCTCAGCTCCCGGTCCAGCGGAGGGACCGGGGATTGCAGGTGCTGGAGGACGATGTTGATGGCCGATTCGCCCTCGAAGGGGCGTCGACCCATGATCATCTCGTAGAGGATCACTCCCAGGCTGTAGATGTCGGAACGGCCGTCCAGCACCGTTTTGCCCTCTACCTGCTCCGGACTCATGTAATACGGGCTGCCGAGGATGGTGCCCGTGGAGGTGAGTTCGGTATCCCCCAGGTGCTTGGCGATGCCGAAATCCGTGAGCACCGGTGTACCGTCGTCGCGAAACAGGATGTTGGCAGGCTTGACGTCACGATGGATGATGCCTTTGGCGTGGGCCACCGCGAGGGCGCCGGCGATCTGGTAGACGATGTCCAGGGCCATGGCCGGTGGCATGGGCGTGGCCAGGCGGCCGGTGAGATCCTGGCCGCCGAGGTATTCCATGGAGATGTATGGAAAGTCCTCGGTGATACCGATGTCATAGATGGTGATGACGTTGGGGTGGTTCACCGCCGCCAGCAGATGACCCTCGTTGAGAAACCGCCGGGCGAATTCCGCGCCGTCGTCGGAACGGGCCTCCATCACCTTGAGCACCACGTGTCGCTTGAGGGATTGCTGGGTGGCCAGATAGACCGTGGCCATGCCCCCCTTACCGATCTGGCGCTCGATCTTGTAGCCTGGGATTTCCATGGGCGGATTATAGGGGGAACATGGTGCTAATTACCCATGAAACCCATTAAGAACGGGTAAATCTCCCTCTCCGGAACTGTTATAAAGATCGGTTCCAGACACTCACCAGAAGTTTCGACGCGGACCCGCATTATGAATGATTCCACCTTCGAGAAACTGAGCAGCCGTGACATCCCGTCACTCAACGTGACCTTCGAGGAATACCGGCACGCCCGCACCGGCGCACGCCATCTCCATCTGGTCTCGGAAGATACCAACAACGCCTTCATGGTGGCGTTCCTCACGGTGCCCCAGGACTCCACAGGGGTGGCCCATATCCTCGAGCATACGGCGCTGTGCGGCAGCCGCCATTATCCGGTGCGGGACCCCTTTTTCATGATGACCCGGCGCTCCCTGTCCACCTTCATGAACGCCTTCACCAGCAGCGACTGGACCGCCTACCCCTTCGCCAGCCAGAACGAGAAGGACTTCGACAACCTGCTCCAGGTCTACCTGGACGCCGCCTTCTTTCCCAATCTCCACGAGTTGGACTTCGCCCAGGAGGGCCACCGGGTGGAATTCGCCGAGCCCCGCAACCCCGACTCCGATCTGGTGTTCAAGGGGGTGGTGTACAACGAGATGAAGGGGGCGATGAGTTCCGCTGTGAGTCGCCTGTGGCAGTTGCTGCAGGAGCATCTGTTTCCCACCAATACCTACCATTACAACAGTGGTGGTGAGCCCGAGCACATCCCGGATCTCGGCTATGAGGACCTGCTGGCCTTCCACCGCCGTCATTACCATCCGTCCAATGCCATCTTTCTGACCTATGGCACGTTGCCGGCCTCCTGGCACCAGGAGCGCTTCGAGGAACGGGCCCTCAAGGAGTTCGACCGCCTCGACATCGACTTGAGGGTGCCGGCGGAGCAGCGCTACACCGCGCCCGTCGCCGTGGAATCTGCCTACCCCCTGGAGGGCGAGGAGGACACCCGCGACCGTACCCACATCGTCATGGGCTGGCTGCTGGACCGCACCACCGATCTCAAGGCCACCCTGGAGGCCCATCTGTTGTCCGGTGTACTGCTGGACAACAGCGCCTCGCCCCTGCGCCAGGCCCTGGAGACCACGGACCTGGGGGCGGCGCCTTCGGAACTCTGCGGCTTCAGTGATTCCACCATGGAGGGCGCTTTCATGTGCGGTCTCGAGGGCTCCAACCCGGAGTCCGCCGATGCCGTGGAGCGGCTCATCCTCGGCGTGCTGGAGCAGGTGGCCGCCGCAGGGGTGGCGCAGGATATGGTGGAATCGGTGCTCCACCAGTTGGAACTCTCCCAGCGGGAGATCAGCGGCGGGCGCTTCCCCTACGGCCTGCGCCTGATGATCAACGCCCTCGGGGCCGCCATCCACGGTGGCGATGCGGCGGCGGTGCTGGACCTCGACTGGGCCCTGGCCACCCTGCGGGAGGACATCAAGGATACCGATTTCATTCCCCTCCTCACCCGCCGCCTGCTGCTGGACAACCCCCACCGGGTGCGGGTGGTGATGGCACCGGACAAGGAGTTGGTCCGCCATCAGCAGGAGCGGGAGAAGGCGCGACTGGCCCTGATGAAAGAGGCCCTCGACGAACGTGCCCGCCAGGCCGTCATCGAACGTACCGCTGCCCTGGAGGCCCGGCAGATGAAGGAGGACGACCCGTCTCTGCTGCCCAAGGTGGGCCTCGAGGACGTGGCCCCCGACCTCGTGGTGGCCGAGGGCAGCGAGGCGCGCGTCGGGGACCTTACCGCCACGTGGTTCGGTCAGGGCACCAACGGCCTGGTATACAGCCATGTCGTGGTGGAGCTGCCCGAACTCTCCAAGGCCCAGGAAGATCTCCTGCCAGTGTTCTGCGACTGTGTCACCGAGGTGGGGGCGGGGGAGCAGGATTATCTCGAGACCCAACGACGCCAGGCCGCGGTCACGGGGAGTCTGAACGCCGGCTTTTCCATGCGCGGCGCGGTGGACGACGTGTCCCGCGCCCGCGGCTTCTACACCCTGAGCTCCAAGGCCCTGGTGCGCAACACCGCGCCCATGGTGGAGATGCTGCAGGCGGTCTATGAGCGGCCCCGCTTCGATGAGCTGGCGCGCCTCAAGGAACTGGTGTCCCAGTTGCGCCTGCAGCGGGAGATGGGGATCACCGACCACGGTCACGGCCTGGCCATGACCGCCGCCGCGGCGGGCCTGTCCCCATCCGCCACCCTGGCCCACCGCTGGAACGGTCTCGAGGGGATCCGTACCCTCAAGCGCCTGGACACGGCCCTCAAGGAGCAGGACGGCATCAAACGCCTGTCCGCAGATCTCGAGGCAATCCGGGACACCCTGCTCACGGGCCCGCGCCGCCTGCTGGTGGTGGCCGAGGACGGGGTCCGGGACGAGGTGTTGGAGACCGTGAGCCGGGTGTGGCGCGGACCGGTGGAGACCGGCTCCTTCCGCCCCCTGGTGCCACCCCAGCCCGAGGGTGTGGTCAAAGAGGGCTGGGCGGTGAACACCCAGGTGAACTTCTGCGCCAAGGCCTATCCCACGGTGGCCGTGGACCACGCCGATGCCGCCGCCCTGATGGTGCTGGGCCGCTTTCTCACCAATGGCTTCCTGCACCGCGCCATCCGCGAGCAGGGCGGGGCCTATGGCTCCGGCGCCGGCTACGATTCCGATGCCGGGGCTTTCCGCTTCTTCTCCTATCGTGATCCGCGGCTGGAAGGCACCCTGGCCGATTTCGACGGCTCGGTGGACTGGCTGTTGTCGGCCAGGCACGAGCCGCGCCAGGTGGAGGAGGCCATCCTCGGCGTCATCGGCGCCATCGACCGGCCCGAATCCCCGGCCGGCGAGGCGGTGAAGGCCTTCTATGGCGAGCTCCATGGCCGCGATGCCGGGCAGCGCCGACGCCTGCGCTCGCGCCTGCTCGATGTGAGCCTGGAGGATCTCAGGCGCGTGGCGCAGACCTGGTTGACGCCCGCCGCCGCCCATACCGCCGTGGTCAGCGACCGCGGTACCCTGGAGCGGGTGGCCCCGCAGCTGGGGCTGAACATTCAGTCCCTGTGACAGGCGCGGCGACGCTGCGGACGATGGCGGTGGACTCCCGGGTGCCTTGTCCCGGGTCCCGGCCCGGGCCTCTTCAGGGGGAACGCTGTCGCAACCCCCTGGCGCCGGCCCTGATTCGAGGAACCGTCAGGTCCGGATCTCTCCTCCGCGCTCGTCCTGCAGCGAGGTATTGAGGGGTTCGCCACCGGTATCGATGTGGATGGTGCGCACCTCGGGCAGGCGATCGGCGATGTAGGCGGACATGGCCTTGGTCATGTTGTCGTCCCCGGTCTCCAGGGCGGTGAGCAGGCGGTCGGCGACGATCTGGGCGCGCGTCACGCGGTCGGGGTGCTCGATGAACTGGGGCCCCATGCGCCAGCCGCGGTCCATGTCCTTGTCCATCTTGGCGAACATGGGTCGTCCCATGGCGATGTGTTCCGGGGTGACGTCGATGTCGAACTGGCGTTCGTTGATGAGGATCTTGATCTGCATGATTTCAGGATAATGGCGATGGGCCGGGCATTTTACCAGCAGTGGCCGGGGGATTGCGGGCGATAAAGACACCATGGCCATCCGTGCCTTCAACGAGAGGGTGCGGGACGACACAAGGGTGGACATCAGCCTGGTACCCATCGGCGACGGCCACGCCCTGGCCCGCAAGCGAGAGCTATAACCCGAACAGGAGCGAGACGGCGATGGCGGTACGCGAGGTCTTGAAAATGGGCGATCCGCGGCTGGCGGAGGTGGCGCGGCCGGTGACCGATTTCGGTTCCACGGAACTGGGGGCCCTGCTGGTGGACATGCACGACACCATGGCGGCCCAGAACGGCGCCGGGTTGGCAGCCCCCCAGATCGGCGTGCCCCTGCGGGTAGTGGTGTTCGGCTACGATATCAATCCCCGCTATCCGGACGCGCCCCCCGTGCCCCCCACCATCCTCATCAACCCGGAGATCGAGCCCCTGGACGAGGCCATGGAGACGGACTGGGAGGGTTGCCTCAGCGTGCCCGGCATGCGCGGCCTGGTGCCACGTCATCTGCATGTCAGGTACCGGGGCTTCGACCAGCGTGGGCGGCCCATCGAGGTCGAGGCCACGGATTTCCATGCCCGCGTGGTGCAGCATGAGTGCGACCATCTGGACGGCGTGCTCTATCCCCAGCGGGTACAGGACCTGAAGGATTTCGGTTTCTCGGACCCCCTGGCCCGGGCGGGTCGCTTCAGCGGCGGCGCGCCCTGCGACGATCCCCCCGAGTGATGCCATGGCGGGTCCTTTTCCGCCCCTGGTGCTGTTTGCCACCAACGGCCGCTTCTCCGCCGCGGTATTGGAGGGGCTGATCGGCGGCGGACTGATCCCCCGGGTCCTGGTGCTGCCGGGACAGGCGGGGACCTTCTACGAGCAGCCCGCCTGCGCCGCTGGCTCCACGGCCGAACTCGCCCGCCGCCGGGGGATCCCCCTGATCCACCTGCCACCCCATGCCCCCGAGAGCGCGGTAGAGCGGGTCTCGGAACTACGGCCCGTGCTCGGCATCATGGCCTGTTTCCCGCGCCCCCTGCCCATGGCCGTGGCTGATCTGCCGCCCTGGGGCACCCTCAACATCCATCCCTCGCGGTTGCCCCTGTACCGGGGGCCGGCGCCCCTGTTCTGGCAACTGCGGGACGGCGTGGAGCGGCTGCATGTGAGCCTGCATCGGGTGGTGCCGGAGCTGGATGCCGGAGACGTGGTGGCGCGGGAGACGGGACCCCTGCCCATGGGTGCCGGCGGCGCCGCCCTGGACCGCCGACTGGTCGCCCTCGGAGTGACCGGCCTCCTGGGATTGCTCGCGGCCCACCCCGACGGCGCCTTTAGCGACGAACGTCAGGATCCCGCGGCGGCCACCCGCCAGCCCTGGCCCGCACCCCCAGACTTCGCCGTGGACGCATCCCGCAGCGCGCGGCGGGCCTATACCTTCATGACCGGATGTGGCGACTGGCGCCAGCCGTTTCGGGTGCGGGGTGCGGGCGATCTGCTGCTGTCCCGCGCCGTGTCCTTCCGGGATACGGGGGCCCTGGGGATGCCGTGGCGGCCGGCGGGGGACACGGTGCTGGTACAGTGCGCCCCGGGGATACTGCGGGCCGTGCCCGAGCCCCCCAGGGCGGGGGCTCGTTAGACCTGCGCAGGACGGGCCATTTTTCGCCGCCGTGGCCTGGTTGATAATGGCCGCGAGCGCCAAGCATATGATGGGCATGTATAAATGGTAGCGGCGTGGGGACCTTCGGGTTGGTCTTTCCGCCACGAACAACAGACTCTCGCCAAGAACGCCAAGAACGCCAAGAAAACCTTAGCCAATTGTTTTCGTTGTATTCGTGACCTGTTCCATATCCGGTGGCCCAGGGAGCAAGGAGTACGGCATCCGGTACCAAGGATGATGGGCTAACTTGGCGATCTTGGCGCCTCGGCGAGAGAAAAATTCTTTTCATATACACTCATGAATTCTGCTGACGAACCGGGAGATCATGCAAAACCAATGGGACGATGAGTCTGTGGTCGCGTTCGAAGGGCCCCTCGGGCCGCGGGTCTACAGCTCCAGGCTGTTGGGCGCGGAGTCGGAGCTGGTGCTTCACGGTGGCGGCAACACCTCGGTCAAGGTGACGGAGCCCGATCTCTACGGCGAGCCCCGGGAAGTGCTCTATGTCAAGGGCAGCGGCTGGGACCTGGCCCGCATCGAGGCCGCCGGTTTCGCGCCCCTGGACCTCGCCGGCACGGCGCGGCTGGCGACCCTGGAGCGTCTCTCGGATCTGCACATGATGGCCGAACTCAAGCGCCTGTGTCTGCGGGCCGAGGCGCCCACGCCGTCGGTGGAGGCCATCCTCCACGCCGTGCTGCCCCACCGCTATGTGGACCACACTCACGCCGACGCCGTGGTGAGCATCACCAACACCCCCGGCGGCGAAGGGCACATCCGAGAGGTCTACGGTGACGAGGTGGTGGTCATCCCCTATGTCATGCCGGGTTTCGACCTGGCCCGCCGCTGCGCCGCCGAGTTCGCCCGCCGGGCCGGACCCGCCACCCGTGGCATGGTTCTCATGAACCATGGCATCTTCAGCTTCGGCGCCAGCGCCCGGGACTCCTACGACACCATGATCGAGTTGGTGAGCCGGGCCGAGGCATTCCTGAAGGCCAGAGGGGCGTGGGCGGGGCCGCCCGCCGAACCCGCAGGGTTAGCGTCGCCGCCGTTCCTGGCCCTGGCCCGGTTGCGCCGCGATGTGGCGGACGCCATGGGCCGGCCCTGCGTGCTGCGCCGCGATGCCGGGCCGGCGGTGGCCGCCTTCCTGGCCCGCCCCGACGTGGAGCGCATCACCCAGCGCGGGCCCGCCACGCCGGATCATGTCATCCGCACCAAGGCCGTGCCTCTGTGGGGGCGGGACGTGGCTGCCTATGGCAAGGCCTACCGCGCCTACTTCGAGCGCCATGCCGGCGCCGCGCGCACCCCCGTCACCCTGCTGGACCCCGCGCCGCGGGTGGTGCTGGACCCGGAACTGGGTCTGGTGGCCGTGGGCCGTGATGCCGGCGAGGCCGATGCGGTGGCGGACATCTATCGCCATACCATGGGCGTAATCGGCCGCGCCGAGGCCCTGGGCGGCTACCGCGCCCTGCCGGAGAAGGACCTGTTCGACATGGAGTACTGGGAGTTGGAGCAGGCCAAGCTGGCGCGGGGTGCCGGCGGGCCCGCCTTCCGTGGCGAGGTGGTGCTGGTGACGGGCGCGGCATCCGGCATCGGCCGGGCCTGCGTGGAGGCCTTCAGGGCCCGGGGCGCGGCGGTGGTGGCGGTGGATGTGGCGCCGGCGGTGGAGGCGCTGGACGACGGCGTGGGGGTACTCGCCGTGCGCTGTGATGTCAGCGACGAGGCGGCGGTCGCCGCCGCCCTGGCCCTGGCGGAACGTACCTTCGGAGGCCTGGACATGCTGGTGCTGAACGCCGGCTTATTCCCCGGGGGCACCCCCGTGGCCGCCGAGACGGCACAGCAGTGGCGCCGCGTCATGGCGGTGAATCTCGACGCCAACCTGTTCCTGTTGAAGCACGCCCATGGGCTCCTCAGGCTCGCGCCCCGCCATGGCCGGGTGGTGGTGATGGGCTCCCGCAACGTGGCGGCGCCGGGACTGGGGGCGGCCGCCTATTCCGCCTCCAAGGCGGCCCTGTTGCAACTGGCCCGGGTCACGGCCCTGGAGTGGGCGCCCGATGGCATCCGCGTCAACATGCTGCACCCCGACGCTGTCTTCGACACCGGGCTGTGGACCGCCGAGGTGCTGGCGGCGCGGGCCGCCCACTACGGCCTGTCCGTGGAGGCCTACCGTCGGCGCAACCTGCTGAAGACGGACATCACCAGCCGGCGGGTGGCGGAGCTGGCGGCGAACCTGTGCGGCGAGGACTACGCCTGTACCACCGGTGCCCAGCTGCCGGTGGACGGGGGCAACGAGCGGGTCATCTGACATGGCGCCGGTGGCCCCATGGCCGGGACGTGCTCTGACGACCCTGATGCTCCTGCCCTGGCTGGCGGCAGCGGTGGCCGGGGAGGTCATCAGCCGGTCCCATGTCCTACACCATGAGCTGGGGCCGGGGGAGGAGTTCGAGGGGATCAGGCTGCGGGGCGCCGTGGAGCTGGAGGCGGTGGACCTCGATGGCGTCGGCGTGGCGGGCCTCTCCGCGCTTGCCTGGGACGCGGATGAGGACCTGCTCTACGCCCTGTCCGACCGGGGGCGGATCTTCCACCTGCGGCCCCACATGGCGGACGGCATGCTGAAGGCGGTGGAGGGGCTGCGAGGGTTTCACCTGCGCAATGCCAACGGGCGTTACATCCCGCGGCGTCACGCCGATTCCGAGGGCATGGTGGCCCTCAATGCCGACAACGGCGTGCGCGGCGATACGCGGCTGGTGATCGGCTTCGAACAGACCCCGCGCCTGATGGTGTTCAGGCCGGACGGCCACTGGGCCGCCAGCTATGCCCTGCCCACCCCCCTCAGGCTGGTGGACAACTACAACCATCCCAACCGGGCTCTGGAGGCCGTGGCCTTCGTCGCGGGCGTAGGGCCGCTGACGGGACCGGAGCGCCCCTTCTGGAACGAGGCCGGGGAAGGGCTGAGGCTTTACGACCTCGAGGGGAATCACTGGCGCTACCCCCTGTCCCCGGACACCGACGCCTCCCTGGTGGCCATGGAATACCTGCCGGAGCGGGACCTTCTCACCCTGGAACGAAGCTTCGTATCGCCGTTCCACCCCCTGCGCATCCGCCTGCGCCGCGCCGAACTCCCGGATCACGCCGACGGAACCACCCTGGCGGTAGAGGAGGTGGCCCTGCTGGACAGCCATCGCGGCTGGAATATCGACAACTTCGAGGGCCTCGCCCATCATCGGGATAATCGCTGGTTCATGGTGAGCGACGACAACGAGCGCGGCCTGCAGAAGACCCTGCTGGTGTATTTCGAGCTATTGGCGCGCCCGGACCAGGTGCCCCACGTCGCCGCGGACAACCCTCCGCAGGAGCGCCGTTGAAGCCCACCCGGCCCGGGGTGCGTGCGGCGGGGTTTGGATGTCGGGATGAATCCCGACCTACAAAAAGCGTAACCGCGAAAGACGCGAAATGACGCGAAAAGGGAGAAGGTCCGGGAGGAGTGGCAGTTCGAAAAGGCGCAGCGGATCCACCGTTTCGGCGTCAGCAGAGCGGACGCGCGGGTGGTAATCTTTTCCCATTTCCCATTTCCCATTTCCCCTGGGGAGAAGGACAGAGGCGTAGGTCGGCTGCTCTTGGCAGCCGACGGAAACTCGGCGCTTTGCGGGCGCGGATGTCGGTTGCCAGGAGCAACCGACCTACATTCGTGCCCCGGGAACGTGCGGTGGTGGCGTACCTGTAGGTCGGGCTTCAGCCCGACAGCCCGCAGAGCCCGGGGTTCGCACGCAAGCGCGGTCCTACCGTTCGGCGATGCGATCGGCGAGGGTGCCCACGGTGGTGGCGAAGTAGTCCGAGCGGTTCCACTTCAGGAGCACGTGGTAGTTGTTGTAGACCACGTAGGCGGGGCCGTCGGGGCCGCCGGGTTGGACCACGGAGGCCCTGATGTCCACCGCGGGGAGATCCCGGCCGTCGGCCCGGCGCACGCCCAGGGCCTGCCATTCCTGCAGGTTCTTGCCGATATCCCGCCCCACCAGATCCGGGTCGAAGTCGGCTGGCAGGCGGGCCTTGCGTCCCCAGGTCTGCTCGGGGTTCCAACCGGAACGCGCCAGATAGTTGGCGGCGGAGGCGAAGGCATCGGCGGTGGTGGTCCAGATGTCCTTGCGGCCGTCGCCATCGTAGTCCTGGGCGAAGTTGAGGAAGCTGGAGGGCATGAATTGGACCTGCCCCATGGCCCCCGCCCACGATCCCTGCATGGCGGCGACGTCGATGTGCCCCTGGTCCAGGATCCGCAGGGCCTTCAGCAGTTCGCCGCGGAAGAAGGCGCTGCGGCGACCGTCGTGGGCGAGGGTGGCGAGGGCGGCGATCACCGGGTAGCCCCCGGTGATGCGGCCGAAATCGGTCTCGATGCCCCACAGGGCGACGATGAACCGGGGCTGCACCCCGTATTTATTGCCGATGGCCTCGAGCAACGGCCCGTGGGCCTCCAGCCGCTCGCGGCCCATGCGCACCCGCCGCGGCGGCAGCACCCGCTCCAGGTATTCCTCGAAGGTGAGGGTGAACTCCGGCTGGCTGCGATCCAGCTCGATGATCCGGGGAATGGGGGCGACGCCGGCGAAGGCATCCTCCAGCACGGACTCGGAGATCCCCGCTTCACGGGCCTCCTGCTTGAGCCCCGCGACCCAGGTGTCGAAGTCTTGGGCGTGGCCGGTGACGCTGAGGGCCGCCAGTAGCAGGATAAGGCCCAGCCCGCGCAGCGGGCGGGCCTTGACGATAAAGGGACGGAACATGAGCGGCCTCTAACCCAGTTGATAGTGTTTCTTGACGGGGGAGCGGATGTCCCAGGTACACGCGAGCCCGGCGTCGAAGCGCACCAGGTCACCGCGTTTCAGGGTCACCGGCGCGCCGTCCTCCGGGGTCACCACGGCCTCGCCCTCCAGGATGTAGCAGGTCTCGGCTTCGTCGTAGGTCCAGGGGAACACCGAGATCTCTTTTTCCCACAGTGGCCAGTCTTCCACGCCCATCACGTCGAGCTTGGCGGGGGAGGGCTTGCTCTCGACGGTAATGCTGTCCATCATCCTGCTCCAGCGGGTTATCGGTCAGGGGGCATAGTGTCCCTTGTTCCAGTGCGGCGGAAAAGCCCGGATTGGCAAGGGTCACCGGCTGAAGGGTCAGGGCTCGGGGGGCGCGGCAGCTCACGCCTTTACCCCTTCCGGGGCAACGGGCTCGTTGCCGCTGCAATCAATAAGAATCCAACCGTTAACTCTCATGGCGATACGCGCCACCCGAAATGATCAAAGAGGAGCGCGTATCGCCATGTTCGTTCCCTCACCCCATCGCTATACTCCGGGCATCCTGCCCTTCGCCCTGCGGGCCGCGCCAAGGCGCGTTCAAATCCGTTCCCGACGGATTTGTCCCAAAGGGAGAGGGGGAGATCGTGCTTCGCGACTTTCACGTTAACGAACAGGTAACAGCACCATGGACACCAAGACTTCGGGTAATCGCATCAAGTCCTTCCAGACTGCAGGCGGGGTGGCGCTGACCTGGCTCCAGGATATTGGGCTATTGATCATTGCCATTGCAACCGTGGTGGCCATCGGCGACGAGATCGGCGTGATGTTCAGCGCCGGCAAGGTCACGTTGGCGGACCTGCTGTTGCTGTTCATCTACCTGGAGATCCTGACCATGGTGGCGGTGTATCTCCAGTCGGGCAAGCTGCCGGTGCGGATCCCGCTCTACATCGCCATCGTCGCCCTGGCCCGTTACCTGATCCTGGACATGAAGAGTATGGACTACCTCGAGATGATCGGGGTGGCGGTGGCGGCACTGGTGGTCGCCGTGGCGATCCTGGTGATCAGGTACGGCCACGTGCGTTTCCCCTACGGTAAGGAAGAGGGCTGACGCCGGGCCCCCGGGGCCCGGTAGATTCAGCGCAGGCCCTCCAGCTGGTTGCGGACCTCGTCCATCATGTTGGCGGTGGCCTCCTCCTCGGCCTTGAGGGCCTCCAAGGCCTCGTTCTGGGCTTTGATAAGGTCCTCCGACAATCGCGTGGTGACATTGTGGTTGCGATCCTCGTTCTCGGATTCCCGCGCCACCCATTCCTCGAGTTCCCGCTCCAGACGCCGGCGCAGGGTGTCCTCGATGGCCTCGCTGCGGGCATCGCCGGCCTCGATGATCTCGCGGGTGATGCGTAGCCGCTCCGCGGTGGTCTCCGCGCTGTCCACCTCCTCGCGGGTCTGGGACACCACCTGACGCTGCTCCTCGATGGCCTGGTCCAGGGTGCCCGTGGCCCGCGTGTCCGCGGCCCGGGCCAGCAGCGCCTCCAGTTCGGCCTGGGCCGCGGCGTACGCCTCGCGGGCCTTGGCGGTGCGGGCCTCGAGAGTCCTGCGTTCCTGCTCCAGCGGAGAAGGGGCCGCCGGTGACTGGGGCCCGGTGGGCTCCTCGGCCGCGGATGACGGGGCCGAATCCCGGGCCTCCAGCCGTGCCGCCTCCTCCGTGGCCAGACGTTGGGCCTCTGCCGCCTCCCGGCGCTGCCGTTGCAGCTGTTCGAGTTCTGCCGCCACTTCGGCGAAGTCCTGCTCGAGCCGCCGGCGCTCGTCCTCCAGCTTCTGGTGACTGCTGCGGCGGAGTTCCAGTTCCGTGGTCATCAGCCCTTGGCGGTGCGCCGCCGTGTCCTGGTCGTGTTGTTCCAGGGCGGCGTGGCTGCGCTTCA
Organism: Gammaproteobacteria bacterium; assembly: GCA_034522055.1. Taxonomy (NCBI): domain Bacteria; kingdom Pseudomonadati; phylum Pseudomonadota; class Gammaproteobacteria; species Gammaproteobacteria bacterium. The sequence goes on from JAXHLS010000002.1 coordinate 2,505,812, forward strand.
CCTCGGCGGCGGCGAGTTCCCGTTGGCGTTCCAACTCCGCCAACCGGGATTCGGCCTGCCGCCCGGCGGCTACCAGCTCTTCGCGGCGTGTCGTGGCCTCGGATTCGAAACGCGCGCGTTCCTCCTGGACCCGTTCGAGTTCGGTGCATACGCGCTGGTACATGGCCGCGAGACGTTCCTCGCCGGCCTTGAGGCGCTCCTCCGCGGCGGCGCGTAGGGATTCTTCGCGGCTCTCGGCATCGCTGATGGCCTCTTCGGCCAGGCGTTCCAGGATGGCGGTGTCGGCGGCCAGGTCGAGGCGGCGTTGCTGGGCCTCCCGCAGGGTCTGCTCGGTGTGTCGGGCCTCCGCGCGGAAGCGCTCCTGGTCGGCATGCAGCGCCTCCTCGAGGGCCTGGTTGGCGCCGTTATGCTCGCCGTGGCCATGCTTCAGGGCCTCCCCCGCCGCTTCGGCGATGCCGGCGGCCTGGGCGGAGCGCTGGGCCGCCTCCTCCACGGTACGGTTGGCGCGGGCCAGTTCGAGCCGGCGCCGCTGGGCCTGGCGGGCGGTGTTCAGCACCTGCTCGCGGTCGCGGGTCTCACGATGCCCGCGGTTCATGATGCCACCGGCGAGATGGTAGGCCTCGAAGCCGTGCTCCATGAGCAGGAAGGTGGCGACCGCGCTGCGGCTGCCGGAATCGCAATAGACGATATGGCGGTGGCCACGCTGCAGCTCGGACATCTTCAAGCGCAGGTGTGCCAGGGGGATGTTCAGGCTGTCGCGAATGGCCGTCTTGGCGTGTTCCTCCGGCAGCCGGACATCGAGCCAGCGCACGTCCGGTTGCGAGGCCAGCTCGCGGGCGGCGGCGGCGTCCAGTTCGCGCACCACGGGTTTGCGGATGAGTTCCGTGAACTGGCCCTTCGACAGACGCCGCAGCACGCCGTCGGTGACCATGGTGACGGTGGCGTTGCGCCGGGAGCCGGCGATGAGGGCCTCCTCGCCGAAGCAGTCCCCCGGCCGCAGCTCCGCGAGCCGCATCTCCCGGCTGCCGTCGGCGGTGCGACGGGAGACGGCGCAGCGGCCCTGTTGGAGGATGTAGTAGTAATCTCCCATCTCACCCTGTCGGACGACGGTGTCGCCGGCCAGGTAGTGCACCGGTTCCAGCAGGGTCAACACCTTCTGGATATTCTCCGGCGGCACACGTGAGAACAAGGCCGAGGCGGCGAGGCGAATGAGCCAGTCATTGGAGTCCGCGGCGGGGGTGTCGTCGTCACCGCCGGTGGCCTGGGCCCAGAACAGGCAGGTATCGAGCAGTATGCGGTTGACTTGCAGGACCGCGGTTTTGTCCATGGCCCTGGCCGAGCGGATGCGCGGCAGCTCGGGCGACAAGGGGTGGCGCGCCGCTTCTCCGCCGGCCTCTACCGTTTCCCGGAAATCTGTCCCGCCGGTCAGTTCGACGGCGCCGCGGATGACGTAATAAAGGGCCTGGTCCCGGTCGCCTTCGTGGAACAGGAGTTCGCCGGCCGCGGGTTCCAGCAGCGCCGCCGATTGCCGTATCTGGGTGCGAAGGCCGGGGGGCAGGGCGTTCATGGGCACCAGCCGTTCCAGCAGGGTATCGTCGATGTTCATGCCCGCTCCTGGAGACCCGATGGATGATGGCCGCCGGCGGCGGCGTGGAGTGGCCTCCAATTGGGTTGGCGGTCCGATGAGCGGCGCGTTTAGCCCCGGTGGGTAAAAAATCCACGAGCTGTGAGGGCCGTCACGCCGTGGCGGGGCCCTTCAGGAATTCCTGCACCACGTGGGCGAAGCGCTCCGGGGCCTCGGCGTGGAGCCAGTGGCCGGTATCCTCCAGGGTATGGATGCGGGCGGCGGGAAAGAGCCGGTGGATGGCCTGCTCGTGCTCCGGCAGCACGTAGTCCGAGTGCTCCCCCCGCAGGAACAGGGTCGGTCCGGCGAAGGTGGCATCGCGGTAGGGTGCCGGGAAGTCCGCCAGCTCGCGGTCGTGGCGGTCCAGGGCGTCGAGGTTGACGCGCCAGCGGAAGCCGTCGTCGTCGCGCACCAGATTCTGCAGCAGGAAGGCGCGGATACGGCGCTCGGGGATAGCCTCCGCCAGGGCGGCATCGGCGTCGGCGCGGGAGTTCAGGGCCGCCAGGTCGAGGCCGCGCAGGGCCGCCAGGATCCCGGATGGCCGGAAGGTGTTGGCCACCGGGGCCATGTCCGCCACCACCAGGCGGTCCACCGCCGCGCCGCGGTCCAGGGCCAGGGCCATGGCCACCTTGCCGCCCATGCTGTGGCCGAGGACGCTGGGCCGCTCCAGGTCGAGGTTACGGAACAGTTCCAACAGATCCGCGACCATATCGGCGTAGGTCATGGACGAGGCATGGGGGGAGCGGCCGTGGTTGCGCAGGTCCACCGCCACCACCCGGCGATCTGCGGCCAGGGCCTTGGCGATGGTCTGCCAGTTGACCGATGAGCCGAACACCCCGTGCAGCAGCACCAGGGCGGGGCCGTCATCGCCGTAGCTGCGGTGGTACAACTTTATGGCCATGGCGGTTCGGGCAGCCGCCCTCAGCGCTTCTTCGGCGGCAGCAGGTCGGTGATGCTGCCGTCCACCATCTCCGCCGCGAAGGCGAAGGTCTCGGACAGGGTGGGATGGGGATGGACGGTGAGGCCGATGTCCTGGGCGTCTGCGCCCATCTCCAGGGCCAGCACCGCCTCCGCCACCAGGTCGCCGGCGTGGGGCCCCACCATGCCGGCCCCGAGGATGCGCCCGCTCTCCTTGTCGAACATGATCTTGGTGACGCCCTCGTCGCGCCCCATCCCCAGGGAGCGCCCGCTGGCCGCCCACGGGAATACCCCCTTGTCGTACTCGATGCCTTCCGCCTTGAGTTCCTCCTCGGTGGGCCCCATCCACGCCACTTCCGGGTCGGTGTAGGCCACCGAGGGCACCGCGCGGGCGTCGAACACGGCGCGGTGGCCGGCGATCACCTCCGCCGCCACCTTGGCCTCGTGGGTGGCCTTGTGGGCCAGCATGGGTTGGCCCACCACGTCACCGATGGCGAAGATGTTGGACACGTTGGTGCGCATCTGGCGGTCTACTTTGATGAAGCCCCGCTCGTCCACGTAGAGGTGGGCCTGTTCCGCCCCCACGCGGTCGCCGTTGGGACGCCGTCCGGCGGCCACCAGCACGCGATCGAAGGTGGCGGTGGCCGGCGCCTTGGGGCCTTCGAAATGCACCTTGAGCCCCTTTTTCTGGGCCTCCACACCGGTGACCCTGGTATCGGTGTATATGCCCTCGTAGCGTTTGCCGATGACCTTCTGGAGGGGCCGCACCAGGTCCCGGTCGCAGCCCGGCATGAGGCCCTTGGTGAGTTCCACCACCGTGATGCGGGAGCCCAGGGCGGCGTACACGGTGGCCATCTCCAGGCCGATGATGCCGCCGCCGATCACCAGCAGGGAGTCGGGGATGTCCGCCAGTTCCAGGGCCCCGGTGGAGTCAATCACCCGCGGGTCGTCGTAGGGGATGCCGGGGATCTGGACCACCCGTGAGCCCACCGCCACGATGGCGTGGTCGAAGCTGATGGTGCGCTCGCCGTCCTCGCCCGCCACCTTGAGGCGGTTGGCGGAGTCGAAGCGTCCCATGCCCTGTACCACCTTCACCTTGCGTTGCTTGGCGAGCTGGGCGAGGCCGCCGGTGAGCTTGCCCACCACCTTGTCCTTCCACCCCCGCAGCCGGTCGAGGTCGATCTGCGGCTGGCCGAAGCTCACGCCATGGGACGCCATGGCGGCGGCGGCATCGATGATGCCGGCGGTATGGAGCAGGGCCTTGGAAGGGATGCAGCCCACGTTCAGGCACACGCCGCCGAGGTCCGGGTAACGCTCCACCAGCACCACCTGCTTGCCCAGATCGGCGGCGCGAAAGGCCGCCGTATAGCCGCCGGGGCCGGCCCCCAGCACCAGCACCTCGGCGTGGATGTCGCCATCTCCGGCGGTGGCCGGCTTGGATCCCCCTGTCGGCTTTTCTTTGGAAGACGCCCCGCCGTCCTCGTCCCTGGTCTTGTCTCCCTGCTTATCCTTGTCCTCATCCGAAGTGGCTTCGAGGGTAAGGATGGCATCGCCCTCGGATACCTTGTCTCCCACCTTGACGTCCATGGATGCCACACGCCCCGCCTGAGGTGAGGGGATCTCCATGGAGGCCTTGTCGCTCTCCAGGGTGATGAGGGAGGTCTCGGCCGCCACCTCGTCTCCGGGGGCTACCAGGACCTCTATGACCTCGACCCCTTCGAAGTCGCCGATATCGGGTATCTTTACCTGAATGTTCTTTCCCATGCGGGACGATCTCCCCAGTTTGTTTGAGCATTAACGTGAAAGTCGCGAAGCACCATCTCCCCCTCTCCCTCTGGGAGAGGGATGGGGTGAGGGAACGAACATGGCGATATGCGCTCCTCTTTCTTCATTTCGGGTGGCGCGTATCGCCATGAGAGTTAAGTACGGACTACAGCAGCATGTGCCGGATGTCCGAGAGCACGGTGCGCAGCTCGGTGGTGAAGCGAGCGGCGTCCGAGCCGTCGATGACACGGTGATCGTAGGACAGCGAGATGGGCAGCACGAGCCGGGGCACGAACTCACCGTTCTCGTATACCGGCTTCATCTCGGCCTTGGAGATGCCGAGGATGGCGACCTCCGGCGCGTTGATGATGGGCGTGAACCAGGTGCCGCCGATGCCCCCCAGGCTGGAGATGGTGAAGGTGCCGCCCTGCATGTCCTTGGGGCCGAGCTTCCTGTCCCGGGCCTTCTGGCTGGCTTCGCCGAGTTCGGCGGCGAGCTGGAACAGGCCCTTCTGATCGGCGTTGCGGATGATCGGCACCACCAGTCCGCCGGGGGTGTCCACGGCGATCCCCACGTTGAAATAGCGTTTGATGATCAGTTCGTCGCCGCTGGGTGCCAGGGACGAATTGAAGTGGGGAAATTTCTTCAGGGCCACCACTGCCGCCTTGATGAGGAAGGACAGCAGGGTGAGCCTGACCCCCTCCTTGGCGAGCTGGTCCTTCTTGCCCTGGCGGAAGTCCTCCAGCTCCGTGATGTCCGCCTCGTCGAACTGGGTGACGTGGGGCACGGTGATCCAGTTGCGGTGGAGGTTGGGGCCCGAAAGCTTCTTGATGCGGGACAGGGGCTCGTGGTCCACCTCCCCCCACTCGCTGAAATCGACGTCCGAGAAGTCCGCCATCTGCAGGCCCACGGGGCCGGTGGGGCCGGAGCGCGTCATCACGTTCTTGACGAACTTCTGCACGTCCTCCTTGAGCACTCGGCCCTTGCGGCCGCTGCCGCTCACCTGAGCCAGGTCGACGCCGAGCTCGTTGGCCAGGTGGCGCACGGCCGGGCTGGCGTGGCCCTTGCCGCGCTGAGCCGCGGCGACCTCCCGGGGCGTGAGGTCCGGCACCGGCGGCGCGGCCGGGGCAGGGCTGCCCGCGGGGGCGCTGGTGGTGGCGCTCGAGGACTTCGACTTCCTGGCCTCGGCGTCGTCCGAGGCCGCCCTGGTCTTGTCCTTATGGGTTTTTTCCTCAGGTTCGCCTTCGTCCCTGCCCTTGTCTTCGTCCCCGGCGGCCTCGGCACGTCCCTGCTCCGCCTCGATGACGGCGATGAGGGCGCCTTCCGAGACCTTGTCCCCCACCTTCACCTTCACCGACTCGACGACGCCGCCATGGGGACTCGGAATCTCCATGGTGGCCTTGTCGCTCTCCAGGGAGATCAGGGAATCTTCTGCCTTTACCCGGTCGCCGGGGGCGACCAGCACTTCGATGACCTCGACATTCTCGAAATCGCCGATGTCGGGTACGAGCACCTCTTTTGCGGTCGCCACTGTTTGGTCTCCTGCCGGACTCGTTGGGGTTTAAACGGAAACGGGATTGGGCTTGTCGGCGTCGAGGCCGTACTTCTCGATGGCCTCGTCCACCTTGGCGGCGTCGAGCTCGCCGTCCTGCACCAGCCCCCACAGGGCGGCCACCGCCACATAGCGGCGGTCCACCTCGAAGAAGGAGCGCAGGGCCTTGCGGGTGTCACTGCGGCCGAAGCCGTCGGTGCCCAGGGTGACGTAGGGACGATCGATGAAGTTCCTCACCGAATCGGCGTAGGCACGAGTGTAATCCGTGGCGGCGATGACGGGGCCCTTGTGCTTCGCCAGCTGGTGGGTCACGAAGGGGACCTGCGGCTTGCTGCGGGGGTGGAGCATGTTCCAGCGCTGGGCGTCCAGGCCCTCGCGGCGCAGCTCGGTGAAGCTGGTGGCACTCCAGATGTCTGCGGTGACGCCGAAGTCCTCCTCCAGCATGTCGGCCGCGGCCATGACTTCCCGCAGGATGGTGCCGCTGCCCAGGAGCTGCACCCGATACTTGGCGCGGCTCTTGCCCTTCTGCAGCAGGTAAAGACCCCTGATGATGTCCTCCTCCACGCCCTCGGGCATGGCCGGGTGATGATAACTCTCGTTCATCACCGTGATGTAGTAGAAGACATTCTCCTGGCGCTCGTACATGCGCTTCAGGCCCTCGTGGATGATCACCGCCAGCTCGTAGCCGAAGGTGGGATCGTAGGCGATGCAGTTGGGGATGGTGGCGGCCGCCAGGTGGCTGTGGCCGTCCTGGTGCTGCAGGCCTTCGCCCGCCAGGGTGGTGCGCCCGGCGGTGCCGCCGAGAAGAAAACCCCGCACCTGCATGTCGCCGGCCGCCCACGCGAGGTCGCCGATGCGCTGGAAGCCGAACATGGAATAGAAGATGTAGAAGGGGATCATGTTGATCCCGTGATTGGTATAGGCGGTGCCCGCCGCCATCCAGGAGGAGAAGGCCCCGGCCTCGTTGATGCCTTCCTGGAGGATTTGGCCCTGTTGATCCTCCCGGTAGTACATCACCTGGTCCGAGTCCTGGGGATCATAGAGCTGACCCACGGAGGAATAGATACCCAGCTGGCGGAACATGCCTTCCATGCCGAAGGTGCGGGACTCGTCGGGCACGATGGGCACCAGGTGCCGGCCGAGCTTCTTGTCCCGGGTGAGCACCGTCAGCAGCCGCACGAAGGCCATGGTGGTGGACATGGTGCGATCCCCGCTGCCCTTGGTCACGCTCTCGAAGGCGGACAGTTCGGGGATCTCCAGGGGATCGGCGTTGTTCCGGCGTACCGGCAGGTAGCCACCCAGGGCCTTGCGGCGCTCCTGCAGGTAGCGGATCTCCTGGCTGTCGGGATCGGGGCGGTAGAAGGGGGCTTCGCCTATGTGGTCATCGGAGACGGGAATGTTGAAGCGGTCGCGGAAGGCCTTCAGCGCCGCTTCGCCCATTTTCTTCTGCTGGTGGGTGATATTCTGGCCCTCGCCGGCCTCCCCCATGCCGTAACCCTTGACCGTCTTGGCGAGGATGACCGTGGGTTTGCCCTCGGTCCGGGCGGCGGCGGCATAGGCGGCGTAGACCTTGAAGGGGTCGTGGCCGCCGCGGTTGAGGCGCCAGATATCCTCGTCGGTCATGTTGGCGACCAGTTGCTTGAGTTCGGGGTACTTGCCGAAAAAATGCTCGCGGGTGTAGGCGCCGCCCTTGGCCTTGTAGGCCTGGTACTCGCCGTCCACCGCCTCCTCCATGCGCCGGCGCAGCAGGCCGTCCTTGTCGCGGGCCAGCAGCGGGTCCCAGTAGGAGCCCCAGATGACCTTGATGACGTTCCAGCCGGCGCCTTGGAACACGGCCTCCAGCTCCTGGATGATCTTGCCGTTGCCGCGCACCGGTCCATCCAGGCGCTGCAGGTTGCAGTTCACCACGAACACCAGGTTGTCCAGGCGCTCGCGGGCCGCCAGGGAGATGGCGCCCAGGGATTCGGGCTCGTCCATCTCGCCGTCCCCCATGAAGGCCCACACCTTGCGGTCCCCGGTGTCCGTGATCTCGCGGTCCGTGAGGTACTTCATGAAGCGGGCCTGATAGATGGCGGTGATGGGGCCAAGGCCCATGGACACGGTGGGGAACTGCCAGAAGTCAGGCATCAGCCAGGGGTGAGGGTAGGAGGACAAACCCGGGGCCTCGGCCTCCTGGCGGAAGCGGGCCAGGTCTTTCTCGTCGATGCGGCCCTCCAGGTAGGCACGGGCATAGATGCCGGGCGCCGAATGACCCTGGAAAAACACCAGGTCACCGCCGTGGGCATCGGAAGGCGCCCTGAAGAAGTGGTTGAAGCCGACGTCGAACAGGGTGGCCGCGGAGGCGAAGCTGGCGATGTGTCCGCCGAGTTCCGAGGAGGTACGGTTGGCCTGCACCACCATGGCGGTGGCATTCCAGCGGATCAGCGAGCGGATGCGGTGCTCGATGGCCTGGTCGCCGGGGTTGCGTTCCTCCATGTGCACCGGGATGGTGTTCACATAGGCGGTGTTGGCGCGGTAGGGCAGGTAGGCCCCGGAGCGCCGCGCCTTGTCGATGAGCTTCTCGAGGAGAAAATGGGCGCGCTCCGGGCCGTCGGCGTCGAGCACCGAGTCCAGCGCGTCGAGCCATTCCTGGGTTTCCTGGGAGTCAATATCGGTTTCGTCCACCATGGGTTTCTCGTCGAGTTCGTCGTTATTGGGAATCCTGACCGGCGCGGGAGCGGGATTGCATACATCCCTTCGCAGCCGGGCCCGTCGCCACCGCCGCCGATGCTCTGCGCTGCCCGCGCCGCCGGCGGCTCCAGCCGCTGCCGGGGCGGGCGTTAAAAAGGCCGCTAGTTTAACCTAACTCTCATGGCGATACGCGCCGCCCAAGATGATGAAAGAGGAGCGCGTATCGCCCTGTTCGTTCCCTCACCCCATCCCTCTCCCAAAGGGAGAGGGGAATCGTGCTTCGCGACTTTCACGTTAGATGGTGTAGGCGCCGAAGTAGGCGCCGACCGCGGGCCGGGCCGGGCCGGCCTCGGCTTCCGTGGCCGGCGCCATGGCAATGAAAAAAGGCGCGGGGGCTCTCGCCCCCGCGCCTCGGCTGCCGCGTTGCCGCGCCGGCCGGGAAGCCCCCGGCCGTCGGCCGATCGGCTCGTTACAGCACCGGACCGGTGTAGCGCTCGGCGCGGGCCTTCTCGACGGCCGCGCGCATCTCGGCCATACGCTCCTCGGCGGCCTTGCGGTCGGCCGCGATACGCTTCAGGTGCTCCTCATAACGGCCGTTGTCGAAGGCCACCGGAAACTCGGGGCGGTCCAGGGTGTAGCCCGGGCGCGCGGCCTTCATCTCCTCTTCGGCCTCGGCGAAGCGGGCATCCATCTCCTGGCGGCGCTCCTCGAACAGGGCATCCATCTCGGCGCGGGTCATGGGGCCGTCGAAGGCCGGGGCTTCGAAGCTGGGGGCCTCGAAAGCGGGCGCCTCGAAGGCGGTCCGATGCATGCGGGCCATCTCTTCGTGCATCTTCGTCATCTGCTCCATGGCGGCCTGATGGGCCTCAAACTGCTCCTCGTGGATGGCCTGAATGCGGGCCTGATGGGCCGCGAAGTGCGCGGCGGGGGCCGGCATGGCGTACGGCGCGCCGTAGGGCATGGCCACGGCCTGCTCAGGGTTGGTGTTCTCGGCATGGGCGGAAACGGCGGCGGCCAGCAGGCTGGCGGCGATTACGGTCATGGTCTTCATGGGGCGACTCCTTAATATCGAAGGTTTGAGGGACGGAAATCGTCGTTGGCCCGGTCAGGGCAAAAGCGTTTCTGCAAGGACCGGGTCCTTGGAGAAGCACTCTTCGGTGGATCGGCTCGAGGTGGGCACTTCCCTGTGCACGCCGGACGATTCCCTCGTCGGTTCTGCGAGCTACTGGTCTTACTTGCTCTCGGAGGCCTGGGGGGCAGCCGGGGCGACCGGGGCGACCGGGGCGACGGGGTGGCCGTAGGCCGGATAGCCATAGCCGGGGTAGCCGTAGGCGGGATAGCCGCCGTAGTAGGGGGCGCCGTAGCCGTAGCCACGACCCCAGCCGCGGCCGCCGCCGGACCAGTTCATGTTGAAGTCGCCGAACATGTCGCCGAAGCCGTCGCCCCAACCGCTCCAGGGACCACCACCGTAGCCCGGGCCCCACCATGCATGGGCGGTACCGGCGGAAGCGGCGAGAATGGCGACAGCGGCGATGGTTTTTGCTATGTTGCGCATTTGGATATCTCCACGTTTGTGCTTGTTCAATCTTCAGGGTTCGTTGTGTCGGCGTTCTATCGCTGCCTGACGATGATTAGTATATTACTACGTACGAATATTACAACGTAAGAGATTTTATACTGCATAAAATTCTCTTATTTTGCCGAGGGCCGGCCCTTCGCCCCCATTCATCCGCCCGCCGCGGGCGTCCCACGCCGGGACGAGTTCCATGAAGACGCTCACCATCATCCGGCCCGACGACTGGCACCTGCATCTTCGCGATGGCCCGGGACTGGCCGCCTTCGTCGCGGCCACGGCCCGGCAGTTCGCGCGCGCCATCGTCATGCCCAATCTGGTGCCGCCGGTGACTACCACGGCGCTGGCCGCGGCCTACCGGGAGCGCATCCTGGCGGCGCTGCCCGCCGACACGGTGTTCGAGCCCCTCATGACCCTCTATCTGACGGACCACACGTCGCCAGAGGAGATTCGGCAGGCCAGGGCCAGCGGTTTCGTCAAGGCGGTCAAATACTATCCGGCGGGTGCCACCACCCACTCGGACAGCGGTGTCACCCGGGTGGAGAACACCTATGACGCCCTCGAGGCCATGGCAGCGTCGGGCCTGCCGTTGCTGGTGCACGGCGAGGTGGTGAACGACGAGGTGGACATCTTCGACCGCGAGCGTGTGTTCATCGACCAGGTCCTGGAGCCCCTGACGGAGCGCTTTCCCACCCTGAAGGTGGTCCTGGAGCATGTAACCACAAAGGATGCGGTGGGTTTCGTCAAGGCGGCGTCGGTTAGGATGGCGGCCACCATCACCGTCCACCATCTCATGTTGAACCGCAACGCCATGTTCAAGGGGGGCATGAACCCCCACCATTACTGCCTGCCGGTACTCAAGCGGGAGATCCACCGCCAGGCCCTGCTGGAGGCGGCGGTGAGCGGTCATCCGCGCTTTTTCCTTGGCACCGACAGCGCGCCTCATCCGCGCGGCGCCAAGGAGGGTGGTTGCGGTTGCGCCGGTATCTTCTCGGCGCCGGCGGCGCTGGAACTCTATGCCGAGGTGTTCGACGAAGCCGGCGCCCTGGATCGACTGGAAGGGTTCGCCAGCCGTCACGGCCCCGCCTTCTACGGCCTGCCCGTCAACGCTGACCATGTCACGCTGGTGAAGCGGCCCTGGAAGATGCCCGCCACCATCACCTGTGGCACGGATGAGGTGGTGCCCCTGCGCGCCGGTGGTGAAGTGCACTGGAGTCTCGTCCATGGAAACGATGGATAGTCCGGCGCCGGTTGCCGGAAAGGGCGTCGTGGCGGGTCGCTTTCGCGGCTTCCTGCCGGTGGTGGTGGACGTGGAGACCGGGGGCTTCAACGCCCGCACCGACGCCCTGCTGGAGGTGGCGGCGGTGATCGTGGGGCCGGACGAGGAGGGCGTGTGGCGCCGCCAGGCCACCCATGCCTGCCACGTGGAGCCGTTCTCCGGTGCCAACATCGAAAAGGCGGCCTTGGAGTTCACCGGTATCGACCCCTATCATCCCTTTCGCGGCGCGGTGTCCGAGGCGGAAGCCCTGCGCACCGTGTTCCAGCCCATCCGCGCCGCCATCAAGGCCGCCGGCTGCAGCCGGGCGGTGCTGGTCGGACACAATCCCGCCTTCGACCTCGGCTTCATCAACGAGGCGGTCAAGCGCACGAGTACCAAGCGCAACCCCTTCCATCCCTTCTCGTCCTTCGATACCGCTACCCTCGGCGGCCTGGCCTTCGGCCAGACCGTGCTGGCGCGGGCGGTGCAGGCCGCGGGCATGGAATGGGAGAGCGGCAGCGCCCATTCGGCCATCTACGATGCGGAGCGCACGGCGGACCTGTTCTGCGCCATCGTCAACCTCTGGGACCACCACATAGGAATCGAGCCATGACCACACCGCGCAAACTGCGGGGTGCCGACAAGACATCGCGCAACCCCGTCAAGATACCGTCCACCACCGGCCCCCTGTTGCGCAAGCCGGCGTGGATCCGGGTCAAGGCCCCCCTGGCCCCGGAGGTGCAGAGGCTGAAGGGGCTGTTGCGCCGCCAGGGGTTGCACACGGTGTGCGAGGAGGCGGCCTGCCCCAACCTCGGCGAGTGCTTCCAGCACGGCACCGCCACCTTCATGATCCTCGGGGACGTATGCACCCGCCGCTGTCCCTTCTGCGACGTGGCCCACGGCCGGCCGGATCCCATCGACACCGCGGAGCCCCAACACCTGGCGGAGACCGTGGTGGCCATGGGGCTCAAGTACGTGGTCATCACCTCGGTGGACCGGGACGACCTGAGGGACGGTGGCGCGGGCCATTTCGCCGCCTGCATCGCCGCCCTTCGCGATGCCGCCCCCGCGGTGCGAGTGGAGGTGCTGGTACCGGACTTCCGGGGCCGCGTGGCGCGCGCCCTGGAACTGCTGGTGGCCACCCCGCCCGACGTGTTCAACCATAACCTGGAGACGGTGCCGCGGCTCTATCGCGAAGCACGGCCGGGGGCCGATTACGCCGGCTCCCTCAAGCTGCTGGCGGATTTCAAGGCCCGCTGCCCGTCGCTGCCCACCAAGTCCGGCATCATGCTGGGCCTGGGGGAGGAGCGCGCCGAGGTGGAGCAGGTCCTCGGGGATCTGCGTTCCCATGGCTGCGATATGGTGACCATCGGTCAGTACCTCCAGCCCAGTCGCGACCACCTGCCGGTGAGTCGTTACGTGCCGCCGGAAGAGTTCGCCCAACTGGCGGAGGCGGGCCGGGCGCTGGGCTTCGCCAATGTGGCCAGCGGCCCCCTGGTGCGCTCCTCCTACCATGCCGATCAGCAGGCGGCGGGCGAGCACATATCCTGAGAACCGATCGCGCCTGAGCCCATGGATGGTTTCCTGCTGTCCAAGTTTGTGGCCGCCTGGCTGCTGCCGCCGGGCGGGCTAATCATCGGCCTGGTCCTCGGGCTGGCGCTGCGTCGGACATGGCGCCGCGCCGGAAACCTGCTCATAGGGTTGTCCCTGGCGGCCCTGGTGGCCCTTACCAGCCCGCCGGTGGCCCACCTGCTGATGAGTGGCCTCGACCGTTATCCGCCCCTCACCACCGGAGCCCTGAAGGACCACCGGCCCGAGGTCATCGTTGTGCTGTCCGGTGATCGTCGCGAGGAGGCCGCGGAGTACGGCGGCGATACCGTGGGAACCGCCACCCTGGAGCGCCTGCGCTACGGGATCCGCCTGAACCGCGCCACCGGCCTGCCCCTGTTGCTCAGCGGCGGCTCGGTGAGCGGCGACGACGACTTCTCCCTGGCCTTCCTCATGAAGGAGGCGGCCGTGGACGATTTCCGCGTGCCCGTGGTGTGGCTGGAGGAGGAGAGTCGCAATACCTGGGAGAACGCCGTCTACAGCGCGGCCGTGTTGGAGCATGAAGGGATCTCACGGATCCTGCTGGTGACCCACGCCTACCACATGCCCCGATCGATGGCCTGCTTCGAGGCCGCCGGCATGGAGCCCCGGGCCGCGCCCACCGGCCTGATCGGGCCCCTGGACATGAAGGCCACGGACTGGATACCGAGCAGCAAGGCCCTGGTGGCAAGCACCCTGGCCCTCCACGAGTACCTCGGCATGGTGTGGTACCGCATCAAATACGACCTGTAGGTCGGGCTGTAGGTCGGACTTCAGTCCGACAGCCCGCGGCTGGTACCGCCCCGGCCCGGGGTGTGCGCGGCCGGCCTGAATGTCGGGATGAATCCCGACCTACAAAAAAGCGTAACCGCGAAAGACGCGAAATGACGCGAAAAGGGAGAAGGTCAGGGAGGAGGGGCAGTTCGAAAAGGCGCAGCGGATCCACCGTTTCGGCGTCAGCAGAGCGGACGCACGGGTGGTAATCTTTTCCCATTTCCCCTTTCCCCTTTCCCCTGGGGAGAAGGACAGAGGCGTAGGTCGGCTGCTCCTGGCGGTCGACGGAAACTCGGCGGTTTGCGGGCGCGGATGTCGGTTGCCGAGAGCAACCGACCTACATCCGTGCCGATGGAACAGGCGGTGGTGATGTATCTGTATGTCGGGCTGTAGGTCGGACTTCAGTCCGACAGCCCGCGGCTGGCACCGCCCCGGCCCGGGGTGTGCGCGGCCGGCCTGAATGTCGGGATGAATCCCGACACAGAGCGACACACCCTGCCGGTTCAGTCCTCGCCATTCTCCGCGGGCACGGGCGTGACGGCGCAATGGAATTCGCCGTCGGCCACCCGCGCCTTGAGGGCCGTACCCGCCGGCGCCATGGCTACCCGGGTCACCAGCCGGCCGTCGGAAATCCTGCTCACGATGGCATAGCCGCGCCTCAGCACCCCATCCGGGTCGAGCCCCGCCAACGATCGTTCCGCCAGGGTGAGGCGGGCGAGACGGCGTTCTGCTCCCCGCTGCCAGGCTTGGTGGAGGCGCTGGGTGAGGCGAATCTGGTCCTGGCGTGCGAGGGCCACGCGGCTGGCCGGGCTGGTGGAGCCTAACCGATGTTCGAGGCGCTCCAGCCGCTGGCTGCGTGCGGCGAGTTGACGACTCATCGCATTGTCCAGGCGCATGGCCAGGGTGTCCGCCCGCTGCTGGGTCTCCTGGAGGGCCTGACGGGGGTGGCGCAGGCGCCTGGACAACCAGTTCAGACGTTGTGCCTCGTGGCCCAGGCGGGTCGCCATCAGATAACGCAGGCGGCCGGCGAGACGGTCCAGTTGTTCCCGCCATTCCCGTTGATCGGGCACCACCGCCGCCGCGGCGGCGGATGGGGTCTCGGCCCGTACGTCCGCCACGAAATCGGCGATGGTGAAGTCCACCTGGTGGCCCACGCCGCTCACCACCGGCAGGGTGCAGGCATAGATGGCCCGCGCCACGGCCTCCTCGTTGAAGGGTTGGAGATCCTCCAGGCTGCCACCGCCGCGGGCCAGTATCAGCACGTCGCAGTCCCGCCGTTCGTCGGCGGTCCGCAACGCCGCCACGATATCGGCCGCCGCCGCCTCACCCTGGACGCGTATGGGATAAACCAGCACCGGGACGGCGGGAAAGCGCCGCTCCAACACGCTCAGGATGTCTCGCAGGGCGGCCCCGGTGGGCGAACTGATGACGCCGATGCGCAGGGGCAGGGCAGGCAGAGGCCGCTTGTGACGGGGCTCGAACAGGCCTTCCGCCTCCAGCTTGCGCTTCAGCAGTTCGAAGGCCTGGCGCAACACCCCCTCGCCGGCCGGGTCCATGTGGTCGACGATGAGCTGGTAGTCGCCCCGGGGGGCGTACAGGCTCACCCGGCCGTGGACGATGACCTGCAATCCGTCGGCCGGCGTCACGGCGAGGCCTGCCCGGTTGCCCTTGAAGAGGGCGCAACGCACCTGGCTGGAGGTGTCCTTAAGGGTGAAATAGAGATGCCCCGAACGAGGCGTGGCAAGGTTGGAGATCTCGCCCTGTACCCACACCGAACCCAGGGTACTCTCCAGTAGATCCCGGGTCTCGGCGTTGAGCGCGCTGACGGTGTAGATGTAGCCGGTGCCTTGTCTGCCGGGAGGTGTCATGGGGGAGCGCGATGGTAAGATGCCCGCCAGTCTATCAGCCGCATCCCGGATGCACACTCGGAGGTCATCATCCATGCCCCGCGAGATCGAGCGCAAATTCCTGCTGCAGGACGATTCCTGGCGGGCATCCGTGGAGTCCAGCAAACGCCTCGTCCAGGGCTACCTGCCCGGAATGAAGACGGCCTCGGTGCGAGTACGCATCTCCGGCCACGACGCCCGCCTCAACATCAAGAGCGCCACCCTCGATGTCAGCCGCCTGGAGTACGAATATCCGCTGCCCCTGGACGAGGCCGAAGAGATACTGGAGCGCCTGTGCGAACGGCCCCTCATCGAGAAGACCCGCCACCATGTCCCCCATGGTGGCCACCTGTGGGAGGTGGACGAGTTCGCGGGCGACAACGCCGGCCTGGTGGTGGCCGAGATCGAACTCGCATCTGCCGACGAGGCCTTCGAGCGCCCCTCCTGGGTGGGTGACGAGGTGTCTGACGACCCCGCTATTACAACGTCTGCCTGGTGAGCCATCCGTTCAAGGACTGGTGATGTCCTGCGGCCGGCCATTCCGGCTTTCTTAAATTAACCAAGAAAATTAACTACGAAATACGCGAAAGACGCGAAATAAAAAGGCGACATTCGGAACGCCCGTCTGGACCTCCAGCACCCTCGGCCCCATGGTGCCCGCGCCATTCCCGCACGGGGTAATCAGCATGTTTAGTGTCTTTCGCGTCTTTCGCGGTTAAGCTTTTCGCCGTTTCCCGTTTCCCGTTTCCCGTTTCCCGTTTCCCTTTTCGCGTCACTTCGCGTTTTTCGTGGTTGCCGCTTTTGATGTTCGCTTTTGTCATGCCGGTGTCAGTGGGTCAGCACGTCGCCGAGGCGCAGGCCGCCGTTGGGGGCCATGTCGGCGCCCAGCGCGAGGAACAGTTCGGCGGTGGCCAGGGCGTCGCTGAGGGCATTGTGGGCCTGGTAACGGGGCAGGCCGTAGCGTTCCCGCAGGTTGGCGAGGCGCAACTCGCCGGCCTTGAAGGCATGGTGCCGGCGCTCCAGGCGCCGCCGCGCCAGGTGTTCGGTATCCACGATGGGGACGATGCAGCGCCCGCCGTAGAGGCGCCGGCAAACGGCGTCGAGGAAGGTGCTTTCGACGGCGGCATGATGCACCAGCATCACCCGCCCCCGCAGGTGTTTCAGTACCCGGGGCATGATCTCTTCGATGGGGCTGCCGGCGGCGGCATGGTCGTCGGTGATGCGATGAATCACCGCCGAGGCCTCCGGCACGCTACCGGCCAGCCGCACCACCCGGTGCAACGCCGTGCCCAGAACGATGGCGTTGCCGACCACGTGTACCAGCCCGACGCTCAGGATGTGGTCTCGTGCGGCATCGAGTCCCGTGGTCTCCAGGTCGAGGGCGACGAATTCCACGCCGTGGGTCGGGGTGCGGCGGTGGGGCAGGGGCGCCCGTAGCAATGCGTCCAGCGGCGCGGCCGGCCGCCGCGCCAGGGCCCGCCTGCGGGCCCGCTCGCGGGTGAACGGCCAAAACTCCATGATCAGCCGAAGCGGCCGGCCTGATAGCGATTGGCGAGAGTCTCCTGGATGGACTGGATGACCTTGAAGGCATCCTTGAGGTGGTCCCGCTCCAGGGTGGACAGGCGTTTGGGATCCATGAAGTTGTCCGTGGGCTGGGCGCGGCGGATCTGCCGGGCCTGGTGCTGGATACGCAGGCTGGCGATGAACTCCAGGGCGTCCGTGAGGTTGTCGCAACCCTCGCTGCTGAGGGCGCCGCTCTGCCCGGCGGCGGCGAGGCGTTCCGTGGTGTTGACCGCCGCCAGCCCCTCGGAGAGGGCGTAGACCCGGGCGATGTCGGTGATGGGCACCACGCCCCGGTGCTTGATGTCCAGGGTGTCGTCGTGCTCGCCGTCGTGCACCAGCACGAAGGTGCGAAAGAAGCCGAGCGGCGGCCGGTGGTGCAGGGCGTTGGACACCATGTAGGCGATAAAGATGCGGTTCTTGCGGGTTTCCTCGAGGACATGCTGGTGCAGGGGGGCGAACAGGTCGCGGTCGCCGTGCACCACCCGCAGGTCGAAGAAGATGCTGGCCAGCATCAGGGATTTGGGCTCGGGCCGATGGATCCAGTTATCGAAGTATCGCCGCCAGCTGGCCACCGGCTGGCGCCACTGGGGATTGGAGGCCATGGCGTCCCCGGGGCAATAGTAGAAACCGCAGGCATCGAGGCCGGCGGTGACGCGGCGTGCCAGCTCCTCGAAATACCCGGCATGCTCCCCGGGGCGATAGTCGTCCGCGAGGAGCAGGGCATTGTCCTGGTCGGAGTGGGAACTCTGCTCGCGGCGCGCCTGGGAGCCACCGGCCAGCCAGGCATAGGGAACGGGCGGCGGGCCGTGGTCGTGCTCCGCCATCTCCAGCAGACGCCCGGTGATGGCATCGGTGATGGTGGAAACGGCCTCGCCGATATGCAGGGCTGTGGCACTGGAGGCCGCCAGTTGGACCATCAATTCCGGCAGGCGCCGGGACGCCGCCACCAGGTCGTCGACGGTCTCGGCCTTGCGGACCTGGGTGGCGATATAGGGCGAACTGGTGCTCTGATGGTGGGCCAGATCGCTGGATGTGAGCACCCCCACCAGTCGCTCCCGTTCCACCACCGGCAGATGGTTGACCCGCAACCGTGTCATGGTGAGCAAGGCCTCGGACACCGGCGACTGATGTTCGATGGTGTGGGGCTCACGGGTCATCACGGCGGTGACGGGTAGTGCGGCGTCCAACCCTTCGGCCACACAGCGGGCGCGGATATCGCGGTCGGTGACGATGCCGGCCAGGGCGCCGCCATCCATGATGACCACCGATGACACCTTCTCCTCGGTCATGAGTCGGGCCACCTCGCGTATGGTGGCCCCGGCAGACGCGGTGACGGGCTGTTTCTTCAACAACCGTTCCACGGGCGCCATCATGTAGCTCGGGTCACCGCCGACGCCACCCTGCTGGCGTTGCAGGGCGAACTGGAGGCGTTCGCGGACGGAGGCACTGAAGTGGCGGTCGAACTCGGGGACACGGGCGCGCAGTGCCTCCAGCCGCTCGCAGGGCAGCAGGTACAGCAGCGCGTCCTCGGCGGCCACCCCCGGGCAGGGCCCGTCCACATCCGCGAGCTGGCAATCGCCGCTGTAGAGGGAACCTTCGCCCAGCTTCTCGCATAGGCGGCCATTGCCATCCCGCAGCTCTATGGCGCCGCTGCGCACGACGTGTAGCCAGCGGCCGTCGGCCCCGGTCGGCGGGAAATCCCCGCCGCGCCTTAGGTAACGGACCTCCATATGACGGGGCAGGTCGTCCAGCTCCCCTTCCGGCAGGGCATCGAAGGGGGGATGGTGGGCCAGGAAGTCGCGTATCTCGAGGAGTTCTATTTCCATTGTTTCGATAAAGGACGGGCGGAGAAGGAGATTTAACTACGAAATACGCGAAAGGCGCGAAAAGAATATAGGAAAAAAAACAGTTCTTGACACCGTGTACGCGCCTTTGCGGTGAAAAAAAGCCCCGCCGGAGCGGGGCCTCAGGGTCAGGAACGGGGCCTGCCGTCAGTGGGCCGTGGCGGTGCCGGCGCCCCTGGGTACGCGGATGTCCTCCACCAGGTGCTGGATGTGCTCCGGCGGTGCCTGGGTGACCTTGGATATGGCGATGGCCACCGCGAAGTTGATGAGGGCGCCGACGGCGCCGAAGGACTCCGGCTGGATGCCGAACAGCCAGTACTCCGCGGTGTTGGGCAGGTTGTTGGTGCCGGGAATGAAGAACCAGCCCTTGTACACGAAGATGTAGACCACCGTGGAGGTCAGGCCCGTGAGCATGCCCGCCACCGCCCCGACGTTGTTCATCTTCTTGTTGAAGATCCCCATCATCAGGGCGGGGAAGATGGACGATGCCGCCAGCCCGAAGGCCAGCGCTACCACCTGGGCCGCGAAGCCCGGTGGATTCATGCCCAGATAGCCCGCCACGATGATGGCGCCCGCCATGGCGATACGGCCCGCTCTGAGTTCGTTTCGCTCCGAGATGTTGGGCATGAACACGCCCTTGAGCAGATCATGGGAGATGGACGACGAGATGGCGAGCAGCAGACCCGCGGCGGTGGACAGGGCGGCCGCCAGACCGCCCGCCGCCACCAGGGCGATGACCCAGTTGGGCAGGTTGGCGATCTCCGGGTTGGCCAGCACCATGATGTCCCGATCCACCTTGATCATTTCGTTGCCTTGCCAGCCCCACTGCTCCTCCGCCATGGCCGCGAACTCGGGGTTGCCGTCGTTGTAGTATTGGATGCGGCCGTCGCCGTTCTTGTCCTCGAAGGCGAGCAGGCCGGTGGTCTCCCAGGTGGCCATCCATGCGGGCCGGTTCTCGTAGACCAGGTTGGCCTCGGGCTGGCCCACCGGCCCCGTCTGCACCGTCTCCATGAGGTTCAGGCGGGCCATGGAGCCCACCGCGGGGGCGGTGGTGTAGAGGATGGCGATGAACACCAGGGCCCAGCCGGCGGAGAAGCGGGCGTCCCGCACCTTGGGTACGGTGAAGAAGCGGATAATTACATGGGGCAGACCCGCGGTGCCGATCATCAGGGACAGGGTCAACAACACCATGTTGAGCGATGTCCCTTTCTGATCCGTGTACTTGGCGAAGCCCAGCTCCGTGACCACCTGGTCCAGCTTGTCCAGCATGAATGTATTGCTGTCGGCCATGGTGCTGGCCAGCCCGAGCTGGGGTATGGGGTTGCCGGTGAGCTGCAGGGAGATGAACACCGCCGGCACGGTGTAGGCGAAGATGAGCACGCAATACTGGGCGATCTGGGTGTAGGTGATGCCCTTCATGCCCCCCAGCACCGCGTAGATGAACACGATGGCCATGCCGATGAGGACGCCCACCTCGAACTCCACCTCGAGGAAGCGGCCGAAGGCCACGCCCACGCCCTTCATCTGGCCGATGACGTAAGTGACGGAGGCCACGATGAGGCACAGCACCGCCACCAGGCGGGCGGTCTGGGAGTAATAACGCTCGCCGATGAACTCGGGCACCGTGAACTTGCCGAACTTGCGCAGGTAGGGGGCCAGCAGCATGGCCAGCAGCACGTAACCGCCGGTCCACCCCATGAGGTAGACCGAGGCATCGTAGCCACTGAAGGCGATGAGCCCCGCCATGGAGATGAAGGAGGCGGCGGACATCCAGTCGGCCGCCGTGGCCATGCCGTTGGCGATGGGGTTCACGCCCTTGCCGGCGACATAGAACTCACCGGTGGTAGCGGCCCGGGCCCAGATGGCGATGCCGATGTAGAGGGCGAAGGTGCCGCCCACGAACAGATAGATAAGGGTCTGCAGTTCCATGGGAGGCTCCTCAGTCTTCGTGCAGGTCGAACTTGCGATCGAGGGCGTTCATGCGCCAGGCATAGACGAAGATGAGCACCAGGAAGGTATAGATGGAGCCCTGCTGGGCGAACCAGAAGCCGAGGCCGACGCCGCCGAGGCGTATGGCATTCAGTGGCTCCACGAGAATGATGCCGAACAGATAAGACACGGCAAACCAGATGACCAGCAGGATCGTGACCAGTCGTATGTTGGCCTTCCAATAAGCTTTCGCGGAATCACTCATAGCCGGTGCCCTCCTCAAGGCTGATGTTCTGATTTTTGCGCTGTCCTGAGTCTATCCTTCGTTCCTCGGTACGCCCGTCGTTGTCGTGTCCCGTGGTCCCGTGGCGGTAGGGCTTTGTAATCCAGTTTTGTCATGGTTGTCAAAATGTTACCTTTACTTATTAATAATATGCTTTTGTGGCTTGAGCGGACTGCCGCGGTCGTACACGGGCCGGCGGGCACCGGCGTCGGGAGGTGACATGCGTATCACTGTGCTGGGGATGGGATTGATGGGGGCCGCCATGGCGCGGCGGCTGGTGGATACGGGCCACGGGGTGACGGTATACAACCGCACCCCGGGGCGGGCGCAGCCCCTGGCCGCGGCGGGCTGCAGGGTGGCCGCGGATGCAGGGGAGGCGTTGCAGGCCGGGGATTTCATCATCCTCGCTCTGGCGGATGCCACGGCCATCGAGGCGGTGCTGTGGGACGGTCACGACGAGGGACATCTGACGGGTCGCGTGATGATCCAGATGGGCACCATCGGCGCCCTCGAGAGCCGGGCCCTGGATGAACGGGTCAGGGCGGCGGGCGGGTCATACCTCGAGGCGCCGGTGCTCGGCAGCATTCCCGAGGCGACGGCGGGTACCCTGCTGGTGATGGCCGGCGGCACGGCTGAACTGTTCCAACGCTGCCTGCCCCTGTTCGAGGTCCTCAGTCGCGCGCCGGTGCACGTGGGGGAGGTGGGGCAGGCCGCCACCATCAAGCTCGCTCTGAACCAACTCATCGCCTCCCTGACCACTGCTTTCTCCCTTAGCCTCGGCCTGGTGCAGCGGGAGGGCATCGAAGTCGAGACCTTCATGGGCCTGCTGCGGGACAGCGCCCTCTATGCGCCCACCTTCGACAAGAAGCTGCCGCGCATGCTGGAACACGAATACGCCAATCCCAACTTCTCGGCCCGCCACCTGGCCAAGGACATTCGTCTGTTCTCGGAACAGGCGGCCGCCGCCGGTCTGGATGCGGCCATGCTGGACGGCGTGGCCGCGGTGGTGGGACACACCATCGCCGCGGGCTTTGGCGATGCGGATTACTCGGCCCTTTACGAGGGTGTTACCGGCGGCGTGGACGCCACTTGAGTCCAGACCGGCCGCTGGTCTTGCCTCCGGGGCAATTTCGGGGGCTTGGGGTCGGAGGATGAGGGGCGGGCGGATAGGTTTGCGGGTCGTCGTGGACGGGGTTTAACGTGAAAGTCGCGAAGCACGAACTCCCCCTCTCCCTCTGGGACAAATCCGTCGGGAACGGATTTGAACGCGCCTTGGCGCGGCCCGCAGGGCGAAGGGCAGGATGCCCGGAGTACAGGGATGGGGTGAGGGAACGAACATGGCGATAGGCGCTCTTATTTCATCATCTTGGGCGGCGCGTATCGCCATGAGAGTTAACGCGGCGCGCGTGACGTCACGCGCGCCGCGCCTGGGTGCATCTATTTTACTGGTTGGAGGAACCCTGGGGGGCGCTGGGGGCGGCCGGATAGCCACCGTAGGCTGGGGCCGGGTGGCCGCCGTAGGCCGGGTAGCCACCATAGCCCGGGTAGCCGCCATAGCCCGGATAACCGTAAGGACCGTAGCCGCCATAGTAGGGGGCGCCATAACCGTAGCCGCGACCAGAGCCCCGGCCGCTGCCGGTCCAGCTCATGTTGCCGCTTCCGAACATGTCACCGAGGCCGTCTCCCCAGCCACTCCAGGGGCCGCCGCCGTAACCTGGGCCGCCCCACCATGCATTGGCGGACTGCAGAGGCAGAGCGGCGGCGCCGAGGATGGTGGCGACTGCGGCTGCTTTAGCGAGTGCTTTCATACATCTCTCCTTAGTCTTATAAACAGCAAAACAGATAGCAGACTGACGTGTTCGACCGCCCACCGCGACCCCGAACGAGCGGGTGGACGATCCAAATCAAGTTTCGCACCGCTAGTAAGGTGATTCAACTCTGCCGTTGATCTGAATCCCCAGGTCGGGGTGCGAAACGTGTACGCGCCGGCTTACCTTGAGGCGGAGCGCGTGATAGAAATGCGCCATGGAATATAAAGACTATTACAAGACCCTCGGCGTGGACCGCGGTGCCTCCACGGCCGACATACGTGCCGCCTACCGGCGGCTGGCCCGCAAGTACCACCCGGATGTCAGCAAGGCCGCCGATGCGGAGGCCCGCTTCAAGGCCGTCAACGAGGCCCACGAGGTGTTGAAGGATCCCCAGAAGCGGCGCGCCTACGACCAGCTCGGCCGCGGCTGGCAGTCCGGTCAGGATTTTCGTCCCCCACCCGGGTGGCAGCGCCGGACCCAGGCGGGCGGCGGGCAGGCCGGGTTCAACGGCGCCTCCTTCAGCGATTTCTTCGAGACCCTGTTCGGTGGTGCCCCGCCCCGCGGGGCCCACGGACCGCGGGATGGTGTTTACGCCCAGGCGGGCGAGGACGAACGGGCGAAGATACTGGTGAGCCTGGAGGATGCCTACCACGGCGCGGTGCGCACCCTGCAACTGCAAGTGCAGGAGATCGGTCCGGGGGGGCAGGTGGTGAGCCGCACTCGTGCCCTCAAGGTGAGGATACCCCCGGGCGTGACCCAGGGCCGGCAGATCCGGCTCGGTGGCCAGGGCGGTCCCGGCCTTGGCGGTGGCAGCCCCGGGGACCTGTACCTGGAGGTGGACCTGCAACGCCATCCCTATTACCGCGCCGAGGGCCGCGACATCTACCTCGATTACCCCGTCGCCCCCTGGGAGGCGGCTCTCGGCGCCACCCTCAAGGTGCCCACCCTCGGGGGAGAGGTGGACCTCAAGATCCGTCCGGGTTCCCAGAGCGGCCTGAAGATGCGCCTCAAGGGCCGGGGGCTGCCCGGCGAGCCGCCGGGGGACCAGTACCTGGTGCTGACAATCGTCACGCCCCCCGCCGCCGACGAGCGGGGCCGTGCCCTCTACGAGCGCATGGCGCGGGAGATCCCCTTCGATCCGCGCTCCCATCTCGGGCGTTGATCCGGGCCGTGGCCGCCAACACATGAGTCCCAATACATGAGTCCCAAAACATGAGTCGAGGAACACGAACCGAGGATGAGACGATGAATCCCGCCATGCGCTACCACCCTGGAAAGAACCGCCCCCACCACGCCCGGCGCCCGGCCCGTCGGCTGCCGGCTCTGCTGGCGGTGCTGGCCTTCGTCACCGCCTCCACCGTGGGGGCGGCCCTGCCCGCCGCGGTGGATGGCGAGCCTCTGCCCTCCCTGGCGCCCATGCTGGAGCGCGCGGTGCCGGCGGTGGTGAACATATCCACCCGCACCGAGGTGCGTCGCGAGCTCAGCCCCCTGTTGCAGGACCCCTTCTTCCGGCGCTTCTTCGACATCCCCCGGGAGCGCTCCAGGAAACGCCACAGCCTGGGCTCGGGGGTGGTGGTGGATGCCGCCGAAGGCTACATCCTCACCAATCACCATGTCATCGACCGCGCCGACGAGATCACCGTGACCCTGCAGGACGGGCGTAACCTTCAGGCGGAACTGGTGGGCCACGATCCCGAGACCGACATCGCCGTAGTGCGGGTGCCGCCTGAAGGCCTCACCGCCCTGCCCCTGGCGGACTCCGATGACCTGCGGGTGGGGGACTTCGTGGTGGCCATCGGCAGCCCCTTCGGCCTCGGCCAGACGGTGACCTCGGGCATCGTCAGCGCCATGGGGCGCAGCGGCCTGGGCATCGAGGGCTACGAGGACTTCATCCAGACCGATGCCTCCATCAACCCGGGCAACTCCGGCGGTGCCCTGGTGAACCTGCGGGGCGAACTGGTGGGTATCAACACCGCCATCCTGGCCCCCGGGGGCGGCAACGTGGGGATCGGCTTCGCTATCCCCGCCAACATGGCGCGGGAGATCATGGCCCAGTTGGTGGAGTATGGCGAGGTACGCCGGGGTTATCTCGGCGTCACCGCCCAGGACCTCACGCCGGAGCTGGCCACGGCCTTCGGCCTGGAGTCGCGCGACGGCGCCGTCATCACCGAGGTGGCCACGGGCTCCCCCGGCGCCGAGGCCGGCCTGCGGCCCGGCGACGTCATCGTCGCGGTCAACGGCCGCCGGGTCAGCAATTCCTCCGATGTACGCAACACCGTGGGTCTGGCCCGCCTCGGCCAGGAGGTGGCCATCGAGTTCCTGCGTGACGGGGCCCCCATGACCGTCACCATGCGCTCCCGTGCCCCGGAGCCCGAAGGCACGGCCGGCGCACAGTTGCACCCGCGGCTGGCGGACGCGCGCTTCGCCGAGGTCGACGTCGGCGGCGACGGCCGTGACGCGGTGCGCGTCGGCGTGCTGGCGGTGGAGCAGGACGGCGCCGCCTGGAACTCCGGGCTGCGGCCGGGGGACATCATCCTGGCGGTGAACCGCCAGCGGGTGGGTGGGCTGAAGGCCATGGCGCGCGAACTCGCCGGTAGCGGCGACACCTTCTCCCTGACCCTGCAGCGGGGCAGCAGGATCCTGCGTATCGTACTGAGGTAGCTGAACGCCGATTCAATCTGTTCTTTATCGAATCGGCACTGGCCTGGTGAGACGCCCTGTCAGGCCCCGTCGCCGCTCCCCGGGGCCGCCCGGGGCAGGGCGGCGGCCTCCTCCGCGCCCTCCAGCTCCACCTTCTCGATGCGCTCGAAGCGCTCCGCGATCTTGCCCGCCGAGATGTGCACGTCCTTGACGTCGCTGTGGGCCTGGCCGATGTGGCGGGCGAGATTGTCCATGCGCTTGCGGAAGCGCTCGAAGTCGCGGCCCAGCCATGACAGGTGGTCCTGGATGATATGCACCTGGCGACGGGTGGCGTCGTCCTTGAGCACCGCCCGCGCGGTGTTCAGTACCGCCATCATGGTGGTGGGGGAGCACATCCACACCCGGGAGCGGTAAGACAGCTCCACCAGGTCGGGGTGGTGGGCCTGGATCTCGGCGAACACCGCCTCCGCGGGGATGAACATCACCGCGCCATCCGCCGTCACCGTGGGTAGGATGTAGCGCTCGGCGATGTCCTTGATGTGGCGTTTCACGTCCTGCTTGAACTGGCGCCCGGCCGCCTGGCGCTCCGCCTCGGGGGCCGTTTCGTCCATCATGCGCTGCCAGGATTCCAGGGGGAACTTCGAATCCACTGCCACGTGTCCGGTGGGGTCGGGCAGGAACAGGATGCAGTCCACCCGCCGGTTGTTGGGCAGGGTGTGCTGGAGGGCGTAGCTGCCCTCGGGCATCACGTTGCCGACCAGGGCGGACAGCTGGACCTCCCCCATGGCGCCCCGGGAGCGCTTGTCCGACAGCACCTCCTGGAGGCTCACTACGTTGCTGGAGAGTTCGGTGATGCGCTTCTGGGCCTCGTCGATGAGGGCGAGGCGCTGCTGCACGTCGGCGAATACCGCGGTGGTCTTCTCGAAGCCCTCGGCGAGGCGTTTCTCCACCTGGCCGCTGATGTCCCGCAGGCGCTCGTCGGTGGAGCGGGTGAGGCGGTCTACCTGCTCGCTGACCGCCTCGCCACTGGCCTTGACCGCCCCGGACACCTGCTCCTGCATGGCGCGGGTGCCCCGGCTGAGGCTGTCATGCAGGACCTTGAGGCCGTGGCTGTCGCGGCGTTCGGCCCGCTGCTCGTAGTCGGCCAGGCTGCTCTTCACCTGGTCGTTGAGGGCCGCGAACTGGCGGATGAGGTGATTCTGCAGTTGCCCCAGGGCCTTGATCTGGGTCGCGCGATTGGCGCCGAAGCCGCGCTCCAGGGCCGTCGTGAGCTCGCCGCGGTGGGCCGCCAGGTGCTGGTCCATGCGGTCCATCTGGGTGGCCAGGGCGCGCAGGGCATGGGCCTGCTCGTGCTGCCGGTCACGGGCCTGCTCCAGGGACGCCTCCAGGCGTTCCAGCGCCCGCTGAGCGTCACGCCGGGCGCGGCCATGGAACACCGCCAAGGCCGCCACCAGCGCCGCCACCAGCGCCAGCGGCACTAACGCCGCCAGCCAGGGCAGGAGGGGGTGCTGGAGATCCATCAGGGCGTCACCGCGCAGGTGAGAATTGTCACGGGTTTTGACGGTTGAATCAGGGGAGTCACCACCATCTAATAGTCAATATCGACGTTCGCCGGTATCTTGCCGACCTTGGGGCCAATCTTGACGCCTACCGCTATGAACAAGCAATTACCCGAACAGCTGCGAAACCTGGTTTCCAGTGGGGAAGAAGGGCTCGACCTCGCGGCCGGGGCGTTGCTCATTGCCAGCCTGGAGTACCCGGAGCTGGATGCCGGGCGCTACCTGGCGGACCTCGACCGCATGGGCCGCGAGGTGAACGAGCTGGCCGGGTCCGGTGCCGCGCCCCTGGATGCCCTGCGCGCCCTCAACCGCTATCTGTTCGAGCAGCAGGGTTTCGCCGGCAACCACGCCGATTATTATGACCCCCGCAACAGCTTCCTCAACGATGTGCTGGAACGCCGCACCGGGATCCCCGTGACCCTGTCGGTGGTGTACATGGAGGTGGCCCGTCGCGCGGGGCTGGAGGTCGACGGCGTGCCCTTCCCCGGCCATTTCCTGGTGAAGCTCACCCTGGAGGAGGGCGAGGTGCTGCTGGATCCCTATTCCGGCGGGGTGTCCCTGTCCCTGGAGGACGTCGAGGCGCGGCTGGCGGCCCTGGGCGGCGGCGGCCAGGAGGCCCGGCACGCCATCCCCGAACTGCTGAACGCCGCCTCCAAGCGCGATATCCTGCTGCGCATGGCCTCCAATCTGCGGGTCATCTACCGCAACAACGACGACTATCCGCGCCTGCTGGCCCTGTCGGAACTGCTGCTGGTGCTGGCACCGGATGATGCCGAGATCTACCGTGACCAGGCGCTGTGCTACGAGGGGCTGGAGTATCCCGCCGGTGCCTTGAAGGCCTACCGGCGCTATCTGGAGCACGCCGGCGAGCCACGGGACCGCGATGCCGTTCGCGAGCGCATGGTGGAGTTGGGGGCCGTCGCCGGCAACGTGCACTGAAGGCACGCCCCTGGGGCGGTGACTCTGGGGGGCGGCTCAGCCCGCGGTCTGGGGCTGGTAATTGGGCAGGGGGCCGTCCGCCATGGACAGCCCCTCCGCCAGCCGTGCCAGGGCCGCGTCCAGCTCCATGAGGGAGATGGGCTTGCGCAGCAGGTCGATGGCGCCCCCCTCCAGGGCGGCCCGGCGCACGGCGGCGTCGTGGACTCCACTGATCATGATGACGCCCATGGTGGGTGCCGCCTCGCGCGCCGCCCGCAACACATCGAGGCCCGTGCCGTCCGGCAGGCAGTAGTCCAGCAACGCGGCGCTGAAGGGCCGGTCCTGCAACAGGTACAGGGCCTCGCGACAGGTGCGAGCCCCGGCTATGCGGTAGCCCGCTTCCTGCAGGTGGAGGCCGAGGATGGCATTGAGGGACAGGTCGTCATCCACGATGAGGATATTGTGTTCATTCATGGTGACCTCAGGCGGCCGTTTGGAGGCCGTAATCCGACTCCAGGAGTTCCCGCAGCTTGTGCTTGGCGCGGAACACCCGGGTCATGACGGCGCCGCGGGAGATCCCCATGATACGGCCGATCTCCTCGCAGCTGTGGCCGCCCAGCACCTGCAGTTCCAGGGGCTCGCGGTACTCGGGGGAGAGGGTCTCCAGGGCGCGCCGTAACACGAAGGCCTCGGTGCTCTTGTCGTCGCCATCGAAGCCGGCCACCCGTTCGACCTCCATGTCGCTGAACTCGGGGCGGTAGCGCTCGTAGAGGCGGGCGTGTTCGCGGCGCACGATGGTCATGAGCCAGGACTTCACGGCCTTGGAGTCACGGATGGAACTACGCGCCCGCCATGCCCGCAACAGAGTCTCCTGCACCACGTCCTCGGCCACCGCGCGGTCGCGGGCCAGCCACAGGGCGTAACGGAACAGGTCCCGGGAGTAGGTGTCCACCAGGGTCTCGAACTCGGCACGGGTGACATCCGGGGGAAAGGGCGCGGTGGCTTGCTCGATTTGGGCGGCACAGGTGGACATGGCGGTTCTCCGGTCACGGGCCCCCAACGGGCCGGTCACTCTCAGTAGAGCAATCGCCATGCCATTAATTAACGCATTGATATATTTAGGTATTTAATTTTTTAGAGGCAAGGATAACAACGAATCGTTACATCGATGTGCGGCGGCGGAGGTAACGAAACGTGACATTCACACCGGCATCATGCCCGCCGCTTCAGAACAGGGTATAGATGAAGGGCGCCACCGCCGAGCCCTGGGCGAACACCAGCAGGGCGCCGAGCAGCACCAGCACGATGATGATGGGCAGCAGCCAGAACTTCTTGCGCTCGCGCATGAAGGCCCACAGGTCCTGCACCAGGTCGAGCATCAGAAGGGGCGCTCCAGGTTCTGTTTGACGGGTTGCCGGCCGGGTTGCCGGTAGCTGGTCCGGCCGGGCTCCAGGCGCCGCGCCATGGGGTCCCGGAAGAGCCTCATGGCCACGCCCACCGGCACGAGTATCAGGGAGAATGCGAGGCCCAGGACGAGGCGGGTATTCACCCACCCCAGGGCATGGGCGATGCGCAGCCACAGGCGCTGGACGGGGGCCAGCCGCCGGGGCGCCAGCAGGGCGCCGAGGGCGAACACCGCGGCCACCGGCCACGGCCACAGGGGCCAGGCGAGGCCCCACAGCCAGGGGATGAGCAGGCCGAAGACGAGGCCCACCATGGCCGCCATGAGCAGGCCGAAGGCGCGCAGTTCCGAAGGCGTGGGGGGAGGGGTTGTGAGCGGGCGGGCGACCATGGCGGGATTATCCCAGATTCCTAGTCCGGCTCCAGTTCCTCCCGCCATGTCTCGTCCCCTTCCAGGGGCGGCTGGTCGGTCTTGGCCAGCAGCAGGCCCTCCACCACCAGATAATCTATCTCCGTACGCATGAAGCAGCGGTAGGCATCCTCCGGGGAGCCGACGATGGGTTCGCCCCGCACGTTGAACGAGGTATTCACCAGCACCGGGCAGCCGGTACGGGCCTCGAAGGCCTCGAGCAGCCGGTA
Organism: Gammaproteobacteria bacterium; assembly: GCA_034522055.1. NCBI lineage: Bacteria > Pseudomonadati > Pseudomonadota > Gammaproteobacteria > Gammaproteobacteria bacterium. The sequence continues at coordinate 2,536,005 of JAXHLS010000002.1, forward strand.
AAAGCGCGGGTTGGTGTGCTCGTGCACCGTCTGCACCCGGGCCGAGAAATCCACGTGGGTGACGGCCGGGATGGTGGAACGGGGCACCTTGAGCCTGTCGATGCCGAACAGGCCCGCGGCGTCCTCTTCGGGAGGCAGGCGCCGTGCTGCGGCCACCGGGGCGACGAAGAGCATGTAGGGGCTCGCGCGGTCCAGCTCGAACCACTCCCCGGCACGCTCCGCCAGCACCGCCGGAGCGAAGGGGCGGAAGGACTCGCGGTATTTGATCTTGAGGTTCATCACCGACTGCATCCGCGGCGAGCGCGGATCGCCGAGGATGGAACGCCCCCCCAGGGCCCGCGGGCCGAACTCCATGGGGCCCTGGAACCACCCCACCACCGCGCCGTCTGCCAGCAGGGTGGCCACCAGCGGCAGCAACTCGGCATCGTCTATGGCCTCGGCCACCGCGCCCATGGCCTCCAGACGCTGGGCGGCCTCGGTGGTGGAGAAGCGCGGCCCCAGGTAGGCGCCGGCCATGGCGTCCCCGGCTATGGGTTGATGGCTGCCGTCATGCACCTCGTGCCAGACCACCAGGGCCGCTCCCAGGGCGCCCCCGGCGTCCCCCGCCGCCGGCTGGACCCAGATGTCCTCGAACACGCCGGCGCGCAGCAGCTCGCCATTGGCCACGCAGTTGAGGGCCACGCCCCCCGCCAGGCACAAGTGCTCCGCGCCCGTCTCGGCCCGCAGGGTACGTCCGAGGCGCAACACCACCTCTTCCGTCACCTTCTGGATGGAGGCCGCGATATCCATGTGGTGGCGGGTGATTGGGGTCTCCGGAGTGCGGGGCGGGCCACCGAAGAGGTCATGAAAACGGCCATTGGTCATGGTGAGGCCGGTGCAATAGTTGAAATAGTCCATGTTGAGGCGGAAGGTGCCGTCCGCCTTCAGGTCCAGCAGCCGCTCCAGGATGACGTCCACATAGCGGGGCTCACCGTAGGGTGCGAGGCCCATGAGCTTGTACTCCCCGGAGTTCACCCGGAAGCCGGTGTAATAGGTGAAGGCCGAGTAGAGCAGGCCCAGGGAGTGGGGGAAGTCGATCTGCCACAGGGCCTCGAGGCGCCGGCCCGCCCCCAGCCATGCGCTGGTGGTGGCCCATTCGCCCACCCCGTCCAGGCATAGTACCGCCGCCTTCTCGAAGGGGCTGGGATAGAAGGCCGAGGCGGCATGGGCCTGGTGGTGCTCCGTGAACAGCAGGGGCGGCAGGGCTTGCTCCTTCACTCCGGCCAGGGCGGCGAGTTCCCGCTTGAGGGTCTTCTTGAGATACAGCTTGTCCTGCAGCCATACCGGCATGGCGGCCACGAAGGACCGGAAGCCCCGCGGCGCATAGGCCAGGTAGGTCTCCAGCAGGCGCTCGAACTTCACCAGGGGCTTGTCGTAGAACACCACTTGGTTCACATCCGTGAGATGGATGCCCCGGGACTCCAGGCAGAAGCGAACGGCCTGACCCGGGAAACGGGCATCGTGCTTGCGGCGCGAGAACCGCTCCTCCTGGGCCGCCGCCACGATGACCCCGTCCTCCACCAGCGCCGCCGCGCTGTCGTGATAGTAGGCCGACAGGCCGAGGACGGTGGTCATGGGTGAATAAACAGAATCGCGTATCCCGAAAAATATCTATTCTACCGTCAAATTCAATCCCCAGGACCCCCGTGCGCTGTAGGTCGGGCTGTAGGTCGGGCTTCAGCCCGACAGCCCGTGGTGGGAATTCCAACCCGACGCGGGGCACATGCGGCGGGGCCAAATGTCGGGATGAATCCCGGCCTACATCCGTGCCACAGGAACAGGCGGTGGCGATGTATCGGTCGGTCGGGCTGTAGGTCGGGCTTCAGCCCGACAGCCCGCTTCCCTACTCGCTCAGGCGAATCACCCGATTGGGGTTGGCCGGGTCGTCCGGCAGGCTGACGTTGCCCCCCAGGACATCGACGATATAGCCCTCGAGGATGGCCTGCTCCCCTACGGTGGTGGCGCCTACCACCGTGGCGGCGGCGAAGGCGGCGAAACCGTCGCCGCCGGTGGCGGTGAAGCTGTTGGTGGCCAGCACGAAAATCTCCGCCAGGGCCGTGGCGTCTGCTGCGCCGTCGCTCACCAGTTCCACCACCGTGCCGTCATGGCGGGTGATGGTCAGGCCACGCACCCGGGAGGGCACGGTGACGCTGGCCTGGCCCTCGATGGGCGCAAAAGTGGTGTCGAAGGCCAGCACCATGCCCGCGACCTGCGGGAACCGGCCATCGGTGAAGGTGGCCCGGCTGACCGAGTTCTCCATCGCCGCCAGCACCTGGTCACCGCTCATCTCCAGCACCGTCAGAGTGTTATCGAAGGCCAGGGCCGCCTGGACGGCCAGGCGGATAATGCTGGGGCCCTCTATGGTGTCGCGGATGCCGCCGCCGTTCTTGAGGGCCATGTCCACCGTGGGGAAGCCGTTCTGCTGGGCCCCCCAGATGGTGGAGTCGGCGGCCAGGTTGCCGAGATTGGTCTCGCGGCTGCGCACGTCTACTCGCTGGCCATTGAGGGGGAAGTCAGTCGTGCCCACCACGAAGAAGGCATCCCGGATCAGCGTCGTCTGCTTGAGGGCATCGAGGATGCTGGCCACCATCGCGTCTGGCGTGAGCTCCGACGCCCCCACCAGGGGCTCCAACTCATCGATGGCCGCCGCCGTGGTGGCCACCGGCCCGTTACGGAAGTCGCCCCAGTCGGCGATGCGGCCACGGCGGTCGAAGGTGACGAACAGGTTGCCGACGTAGCGGAATTGCTGGTCGCTGTTGACCACCAGCACCGTGTTGCCCTCGCTGTCCACCCGCACGGTGGGGTAGTCCGCCTCGGCGGAGTCCTCGGGGCGCAGCAGATTGAAGGGGCCCTCGGCCACGGGCCTGGCCATGAAACCGGTGGAACCGGCGGCGACGATGATGTCGATGCCGCGCAGGCTGCCGGCCGACAGGGGATCGCCCGTGAAGTCCTGGGCATGGTCCAGCAGGATGATGCGGTTCACCCCCCGGCCTTCCAGCAGGTCCACCTGCTCCAGGACCTGGGACACGGCGGACACCAGGGGCTGGTTGGTGGCGGGGTCACGGCCGCCGACGAAATCGAGGCCGGGTAGGGTGGTGTCCGGATCCTCGATGACATTGAAGAAATCCGCCGGCGCGCGGCCGATGAGGCCGATGCGCTGGCCGCCGCGCACCACCACGCAACTTTTGACCACCTTGCCACGGTTGGCGAGGCAACTGCCGCCATCCCGCCCGCTGCGGATGGCCGGTGTGACCGGGTCCAGCTCCACATTACCGAAGTCCAGGTTGGCGGCGACGAAGGGGTAGTCGGCTTCCCGCAGCATGACGGCGAACTCGTCGATGCCACCGTCGAACTCATGGTTCCCCATGCCGTTGGCGGCAAGCCCCATGGCGTTGAACATCATGATGTCCCCCAGACCCGGCGCGCCGAAGGCTTCTTCGGAGGCCCGATGGAACGGTCCCGGTATGGTGTGGTCGCCGGCCGTCAGGTGCAGAGTGGGGATGCACTCCCGGCGGGAGACCTGCTTCAGGCCCTTCACCACGGCAGAGTAGTTGAGGGCCTTCTCTTCCAGGGTGTTGGGGTCCTGGAAGGACGATTCGTTGTCCGAGCTGTGCAGGATCTGGAGGCTGCTGCGGTAGTTACGGATGCACTCGCGCACGCGCAGGGGAGGCTGGAGTTCGCTCAAGAGACTGCCCAGGCTGGCGTTGTCGCTGACCACGCCGCCATGGGCCAGGCCCGGAACGCCGACAATGGCGGCAACGGCCAACATGCTCACGGTACCTTTCATGGATTTACCCTCCCCGGGGCTGAAATGGAATGAGGGAGGTAGGCTAGGCGGCGGGCCTTGCAGTTGCGCGACGGCAGCGTGAACTTTCGTTGACAACCCGGCCGGGGCGATGTCGCTGATTCCGCTCGAGCCCGGCGTGATACTGCCGTAGGGTGTTGCTATCCGGCGCGGCGGAGGGTGAGGTTGATGCGGCTGGCGCCGGCGAAAGGGTGCATTCCATCCGCCAATGCGGCCACGCCGTGATAGCGCAGCCGCGCCGGGCCGCCCCAGACCAGCACGTCCCCGTGGGACAATGGCAGCCGCCGTGGCCGGTCGGCACGGCGTTCGCCGCCGAACAGAAAGACCGCCGGCAGACCCAGCGACACCGACACGATGGGCGCGCGGAAATCGCGCTCATTCTTGTCCTGGTGCAACGATAGCCGTGCGCCAGGATCGTAGCGGTTGATCAGGCAGGCATCCGGCTCGAAACCGGCGAAGCCCGCATCCCTGGCCGCGGTTGCGGCCAGTTCGCGGACGGCGGCGGGCATAGCCGGCCAGGGCTCGCCCGTTAGCGGATCGCGTGGGTCGTAGCGGTAGCCGCGGCGGTCGCTGACCCAGCCCAGTGGGCCGCAGTTGGTCATGGCCACCGACATGGTCCGCCCGCCCGGCGTTTCCATGTGACGCCAGGGCGCGGCCGCGGTCACGGTATCGATGGCCGCGCGCAGCGCCGTCTCGTGCCCGAGGGCAAAGCCTTGCAGCCGCAAGGCCCCCGGGGCCAGGGTTTCCGCACCGCTGGCAGATGCGGCGAACAGGTCCGGCGTGTGGCTCATGCCGCGTCGTGGAACATCACGCCCGGGCTGTAGCGTGCGCCGGCGTGCAGACGGCTGACACCATGCCGAGTATGCAACCGGTGATAACGGCCACTGCTGCCGGCACCGCCGTCACGGTAACGTACGGGGCCCATCTCCATGCCCATGCTCATATCCATGCTCAGGGTTTCGGCGGAGGGCGCATGCAGGCGGATGCAGGTCATGGGTGAATAAACAGAATCGCGTGTCCCGAAGATCGCCCATTCTACCGCCAAATCCCAGCCCCAGGATCCCCGTGCGCTGCAGGTCGGCCTGCAGGTCGCGCTGTAGATACTCCGTTTCCTGTCAAGCGGTTTGGAGATGCTGATCGCTAAACAGCTTGGAGGAGTCGAAAGGCTGATCATGCTGCATGCAGGCCCAGATTCCGGTGAGGTACTTGCGCATGACGGCGCACAAGGCTTGGATCCGCTTTTTGCCCCGGGCCACCAGAGCGTTATAGAACGCCTTGGCATACGGGTCATGCACGATCGCCACCATCGCTGGCATGTACAGGGCGCTACGCAGGTAGGCATTGCCGGTCTTGGCTAGGCGCCCGGGTCGATGGACGCTAGAGCCCGACTCATGCAGGCGCACGTCCAGCCCAGCATGACGAGCGACTTGTTTGGCCTTCAGGTCCCTGGGCAGTGTGGATAGCTCGGCCAGCAGAGCCAGGCTGCTGGCTGCCGCGAGGCCGGTGGCGGCACAGAGATGGGCCTGATGTTGCGCCAGCTCGGGGGTCTGCTGGATCAAGTCCTGGGCCGCTTGTTGCACCCGTTCGATGCGTTGGTCCAGTTGAGCGATGCTTTCCTCGGCATCCTCGATCAGCAGGGCTGGCGTGCCCCGTTGCGCCTTCAGGGCGTGCAGGTGGTTCTTGGCCTGGGTCCGCGCGTCCATTAGGCGGTTGAGATGCCGGCCGAAGTCGCGTAGGGCCCGATAGGTCGATGGCGGCGGGGTCCAGCGCCTAGGCGTCATGCGTTCGGCGTATTCGGCCAACAGGGCGGTGTCGAGCGGGTCGGTCTTACTGCCGCGCAGCGTAATTTCGGCGAAATGCCGGAAGCTGCGCGGGTTGATCACGGACACCGGCAGCCCGGCCTCGTGCAGGGCCAGCGCGAGGTCCAGGTAGTAGATGCCAGTGGCCTCCAGCACGATGCCCGCCGGTTGCAGCGCCTGCAGCTTGCGGATCGCCTGGGCGTGACCTTGGGCAGTCTGTGGGAAGGTGTAGACCTTACTGTTCTTGCCGTCACGACGGCAGAGCAAGTCGAAGGAGCGTGCGGCGACATCAATGCCGATATAAACGCTCATCGTTGTTCCTCCTTTCCCTTCTGGGGTCGGTTGCGTCACACTGATCACCGGTTCCCCGACCTCGCATTTCTTGCCGGTTCGACCTTGTGATACGAAGTCCAGCCAGGCTGGCTTCCCGATACTCCTCGAAATCGGCAATGAGGCGGGGAGCCCATCTACGCGCGAGGTCAGAAACTTCCTGCCTCCAGGTCGGGACGGCTTCCCCGGTGTCTGGCAAAAAACCTAACATGCCAGATAACTCCAACATACAAGGTCGGGCTTCAGCCCGACAGCCCGTCGGCGGGGATTCCGGCCCGGCGTAGGGTGCATGGAGCAAGGCCAAATGTCGGGATGAATCCCGACCTACATCCGTGCCGGAGGACCAGGCGGTGGTGGTGTATCGGTCGGTCGGGCTGTAGGTCGGGCTTCAGCCCGACACCCGGCTTCAGCCCGACATCGCCCCACCCATCCCCTGGGGTATCATGCCCGCTTCACGCAAACGGCGGCGCAGTCGAGAGAAAGGGAGGACTCATGAGAATCAACAAGCGGTTGCTGGTGGCCGTGCTGGTGGTTCTGCTCGGACCCGGTGTCCAGGGGGCGGAGAAAAGCTACCTGGACAACATCCCCATATTCTGGCGCAACCTCTACCCCGACGGCGGCACCACCCTCTACTGCGGCGAACCCTTCAAGCCCTTCGACCGCCGCGTGAATATCGAGCACGTGTTCCCCATGTCCTGGGCCACCCGCCACCTGGGGTGCGGCAACCGCGACCGGTGCCGGCGCACCAGCCGGTTGTTCAACCGCATCGAGACGGACATGCACAACCTCTATCCTGCCCTGCGGGACATCAACGAGGCCCGCGGCGCCCAGGCCTTCGGCATCATCGACGGCGAGCGCCACCTGCGCCGCGGCTGCGACTTCGAGGTGGACTCCGGGCCCCGCCGGGTGGAGCCCCGCCCCGCCGTGCGCGGCGACATCGCCCGCGCCATGCTCTATATGGAGCACCGCTACGGCCTGCCCCTGTACAAACGCCAGCGCCGCCTGCTCGAGGAGTGGCACCGTCACGATCCCCCCGACGCCATGGAGCACCGCCGCAACCGCCTGATCGAGGCCCTGCAGGGCCAGGCCAACCCGTTCATCGAAGGGAATGAATGAGCCCGTCGGGTGCTCCCGTCAACCGCCGGGTACCGAAGGGTTGCGCCAGCATGGCGATGCGGAGCTTGGGACGCGGCCATGGGGTGCCCCTGGGGCACCCCGGTGTCCCGTCAGTGCAGCTTGATCTCCGGGTGGACGCTGGCCCGGAACAGGTGGGAGATGCTCAGCATCAGGGTGCGATAGAAACCGAACAGGGCCAGTTGGTGCATCTTGTACAGGGACAGATACACCATCCTGGCGATGAAGCCCTCCACCATCACCGCACCGCCCAGGCCCCCCATCAGGTTGCCCACCGTGCTGTAATGCCCCAGGGACACCAGCGAGCCGTAGTCGCGATAACGATATGCCGGCAGGGGCCTGCCCTTGAGCCGCTTGCGCAGGGCGCGGTACAGATGTGAGGCCTGCTGGTGGGCGGCCTGGGCCCGGGGCGGCACCAGGCTGTCCTTTTCCGGCCAGGGGCAGGCGGCACAGTCGCCGAAGGCCAATATGTCGTCATCACGCGTCGTCTGTAGGGTGGGGCGCACCACGAGCTGGTTGCTGCGGGTGGTTTCCAGGCCGTCGATATCGTGGAGAAAGTCCGGCGCCTTGATGCCGGCTGCCCACACCTTGATGGCCGCCGGGATGAACCGGCCGCCATCGGTGCGCACCCCCCGCTCCGTGACCTCGGTCACCCGCTGCCCGGTGATGATATCGATTCCCAGCCGGCTCAGTTCGGCGCCGGTGGCCTCGGACAGACGCTCGGGTAGTCCGGGCAGGATGCGCTCGGCCGCCTCGACGATGCTGATCTGGATGGCGTTCGGCGTGATGCTGTCCAGCCCGTAGGCCCGGAACAAACGCGAGACCTTGTGCAACTGGGCGGCCAGCTCGATGCCGGTCGCCCCGCCGCCGGCGATCACCACGTCGAGTTGGCTGAGCCCCAGGGGCTGCTTCTGGGCATGGGCATGGATATAGGATTCCAGCAGCCGGGTCTGGAACCGCTCGGCCTGGGCCTTGGTATCCAGAAGCAGGCAATGCTCATCCACCCCCGGGATGCCGAAATCGTTGCTCACGCTGCCCACCGCGATGACCAGGGTGTCGTAGCCGAAGGTACGGCGGGGGATGATCTCATGGCCCTCGGCACTGTAGGTGGGCGCGACGTGGATTTCCTTCTTCTTCCGGTCCAGCCCCTCCATTCGCCCGAGGCGGAACTGGAAATTGCTCTTCGCCCCCTGGGCCAGGTATTCGAGCTGATTCTCGTAGGAGTCGAAAGTGCCCGCGGCCACCTCGTGCAGCAGGGGCTTCCAGACATGGGTCCGGTTGGCGTCCACCAGCGTGATATCGGCGCGCCCGCGTTTCCCAAGCTTCTTCCCCAACCGGGTCGCCAGTTCCAGCCCCCCGGCGCCGCCGCCCACCACAACGATGCGATGGTTGTCCTTCATGGGAGTTTCGCCATCATTCGGTATATCGGCCACATATCGGCTACGGTCGGGCGAGGAGGAATACGAGTCAAGGCGGCTAAAGTTGGGAGCCCATGATAGCCGCAACCCACGCAAATGGACGCAGGTAATCATACGGTACCAATTGAGTTGGACAGGAAATGGTACTATCTTGTGTGTTATTTGGTGTACAGGAGATAGCCATGGACTTTGTCACCGCCCGCGAACTCAGGGCTGAGTCGGCCAAGGTATGGAAGAAGCTGGAGGCCGGAGAGGACGTCGTCGTGACCCGCAACGGCAAGCCCTTCGCCCTGCTGGTCAATACTCGCCCGGAGGAGTTGGAGGATACGCTGCGCGCCATCCGCGGCGAACGCTTCGCCGCGACTGTGCGGAAGATGCGGCGGCAAGCGATGGCGCAGGGGCTGGACGGGATGACCATGGAGGAGATCGATGCCGAGATCACGCAGGCACGCAGGGAATGGCGGGACCGTGATGCGGGTGGTGATTGACACCAATGTTCTTGTCGCCGCGCTCATCAGCCCGACGGGTAAACCGGCGCGAATAGTGGATAAGATCAGGGCTCAGGCCATCCAGCCCGTGGTCGGCCGGGCCATTCTGGAGGAGTACCGGCTCGTCCTGGCACGCCCCCGCTTCGGCTTTGATACTGCTGCCGTCGACGAACTTCTCGATGACATGGCCGCGCTCTCCCTCGCCATGCCGCCGGCGCCGGTGGATGCCGCGGGGCTTCCGGACGCGGATGATGCGCCCTTCATTGGCGTGGCCGTGGCCGCCGGCTGCCCCGTGGTTATCGGCAACTCCCGGCACTTCCCACCTGACTGCGGCGTCGAGGTACTGAGCCCGGCGCAGTTTCTGCAGCGGATGCATTTTTGCGACTCGCCGACATGAGACTCGGGTACTTGCTTACAACGACGAGGCCCTCATGAAGCACGGGATCATCCGCATCGTTCATCGGCTGGAAGAAACCGCTGATTTCTTGGCGTTCTTGGCGAGAGCAAAATTCTTATCTACTACACCCACGAATTCTGCGGACGGGCCAGATTCCCAGGGAATATCCGGAATAGGGTAATCTGGGAATCATGACCGACGAAGAAAGCCACTCACAGGGTCGCGCCTATACTTGCGATCGGCGTTCCCTGGCGGGATAAGCGATGGACAGCAGACAATGCTTTCCGCAACTCTTCGCCAGCCGCGACCCGCATATCCAGACCCTGCTCGGCGAGGCGCAGGAAGTCACCTTGCCCGCCGATCAGCTTGTTTTTCACCGCGGCGCGCCCTGCGAGCGCTATGTGCTGGTCGCCGCCGGCCGTATCAAGGTGGTACTCGTCGCGCCGAACGGGCGCGAAATCGTGCTTTATCATGTCGGCCCCGGCGACTCCTGCGTGCTGACCACCGTCGGCCTGCTCGGCAACGAAAACTATCCCGCTGACGGGATTACCGAATCCCCCGTCACCGCGCTGCTGATCGGTCGCAATGGCTTCGCAACCGCGCTGGGAGAATCGCAGCACTTCCGTAATTTCGTGTTCGGCAATATGGGCCGGCGGCTGGCGGATGTCATCGCCCGCATGGAGCAGATCAACTTCAGCGATATCAACTCCCGCCTCGCCGCGATTCTGCTCGCCCAGGCCGATGACAACGGCCGGCTTAGTATCACGCACCAGCAACTTGCGCTGGAAATCGGTTCGGCACGCGAAGTTGTGTCAAGGCATCTGAAAAGTTTTGAATCGCGCGGTTGGATACGCCTGGAACGCGGCCGGCTGGAAATCCGCGACCGGCGACAATTGCAATCACTGATCAAGTCTGTGTGATCAAGTCACTGACTCTGTCGGAACTTGCGTGGAAACTGGCACTCGAAATAACACAACCGGAGTCAATCTCATGCAACAGAACGTTGGAAATTCAGAACGCATCATACGCGCCGTTGTGGGTATTGTGCTGATCGCACTGGTGTTCGTTGGTCCCCAAACTCCCTGGGGCTGGATCGGCATCGTGCCACTGCTGACGGCCATCGTCGGCTGGTGCCCGCCTTACGCGATTTTCGGCATCAATACCTGCAAGGCGAAATAAGCGTCGCGCCGGGCGCCATTCTGCCATTGCGCCCGGCGTTCCCGCCTGTATTATAGATACACCACCACCGCCTGTTCCTTCGGCACGAATGGACGTCGGGATTCATCCCGACATTAAACCCCGCGGGGCACACGACGGGCCGGGCCGGAATCACCCGCCAGCGTTGGGTGTCGGACTGAAGTCCGACCTACAGCCCGACCTACACAATCCCCCCTACCGCCCATTCCTTTGGCACGAATGTAGGTCGGGATTTATCCCGACAATCAAACTGCTGCGACCGGCTTGGCCCAGTCAGGCATATTCCTGTCCAGCGTCCGTATTCCGCCGTTGATCACGTGCAGCAGGCGCCGGATGTCGGGGCGCTGCTGCTGACAGGCACGCCGGCCGCTATGGCGTCGAGCAGCGTGTCAGTCATGGTGCTGCCGCCAAGGGTGGTTTCGAAGGCGAAAGCGGTATCGTCGCGAATGGCTGCCCGCAGTCTGCGCCGCGGCTGGCATCGAGGATCTGCATTTCCGCGATCTGAGGCACGAGGCCACCAGCAGATTAGCCGAGTGGCTCCCGAACGTTATCGACTTAGCCGCGGTCACCGGCCAGCGGGATCTCCGAATGTTGGCCAGGTACTACCACCGGCGAGCGGGGGACTTGGCGCAGAAGCTCGGATAATGGACGTATCGACATTGTTGCTACACTCTGGGCGTTCATTTATTCTTCGGGTAGAGCGACGACTTGAGATGAGGTCTGCCGAGATGAAAGTGACAATAAAGAAGTGGGGAAACAGTGCCTCGATCCGTATTCCCGTGGCCATTATGCAGGCGGCCAAGCTACGTGTAGACGCAACGGTTGACGTTCGAGAAGAAGATGGTCGTGTTGTCATTGAGCCCGTTCCCGAGCCCGAGAAAGATTTCGATCTCGATGTGCTCATTTCGGGGATCACTTCAGACAATCTTCATGCCGAAATCGACTTTGGTCCCCCGGCCGGGAAGGAAACGTTGTAATGGCCAGGCCAAGGAAGGCGTATATCCCCGACACCGGCGATATTGTATGGCTCCATCTCGATCCGAGAGTCGGGCATGAACAAGCCGGCCGGCGTCCTGTAGTGGTTTTATCTCCGGCGTCCTACAATGGAAAAACAAGCCTGATGCTCTGTTGCCCGATGACAACGCAAATCAAAGGCTATCCATTCGAGGTCGAGATATCCGCCAGCAGACAAGGGGTAGCGCTCGCGGACCAAATAAAAAGCCTTGACTGGAGAGCGAGAAAAGCGACCAAGAAAGGGAACGTCACCTCAGAGGAGCTTTTTAAGATTCGACGTAAGACCCTGGCGCTGATTGGTTCCACGATTGCTTAAGGGGCGGCTTCCACCGCCCCCTATCCAATCAATCCTCCGACTGGAGCCAGTTCGCTGCATCGGCCCTGGCCCATGAGAGCATCGGGTAATCGGCCAGCCGGTACTCCATCCGGTAGCCCTGCTCGGCCGACTCGACAGACCAGTAATGCTGACCCTTGAAAAATCTTTGGCTATATCCGGATCTCGCAAAGCCCCGATTGCTCGTATTGCCTGACCTGGTGGGTCTCATGAACGTTTTCACAGTGTCCAAAACCGTGCCGGGATTTGCTCAGGCAAATCAAGGTTCCCGACAGCCAGATAAATCATGTCGGAGAATGCATCGAGATGGCGGTGTAGATGGCTGTAAAAACCCGCATATCTGGCGAAGGATTGATTGCCAGGCCAATCAGTCGCTGAGCCGGCAGGCGGGCGGCGGCAAGCAACCGGTGACAAGAGTGCCGGAATCGGGTGGATGAAGAGGGGCCGTTGAGACAGGTGCGATACCGGGTGTAATTGACTTGGCCGTCGAGCCCGGTATCGCACTCCGGGCCGTGCAGAGCATGAGCCCGCACACTATTTCTCGTTTTCCCCTGACAATCAAGTGCGCATTCCACGCCATTCGCAGATCAAGTCCTCATCTCTCTTCATCGGGGCAAAAGTAAGCCCGCAGACTGGCTGCCACCGGCATCCGACGGTTTCGCCCCACAGGCGCCGAGCACGCGCAGCTGCCACCGTCCATCTCGCCGTGGGGAGGCTCGGCCCGTAGGTCGGCTGCTCTTGGCAGCCTACGGATAAGAAAGCTCGCGCCATGACTGCCTGCATTCATGAGTGCCCGTACTCAGGCCACGGCTGAATGCCGCCGATAACGTGGCCTGCCCGTAAGAGCCCGCTTGCGGGCGAATGGTTGCTATGGAGCCAAGGCTGAATGCCACGGATAACTATCGTCTTCCTGCGCCAGCGTCTCGCTCAGGCGCAAGCCCATCGAGTAGGCTGCAATGCGCCGCACGGCGCGGGCACAGGCATCGATGGTCTTGTCGCTCATGCCCTGCTTCCCTTTCGGACCGGCCTGCCTTTATATCGACAGAATAACCTAATCTCGGTACAACATAATAACCTAGTAAGCGTGCAGCAGGAAAACCTTGCAAACACGACACAGAATAACCGAGCAACGAGGAAAACAGATGGCCACCCCCTCCGAGAAGCTTGCCGAATCGCTTGAGGTCCTCAAGGCTCTCCAGAAGGAGGGTGCCGTTGCGATCCGGTCGGCCGGGCTTTCCCGTGTTCATCGTGAACGCCTGCTCAAGGGCGGCTTTCTGCAGGAGGTCATGAAGGGATGGTACATACCGGCCCGCCCGGATGAACCTGCCGGGGAGAGTACCGCTTGGTATGCCTACTTCTGGGGCTTCAGTGCCGCCTATCTTCGGGAGCGCTTCGGTGGCGCCTGGTGTCTGTCGCCTGAACAGTCCCTTCTGCTCCATACGGGAAACCGGACGGTTCCCGGCCAGCTCCTCGTTCGGACCCCAAAAGGGGGCAACAAGGTAACGAAGCTGCCTCACAATACATCGGTGCTCGATGTCCGGGTCGCTATGCCCGACCCAGAGGAGATCGTTGAACTCGACGGTCTACGGCTCTACGCAGTTTCGGCGGCACTGGTGTCCAGTACGCCCGGTTTTTACCGCCGGCATGCGACCGAAGCGCGCGCCGCCCTTGCCATGGTCGACGATGCCTCTGATCTTCTCCGTCCGCTGCTTGATGGCGGACACAGCACGATAGCCGGTCGTCTCGCCGGTGCCCTGCGAAACATCGGACGCGACCGTATGGCCGAGGAGATCGTCAAGACCATGCAGGCTGCCGGTTATACCATCCGTGTGGACGATCCTTTTGAAGCGGCAGCGACCACGCTGCCGGCTCCACGCGAGGTCTCGCCCTGTGTGAACCGCTTGCGCCTCATGTGGGAAACCATGCGGGTAGCGGTTATTGAGCGCTTTCCTGTGGCCCCGGGTCTGCCGGGAAGGCCAGGAGATTATCTAAAGGACGTGGAAGAAATCTATGTCACCGATGCTTACCACTCCCTGTCAATCGAGGGATACCGGGTCAGTGCCGAGCTGATCGAGCGCGTACGCAGCGGCAACTGGAACCCTGACGGGTATGCCGGTGATCGCGCGCACCTTGATGCCCTCGCCGCGCGCGGCTACTGGCAGGCTTATCGTGCCGTGCATGACAGTGTGGAGAGCGTGCTGGAGGGCAAGAACGCAGGGACTGTCGCCGACCAGGATCACGGCACGTGGTATCGAGATATGTTTGCGCCGAGTGTCACCGCCGCTCTGGTTCGCCCAGCCGACCTCGCCGGATACCGCAACGAACAGGTCTATATACGGCGTTCAAGGCACGTGCCGCCCCGGCGTGAAGCCGTCCGCGAAATGATGCCCGATTTTTTCGAGTTGCTGGCCGGAGAAGCAGAGCCCGCCGTTCGGGTCGTTCTTGGCCACTTCGTGTTCGTCTACATCCATCCCTATTTGGACGGCAATGGGCGTATGGGAAGGTTTTTGATGAATGTCATGCTTGCCTCGGGCGGCTATCCATGGACCGTCATTCCCCTTGAGCGACGCGATGTCTACATGGCGGCGCTTGAAGAAGCGAGCGTGAGGCAAGACATTCGGCCGTTCGCGGAGTTTCTGGCCGGTTTGGTCGAGACAAGACTTCAGGGCCAGGCCACAGCGAAACGGCCACGATAGGCAAAGTGGTTCTCAAGCCCGCAAATATTCCGGCTATATCCGGATCTCGCCGCGCCCCGATGGCTCGTATTGCCAGGCCAATCAGTCGCTGTAGCTGGCTGTAAAAACCCGCGCATATCTGGCGAAGGATTGATTGCCAGGCCAACCAGTCGCTGAGCCGGCTGGCGGGCGGCCGCGAGCAACCGGTGACAAGAGTGCCGGAATCGGGTAGATGAAGAGGGGCCGTTGAGACAGGTGCGATACCGGGTGTAATTGACTTGGCCGTCGACCCCGGTATCGCACCCCGGGCCGTGCAGAGCACGTGCCCGCACACTATTTCTCGTTTTCCCCTGACAATCAAGTGCGCATTCCACGCCATTCGCAGATCAAGTCCTCATCTCTCTTCATCGGGGCAAAAGTAAGCCCGCAGACTGGCTGCCACCGGCATCCGACGGTTTCGCCCCACAGGCGCCGAGCACGCGCAGCTGCCACCGTCCATCTCGCCGTGGGGAGGCCCGGCCCGTAGGTCGGCGGCTCTTGGCAGCCTACGGATAAGAAAGCTCGCGCCATGACTGCCTGCATTCATGAGTGCCCGTACTCAGGCCACGGCTGAATGCCGCGGATAACGGGCTGGTGGATGAGGGATACCGCCCCGGCCGCAAACAGCTTCAGTGAGGCCGCGGCTGAAAGCCGCGGATAACCAAGACCAAGCCCGCGGGCAAGCTGGCGGATGTGGTGCTTCAATGAGGCCGCGGCTGAAAGCCGCGGATAACTGGAAACGAATGGGCCGGGGGGCACGGAGCCGCACCCGCTTCAATGAGGCCGTGTTGTTTCGCGGCTGAAAGCCGCGGATAACGGTGTTGGCCTCGCCGGCGGCGTAGGCGGGGCCCATGCTTCAATGAGGCCGCGGCTGAAAGCCGCGGATAACCCAGCTTGTGGGTGAAGGCCTACCGCAGCAAGAACCAGCTTCAATTAGGCCGCGGCTGAAAGCCGCGGATAACGCCGGGGCGCAGGTGGGGCGGGACGTCGGCGGCATCGCTTCAATGAGGCCGCGGCTGAAAGCCGCGGATAACCACTCAGGACCTTGCGCAGATTGCAAGTTTTCCGCGGCTTCAATGAGGCCGCGGCTGAATGCCGCGGATAACAGGGCGTGGCCTACGACCAGGTGAAGTGGATCGAGGTGGCTTCAATGAGGCCGCGGCTGAATGCCGCGGATAACCCGAGAATGGTGTTTGCGCTCGCACGGTCTGTTGCCGCTTCAATGAGGCCGCGGCTGAATGCCGCGGATAACCCGGCATGTCCACCGGAACGACACCAGTAATGGCCAGGCTTCAATGAGGCCGCGGCTGAATGCCGCGGATAACGCGTATATTCGGCGTCTGCTCGCTCCTCCAGATACGGCTTCAATGAGGCCGCGGCTGAATGCCGCGGATAACGGCCGAGGCCGCGTATCTGGGCCTGCAATCCATCGCGGCTTCAATGAGGCCGCGGCTGAATGCCGCGGATAACCCAGCACACAACCCATGCCAGGACGGCTACAGCGGGCTTCAATGAGGCCGCGGCTGAATGCCGCGGATAACGAGGCCTGGGCGTACTGGCTCAAGGTCAAGGCAACGCTTCAATGAGGCCGCGGCTGAATGCCGCGGATAACTCGGCATCGTCGCAATCAGCGGCGTGTTTGAGTTCCCGCTTCAATGAGGCCGCGGCTGAATGCCGCGGATAACGCGCCGGAAGGGTACAGTTCCACCGCCGCGCAAAATGCTTCAATGAGGCCGCGGCTGAATGCCGCGGATAACCTGGCCGCGGGCGAGGAGGTGGGCGTCATCGACAGGCTTCAATGAGGCCGCGGCTGAATGCCGCGGATAACAAGCGGGCCGAGGGTCTGAGCCGCAGCCTGCAAATCGCTTCAATGAGGCCGCGGCTGAATGCCGCGGATAACGGTCTACCTCCCGCACACCGAGGGCCTGAATACCAAGCTTCAATGAGGCCGCGGCTGAATGCCGCGGATAACCTTCGGCGTGAGGCTGGAACCACTTCCTGTCATTCGGCTTCAATGAGGCCGCGGCTGAATGCCGCGGATAACGCCAGACAAATGAGGCCACCTACAGGAGACACCATGCTTCAATGAGGCCGCGGCTGAATGCCGCGGATAACAGCGAGGAGGCCCTGAGGACCACTGTGACGCAAGATGCTTCAATGAGGCCGCGGCTGAATGCCGCGGATAACGCAGACCCTGGAAGCGGCACCAGTGGACACAGGCGGCTTCAATGAGGCCGCGGCTGAATGCCGCGGATAACGCACGGGCACGGGTGGTCAGGGGTCGCACGGGCTTAGCTTCAATGAGGCCGCGGCTGAATGCCGCGGATAACGCACGGGCACGGGTGGTCAGGGGTCGCACGGGCTTAGCTTCAATGAGGCCGCGGCTGAATGCCGCGGATAACTGCGAGGCGAGATTCGCCAGGGCGGAGCAGGTGACGCTTCAATGAGGCCGCGGCTGAATGCCGCGGATAACCGGTAACGGCGTGACCGTGCTCGACGTGGACATTGCGGCTTCAATGAGGCCGCGGCTGAATGCCGCGGATAACCAGAGCATGGACAGCAACATGCCGGACCTGTAGCGCTTGCTTCAATGAGGCCGCGGCTGAATGCCGCGGATAACGTACTTGGTGTTCCCGTAGGCTACGTGGCGGTCCTTGCTTCAATGAGGCCGCGGCTGAATGCCGCGGATAACTCCACCTGCCCGACGACGTGGACGAGGACTACTGCGCTTCAATGAGGCCGCGGCTGAATGCCGCGGATAACGATGCCTGTAAGGGATATGACGGCGGTCTTTACAGAGCTTCAATGAGGCCGCGGCTGAATGCCGCGGATAACGGTGCCAGGTGTTCCCGTCCGCCGGGTCGCCGCCGAGCTTCAATGAGGCCGCGGCTGAATGCCGCGGATAACATCGGGTAGTAGGTTCTCCTCTTGAAGATTTTTCATGCTTCAATGAGGCCGCGGCTGAATGCCGCGGATAACCACGTGGTGGCCCTGGCTCCCAACTCACCTACACTAGGCTTCAATGAGGCCGCGGCTGAATGCCGCGGATAACCCAGGGTATGCAGACGGCGCTTGAGGTCTCGCCGCAGCTTCAATGAGGCCGCGGCTGAATGCCGCGGATAACATGGAAGAACGGGCCTTCAGGGCGACAGACTACGCAGGCTTCAATGAGGCCGCGGCTGAATGCCGCGGATAACTGGTCTGCCACACCACCACGGGCGTCACCAGGTACACGCTTCAATGAGGCCGCGGCTGAATGCCGCGGATAACGTACTTGTCGAATAGCCAGGCCTGCTTGGCCTCGGTGCTTCAATGAGGCCGCGGCTGAATGCCGCGGATAACATCGCCGACAGCAACAAACTCCGCCGGATCGCCATCGCTTCAATGAGGCCGCGGCTGAATGCCGCGGATAACTTGCGGCATCCCGCCGCGAATCACCCCCGGAGGTTGCCGCTTCAATGAGGCCGCGGCTGAATGCCGCGGATAACCCTGTACGACAGAGATGGGCCACGCGTTGACGGTATGCTTCAATGAGGCCGCGGCTGAATGCCGCGGATAACTACGAACCGCCGAAGATCTTGCTGACCCTCCTTAAGCTTCAATGAGGCCGCGGCTGAATGCCGCGGATAACGCCGCAATACTTGCTTCGCGGGAGGAGACATAAGATGCTTCAATGAGGCCGCGGCTGAATGCCGCGGATAACCGCCCCTCCCCGAACCAAGGGCCGGCGGGGCCTGCCGGCGGGTCTTGCGAGCGGTGCGGGTTTCTGGCCAATGGTCATCATGCCATTCTCATGTGGGGCTGGAAATGGTTTATGTAATTGATTGTTTGTTAAAGAGCATCCGGGCTGCGAGCGGTCCCCGGGGTTTTCGGTGCCACCGGACCGCTCGCGGCACCCAGGCGGAGCCCGGCGTCGCCGGCAACCGCTTCAGACTATGGTAGGTACTCTTTCCACCAGATTGAAGTCCTTTCCCAGGCTGGTGACCCGCGGTTCGACCTTGTCGGCCACTCCGATGTCCACCAGCAACACGTGGTCGGCGTCATGGTGGATGATCTGGTCGAGCATGGCGATGAGGTCCGCATGGCGGCGCCGGGACAGGCGACACTGGAAAACGGACAGTTGGAGCCATTCGCCGTAGCCCTTCATGGTCTTGAAGACCGCGCGCCAGCGCCGGGGATCGGCGATGTCATAGGAAACGATGTAGAGGTGTTCGTCCATGGCCGGTCACCGGGTCGTGAAATTGGGATTGTCGTCGAGGTCGCCGAGCAGGTAGCGGCCAAGCAACCGGCCCTGGAGTTCCAGCAGCCGCCGGTAACTGAGCCGGTAGCCGAAGATCGGATGGGTGATCTCCTGGCTTAGGCGACGCTCGTACGCGGTGATGAAACGCTTGCGGCCATCCGGGGTGAGGTTCACGGCGCCTGCGGCGGTGACGAAATCCGATGGCCGCACCTCGCCATTATTGATGGCCTGGATGACGCTGGAGTCGGCGAGCAGGGGTCTGAAGGGTTCCATCATGTCCAGGGCGAGGGCAGGGCGGCCATATCTGGGCTGATGATAGAAGCCGCGAAAGGGGTCGAAGCCCACGGCTCCGAGGGTAACCGCCCAGGTGCGGGACAGCAGCGAATAGGCATAGGACAACAGTGCATTGACGGGGTCGCGGGGCGGGCGCCGGTTGCGCTGGGTGAAGTCGAAGGCGAAGGTGGCCTCCGGGGTCTCGGCCTTCAAAAGGTTTCGGAAAGCACCGAAGTACTTTGCCGCGGCGCTGCCCTCGATGCCGAGCAGCTCCTCAAGATTGCGGCAGCGCAGGGCCTCTTCCGAAAGGTGCTTGAGGTCTCTGAGCAGCCGTTCCGGCTTCTCGTCGAGGCGCCAGTTGCGGCGCAGCAGGGTGCGGCTGTTCTGGATCTTAGCCCGTACCCAGCCCTTCGCCAGATGCAGGCAGACTTTCTCGTCGAAGCTCTCCCGATACTGAGCGGTGCGCAACTCCACGTTTTTGTGACCGTTGCCGATGGAGTGGCCGAGGAACCAGCCGCCATAGCTGTGCCAGGTGACGGGGATATCCCTGCGCATGAGCTCGTGGAGGGTGGGCGTCGTGAGATAGACGTTGCCCATGAGGACCACCTGGGAGATGTCGATCAATCGCACATGAGCCGCCGGTTTGTCATCGACGGAGACTTCCAGGGTCTCACCCTTCTTGCGCACCGCCGCCTTGTTGGCCTGGACATACAGTGGCAGGGCCTCGTCCCGCCCCACGGCAAGGGGGCGAGGGGGTGTTTCGGTTCGCCGCAGATAGTTGACCTCGTCCGGCAGGCAGATCCCCACCAGCGAGCAACGCGGACACTTGGGGCTGTCTTCCAAGGGCACCGGCATGCGCCCTCCGACAGCCACCAGACGCAATCCGTTGACGGCCGAGCGGGTACGATTGCGCAACTCCTCGTCGAATTCGACGGTTACCCGTTCCTTCGACTCGACGAAGTAGAGGATGCCATGGTCGCAATGGTAACCATGCTCCTCGAGAATGAGGCCCTGCACGCAAAGCTGCACCCGCTCGGGTTCGTAGGCACCCTTGGCGACGTGGGGGCGCTTGCCCCGCTTGTAGTCCACGGGTACCACTTCTTCCCCCTCGCCCTCCACCAGGTCCAGCTTGGCGATGAGCCCGATCTTGCGGGAGGACAGGGTAATGGACTTGGCATGGAAGGTCTCGTATTCCTCGGCCTCCCCAGGGTCCGGCAGCTTGCCGCCAGGCTTGTCCACCCGGCGATGCCGGTATCGCCCTTCCACCGTATCGGCGGAGTCCGCCCATTCCCCCTGGACCCATTCCAGATAGGCCAGGCGCGGGCAGTATTCGTACTCGTTGACCA
The DNA here is from genome assembly GCA_034522055.1 of Gammaproteobacteria bacterium. Classification (NCBI taxonomy): domain Bacteria; kingdom Pseudomonadati; phylum Pseudomonadota; class Gammaproteobacteria; species Gammaproteobacteria bacterium. The sequence goes on from JAXHLS010000002.1 coordinate 2,556,533, forward strand.
TGCGCGCCGGCAGCAGCGGCAGGTCTTCGGACAACTCCGGGAAGCTGAAGGGCAGTTCAGGTTGCTGGTCGGTCATGGTGGACGTATTCCGTTAGCCCGCGTTCACCCGTGCAGAGGTTACTCGGGTCATCGCCATCGCGCTAACGGCTGCTCGCGCGGCCGTGACCGGCGAAGCTCGACAATCGCCGCCGGGTATGGCCCGGATGCTCTTCGTGTCGTGGCGCTGGAAAGGACGCATGGCACGAAACAAGAAAGTGCTCTGAATGGGCGATGCGACGAGCCGTGAGGAATTTTCCCTGGGGTGTAATGCCGTTCTAATACACGACAAGAGCTGTCCAAACGGAATATCGGCTTCGCTCCTGGCGTGTTCATTGCGGTACAAACATTCCCAAGCCAAAGTGACAGCCGAAGCCGAGTGCGAGCGGGCCGCCTATTGGTTCTGAAAACTCGATCTGCCAGAAGCTGCCGTGTCGATCGGGTTGGCTGAGGCCACGTCGGGCGCGGATGCGGTGGAAGTGAAGCGGGTAGCGGTCACGGCCACCAATAGAGATTGACGGCAGGCGCTCGATTCGTAGGGGTTTGGGGAACCCTCGCTCCCCGCATTCTCGCCGAATCTGGTCCTCTACGGTGAAGCCGTTCTTGGCGTGCCAGGGGTGCAGATAGGGCGTAACCGAGGTCCATTCTCGGCTTGGCTCTACCAGGGAACCACCGACCCCAACTCCACCAATACCTTCCAGGATCAAGCGCCATTTACCACCGTCCCGCTGCCAGATCTTACGCAACCTCCCGATGATGAGGCGTTGGTCTCCAGAGAACCCAGCCGGAACGTGGATCACCGCACGATTCAGGTAGCCATGGCCGCTGCTGTCATAGGGCAGATAGAATGCGTGTTGATGCCGATTGCCTTGGGGCAGATCGTGGCCGGAAAAGATGGGAGGTGCAGAGTAGCGCCCGGCCTCGTCCTTACCGAAGGCACTCATCACAGCCCAGCGCAGCAACTCACCGATACGGAGACTGTCCTCTACGCGCGGCAGCGGCTTTCCGACCAACAAGAAGCGGGCGGTGGTGAACATAGGAAAGGCTGCCTTGTGGTTCGTCCAATCAGGCGGGGACCTGCTTGGTAGCTGCAGGCAATCGGCCCGGTGGCCACTCATGAGGAGGATACTCACACAAGGCTCGCATCCTGGAATATTGGTATGGCCGTCATCGCTTGGCTGAGTGGTATTCATCTCTTATTTGTGCGTAATGGTTGGAGACGCCGCTTCTGCGATTGATTCTTATCCGATGTTTGTCAGAGCCGGTATGCTGGATTCACTATAAGACTTCGCTTGGTGCGAAATTGCCATAGCCTCCCTGATCGGAGCGGTGGATACGCGATTGCAGGACGCAGCCAATGCCACGAGCCACTCGCTCGCGCGCCCTCATATCGGGCAAGCCCGGCAGGTTCATCAGAACCTCGGCAGTGCGTATGGTGCAATCCCGCGTCCATAGGGGCCAGCGGAAGCCACCGTTTTTCCAACCGCCATAACAGCCAGTGGTTACCAGCCTTGTACCCACAGCGAAGCTGCGTAGTACGGCCAAGCCGCGAAAAGCGAGCCAATCGGCACCGGGTACGCCGAGCTTCTTGTCGGTCGAAGGATTGCTGGCACGGAGGGCGTAGTCCCGAGTCACGGTCGAGTCCCATCCGAGCACTGGCATCGGCCGGGAGTAGGTCCACGGTCCAAACAGCGCTTCTGCAAGGTCCTCCCTGGTAACTCCCTTTCCGTCATATCCAGCGAGAGTTGCTGCCATGTGAAGAAATTCCTGTTGCCCGGCAGTGAAATGCAATGGAAAAGGCTTTGTGGCCCCGTTGTTATCGACTACACCCTCGGCCGCGAACGCTGCGGCGTACTGCGCCGCTCGTCTTCCCTTGGCTGAGTCTTCATCAAGCAGCTGCTGGAGGTAGGCACGGAAGCGGGGCGGTGGTGGTTTCAGGTCCCACGCGAGCCTTTCAGGTTTGTCCTTGTGCTTCGGATACCGCAGGTCTAATGTTGCATCGTGGGGCCAGCAAATAGTTGCATCAGCTTCCAGGAAATCCAGAAGCTCTTCACGGTTGAGCAAACTGCACAATTGCGGTATCCAGGTTCCGTCTTGCCGCCAAGTTAACCGCGGGGCTTCGCCAGACTGTTCACTCAAAACTCGCAGCGCGCCCATTGCAGCCAGAAACCCTAACGGGTTGGTTCCGTCCAGTCCAGGCAATACCAATGTGTTCATAGGTTTCCTCTTTCCTCCTGCTCGCTGCGTCGGTGGTCAGCGAGACGCAGGATGGCTTCAACCCAGGCCAGTCCGTGGCTTCCGTAACGCTCAGTCAGGATGAAGAAGCGGTCGCTAACCCCCGAGTCAAGGGCGGCGAGGCCATGGTCAGTCGACGCACTGAGTGCGGCCCCGTCCAATTCAATTTTGATTTGAACTGGTTCGCCAACCGACTCAGGCTCCACGGGCGCCAAGGGTCGGCAGTGGCCGTGATGTGACGCGACCAAGTACAGCACTAGGTCCCAGTCATTTGCCTTGGCGCGCACGTGTTCGGCGTCCTGCAACAACGCGAGGGAGATCAGTTCATGCCGGGTGCCGACGGGGTAATCTGCGCGGCGTCGGGCTTCGGCCTCCTGGCGGCGATTACGACCGCTCACGGCTGATTTGGCCAGCGCCTCAGGTGCGGTCAGGGCGCGGTATTCGCTCCCACCGTGTAGCAGGCATTGGAAGCGCGAGTCGTGCTTGCCGAGGTCGTGCAACTGGCCAGCGAGGCGCAGATCCTGCACCAAGGGCTCCGGTAGGCCGCAACGACGCGCAAATCCCTCGGCTAGTCGGCCGACGCCGGCAAGATGTTTGCGTAGCGGGGCGGCCTTGCCGATGAGGGACAGCTCGTCGCCATCCAATGCCAAGTCAGGACTGACAAGTCCCGTCACGGGGTTCGCCGATTTAATAATCCGGCGTGAGATTAACACCCAGCTGTCTCCGATTTGGTGGCCTTTGACGCGGATTAGTCGCGGACCGTCGCGTTGCGCCAATTCTTCGAGCAATATGCGAATCGCATCGGCGCGGATGTCCCGGATTCCGGTTTCCGCTACCACGTTGCCGGCGTGTTCGGCAAGGAAACGCCGGATTTGCCCCCGATCGTCGGTGTCCTGCTCCGCGTCACCCTCTATGGGAACAGGCGGTTCGCTGCCTGGCCAGAGCCGACTGTCCAGACGGAGTACAGCGCGTCCGCGTTGCTGCAAGTGAGCGGCGTCTGCGAGGTCTGTAACCGGCTCCGCTGCACCGGGATCCCAGTTGCCGGAACGGATTCCGCCGTAATCAATCGGAACGATCACGGTATCCCAGGCTTTGATTACTGTCGAACGGATTGCCTGGGCTTCTCCGTTGCGTATAACCAGTGCAGGGCGCCCATGAGGCTGCTCGGCTTTCGTCGCTTCGGGTGTGTGCCTCTCTACGTCCGCAAGAGCCGCATCGGAATCCGGATCGGTACCGAGCAGCCACCCCTTCGCAGCCCATACGGGGACGGCTAGACTCTCCGACGTTAGAGGCGGGCAGGCGTCGAGGCGCTCTGCGAGCGCCCTGGAGATCGGTGTATCCTTTTCTCCATTGGCGTTCTCGCGTGCTGCGACTTCCAACTCTGTTTCTTCCAGATCTGCTCGCCAAACGACCCTTACTTCGGCCGACGATTCCCGGGGGCCGTGTAGCCAGAGGGCGACGTCTGGGTCGGGATAGGGGACTGGTGCAGTCTGGCTCCAAGCGTCCAAGTGCGCGGGCAACAGAATAGGGGAAGTAGTTACGGGGGTCAGAAGCCGCACCAGATCGTTGCGCTTAGGCAGCGTCAGCCCCTCGGAGCCAAAGTCGACCTGCTGAAGAGAGCAAAGGTAGTTCCAAGTCGCGGCTGCGGCTGTTCCGTAGATCGGGTCGTCCCCGTCGATATCGCTCCGTGCGAATATGGTGCCCGCGGCGTTGTCCAGGTCGCCGGCCCGGTTCAGGCGCCCGAAGCGTTGGCGCAGGGCGTCGAGGCTGGCGCACTCGGTGAGAAGAATATCGAAGTCGAAGTCGGCGCCTGCCTCAATGCATTGGGTGGAGACCAGCACCACGGCGTCCAGGGTGGCGTCGCGGCTGCGACCAGTTGTAAGTCGGGCTTGGAGCTTTTTCTCCAATTCTTGGCGATCCAACGGGCGCATGCGGCTCGTCAACAGCCAAGTGTTCGCAGCCAGACCGCGTGCCGTGAGGTCGGCGTAAATGAGTCGGGCAGCTTGCACTCGGTTTACGACCACGCCAACGGCATTGCCCGGCTGAATGGCGTCCACCGCGGCGGCAGCCATTTGCTCGGCCAGAACAGTCAGCCGGCGCGACTCGCCGCCGCTGACCTTGACCATCTTAAGGTTGGTCGGCTTTCGCGCTACGAGGCGGCGGCGAAGGACCCCATTGTTTAGGTCGGCGGCATCCAGCCTGAACGGCTTCGCACCGTCCTCGTGGTGCGTTGCGGATAGCTCTACCAACTGGAAGCGCCTTGGTAGTCGGGAGCCTATCCGGTCGGCGTGATAGCGCTCCAGCATTCGCAGCGTATCGCAGAACGGGCGTGCCAGGTGCACCTCGTCCAGCATAAACAATATGTCGTTACCCAGCAGTCCGGCATGTACCGGACGCATTCCCTCGCTGACACCATAGCCTCGGAAGAACAAGCGTGAACCGACTTGATCGACGGTAGAAATCAACACGGTCGGTTGTGCAGGGTTGGCTGCCCAAGTGTCGTCGCGCTGGACGGCGCCACGCAACAGGGCAACGTGTAGCGGCTCGTGGGTGCCCGCGAGGCGGATCAACTGATCAGCCACGCGCCGGACGACTGAATCCGGTTTGCTGTCAGCGAGTACGTTAGCGAGCTTGATCGCCCGCGCGAAGGATTGATCCGCCACGGTGCGCCGATCCACTACGAAGGCGATTCGGCAAGGCAGGCGTTGTCGGCCGGCCGCGAGGTCCGCCGCCAGAGCGAATACGGCGACATCGATTGCCGCTGTCTTGCCACTGCCGGTTGGCAGATCAAGACGGTCGGGAAACCGCCCCTCGTCAAGCACTTGACGGGCTAGTCTGGACTGCCACGGGAATGGCGGGTAGCCATAAACCGCCCGAAAGAAGGTGTCAAAATCTTGATGGTGTAAGTCTGTCATTCGTCATCGCTCGCCAGCGGTTTGCAAAGGCCAAGGCCGAGAAAGCGGCCTGCACCGAGGATCACCGGCCCACGCACTGGCTCTGGGAATTCCACGTACACATGTGTGAGTACGCGCAAGGTCTTCCCCACGCCCCGAGGGAAGGGTGCGAAATGCTTCGCTTTGTACACACCTGCCCACGGGGCGAACGGCAACACGTCCACTCGGACGGGGTCCGGTAGCCCAATGCGGCCGCAGGCCTCGCGGACACTTTGCTCGGCGGCACGAACGGCACTTGATTGTTTATCTGGATCGCGGCTTCGTAGGTCGCCAGGATTGCGGTCCAACGCGACAGGGCTCACAGATGCCCACTTCCGGGAGCGGCGGCACCAGGTATCCGGACGCAACGCCTGGAGGTGTGAAAAGTAATCTACTCGCCGCAACGCGATTATTCCGAGCGTGCCAAGTCGCAAATGCAGCAACGGTGCATCACTTTCGTCCGCGTCGGCACGTGCGGTCTCCTCCCAATCACGCAGGGCCTGGTAGGTGGCTTTCTTTTCCTCCAGCCCGAGATGGCGCGGCAGTATGATTGCTACACCGCGGAGCAGGCCATCCGCGTGCTGGTGGCCAACGAATGGGAGCGGGGCTATGGCGAGATGAGCTTGGCAGGAAGGTGCTCCGTTTGGCTGGTAGCCGGTGAGCACTTCAGGCAATGGCTCCATTGCATGGGTCAGCAGGGCGCCGCGCACTGCCCGGGCCATGTCGGGGCCGCGGGTGGCGGGCAGCAATGGACCCGAGATGCGCTCCAGGACCAGCCAGTCCTCTCCCATATCGGAAGCCTGAACGGTGGTTTCGGGCTCCGGTCGAGGGGCGTAGCCCTGAAACGCTTTGGGCATGATTCGAGGCTCAGATTCGCGGTGCAGCGCGAACGCCGCCTCCAGTCGCTGCAACTGGCCAGCCTGTATCACGCGCAAACGTAATGGTCCGGTATCCATTGGGAGGTGATTTACGGGAGCAGGCTCGTTCACCACGCGAAGGCTGACAAATGATGACGAATGGCCCAGGCGAACAACCCGTGCCGCCAACTGGTCGAGCACCCGCGCGTGTGATTCCGCCTCTGCGTTGCGCCAGACGAATTGAACCACGGAACTGTCGGGCGTTACCCCTGGAAACCAACGCCGCTGTCGTAGCCGGTGTCCGGGCAGGAGGGCGGCGGCTGTTGCCGCATCCTCTTTGCCAATTCGGATGGGCGCTTGAATCTTCGTTGCGACGGTGGTTTGCAATTTGCTGCGTGCAACCCGGGCTTTTTTCTCTGCCTTTTGCAGTGATTTTTCCAACTCAGTCTGCTGTTTTGGATGGCCAGCCGTTGACTCAAGCTTGTGCCGTTTTTCGAAGACTGCCGCTTCGGCCTCCGCCAGTGCAGTCTCTTGCTTGTCAAATCCACCGACTACGCTGAGATCGTTGACCGGAACAAATACGACGTGCTCCTCCCGGGGGAAGGCTTCGCTGGCGGACATCTCGGGTGCGCCGAGCGACTCCAGCCATTCGAGAGCACGGCGCTCAACAGGATCCGATTCCTCCGAAGCGAAATGAGTGGCTGCCAGCGCGGAAAATAGACGCGCGGGGTGGGGCGGCCACTCGGCGCGGCGGCGATCGTTGTAGCAGGTGGCGACGTAGCGTCCGGTAAGGAGCTGTAACTCCAGCGCAAACATCATTCACCTACCTCGATCTCGCCGGCTTGCACCTGTTCGCGACTCTTTCGGATTAAGTGGCTAAGCTTGGGGGCTGGTATGAGCGTCACCGGCTTGGGGTCCCAGCCAAGGCCCAGTTCCGCGGCCTTCTCGACAGCATCGGCCAACAGCTTCGCTGCACCATCCTTGCTCAGCTTGTAGCGTTTGGGCTCGCTGTCGTCACGCGATAGCAGTTCCAGCGCACCTCCGGATTCGGTGACCAGCAGCGAGCGAGATCGGAGATCGTAGCCTTGGGCTTCCTGATAGGCGAACGCAGCCAGGGCGAGGGCGGCCAAAGCGGTGCGCGCCGCGTCCTCGGCGGCGGAGCGGAGATCAGGGGGCAGCGGGTTGCCATTCACGTCGTCGCGGAAACGCAGACGGCGTAATGCCGGAAGGGAAAGGACGGAGGTTTGAATGGCGTAATCGAAGGTGATGCCGCCGCTTTCGTGGTCGATGCTCGGGGGTATGTTGCCATGATTGATGGTGCTCGGCTGCCCTTTGCCTTCTGCGCCTGAGCGACTAAAAAGTTCTGCGGCTCCCTTCTTGTCTTTCTTGGCTTCGCTCTCGTCGGCCGTCCAGTCATCTTCGTCCGCTTTTCTGTAAATGGGGCCAGCCTTCCGTTCGATGCCGGCGGGGTCGATTCGGCTGGCGGTCTTCACGCCAGCCAAGGCGCCTATGGCGACGATTTCCGAGGCTACGCTGCGTTGGAACTTGGCACCTAGGCCACCCTTGGGGCCGGTACTGTCCCAGACGCCGAAAATCAGTGCCGTCGGACAGTATTTGTACATCGCTGTGGCGTGGTTAGTGCGGGCGTCGGTGAACGATTTGCCGATAGGGGTCTGGCGAAAGGGGACGCCGTCCAACAAGCTGTCGCGAAGCAGGGCGTCGGCTATCCGGTGGGAGGCCTGGAGTGCGGTGATCTGTTCCAAGTCCTCAAGTCCGTCCTCGGCGCTAAAGTCGACCTGGACTAGGGGGAACCGCCGCAGTTCGTTGCGCTGCCAGCCCTCGAGCAGGGCCTCTTCCATGCGATTAGCCTGCGATGCGACAGAGTCGAGCAGTACGCTGGTGATTTCCTCGCCGTCGATGCGACGTTTCTCGAAGGCATACTTGGTCTCGGCGCGGCCTTCCTTTAGGTAAGTCGGCGGAAATACCTTGTCCCCTTTTCCACCAGCAGGCTGTAGACGGGTGATGCGTCGAATGGCGGGGCAATCGTCGATTATTGCCTTTTCCAAGACGTTTAGAGTTAGTTCTTCCAGATTGCTCATCGAAATTCTCCATTGGTGGCCAATGAGGCCGGGGCGAGGCCCCGGATATGCTTATTTTCTCCACAAGCTCAAAAAACAAAATCCTTGCTTCAATGAGGACTGGCCCTTAGCCAGTCCCATAGAGGATAGTAATTTATTTTCAAAACACAAATTCCTTAAAATGTTTAATCGGTAATTTCTATGCTACTATCGCACCGCTATCCGGATAGCCGTAACTACGAATCGTAGGTACACTATGACCCAGTTCACTTGGGACGAGCCCAAACGTCTCATCAACATGGAAAAGCATGGCATCGACTTTAAGGATGTCGTGAGGATATTCGACGGAGAGACGCTGACTTATGAGGACACAAGGTACGACTACGACGAGCAACGGTTCATTACCATTGGCCTGCTCGGTCATGTTGTTGTTCTGGTAGCTCACGTTCAAATTGGTGATGAAATTCGAATCATCCATGCCCGGAAAGCAAACAAATCGACAGCAAGACGTTACTTCCGATACGTCGGGAACTGACTGGGAGCATCTCGATCGTCTTGAAGACGAGGACATCGACACGTCCGATATCCCCGAGCCCACGCCGGAGGATTTCGCCCGTGCCGTGGCCCGGCGGGGGCTGGAGCCAGTGGCGCGCAAGCAGCAGGTGACGCTGCGCATCGACGCCGATGTGTTGGAGTGGTTCAAGGCGGGTGGCACCGGCTATCAGTCCCGTATCAACGCGCTGTTGCGGGCGTATTTCGAGGCCCACCGGAAGTAGTCCGCCGAGGCCTGGTGGTCCGTGCGGGCCGGCTGGCCGGGGCCTGGGGCAGTCGATGTCGATTCATCCCTGGGGTTCTCCGTGTCTGTGACTTCGCCACCCTAGCGCGGGTGGGGGGTCATTCCGTGAGTCCGTAACCTGAGAATATGCGTGAGGTTCACGGGCCAGGGCCTTTGGTTTCGTAGCGGCCCAGGGTCTCCTGCACGCGTTCGGTGACGCGTCGGCGCAGGTGGTCGGGGGCGATGACTTCCACGTCGGGGCCGCTGAACCACAGGCCGGGGAGCTGGTAGGGGTGGTCGCCGCCACGGGTGTCGTAGTGGTAGCCGTTGCGGGCGCGGTCGTAGGTCACGGGGGCGCCGAGGTGGTCGCGCAGGTCGTCGATGGCGCGCTTGACGGTGGCCCGGGAGCATTCCAGGCGTTCCTCCAGCACGGCGCGGGACGCCGGGTGGCGGTGGCTGGTGAGGACCTTGTGGAGTTCGAAGATGCGGGTGAAACGGTCCATATTGCTATAAGACGCTACAGGCGCTACATTGCCTCTCATGAACAAGACCATTACTCAGCGGGAGCTTCGCAATGACTCCGCCGCCGTGCTGCGCGAGGTACAGGCGGGCCAGACGCTCGTCGTGACACGCAACGGGACTCCGGTCGCCGAGTTGCGGCCGATTCAGCCCCGCCGTTATGTGCCGCGAGCGGTGCTCGCCGAGGCGGCCGGTCAGGCGCCGGCGCTGGATAGCGTTCGCTTTCGCACAGATGTGGATGGCGCCGTAGACCAGTCCGTCGGTGGCTGAGCCCAGCCGGGGGCTTCTCGATACCTCCGTTGTGATCGATCTCCATCGGATCGATCCCGCGCGTCTGCCGGAGCAATCCGCCATTGCGGCCATCACCCTTGCCGAACTCGCTGCCGGCCCCCACGCCGCCAGCGACGAGGAGGAACGGGCGCGGCGCCAGGACCGCCTGCACTGGGCCGCTGCCACGTGGGATGCGTTGCCCTTCGATGCCGCGGCGGCGCGCATGTACGGCCGGGTCTTCGCCGCCACGCGGGCGGCAGGCCGAACCAGTCGCGCCCGCCTTGCCGATCTACTCATCGCTGCCACCGCGGCGGCCAACGGATTACCGTTGTATACCCGCAATCCGTCCGACTTCATTGCCCTCGACCGCCTCGTCAATGTGATTGAACTCTGACTGCCTCCGGGCACCGTAGTGTCCTTGCGGGAGGTCCCGGGTTATCGCGGCCTTGCCGGTGGCTCGTGGCCATGGTTGCCGGGGCGGGGCTTCATGGCTTGTTCAGGCAGCACTTCTTGTACTTGCGGCCGCTGCCGCAGGGGCAGGGGTCGTTGCGGCCCACCTTCGGTGTCTTGCGGGTTTGGGGTTCGACGGTGGCGAGGCGGGCGAAGAGTTCGACCGCCAGGTTGTGGGCCAGTGGCCGGGCGTCCCCGAGGCCGAAGTCGTCGTAAAAGTCATCCCATGAATCGTCGACGTCGGTCCATTCGGTAATGTCGCCGCGGGCGAAGGCTTCCTCCACGCTTTCCGGAGCGAAGGGGTCTATCTCCACCAGCCCGGGCTCGATGCGACCCAGGGCTTCGAGTAGAGGCCGGTGGCGCTCGCGGGGGAAGCCCAGCAGCTTGATTCCCGCCAACAGTCGTAGCTTGGGATCGTCGTCCTCCCGGCCGCACAGGGCGGCGACCCAGTCGAGGGTATGCTCCAACCGCTCGCCGCCGTGGGTGGCGGCATGGGTCACCAGCACATCGACGGCGAGTAGCCGCGTGTCCCGGGGCCGGGTTCCGTCCTCGGCCACGGGTTTGAGGGGCTCCACGCTGGTTGCCGGCTTGTTCTTGAACAGCATCCACCAGGAGTCGTGGAGAAGGCGTGGCAGGTCATCGTCCTCGGGCCGGGTGGCGATGAGGTGGAAGGCGCGCCGCAGGGCGTCGCCCGCGTCCCCGCCGGCCATGCGTCCCAGGACCATCACGGCGTGACGAACCCCCCAGAACTCATCATCGGAGAGTTCCCTGATGCCGATGGCGGGGTGGCAGGCCGTGATGTGGCGTTCCAGCAGAGGGATCATGGTCTCGCCGCGACCGGCGCATTCGTCGATCACGTCCAGGGGCACGTTCGCGCCCGCGGTCATCAACGTCTGGAACAGGTGGTCTTCGTCGAGGGCCTGCAGCGCTATGGCTTCGAACCAGGGTGTGGCCGGTTTCGCGTAGAACTCGTGGTAGATGCCATAGGCCAGCAGGGGTATGAGGTACCTGACGTCTTCCAGGCCGACCGGGCCTCTACCGGCCCCTTTCAGCCCCAGGGGGTCCCTTCGATCAAGCGTGCCGCCCATGATAACGAGGGCGCTGTCGAGGACGGGATAGGTGTTTGCCAGGGCGTGCCATTGGTCATTAAAGAAGGTGATGCCCAGGATGTAGCCGGCCACCCAGTGCTGCAATCCGGCGGTATCTTCCGTGCCCGGAGGCAGGGTGGGAGGACCTTTGTCCATGTCCGCCTCCAACCGCTCGATCATGAACTCCAACTCGGCCTCGAGTTTGTGCGTTTCGATGGGGGCGAGGTCCGCGCTCAGCTTTTCCAGCACCACGTCGAGGTCGTAGCCCGGCGTGCTGGCTACGGCGGTAACGATGCCGTCGAGGTACAACGCGGCCTGTCGTGGATGCAGATCTGGCATAGGGGCGGGTGGCGGGCGCGGCCCCGTTGGGGCGCCGCGCCCTTGTCGGCGCAGAACGGGATGTCGTCGTCGAAATCGTCGGCGGGTGGCTGGCTGGCGGCGGGCTTGCCGGCGGGCGGCTTCTGGCCCTGGGCGGGTGGGGGGGACTGGTCCCAGTCGTCGTTGCCGGGGCCGGTGGAGGCGGGCACGCTGTCGCTGCGGCCATCCAGCATCTGCATCTCGCTGGCGACGATCTCGGTGGTGTAGCGGTCCTGGCCGTCCTGGCCCTGCCACTTGCGGGTGCGGATGGAGCCTTCCACGTAGATGCGGGAGCCCTTGCGCAGGTACTGGCTGGCGATGTCCGAAAGCTTGTTGAAGAACACCACGCGGTGCCACTCGGTGCGTTCCTGGCGCTCGCCGGACTGCTTGTCCCGCCAGGTCTCGGTGGTGGCGAGCCGGGTGTTGGTGACGCCGCCGCCGCTGGGCATGTAGCGGGTCTCGGGGTCCGCCCCCAGGTTGCCGATGAGAATTACCTTGTTGACGCCTCGGGCCATGTCGCTCCCCCTAGAGAATGGTTGTGTTCCAAGATGGTTATCGCTGCGGCGCGGTCCTGCGCCGTTGCGCCGGCCACCGTGGCGGGCCGACAGGTGAACAATGTCCCTTGCCGCCGGCCCTCTGTCAACCGTGTCCGGCGGCCTGGGCCAGGGCGTCCTCGTCGAGGGTGCGGTGGTCCACCTTGAGGTAGGCGATGCCCTCGTCCCCCACCACCACGGCCTCGGCCACCCCGGGTACGCGGCCCAGGCGTGTGGCCAGGGCGCCGGCCTCCACCTGGGGCAGGCGGCCCACGCTCAGCAGGCGGCTGGACAGGTGCTCGGGGAAGCGCATGGTCAGCGCCAGCAGCAGCCACACGCCGGCGGCGCCGGCCCCCAGCAGGAACACCTGGGCGATGCCGCCGTGGTCGAGGATCAAGCCCCCCAGCACGCCGCCGAGGAAGGCCCCCATGAACTGGGAGCTGGAATACACCCCCAGGGCGGTGCCCTTGCTGTGGGCCGGGGCGACCCGGGACACCAGGGAGGGCAGGGCGGCCTCCAGCACGTTGACGGCGGCGAAGTACACCACCAGGGTGGCGGCCAGCCCGGCGAGGCTGTGACCGGTGGCGTAGAAGCCCACCTGGGCCAGGCCCATCACCACCACGGCGCCCACGAACACCGGCCGCATGCGGCGGTGTTTCTCGGCGATGATGACGAAGGGCACCATGAACACCACCGATAGGGTCAGCACCCCCAGGTAGACCATCCAGTGGTCGGCCCCTGGCATGTGGCCGCCCAGCAGGGGCGGCAGGGCGACGAAGGTGGCGGTCATGATGGCATGGAGAATGAGGATGCCGCCGTCGAGGCGCAGCAGCCGGCCGTCCGACAGCACCCGCCCGAACAGCTCGGGCACCGCCTCGGCCTCGCGGTGGACGGAGCTGGAGGCGGGGGTGGGCACGTAGAAGAACAGGATGGCGAGGCCGCACAGGGCGAACAGGGTGGTGAGCCAGAAGATCCCCGCCAGGCCGTGCTGGCCGGCGACGATGGGGCCGAGGATGAGGCTGGCGAAGAAGGCCACGCCGATGGTCATGCCGATGGTGGCCATGGCCTTGGTGCGGTGCTCCTCGGGGGTGAGGTCGGCGGCCAGGGCCAGTACGGCGGCGGAGACGGCGCCGGAGCCCTGCAGCGCCCGGCCGATGATCACCTCCACCATGGAGTCCGCGGTGCCGGCCACCGCGCTGCCCACGGCGAACAGGGTGAGGCCCATGGCGATGACCGGCTTGCGGCCGATGCGGTCTGACAGGAAGCCGAAGGGGATCTGCAGCAGGGCCTGGGTGAGGCCGTAGATGCCGATGGCGAGGCCGGCCAGGGTGGCGGTATAGCCGGGCAGGGCGGTGCCGTAGAGGGTGAACACCGGCAGGATCATGAACAGGCCGAGCATGCGGAAGGCGTAGATCCCCGACAGGCCGATGACGGCGCGTATGGCCACGGGGCCCATGGAGGGCGGGGTGTTCTCTTTATGCGTCATGGTGCGAGTCGGTTAGCCCCCCTCCGCGGAGACTGGCGTAGGGGGCGCCCGTGCAATTCCTTGGGTTGTCCTGCCCTGGCTTATCTGCCGCTTTCAGGGCCCGGTTTCAGGCCTCGTTTTCATGCCCCGTTTTCATTGGCTTGGGGCCTGGACCGGGACGGGCGCCCTGGGTTTCCCCCTCATCCGGGGTGCCCGTGGGCGAGGAAGCCCGTAATATTAGCAGTTTGTGGCGAATTTTCTGCCCTTTCGTTTCTGCTGCAGTTACCGGAGCCCGTCCCATAGCCGATGGACACCATTCGTATCGAGGGTGCACGCACCCATAATCTCAAGAACATCCGCCTGGAACTGCCCCGCGACCGCCTCATCGTCATCACCGGCCTGTCGGGCTCGGGCAAGTCCTCCCTGGCCTTCGATACCATCTATGCCGAGGGCCAGCGCCGTTACGTGGAGTCCCTGTCGGCCTACGCCCGCCAGTTCCTGTCCATGATGGAAAAACCGGACGTGGACCAGATCGAGGGCCTGTCCCCGGCCATCTCCATCGAGCAGAAGTCCACCTCCCACAACCCTCGCTCCACCGTGGGCACCATCACGGAGATCTACGACTACCTGCGCCTGCTCTATGCCCGCGTGGGGGAGCCCCGTTGCCCTCAGCATCACGAGCCCCTGGCGGCCCAGACCGTGTCCCAGATGGTCGATCACGTACTGGCCATGGAGGAGGGCACGAAGCTCATGCTGCTGGCACCGGTGGTGGATCAGCGCAAGGGCGAGCACCACCAGGTCATCGACCAGTTGCGGGCCAAGGGCTTCGTGCGTGCGCGGGTGGATGGCCAGGTGTACGAGCTGGACGAGGTGCCGGAGCTTGACCTGCGCCGCAAGCACACCATCGAGGCGGTAGTGGACCGCTTCAAGGTGCGGGCGGATCTGCAACTGCGCCTGGCCGAGTCCTTCGAGACGGCCCTGGAGCTGGGGGAGGGGCGGGCCCGCGTGCTGTGGATGGACGAGCCGGAGCGCGAGGCCATCGTCTTCTCCAGCCGCTTCGCCTGCCCGCTGTGTGGCTACAGCATCAACGAGCTGGAGCCCCGCATCTTCTCCTTCAACAACCCGGCCGGGGCCTGCCCCGAGTGCGACGGCCTGGGCAACAAAGCCTACTTCGACGCCGCCAAGGTGGTGGCCCATCCGGAGCTGTCCCTGCCCGGCGGCGCGGTGCGGGGCTGGGACCGGCGCAATGCCTACTATTTCCAACTGGTGGAGGCCCTGGCCCACCACTACGGATTCGACCTCGACACGCCCTTCGAGGAGCTGCCGGAGGAGACCCGGCAGATCATCCTCTACGGCAGCGGCCGCGAGAAGATCACCTTCCGCTACCACATGGGGCGGGGGCGGCCGCGGGAACGCAAGCAGGCGTTCGAGGGCATCATCCCCAACATGAACCGGCGCTACCTGGAGAGCGACTCGGCGGTCATCCGCGAGGAGCTGGCCAAGTACCTGTCCCAGCAGCCCTGTCCCTCCTGCCACGGGGCGCGCCTGCGGGAGAGTGCGCGCCACGTGTTCGTGGCCGAGACCAGCCTGCCCCAGGTCACGGCCATGGCGGTGGGCGATGCCTGGGACTTCTTCGCCCGGGCGGAGTTCAAGGGCCAGCGGCGCGACATCGCCGCCAAGATATTGAAGGAGGTGGGGGACCGCCTGCGCTTCCTGGTGAACGTGGGCCTGGATTACCTGACCCTGGACCGCGCCGCCGAGACCCTGTCGGGCGGCGAGGCCCAGCGCATCCGCCTGGCCAGCCAGATCGGCGCCGGCCTGGTGGGGGTGATGTATATCCTCGACGAGCCCTCCATCGGCCTCCACCAGCGCGACAATGCGCGCCTGCTGGAGACCCTCACCCAGCTGCGGGACATGGGCAACACGGTGATCGTGGTGGAGCACGACGAGGAGGCCATCCGCGCCGCCGACCACGTGGTGGACATCGGCCTGGGGGCCGGCGTCCATGGCGGGCGCATCATCGCCCAGGGCACCCCCGAGGAGGTGGAGGCCACCCCCGAGTCCCTCACGGGCCAGTACCTGGCGGGTACCCGCTCCATCCCCGTGCCCGAGGTCCGGGTCTATCCCGCCGATGACTACTGGCTGGAGCTGGAGGGCGCCCGCGGCAACAACCTCAAGGACATCTCGGTGAAGATCCCCCTGGGGGTGATGACCTGCGTCACCGGGGTGTCGGGTTCGGGCAAGTCCACCCTCATCAACGACACCCTCTATCCCGTGGCGGCCCGCGCCCTGAACAAGGCCAACCTCGACGCCGCACCCCATCGCGCCCTGCGCGGCCTGGAGCACCTGGACAAAGTGGTGGACATCGATCAGAGCCCCATCGGCCGCACCCCGCGCTCCAACCCGGCCACCTATACCGGCCTGTTCACCCCCATCCGCGAACTCTTCGCCGGCACCGCCGAGGCCCGCTCCCGGGGCTACGCGCCGGGGCGCTTCTCCTTCAACGTCAAGGGCGGGCGCTGCGAGGCCTGCCAGGGGGACGGGCTGGTGAAGGTGGAGATGCACTTCCTGCCGGACATCTACGTGGCCTGCGACCAGTGCCAGGGCAAGCGCTACAACCGCGAGACCCTGGAGGTGAACTACAAGGGCCGCAACATCCACCAGGTGCTGGAGATGACGGTGGAGGAGGGGCGGGCATTCTTCGATGCCGTGCCGGTGCTGGCGCGCAAGCTCCAGACCCTGATGGATGTCGGGCTGTCCTATATCAAGCTGGGCCAGAGCGCCATCACCCTGTCCGGCGGCGAGGCCCAGCGCGTCAAGCTGGCCAAGGAGCTGTCCCGCAGGGATACCGGCAACACCCTTTATATCCTCGACGAGCCCACCACAGGCCTGCACTTCCATGACGTCAAGCAGTTGCTGGGCGTATTGCACCGGCTGCGCGACCACGGCAACACGGTGGTGGTCATCGAGCATAATCTGGACGTCATCAAGACCGCCGACTGGATCATCGACCTCGGCCCCGAGGGCGGCGGCCGTGGCGGCGAGGTGGTGGCCACCGGCATGCCCGAGGAGGTGGCGGCGGTGGCGGCGTCCCATACCGGGCGCTATCTTGCCCCCATGCTGGGGATGTGACGGCGGGGCAAGCACCGGGCCATGGCCGGGCGGCGCCTCCGGGTTATTCATGGGCCCGACGGCACCGGTGTGCGGCGTCGGCTGTCGCCCATGGCGGCGAGGGACTGACTCCATTGAGAGCGGAACCGGAGGTGTGCGGATGCGGGTACCCATAGACGACACCACGGGCTGCGCCCTGTGCCGCTTCATGCGCGGCGTGGCCTTCGGCGGCGCGGGGGCCGCGGTCATCGGTTTTCCCGCCCACTGGCTGGGGTTCGACCAGCAGACCACCCTCATCGACGCCTTCTTCGGCGCCCTCATCATCGGCGGCTGGCTGAACCGCTGGGTGTCGGGATGAATCCCGACCTACATTCGTGCCACAGGAACAGGCGGCGGGGTTGCGCCTGCAGCTCGGGCTGTAGGTCGGGCTTCAGCCCGACAGCCCGCCGGCGGGGATTCCGGCCCGGCGTAGGGTGCATGGAGCAAGGCCAAATGTCGGGATGAATCCCGACCTACATTTGTGCCATGGGAAGGGGCGATTGTCTTGTCTTCGTGGCCGGGCTGTCGGGATGAATCCCGACCTACAAGTGGCGCATGGTGCGTGCACCGGAGCTATACTCTGCCATTCACCATTCACCATTCACCATTCACCATTCACCATTCACCATTCACCATTCACCATTCACCATTCACCATTCACCATAACCTCCATGTCCTCCGGTAACGGCTCCACCCACCCACGCCCGTCCACCCCAACCGAGGCCCGCCCGTGACCCTGCCGGCGGCGCCGGACGCCCATGGCATCGCCGTGCTGGTGCTCGTGGGTGTGGCCCTGGTGCTGTTCACCCGCGAGCGACTGCCCCTGGAAACCTCGAGCCTCATCGTGCTGGTGGTGCTCACCGTGGGCTTCGAGGTCTTCCCCTATACGGTGGATGGGCGCGCGTTGCATGCGGTGGATTTCTTCTCGGGCTTCGGCCACGAGGCCTTGGTGGCCGTGGCGGCGCTGATGATGGCGGGCCAGGGTCTGGTGCGCACCGGAGCCCTGGAACCCGTGGGGCGGGGACTCGCCAGGATATGGGCGGTGAGCCCCATGCTGTCCCTGCTGTTGACCCTGGTGGTGGGGGCCATCCTGAGCGCCTTCGTCAACAACGTGCCCATCGTGGTGCTGTTGCTGCCGGTACTCGTGAGCATCGCCCTGCGCACCGGCCAGCCGGCCTCGGGCATGCTGCTGCCCATGGGCTTCGCCACCCTGGTGGGGGGCATGAGCACCACCATCGGTACTTCCACTAACCTGCTGGTGGTGGGGGTGGCGGCGGACATGGGCCTGAAACGCTTCGGCATGTTCGACTTCTTCCTGCCCGCCGCCATCGCCGCCGGCGTGGCCATCCTTTACCTGTGGCTGGTGGCACCCCGCCTGTTGCCCCAGCGCGATGCCCATCTGGGGGATGCCTCGCCGCGCATCTTCACCGCCCAGCTGCGCGTGGAGGAGGAGGGCTTTGCCGACGGTGCGACCCTGGCGGAGGTCCGGGACAAGGCCGGCGACGGCTTCCGGGTGGTGGAGGTGCGTCGCGACGATACCGGCCTCATGGCGCCCTTGCCCGATGCCACCCTGCGCGCGGGCGACCGGCTCACGGTGCGGGATACCCCGCAGAACCTCAAGGAGTACGAGGAGGTGCTGGGGGCGCGTCTCTACAACGGTGACGAGCCGGTGGACGACGACAATCCCCTGGACTCGGGGGACCAGCAGATCGCCGAGATCGTCGTCACCCAGGGCTCGCCCCTGGAGGGGCGCAGCCTCGGCACCCTGCGCTTCTTCGAGGACCGCGATCTTCTCACCCTGGCCCTGCACCGCACGGGGCGGGAGAAGCGGGCATTGCATGGGGAGGTGGCCGACGTGCCCCTGCGGGTGGGGGACGTGCTGCTGGTGCAGGGCGACCAAGAGGACATCGCCGACATCAAGCGTCGGGGCGAGTTATTGGTGCTGGACGCCACCGCGGACCTTCCCCACACCCGCCGTGCTCCCCTGGCCCTGGCCATCATGGCGGGTATCGTCGTCACGGCCGCCCTGGGGCTGTTGCCCATCGCCGTGAGCGCCCTGGCCGGTGTGCTGCTGATGCTGCTCACCGGCTGCCTGCGCTGGAGTGACGCGGCGGCCAGCCTCAGCACCGCCGTGGTCATGATCGTGGTGGCCAGCCTGGCCCTCGGCTCGGCTCTGCTGGCCACGGGCGGCGCCGACTACCTGGCCCGCCTCTACCTCGCAATATCGGCCGGGGCCTCGCCGGCGGTGCTGCTCGCCGGCCTCATGCTGACCATGGCGGTGTTCACCAACGTGGTGTCCAATAACGCCGCCGCCGTCATCGGCACCCCCATCGCCGTGGGTATCGCCGCCGAACTCGGCCTGCCGGCGGAGCCCTTCGTGCTGGCGGTGCTGTTCGGCGCCAACATGAGCTACGCCACACCCATGGCCTACAAGACCAACCTGCTGGTGATGAACGCCGGTGGTTACACCTTCGGCGATTTCGTGCGCGTCGGGGTGCCCCTGACCCTGCTCATGTGGGTCACCCTGTCCTGGCTGCTCGCCGTGCTTTATCCCATCTGAAGGTATTGCCGGTCCACGCAACCCGGCCGGGGCCGGGCTCTCCACCACGCCTGCGGGGACGGGGCCCGATGACGGGACTCGCGCCGGTATGGGCTTAGCGGGGGACAGGATGGCCGGGTTTCAGGGGGCCTCTCCGACGGGTGGAACGGCGGCCTCGCCCAGGGCATCGACCAGGGCATCGCCCAGGGTATCGAACTTCCGCCGCATGGCCGGCGTGGCCACCATGTCGGCGAGGGTGTAGCGGTTCAACCGTTCCATGAACGTCCCCCGGGCCTCCTCGAGGGCGCCCTCCAGTCGGCAACCGGGAGCCAGCCGGCAGGGATTGCGGCCGTAGCATTCCACGATGGCGGCGGGTTTGTCCATGTCGTCGAGCACGGCGCCCACGCGGATGGTGGCCGGGTCGTGGGCCAGCCGCAGGCCGCCCAGTCGGCCCCGGTCGCCGTGGATGAGGCCGGCCTGGGAGAGATGGTGCACCACCTTGCGCAGGTGCTCATGGGAGATGTCGAAGAAGGCGGCGATCTCCCGCATGGGTACGGCACGACCGGGCGTCTGGGTGAGGTAGATGAGGATCCTGAGGCCGTAGTCGGCGAAGCGTGAGATCTGCATGGGCGATACTCGTCGGGCCGGGGGTGATCCCTTTTGAAAGCGGCACCCGATTAATATAATGTAGTTATAATACATCTTTAATCAAAGGCCGCTCAAACTCATGCGCCATAAACCCGCCGCCTCCCGCGAGGTGCCGCCGCTGCTGCGGCTCGGATTCAGGCCCTTCTTCCTGCTGGCGGGCTTCACCGCCGCCCTGTTCATGCTGCTCTGGGTCTATATGATCCAAGGCGGTACCCTGCCTATCGCGCAGCCCCTGCGCTGGCACGCCCACGAGATGCTGTTCGGTTTCGCCGGGGCCGTCATCGCAGGCTTCCTGCTCACCGCGGTGCGCAACTGGACGGGGCGGGAGACCCCCACCGGGGCCGGCCTGGCGGCCCTGGTGGTGCTGTGGGCAGCCGGCCGCGTGTTGCCCTTCACGCCCCTGCCCGCCGCGCTGACGGCCCTGGTGGACCTGGCCTTCCTGCCGGTGGTGGCCGTGGTCATCCTGTGGCCCATCCTCGCCGTGCGCCAGTACCACAACCTGCCGGTGGTGGGGATCCTGCTGCTGCTGGCGGCGGCCAACCTGCTGGTGCACCTGGAGGCCCTGGGCTGGACGGCCACCACCGCGGCCACCGGCCTGCGCCTGGCCTGGCTGACGGTGATCCTGCTGCTGGTGCTGATGGGGGGGCGGGTGGTGCCGTTCTTCATCGGCGCCGCCACGGGCCGCCGCGAGGGCCTCGGGCCCCGGCGCTCGCTGGAGCTGGCGGGCACCATCACCCTGGTGGGGTGGGTTCTCGGCATGCTCCTGGCCCCCCTCGCCGCCGGCACTGCCTGGCTGGCCCTGGCCGCTGCCCTGTTCCAGGCCCTGCGCATGGCGGGCTGGCACGTGCCGGGGCTGTGGCGCCAGCCCATGTTGTGGGTGCTCTACCTGGGCTACGGATGGATCCCCCTGGGGCTCGCCTACTACGGCGTCACCGGCCTCACGGGTGGGGCGCCCCTGCTCACGCTGCACAGCTTCACCGCCGGCGCCATCGGCACCCTCATCCTCGGCATGATGCCGCGGGTGTCCCTGGGCCATACCGGTCGTCCCATAGCGGCCTCGCCCCTGCTGGTGGCGGCCTTCGTGCTGGTGCTGGCGGGGGGGCTGATGCGGGTGTTCGCGCCCGCCCTGGTGGCCCCACCCTATGGGGCGACGGTGGTGGCGTGGTCCGGCGTGGTATGGGCCGCGGCCTTCCTGTTGTTCGCCGTGGCCTTCACCCCGGTGCTGTCCCGTCCCCGGGTGGACGGGCGCCCGGGTTGAGCTGCCCCGGGCCCCGGGGGCCGGAACCGGTTGCCCCGGGCTGCTTTCGGACGGTGGGATGGTGTTAGAGTATCGTCCAATCCCTGGATGGGGCGGGGCCGAACCCGGGAACGGCGAGGCCGGGCCGAGAAGGGCCATGAATGATGTCATGAATGACGAAGTACGCGACCGGTTCACCTATGCGATCGATGCCACGGACAGGATCGATTCCGTATCCGCCGAGTGGCTGGCTTTCGCGGCGCGCAACGATTCCCCTCATCTGACCGAGCGGAGCGTCATCGGCAGGTCCCTGTTCGATTTCATCACCGAGCCCACCACCGCGCAGATTTACCGGATCGCCATCCAGCGGGTGCGTGATAATGAGGAATCCATCACAGTGCCGTTTCGCTGTGATGGTCCCCATTGCCGGCGCTTCATGGAGCTTCACATGTCCCCACGCGCGGACGGCGGGGTGTGTTTCGAGAGCCGCCTGTTGCAGGAAGAACCCCGGCCCACCGTGATGCTGCTCGATGCCACGCTGGCACATGGCAGCGACCTGCTCAAGATGTGCAGTTGGTGCAAGCGACTAATGGTGGAGGGCACCTGGATGGAGGTGGAGGAGGCGATCGCCCGCCTGCGCCTCTTCGACTCCCGTCGCTTGCCCGAGGTCAGCCACGGCATCTGCCCGCAGTGTCGCGAAGGGCTCATGGACCAGGTGCAGAAGAGCGCCTGAGGCTGCGCCGGGGCTCAGCGGCGGCCGGGGGGCGCGGCGGCGCTGGGCCCGGCTGCCCCGGCCCCTCCGGTGCCCGTGACCTTCTTAACCTTCTCCCGCAGGGCGTCGTAGGAGAAGGGCTTGACGAGAAACTCACGTACCCCGACCTGGCGCCCTGATTCCACCACCGGACGGGTGGCGTTACCGGTGACGATGACGATGGGGATGTCCCTGGTCCTGGGATGGGCCTTCAGCATACGACACAAATCCATGCCGTTCAGCTTGGGCAGGTTGATATCGATGAGCAGCAGGTCGGGGGTGTCGGATACGGCCGTGAAGTAGCCGCCGTCACCGTCGAAGGCCTGGATGACCTGGTGGTCGTCCATCTCCAGCATCTCCCGGATGGTGTCATTCAGCTCCGTGTCGTCGTCTACCACCATGATGCTCAGGGGCGGTTTCTCAGCGGTGGCGGCCCTGGCGGCCCTGGCGGCGAGGGCGGCCTGGGCCTGCTCTTTGACGGCCTTGTAGCGTGCCACCATGTCATCGATGGATGCGCCGAGGCGATTCTTGAAGTCCTCGAGTTCCTTGTCGAGGTCCATGCGGATCCCGTCCCGGAAACCCGCCGCCAGGGCGTCCTGGTCCAGTACCTTGACCGCGCCCGCGAAATCGGGCCCGCCGAGGCGGGCCTCGAAATCGGCAAGATGCTGGCGGACCCGGTTGCGGAGTCGGATCTGGTCCTCCTGGGCCTGATCAGCCATGGTCTGCTGGTCCTGCGCGATGGAGGCCATGGTCTTGTCCGTGGCCTGGCGGGAACGGGCCAGGCTCTGCTCCCCCACGGTGCGCTTGATTCGGTCCTCGGTCTCCAGGGAGCGCGCCAGGCGGTAGGCCCTGAACCTCAGCAGGCAGGGGTCGGACAGGGGCTTGAACACCACGAAGTCGTCGAAGCGCCCGCGCGTCACCGCGCTGCAGGCCCCGCGGGCGTCGCTGGAGGCGCACAGGAGCAGGGTCCGATGGCTGCCCGGTCGATCCCGCATGGCCTGGCGCAGCATGTCGGTGTAGGCGTCCTGGGCACCCTCCAGGGTACGGAAGGACAGGGCGATGACGCAGAAATCGCGCCCCATGATGAAGCGGCCCGCCTTTGTCGCCTCGGTGGCCGCGCCCTTGCGGGGAAAGTTGGGGTTGAGGTGGCGCGCGATCTCGTCGAGGTCGTCGGCATCGTCGCCGGCGATGAGCAGCGGAACGGATGTCTTCATGGCCGCACGGTAGTGAGTCTATCCCTGAGTCAGGTGTTACCTTCCAGGTTAGTAAAATCGGGGGGTTGCTGCACCATCCGGATGAAATCATCCGCCGGCATGGGGCGCGCGAACAGGTAACCCTGGGCCGTCTCGGCACCGAAGGCCATGAGCTGCGCCAGGGCCTCCGTGTCCTCCACGCCCTCGGCGCATACTGACAGGCCGAGGTTGTGGGCCAGGTCGATGGTGGAACGCACGATGATGTTGGCCTCCGTGCTGGTGGTCAGGCATTTGGGCATTTGGGGTCAGAGTAAAAACCAAGGACTTGAGACAAGTGCCTCTGTCGCACAGACGAGGGATGCCCAAGACATTATGATTATGAACGGCAAGCAACTACGCGAAATGAGGCTATAGCAATGGCGTATGCTAGTAGCGGATATACGGTGAAGGAGATAGGGGGGGGCTTTGGGCTTTATTACTCAAGGATCAGTCGTCGACTTAATACAAAAAAGGCAAAAGACAAGACCTGCCCCCTTGCTGTGCTGACCCCTTGCTGTGCGGGCCGCGCCGAGGCGCGTTCAAATCCGTTCCCGACGGATTTGGCCCAGAGGGAGAGGGGGTGACATCGGGCTTCACGACTTTCACGTTAACTCTCCTGGCGATACGCGCCGCCCAAGATGATGAAAGAGGAGCGCGTATCGCCATGTTCGTTCCCTCACCCCATCCCTCTCCCAGAGGGAGAGGGGGAGTCCGTGCTTCGCGACTTTCACGTTAATGTACCAGTAGCAGACCTTTTCTCACCCCTTTACTCGCTGGGTGGCAACTCCCGCAAAGCCTTCTATAGTTGTTTCGTCAGCAGCACAGTATGGACTGTCATGGATTGCGACGTTTGATTGAGGAGGGCCAAGGAGTGAATAACATGCAAATCAAAGCGACTAATCGGGCGCGCCGACTGTTTGTAGCGACCTTCGTCGTGGTATTGCTGGGTGCTTGCAGTAATGGCGGTGATGGCACCCCGGAGACGGTGGCTGGCACTGGTCAGTGCTGGTCTGAACCGGGAGGCGTCGGCAATTTGCTCAAAAACTCTTCCACCAAGAAAGAGTGCAAGGCCTTGGGCGGCAAATCTTGGTGTCCGGTCGGCGGCGGTTGTGAGAATCTCTGATGCTCGCATAATCCGTCCTTGACGGGCGGGAGTGCCCATCGATCCGGCAGAATAGAACCATCAGTAATGATAGACGCGAGTCGTCCGCTGCGGCTTGGCGCGAGGCCTGTTTCCATGAGTTCAGCAGCGCCGGTTTCTGGCTTGACTAGGGGGGCCACTTTACCTTGCTGGACGCGTATTGGATGGGGCATGCCCTGGGGCTGGCGGCTGATGCCCGGGTGGCGGGGGAGGTGCCGGTGGGCGCTGTGCTGGTGCGTGGGGGGGAGATCCTCGCGGAGGGACGTAATTCCGCCATCGGCTGGCATGATCCCACCGCCCATGCGGAAATCGTGACGATACGGGCCGCCGGGCGGCGCCTCGCCAACTATCGAATGCCGGGCACGGTGCTCTACGTCACCCTGGAGCCTTGCCCCATGTGTGCCGCGGCGCTGGTGCACGCGCGGGTGCGGCGGGTGGTGTTCGGCGCGGCCGATCCACGCATTGGTGCGGCGGGGACGGTGTTCCAGCTTTTGTCCAACAATCACATGAACCACCGCATCGAGGTCACGGGCGGCGTGCGGGCGGAGGAGTCGGCGCGGTTGTTGCGGCGCTTCTTTCGGGCACGGCGGGGGCCCTGATATGAGCCCCGACGTGGGTAAAGTGTCGTCGTTCCCGGTTGACAGTACCCCATCGGTGGGCCAGATTTCCAAAAATAGCTGCGCTTTGCCGCTGCACGCGAATCATGATTTTCAACGAGGGCCGTAGCTGCGCGGGGTGCAGGTTCGGTATAGGCTGCCCATGGCGGCTCGGCGTCTCGACCCAGGAAGGCGATATGGCATCCCCAAGACCAAGCGTTGCGAGCTTCCGCCCGGGCATCGGAGGCCTTGCATGGACGTGACCCACCATCTGGCCGCCCAGGTCGGGGAGGCCCTGAAGGAACGCAGTGCCAGGCTGGTGGTAGCCGAATCCTGCACCGGTGGCTGGGTAGGTGAGATCATCACCTCGGTGCCCGGCAGCTCGGCGTGGTTCGACCGCGGTTATATCACCTATTCCGACGCCGCGAAGCAGCAAGACCTGGGGGTCTCCGCCGCTACCCTGACCGCTCAGGGCGCGGTGAGCGAGGCGGTGGTGCGGGAGATGGCCGAGGGCGCCCTGGCGCGGGCCGCCGCCCAGGTAAGCGTGGCGGTAAGCGGCATCGCCGGCCCCGATGGCGGCACCCCCGACAAGCCCGTGGGCACGGTATGGCTGGCCTGGGCCCGGGCCGGCGGGGACACCCGCGCGGAGCTCAGCAACTTCGAAGGAGACCGGGAGATGATCCGCAAGCAGGCGGTCCTGGCGGCCCTCCAGGGCGTCCTGGACATGGTCGAGGGGCGTGGCTGAGGCGCGGCGGGAACGGCTGTTCTTCGCCCTCTGGCCCGATCCCGACCTGCGGTCCCGCCTCGCCACCGCAGGCGCCGCGGCCCTGGCAGGCAGCGGGCGCCTGGTGCCGCCGGAGCGTATTCATCTCACCCTTGCCTTCGTGGGCGATGTCGATAAGCCGGTCAGACAATGCCTGCTGGAAGAGGCCGGCCGTATCGCCGCACCAGCCTTCACCCTGGTCCTCGACCGCCTCGGCTGGTGGCGCCGTTCCCAGGTGCTGTGGGTGGGCACGGACCATGGGCCGGCCGGTCTGGCCCAGCTGGTGGCGGAGGTGCACAGGGTGTGCGGCCGGTGCGACGTGGCCCTCGAGGCCCGCGCCTTCGCCACCCACGTGACCCTGGCGCGCAAGGTGCGGCGCGCAGAAACCGGGGAACCGCCCCCGGGCCTGGTATGGTCGGTCGGAGAATTCGCCCTGGTGCGTTCCGTGACGGGGCGGGACGGGCTTTCCTACACCACCGTGGCCACCTGGCCCCTCGCGGAAGGGTAGGCCCCGGCGGGGGCGCTGTGTGATAATCCCCCGCATCCCCACTGGCGGCTCGAGGAGACTTGGTGAGTATGGATGAGAACAAGAAAAAGGCCCTGAGTGCGGCCCTGTCGCAGATCGAGCGCCAGTTCGGCAAGGGTGCGGTGATGCGCATGGGTGACACCCAGGCGGTGGACGTGGAGGTGGTCTCCACCGGTTCCCTGGGCCTCGACATCGCCCTGGGGATCGGCGGCCTGCCCCGCGGCCGGGTGGTGGAGATCTATGGCCCGGAGTCCTCCGGCAAGACCACCCTGACCCTGCAGGCGGTGGCCGACGTCCAGCGCCGCGGCGGCGAGGCGGCCTTCATCGACGCCGAGCATGCCCTCGACCCCATCTATGCCGAGAAGATCGGCGTCAACGTGGAGTCCCTGCTCATCTCCCAGCCCGACACCGGCGAACAGGCCCTGGAGATCGCCGACATGCTGGTGCGTTCCGGCTCGGTGGACATCGTGGTCATCGACTCGGTGGCGGCCCTGACGCCGAAGGCCGAGATCGAGGGCGAGATGGGCGACTCCCACGTCGGCCTCCATGCCCGCCTGATGTCGCAGGCCCTGCGCAAGCTCACGGCCAATATCAAGCGTTCCAACACCCTGGTGGTGTTCATCAACCAGATCCGCATGAAGATCGGCGTCATGTTCGGTAGCCCCGAGACCACCACCGGTGGCAACGCCCTGAAATTCTATTCCTCCGTGCGCCTCGACATCCGCCGCATCGGTGCCATCAAGAAGGGCGACGAGGTGGTGGGCAGCGAGACCCGGGTCAAGGTGGTGAAGAACAAGGTGGCGCCGCCGTTTCGCACCGCCGAGTTCGATATCTACTATGGCGAGGGGATCTCCCGCGAGGGCGAACTCATCGATCTCGGAGTCAAGGAGGGCATCGTGGACAAGGCCGGGGCCTGGTACAGCTATGGTGGCGAGCGCATCGGCCAGGGCAAGGACAACGCCCGCCAGTTCCTGAAGGACAAACCGGAGATGGCGGCGGACATCGAGGCCAAGCTGCGGGCCGTCCTGCTGCCCACCGGCGCGTCCGCCAAGGCGGCCGCGGAGGGGGCCAAGGCGGAGGCCGAGGCTGAGCCCCAGGCGTGACATCCGGGATGTGGCCCTCGGCCTGCTGGCCCGCCGGGAGCATTCCCGCCGCGAGCTGACGGAAAAGCTGCAGGCCCGGGCCTTCGAGATTGAGCCCATCCGCGAGGCCCTGGACCGGCTCGAAGAGCAGGGCTGGCTTGACGAGGGCCGTTTCATCGAGAGCTTCGTGCGCAGCCGGGTCCAGAAGGCCTACGGCCCCTTGCGGATCAAGGCGGAACTCGCCCAGCGGGGCATCGACCGCTCCCGGGCGGAGCGGGCCCTGCGGGCATTGCAGGACGAATGGCCCGCCATCGCCGAGCAGGCCCTGCGCCACCGCTTCGGCACTCCCGTCCCCGCCACCCTCGACGACCACCGTCGCTTTCGCAACTTCCTGCTGCGTCGCGGTTTCGTCGCCGAGCAGGTGACCCGTCTGGTGCGCCGGCCGCCGGCCCCGTGACCCCGGCCCTTCGCGGTACGTCAGCGGGCGCAACTCTTGCTAGAATCGTCCCCTCGGGCTCTTCCGCCCCTGGCCGATTAACGGGGCCCGTTTCTGGCTCATTCCTGGCCCAATGCCGCACCAGACAGTGACGAATCCCATGAAGACCGCCAACGACATCCGCCGTACCTTTCTCGACTACTTCAAGGCCCGGGGCCACGAGGTGGTGCCCAGCAGCCCCCTGGTGCCGGCCAACGATCCCACCCTGCTGTTCACCAACGCCGGCATGGTGCAGTTCAAGGACGTATTCCTCGGCCAGGACAAGCGCCCCTATAGCCGGGCCGCCAGCAGCCAGCGTTGCGTGCGCGCCGGGGGCAAGCACAACGACCTCGAGAACGTCGGCTACACCGCGCGCCACCACACCTTCTTCGAGATGCTCGGCAACTTCAGCTTCGGCGATTACTTCAAGGACGAAGCCATCCGCTACGCCTGGGGTTTCCTCACCGAGGAACTGGGGATCCCGGCCGAGCGCCTGTGGGTGACAGTGTACCAGGACGACGACGAGGCCGCGGATATCTGGCTCGAGGAGATCGGCGTGGCCCCGGAGCGCTTCGGGCGCATCGGCGACAAACCGGGCGGGCGCCCCTACGAGAGCGATAATTTCTGGTCCATGGGTGACACCGGCCCCTGCGGGCCCTGCTCCGAGATCTTCTACGACCACGGCCCCGACATCCCCGGCGGCCCGCCGGGCAGCCTCGACGAGGACGGCGATCGTTATATCGAGATCTGGAACCTGGTCTTCATGCAGTACGACCGTGACGCCAATGGCCATCTCAATCCCCTGCCGGCCCCCTCCGTGGACACCGGCATGGGCCTGGAGCGCCTCGCCGCCCTGCTCCAGGGGGTGCACAGCAACTATGAGATCGACACCTTCGTCCATCTCATCACCGCGGTGCGAGAGCTGGCCCCCGCCGCCGACCCGGAGGACAAGTCCCTGCGCGTCATCGCCGACCACATCCGCTCCGGTGCATTCCTCATCGCCGACGGCGTGGTGCCCGCCAACGAGGGCCGGGGTTACGTGCTGCGGCGTATCGTGCGGCGCGCCATTCGCCACGGCCACCGCCTCGGCCTCAGGGACCCCTTCTTCCACCGCCTGGTGGCACCCCTGGCCCGGGAGATGGGGGATGCCTACCCGGAACTCCATGAGCGCCGGGAGATCATCGAGCGGGTATTGAAACAGGAGGAGACCCGTTTCGCCGAGACCCTCGACCAGGGCATGGCCATCCTCGAGCAGGCGGTGGCGAACCTGGAGGGCGAGGTGATCCCCGGCGATGTGGTGTTCCAACTCTACGATACCTACGGCTTCCCCGTGGACCTCACCGCCGACGTGGCCCGCGAGCGCGGCCTGACCCTGGACATGGCGGGCTTCGAGGCGGACATGGCCGCCCAGCGCCAGCGGGCGCGGGCCTCCAGCCGTTTCACCATGGCCGCCGGCGAGGGCCCGGAACTCATCACCTGCACCGATTTCATCGGCTACGACAGCCTCGAGGGCGAGAGCGTGGCCACCGAGTTGCTGTTCGACGGCGCCACCGTCGACGAACTGAGCGCCGGCACCGAGGGCGGCATCGTGCTGGAGACCACCCCCTTCTACGCCGAATCCGGCGGGCAGGTGGGCGACCGCGGCCGGTTGCGCGGTGCCGGCGGCGTGTTCGAGGTGCGCGACACCCAGAAGCAGGGGGCGGCCTTCGTCCACCTGGGGCGGGTGGTCGAAGGACGCATCGGCAAGGGCGACCGCCTCAACGCCGAGGTGGATGCCGATGCCCGCTACGGCGTGGCGCGCAACCACTCCGCCACCCACCTGCTGCACGCCGCGTTGCGGGATGTCCTGGGGGACCACGTGCAGCAGAAGGGCTCCCTGGTGCAGCCCGGGCGACTGCGCTTCGATTTCTCGCACTTCGAGCCCTTGAGCGCCGAGCAGGTGGCGGAGATCGAACGCCGCGTCAATGCCGAAGTGCTGGCCAACGCCGAGGTCCAGACCCGGGTCATGTCCATGGACGACGCCATGGCCGCGGGGGCCCTGGCGCTGTTCGGAGAAAAATACGGCGACCGGGTGCGGGTGCTGTCCATCGGCGATTTCTCCACCGAGCTGTGCGGCGGCACCCATGTCTCCCGTTCCGGCGACATCGGTCTGTTCAAGATCGTGGCGGAGACGGGGGTGGCGGCGGGCGTGCGCCGCATCGAGGCCATCAGCGGCCACACCGCGGTGGCCTGGGCCATGGATACGGACCACCGCATCAGGGACCTGGCCGGCCTGTTGCGCGCCGACCAGGACACCGTGGAGCCCAAGCTCAGGCAGTTGCTGGAGCGCCAGCGCGAGCTGGAGAAGACGGTGGAGCAGCTCACTGCCAGGCTGGCCAGCAGCCAGGGCGGGGAACTGTCCAACCAGGCCTTGGACGTGGGGGGCATCAAGGTGCTGGCGGCCGAGCTGGAGGGAGCCGACAGCAAGACCCTGCGGGACACCGTGGACCAGCTCAAGAACAAGCTGGGCACCGCCGCCGTGGTGCTGGCGGCCGTGGAAGACGGCAAGGTGCGCCTGGTGGCCGGGGTATCCCGGGACGCCACGGATCGCGTCAAGGCCGGAGCCCTGGTGAACTTCGTCGCCCAGCAGGTGGGGGGCAAGGGCGGCGGGCGTCCCGATATGGCCCAGGCCGGGGGCAGCGACGCCGCCGCCCTGCCCGGGGCCCTGGGGTCCGTGGCCGACTGGGTACGGGAACAGGTGGAGGACCGGGCGCTATCCTGAACGCGTCCCGGATGGCCTTCTTTGGCACGGATGTAGGTCGGGATTCATCCCGACATTCAACCCGCCGCGCATACCTCGCGCCGGGTCGGTACCACCCGCCAGGGGGGGGCGGTGTCGGGCTGAAGCCCGACCTACAAACACCTCCCACCGCCTGTTCCTTTGGCACGGATGTAGGTCGGGATTCATCCCGACATTCAACCCGCCGCGCATACCTCGCGCCGGGTCGGTACCACCCGCCAGGGGGGGCGGTGTCGGGCTGAAGCCCGACCTACAAACACCTCCCACCGCCTGTTCCTTTGGCACGGATGTAGGTCGGGATTCATCCCGACATTCAAACCCGCCGCGCATACCTCGCGTCGGGTCGGTACCACCCGCCAGGGGGGGCGGTGTCGGGCTGAAGCCCGACCTACAGCCCGACCTACAGCCCGATCTACAATTTGTTTTTTGAATTCGTGCCCTAATCAATATCCGGTGGCCCTTTTTTTTATCCGTGGAATGACGTCTAATTGCGCGCTTTGTGTCCGCACCGGCCGCCTTGGCGGCCGTGCGCATCGGAACCCCTGTTTTGGAAGCAAGTCATAGATGGCCCTGATCGTTCAGAAGTACGGCGGCACCTCCGTGGGCGACCTTGAGCGCATCGCCCACGTCGCGGGGCGCGTGAAGGCCGCACGGGACGCCGGCAACCACGTGGTCGTGGTGGTGTCGGCCATGAGTGGCGAAACGGATCGCCTGCTCGCCCTGGCCAAGGCCATCGGCGACGTGCCCCCGCCACGGGAACTGGACGTGCTGCTGTCCACCGGTGAGCAGACCACCATCGCCCTGCTGGCCATGACCCTGGAGACTCAGGGGTGCCCGGCCCGTTCCTACACCGGGGCCCAGGTGCGCATCCAGACCGACAGTGCCCACAACAAGGCGCGCATTCTCAGCATCGACCATCAGACCCTGTGTCACGACCTCAAGCAGGGCTACGTGGCGGTCGTGGCCGGGTTCCAGGGCGTCGACCCCCAAGGCAACATCACCACCCTGGGTCGCGGCGGCTCCGACACCACGGCCGTGGCCCTGGCGGCCGCCCTGGATGCCGACGAATGCCAGATCTATACGGATGTGGACGGGGTCTACACCACGGATCCCCGCATGGTGCAGACGGCCCGCCGCCTGGACCGGCTCACTTACGAGGAGATGCTGGAGATGGCCAGCCTGGGGGCCAAGGTGCTGCAGATCCGCGCCGTGGAATTCGCCAGCAAGTACAAGACGCGATTGCGGGTGCTGTCCTCTTTCGAGGAGGGACCCGGCACGCTCATCACATCCGAGGACGAAATCATGGAGCAGGCGGTCATTTCAGGCATCGCGTTCAACCGTGATGAAGCGAAGATAACCATCCTGGGGGTGCCCGATAATCCCGGCATCGCCCGACGGATCCTCGGGGCGGTGGCGGACCGTAACATCGAAGTGGACATGATCATCCAGAACGTTGCCCAGGACCACACCACCGATTTCACCTTCACGGTCCATCGCAACGACCTCCAGCGAGCCCTCGAAGCGGTGCGCAAGGTGGCGGCCGAACTGAGTGCCCGTGAGGTTATAGGCGACGACAACATCGTCAAGATCTCCCTCGTGGGCGTGGGCATGCGCTCCCATTCCGGCATCGCCAGCCTCATGTTCGGCGCCCTGGCTGACGAGGGTATCAACATCCAGATGATCTCCACCTCCGAGATCAAGATCTCCGTGGTGGTGGAGGAAAAATACCTGGAGTTGGGGGTGCGTGCGCTGCATGATATCTTTGAACTGGATAAACCCCCTGCAGAGGGGTAGATTTCCTGCCTAGAATAGGAATTATACTAGGTTAAGCTTTCATTACGTATCTTTTATACTCTGATGGTGTGAGTAACACGTTGATGGGCAAGGAATATCCGTCGACCCTATCGGATTTGATTTTTTTCATGGTTCGCGGTGAGAGTCTGAACCGCAGCACATTCCGCCCCGTAGTCTCGGGGCGGCGGTAGTTCTGAGGAACCTCGATCCAATAAGACTGGCGACAGACAAGCCAGAAGGACATTCGGAGAGTAGACGATGCTTATTTTGACCAGGCGGGTGGGTGAAACGTTGATGATCGGTGACGAAGTGACCGTCACGGTGCTCGGAGTGAAGGGTAACCAGGTCCGCATAGGGGTGAATGCCCCGAAGGATGTATCTGTGCACCGCGAAGAGATCTACGAGCGCATACAGCAGGAGAAAATTCAGGCCGGGGGGGCGGCCCAGGGCTGAGAGCCGCGGGCTCAAAACCCTTTTGCCAGGGGCCCTGTAATCGGATATTCTAGCGCCCCTTCGAGGAAGGAGAGATGGCCGAGCGGCTGAAGGCGCTCCCCTGCTAAGGGAGTATGGGGTTAATAGCTCCATCGAGGGTTCGAATCCCTCTCTCTCCGCCAAACAGTGCGCAGGCAAGGAAGCCTTGTCTGTAGGCATTTCAGTGCAAGGAGAGGGATGAGAACCCGAAAGGAGGGTTCGACAAATGCGTCGGGAACGCATTTGAACGTCGCGGAGCGACGGCCCGCAGGGCGGAGGGCAGGGATGCCCGGAGACCAAATGCGTCGGGAACGCATTTGAACGTCGCGCAGCGACGGCCCGCAGGGCGGAGGGCAGGGATGCCCGGAGTAATCCCTCTCTCTCCGCCAATCAGTGCAGGGGCAAGGAAGTCTTGTCCGGTGGTCAGTCAAGCATCACGCGCCCGTAGCTCAGTTGGATAGAGTACCTGGCTACGAACCAGGTGGTCGGAGGTTCGAATCCTTCCGGGCGCGCCATATAAACCCGCGCCATATAACCCCAAAGGACCACCCCCAAGTGGCCCTTCGGGGGTTATATTCCGATGGTGAGAGGAATAGCACCTCTGAAATAAGCGACATGGTTCGACAAGCCGCGTCAGCCACGAATTTTCCAGATCCTCATCCCGGGCCTGCCCCGGCATCCAGAATCCCACCGTCATCCCGGGCCTGCCCCGGCATCCAGAACGTCACCGTCATGCCGGATCTGACCCGGTATCGCTTCGGAAGCCCGGTGGGAGGGCTGACGTTGGCCAATACTTAAAGAATCCCATTCTCGCGCCGAACAATAGGGGCGCGGCCCGGTCGCAAGACATCATTAACGTGAAAGTCGCGAAGCACGAACTCCCCCTCTCCCTCTGGGACAAATGCGTCGGGAACGGATTTGAACGCGCCTCGGCGCGGCCCGGAGTACAGGGATGGGGTGAGGGAACGAACATGGCGATACGTGCTTCGCTTTCATCATTTCGGGCGGCGCGTATCGCCATGAGAGTTAACTTAGTGCGGGTTCCGAGGCCAATGGCGGAGCCCGTGCCTCGGGTTGTTCCAAAAGGGATGATCCTCTGCCGTCGCGGGTTCCAAGGCCTGATATAATAGAGCGATTAAAATAATGATTGGTCAGGCGACCGACGTCTCATGGAGACGCTCCGAAGTACGACGACCCGATGAGTGGTTGCCGTGTCATCGGGCTCAATGGCGAGGGCGGGAATGAGCGAACAGACAGTGAACAGCGATGCGCTGATGAAGCGCATCGAGCATCTCGAGAAACGCTATCGCGTCATGAAGCTGGCGGGGGTGCTGCTGGTGGTGGTGTTGCTCGGATACTGGACGGTACGGAATTTCGTGGACACGCCGGTCACCGTGAAGAAGATTCTCCTCGAGTCCCAGGAGGTGAAACTGGTGGACCAGGAGGGGAACACGCGCTTCTTCCTGCGTCTCTACTCCAAGGTGCCCATCCTCCAGCTCATCGATTCGAACGGCAAACCACGCATGTCCCTCGGCCTGCGTTTCGACGATACCCCGTTCATCGACCTGTCGGACAAGAACGGCGAGACCCGGGCCGTATTCGAGATGACGGCGGAGGATGAACCCACCCTGCGGCTGCTCGATCGCAACGGCCAGACCTCCTTCAAGATCAACTGACAGTCTGCCCCAAAAAAAAGTTTGCATCGACGGCAGCCTTTGAGAAGGCGTGCGGTTGTGCTCGGGGATTGTGCCGTGATTCAAGGAATTATAGTCCTGGGGTAGAGGATACTCATGCTTGAGGGAGGCCCTTCGGGTTAGCGCGGTGAGCAGGGGTTAGAAAGCCGACATGGCATTTAGAATCTTTCGACATTATGTGGCCAAGGACATCATTGCCCTGCTGATCGCGGAGGGCATGATCCTGTTCTTCTCCATATATGCCGGCATGTCCATCAGCTTCGGGGACCCGTCGGCGGCCACCAAGGTACTGGTGGACCCCATTGCCCCCCGGGCCACCCTGTTCACCGTGATCATGTTGGGTGCGATGGCGTCCTCGGGGCTCTACCAGAGCGGTCTGAGGGAGGGCCTATGGGGTATCGTGGTGCGCCTGCTGGTGAGCTTCGGACTGGGTTTCCTGGGCATGATCGTGGCCTTCTATTTTCTTCCGGCCATGTACATCGGACTGAGCCCGTTCCTTGTCAGCTTCGCGGTGGCCATGTTCGGGATAGGCGTGGGGCGCTATCTGTTCTTCAAGGTCTCGGACCACGATGCCTTGAGGAAACGCACCCTCATTCTCGGCGCCGGTGAGGACGCCCGGGAGCTCGCCATGCTGCGGCGCAGGTCGGACCATCGGGGATTGAAACTTCTGGGCTATGTGGCGCTGCCGGCGGAGCCGATGGTGCTGGATGAGTCCAAGGTCATTCGCACGAACAAGCCTCTGCCCGAACTCGCCAGGGAACTCTTGGTGGACGAGATCGTCGTCGCCACCGATGACCGTCACCCGGGCTTCCCCGTGGAAGAGGTGGTGGAGTGCAAGATGAGCGGCATCGAGGTGATCGACCGCGTCAAGTTCTATGAACGCCAGATCGGCAAGATCAACGTGGACCTGTTGCGGCCCATCGACATCATCTTCCTGGATGGCTTCAGCCACGCGGTGCTGAAGAGCTACAGCAAACGCGCATTCGATATCCTGTTCAGCCTGGTCATGCTGATGCTGGCAGCGCCTATCATGCTCCTGGCCGCGGTGGCGATTCTCATCGAGTCCCGTATCGGCGAACCGGTGCTCTACCGCCAGGAGCGGGTAGGGCGTAACGGCCGGGTGTTCGAGGTCATCAAGTTCCGGAGCATGGGGGTAGATGCAGAAAAGGCAGGCCAGGCCATCTGGGCGGGCGCCAACGACCCGCGGGTCACCCGCGTGGGGGCGTTCATGCGTAAGACCCGCATCGATGAATTGCCTCAACTCTTCAACGTCTTGCGCGGTGACATGAGCTTCGTGGGTCCGCGGCCCGAGCGGCCCCAATTCGTGGAGGAGCTGTCGGTCCAGATCCCGTACTTCGGCATGCGCCACCGCGTCAACCCGGGGATAACCGGGTGGGCCCAGGTGTCCTATTCCTACGGCGCTTCGGTGGAGGACGCCAAGCAGAAGCTCCAGTACGACCTCTACTACATCAAGAACTACAGCATATTTCTCGATCTGGCCATCATCATGCAGACCATCCAGGTGGTGCTATGGGGCCAGGGGGCGCGATGACCGTCGGCGCGGGAGGAGACGTGCCGAATCGACCCGGACCGGCAACACCCGGCGCGGGCGATATGCGGGACTGAGGCGATCGGCTTGCAAATATTCGAGTTCGTTTCCTATCTCAGCGGCGCCATCATGTTCACCATCCTGGCGTTGCTCCTGGTCATCAGGAGGCTGCGTACCAGCGACGCCGCGTTGTTGTTTGCCGTGGCGCTGCTGGCCGCGGCCCTGTTCTATGGCCACGCCTACGCTGCCTCCGGTCGCTACGTGCCGGCCAGCCTCATCCAGGGCCTGGAAGTGACCAGAAATGCCGCCCTGTTCACCTACCTGTTCTGGTTGCTGGGTTATCGCTTCGATGTGGGGCCGGATAATGACAGACGCCTGCCGGTCCTCGGGGTTCTTCTCTACATCTTTGCGGCCCTCATGCTGGGGGCCTCCATCGCCAGCCCCCTGGAGATCTCCGGCAAGCTCGGATTGACGGCCGCGACGGAACTCAACCTGCTGGGATTCGTGTTGCTGCCGGTGGCGGGCTTGGTGCTGGTGGAGCAACTGTTCAGAAACGCCAACACCGAACAGCGCTGGGCCATCAAGTTCATGTGCCTTGGCATCGGTGGCCTGTTCGTCTACGACTTCTACATCTACGCCGATGCCCTGCTGTTCAAGCGTATCGATCCGGCCTTGTGGTCCGCCCGCGGCATCGTCGGGGCAATGGTGGTTCCACTCATCGGTATCTCCCTGGCGCGTACCCAGGATTCGGAGACCCGGGTCTTCGTATCCAAACGGGTGGTATTCCACACGGCGACCCTCATGGGGGCCGGAGTCTACCTGTTGATGATGGCGGGGGCCGGTTATTACATCCGCAATTTCGGTGGCACATGGGGCGTCGCCCTGCAGACGGCCTTCTTCTTCGGCGCCGGCCTGCTGCTGCTCGTTCTCATCTTTTCGGGGCAGGTTCGGGCCAATATCAAGTTCTTTCTCAACAAGCACTTTTTCGGTTACAAGTACGATTACCGTGAAGAGTGGCATAAGCTCATTGGTATCCTATCGGAGGCACGCCAGGCCTCGGAGTTGCATCATGCGGTCATCAGGGGGGTGGCGGATATCGTGGAGAGCACCGGCGGCCAACTCTGGCTCAAGGGTGACGACGCGTACGCATTGACGGCCGCGAGCAACCTCAGTCCGGACGGTGTCGATGAGGAGCCGGCGGATGGTTCCATGGCCCGCTTCCTGGCGGATAACGAGTTGATCATCGATATCGATGAGTACCGCGGCTCGCCGGCGGCCTATCCCGGCCTGGAACTGCCCGGGTGGCTCCTGGAGGAGCGCCGAGCCTGGCTGGTGATCCCGCTGTTTCATCCCCAGGGCATGCTGGGATTCCTGGTGCTCGCGCGTTCCCGCGGTTACCTGACCCTTAACTGGGAGGACATGGACCTGCTGAAGACCGTGGGCCGTCAGGCCGGCAGCTACCTCGCCCTGTTGGCCGTGAGCGAGGCCCTGGCCGATGCCCGCCAGTTCGAGACCTTCAATCGGCTGTCTGCCTATGTGGTCCATGATCTCAAGAATCTCAGTGCCCAGCTTTCATTGGTGGTGACCAATGCCAGGAAGCACATGCACAATCCGGAGTTCGTGAAAGACGCCGTGCAGACGGTGGACAACGCCGTGACCAAGATGAATCGTCTGTTGGACCAGTTGCGCAAGGATCGGCGGGAGGTGGGGCCCAGGGAGCGTGTTGATCTGGGCTCGGTGCTGGAGGCCGTCACGACCCAGCGAATCGTGGAGGGCAAGGCCCGACCGCGCCTGGAGGAGAGCGTGGAGGGGTTGCAGGTGGTGGCCGAGCGCGAGCGGCTCTCCACCGTGCTCGGCCACCTGGTCCAGAATGCCCAGGAAGCGTCGGGGGCCGACGACGAGGTCCTGCTGGGACTGAAGTGTGTGGACGGACGTGCCGTTATAGAGGTCAGGGATCGTGGTAAAGGCATGGACGCCGAGTTCATCCGGAACAAATTGTTCCGGCCCTTCTATACCACCAAGGGCAATGCAGGTATGGGTATCGGGGCCTACGAGGCGCGGGAATATATCCGCTCTCAGGGAGGTGAACTCCATGTGGAGAGCGTACCGGGGCAGGGTACGGTGTTTCGGATCCGGCTGGACATCGCGCCCCCGAGCCAGCACTAGGATTATCGAGTTTGAACAAGCAAAAACCAGGACAGAGACGCCTCCTCATCGTCGAGGACGACCCCGGGCTGCAGAGTCAGCTCAAATGGTCCTTCGAGAATTACGAGGTGTCGTTGGCGGCGGATCGCGAGGAGGCCATCAACCAGCTGCGCCGCTTCGAGCCCGCGGTGGTGACCCTGGACCTGGGCCTGCCCCCCGATCCGGCCAATGCCTCGGAAGGGCTGGAAGCCCTGTCACAGATCCTCAGTCTGGCCCCGGATACCAAGGTCATCGTGGTCACCGGCAACGAGGAGCGCGAGAACGCCGTCAAGGCCGTGGGCATGGGCGCCTATGACTTCTACCAGAAACCCGTGGATCCCGACCTGCTCGGCCTCATCATCGAGCGGGCCTACCGGCTCTACGAACTCGAACAGGAGAACCGGCAGCTCCACCAGGCCGGCGCCCAGTCACCCCTGGAGGGTGTCGTGGCCACCAGTTCGGAGATGAGCCGCGTCTGTCGCATGGTAGAGAAAGTCGCGCCCACCAATGCCACCGTGCTGTTGCTGGGTGAGAGCGGCACGGGCAAAGAGCTGCTGGCCAAGGCGCTCCACGGCCTCAGTCCCCGCGCGGATGAGGCCTTCATCGCCATCAACTGTGCGGCAATCCCGGAAGCACTGCTGGAAAGCGAGCTGTTCGGTCACGAGAAGGGCGCCTTCACGGGAGCCGCCAAACAGACCCGCGGCAAGATCGAATATGCCCACGAGGGCACGCTGTTCCTGGACGAGGTGGGGGATCTGCCCCAGTCTCTGCAGGCCAAACTGCTGCGGTTTCTCCAGGAGCGGGTCATCGAACGGGTGGGCGGCCGGGAGGAAATCAAGGTGGATGTCAGGGTCATCTGTGCCACCCACCAGAACCTCGAGGAACTGATGAAGAAGGGGGGGTTCCGCGAGGATCTCTTCTACCGTATCAGTGAGATCAGCCTCCGCATCCCACCGCTTCGTGAGCGAACCGGCGACTCAATCGTGCTCGCCCGCGCCTTCCTGGAACGCGCCTCGTCCGTACACCCCAAGGCCCCCAAGGGGTTCTCAGACGAGGCTCTCGGCGCCATCGAGAGCTATTTCTGGCCGGGCAACGCGCGCGAGTTGGAGAATCGCGTGAACCGGGCCGTGATCATGGCGGAGGGTGCCCTCATCACCAGCGCGGATCTCGAGCTCGACCATCTGAATGAGGAAGACCTGCCCCTCAATCTGAGGCACGTGCGGGAGCGGGCGGAGCGGGAGGCGGTGGAGCGCGCCATGGCCTTCTACGAGGGCAATGTTTCCCAGGCGGCCGAGATCCTCGGGGTCAGTCGTCCGACGTTGTATGACCTGGTCAAGAAGTATCGCATCAAGTAACAGGCCACAAGGCCCGCCCGGTTCGGCCTCAAGCGCCTGGGGCATCGGGGTGCCTTAAAAAAGTGTAAAAATAACAGGTACTTTCTAGTGAAATCTAAAGAAGTTACAATAGCGTAGCAGGGTTGGCGCCAGGGTGACTGCGGGATCCGGGATGCGCGCGGAGTTCGGCAACGTCACAAAATGCTAAATTATCGATTCAGTTTGGGTGATTAGGCCGATATATTGATTGGCTACAGGAGCGGAGGAGTCGAGATGGTCCACTTACACCCCCAACGTCCCACGGGATGGGTCGCATTTTTAGGGTCTCTGACCCTTCTCATGTTCACTCTCGCCGGGTGTACCACGCCGAAGCCGGACCCGTCCTTCTACGCCGATGGCCCGCCCTATGAGTACATCATCGGCCCCGGGGATTCGGTGAATATCTTCGTGTGGCGCAATCCGGAGGTCTCCAGCACGGTCACCGTGCGGCCCGATGGCCTCATCTCGACGCCCCTGGTGGAGGATGTCGGCGCCAGCGGCAAGACCCCCACCCAGCTGGCCCGGGAGTTGGAGAAGGTCCTCGGAACCTACATCAAGGATCCCCTGGTCACGGTCATCGTCGGCGGCTTCAACGGGCGCACCGACGAGCAGATTCGGGTCGTCGGCGAGGCCACCCAGCCCCGGGCGCTTCCCTACAGTATCGACATGACCCTGCTCGACGTCATGATCGCCGTCGGTGGCCTGACGGATTTCGCGGCCGGCAACAAGACCGTGCTGACGCGGCGGGTCGATGGCAAGCAGGTCAACACCATCGTCCGTCTGGAGGACCTGATACGGGACGGGGATATCACCGCGAATGTGGATATGCGGCCGGGGGATATCCTCATCATCCCGGAGGCTTGGTTCTGACAATGTCCGACTTCGACCGGTCTAGATGAATGGATGAGCTACTCGCCCAAGGTATTCGGTTCGTCCGTATGGCCTGGCACTATCGCTGGATAGCGCTGGGGGCCGCCTTCGCTATCTGCGTCGTCGGCTGGACGATGATTATGACATTACCAGACAGATATGTGGTTAATACCAAGGTTCTGCTGGACACCAGATCTTCATTGACACCGCTCCTGAGAGGGCTGGCCGTGAACACGAATGCCCGCGAGCAGGCAATCAACATGGTACGGCGAACCCTGTTGTCCCGTGACAATCTCGAAGCGGTCATCAGAACCACGGATATGGACCTTACCGCCAAGACGCCTGAAGATTTCGAGCGGCTTATCAACCATTTGCGGCGTGCGGTCCGGGTATCCGGCGGCAGTCGCGGCAATATCTTTTCCATCAGTTATACCCATGCCGATCCCCAGCGGGCGTTACGCGTCGTGGAGGCCGTTCTGAATATTTTTGTCGAGAAGTCCCTGGGCGAGAGCCGCAAAGACAGCTCGAGTACCCGTCAATTCATCGAACAGCAGATCAAGGACCACGAGGCCCGTTTGAACGTGGCCGAAGAACGCCTCAAGGAATTCAAGCGCAGAAATCTCGGCATGATGCCCGGTGAAGGTGGGAACTATTACTCCCAGCGTCAGAGTGTAGTTAGGCAACTCGAGGACGCGCAGCTATCACTGAACGAGGCAATCAACCGGCGTAATGAGATCAGGCGGCAGGTGGAAGAGGGGAGGCAGTTCGCCGACCCGGAGTCGTTGGGTATCGAGGGTCCTTTCAGTCGGCGTATTCGACAACTCGAGGAGCAACTGGACAATTTGCTTTTGAAGTATACGGACAGACACCCTGATGTGGTTGCTTCCAAAGAATTGCTGGCCCAGCTTCGCAAGCAGAATAAGGAGGCGATCGCCGAGATGATGGAGCAGTTGAATGCTGAGGATGCGGAAGGGAAGCCCTTGTCGGAGTATGCGCGTCAGGTCCAACTGACCCTTGGTCAAGCGGAGGCGGAGGTGGCGGGTCTCTCCACCCGGGTCGAGAAC
The DNA here is from genome assembly GCA_034522055.1 of Gammaproteobacteria bacterium. Taxonomy (NCBI): domain Bacteria; kingdom Pseudomonadati; phylum Pseudomonadota; class Gammaproteobacteria; species Gammaproteobacteria bacterium. The sequence goes on from JAXHLS010000002.1 coordinate 2,598,047, forward strand.
TACAAGCAGAAGCTGTCTGATCTGGAAAGGCGCATCGATGAAGCCCTGAACGTGGAGCGTGAATATAAGGCTCTGGACCGCGACTACAACATCATTCAGAGAAATTATCAGGAACTCGCCAAACGACGGGAACAACTGAGCATCTCGGAGGAGGTCAGCCAGAGCACGGACCAGATCCAGTTCAATATTATCGAGCCGCCACGCGCCCCCATCCATCCGAATAGTCCCGACCGCATCACGTTGAGCTCGGCGGTGCTCCTGGTGGGCTTGGGGGCGGGTCTCGCCCTGGCCATCGTAGTGGCCATGATTCGGCCGGCGTTTTATACCCGTATCGACCTGGCCACGGTATCCGACCTGCCGGTGCTGGGGGCCGTATCACGGATCCTCACGCCCAAGGAAAACGTCCAACGCAGATTGGGTTATGCCGCCTACCTGGGCGGGGTCATCGGCCTGGTCGGGGTCTATTTTGGTCTGGTGACCCTCTATACGCTGCATATCAATCCCCTCGACAAAGTCCAGCAACTGGTGGCATAGATATCATGAGCATCATCGAGAGAGCCCTGGACAAGCTGGAAAAACAGCGGGACGTCTCCCCGCCGGCCGAGGGGGAGACCACCGTCGGGGATATCAAGGTGCTGGACCCCCGGCCGGACCTGGAGAAAGACTCCTCCTCCACGCGGCCCGCTTTTACTCCATCGGCGCTGGAGCTTCGGGCCCTGGAGCAGGTGCACGTCGCGCCGGCCGCACCTGCTGAACCAGAGGCGGCTGCGGGAGGCGAGACCACGCCTCCCCGATCGTCGAGGGAGGTCACCATCGATCTGGAGCGCCTGACGGAACTGGGCATGCTCACGCCAGACAACCCCCAGTCCACGCTCTCGGAACAGATGCGACGCATCAAGCGCCCGTTATTGAGTAAGCTCGAGGAGGGCGCCTCTGAGTACACCAATCTGATCATGGTGACCAGCGCCCTGCCCGGAGAGGGTAAGACCTATACGTCCATCAATCTGGCCATCAGTATCGCCATGGAGATGGACCGGACGGTGCTGCTGGTGGACTCGGACGTGGCGAAGTCGGATATCACCAAGTCCTTTGGCGTCGAGGCGACGCGGGGACTGACGGATTGTCTGGAGGACGAGAATCTTGACCTGTCCGAGGTGATGCTCAAGACCAATATCCCCAAGCTCTCCATTCTGCCCTCCGGCTCCCACCACGCGAAGATGACGGAACTCCTTGCCAGTGGCGGCATGAAGAAATTCATCGATGACGTGTCCAAGCGCTACAGCGATCGGGTGGTCATCTTCGATTCGCCCCCCGTCCTGGTCACCAGCGGGGCGGGCGTGTTGGCCTCCCTGGTGGGGCAGGTCGTGTTTGTGGTCCATGCCGAGAAGACCCTCGCCAGCGAAGTGAAGGATGCGCTTAAGCAACTCAATCGCCGGCAAAACATCGGACTGGTGCTCAATCGCAGCCGCGAATGGGGTGGGGCCAAGGGCAAGTACGGGTACTACTATTATTATGGTCGTGATTAGGCACATCGCGACCCTCAAGGAGTGCCTTCGCCCGCATTACTTCGTTATGCCCATGGCGCTGGTGGTGGCGGTGAACATGTCTCCTGTCCAAGCCGGCGAGTGGAGGCTGACGCCCCGCCTGTCGATTCAGGAGACCTATACGGACAATATCGACCTGGCGCCGCAAGGTGAGGAGCGCAGTGATTTCGTGACCTCCATCAATCCCGGCCTCGGTCTGAGCGGCCGCGGGGGCCGGGTGAATGTCAATCTCCAGTACACCATGCAGAATCTCAGGCATAAGCGCGACGATATCGGAGACAGCACCAACCATCAGTTGCAGGCCGGTGGTGATGTGGAGCTCATCGAGCAGATGCTGTCCGTCAACGCCCGGGCCACCGCCAGCCAGCAGAATCGCGATAACCGGGGCCGTATCGCCACCAGCAACATCTCCAACACGGGCAATCGCGAGGATGTCTACACATTCGCCATAACTCCCGTCTTCAGACATCACTTCGGCAAGTATGCCGATACCGAGGCCAGCACCACCTATGATTGGGTGGAGAATGGTGGTGATGGCGACGCCAGCACCTCGGGCGGTTTTCAGGCCCGCATGAACAGCGGCCGCTATTTCGCCAGGGTGCCGTGGAGCATCAGTTACTCCACCCGTACCCTCGACGGCGCCGATGGTGGGGAGGACAACGAGTTCGAAAGCCTGTCCGGGACGCTGACCTATGTCTTCAGCCGCCGCTACAGTGTCTTTACGAGCGTGGGCCATTCCAGGAACGATACCAACAATCAGGACATCGAAAGTTCCGGCATAGTGTGGAGTGCAGGGCTCAACTGGACGCCCAGTCCGCGCACCTCCTTCTCGGGAGGTCTCGAAAAGAACCCCGTGGGCGATAACGTATTCTTCGATTTCCAGCACCGCCGGCGACGCTCGGTATGGAGCGCGAGCCTGTCCCAGTCGGCGACCACCGCCCGGGACCTGCAGCTGGAGCGCATACTCATCCCGCTGGAGGACCCCTTCGGCGAACCCATCGAGACTCCGGACGGCGATATAATACTCATCCCCATCGATACCGTACGGCAGACCGACGAGGTCTTCGTCGATCAAACCTTCAACGCCTCCATGGCCATGCAGGGGCGGCGCAGTACCGTTAGGTTGGGGATCAACTGGAGTGAGCGTGACAATCAAGGGGACGATGATGAGACAGTCCAAGGCTTGTCATTCGGGTTGAACCACACCCTGTCCCGAGCCATGAGCGCCAACCTCGATGGTCGATGGCAGGAAACGGAGTTTGATCTCTCGGATCGGACCAGCGAGATCTGGAGCCTGGGACTCGGCCTCAGCTACTCACTGGCCCGGAATGCCACCGGGCAGGTGAACCTGCGCCACATCGAGAGCGCTTCGGACGGGGGGACGAACGACTATAAAGAGAACCGTCTAACCGCAGGTCTCAATTTTAACTTTTAATTATGTATGAAAAATACTTCGGTCTGAGCGGTAAGCCCTTCCGGTTGGCCCCCGATCCCCGGTTCTTCTATGCCAGCCGCAGTCACAAACGGGCCATGGCCTACCTGCTCTACGGCGTCAAGCAGGGCGAGGGGTTCATCGTCATTACCGGCGACGTGGGCACCGGCAAGACAACACTCCTGAACAACCTCCTGCGGGTACTCGTCAAGGAAGACGTGACCATCGCCCAGGTGGTCACCTCACAACTGGAAGCGGAGGATCTGCTGCAGGTAGTGGCGGCGGCCTACGGCTTGCCCTTTGAGAACGTCAGCAAGGGCGTCATGCTCCGTAACCTGGAGGAGTATCTCCGCGCCTGCTATCAGGAAGGGCGCCGGGCCCTGCTGGTGGTGGACGAGGCCCAGAACCTGCCCGGCCGTTCGGTGGAAGAGCTGCGCATGCTGTCGAATTTCCAGATCGACGGCCACATGCTGCTGCAGAGCTTCCTGCTGGGCCAGAAGGAATTCAGGGTGACCATGCGTTCGCGAGGCTTCGAGCAACTCCGCCAGCGCGTCATCGCCGCTTACCATCTGAAACCTCTCGATGAGATAGAGACCCGCCACTATATCGAGCATCGCCTGCACACCGTTGGTTGGAAGAACGACCCCAGTTTCGATGCGGACGCCTTTACGGTGATCTACCGCAACAGCCGGGGCATTCCCCGCATCATCAATTCGTTCTGCGATCGACTTCTTCTGCTGGCCCATCTGGAGGACAGGCATCATATCGACGTGGCCACGGCCGAAGGTGTGGAGAGCGATCTCGCCGAAGAGGAAGGGGATCTGGATGAGGCCCTGGGTCTGGACGACCCTGGGGTAGTGAGATTGAATCCGGCCGCGAATCTGCGGCCCGGCTCATCGTCGAGGGAATCATCCTCGCGGGACCAGGGGCAAAGCGACGAACGGCTGACGGCGGTCGAGGATTCCGTATCCGGTCTGGCGAACAGCCTGCGTGAGGAAATGTCCATGCTCCGGCGCGCGCTACTCGAGCGGCACGATTCAACCAAACGGAAACCATAACTCTGTAGTCTGCCGCCGTGAATCGAGCCAATGACATCACCAACGCCCTCACCGTGGACGTGGAGGACTATTTCCAGGTCTCGGCATTCGAGCGGGTCATTTCCCGATCGGATTGGGACGCCCACGCGTGCCGGGTGGAGCAGAATACCGATCGGTTGCTGGCGCTGTTCGGGCGCCACAGGGTCGCCGCCACCTTCTTCGTTCTCGGTTGGATCGCCGAGCGTTACCCCGCCATGGTCAGGCGCATCCTGGAGCAGGGTCATGAGGTGGCGAGTCATGGTTACGACCATACTCGCGCCACCACACAAACCCGGACGGCCTTCAAAGAGGACGTGGATCGTACCCGTCGCCTGCTGGAGGACATCACGGGCGGGACGGTGGCGGGATTCAGGGCCGCGAGCTTCTCCATCGGGCGGGATAACCTGTGGGCACTGGAGGCCTTGAAGGAGTGTGGATACCACTACAGTTCCAGCATCTATCCGGTACGCCATGATCTGTACGGCATGCCGGAGGCGCCCCTGTCGCCCTTCAGATATAGCGCAGAGGCCGTGGTGGAGATACCCCTGTCGACCCGCCAACTGCTCGGACGCAACCTGCCCGCGAGCGGGGGCGGATTTTTCCGCCTCTTCCCCTATGCCTTTTCGCGCAACACCATACGTCATATCAACCGCCATGACGGCCGGCCCGTGATCTTCTACTTCCACCCCTGGGAGATCGATCCGCACCAGCCGCGCCCGCAGGGTGCCACGGCCAAGACCCGTTTTCGGCACTACCTCAACCTGGATGTCATGGAGAGCCGCCTGGAAAGATTGTTGACGGACTTCTCGTGGGGGCGCATGGACAGGGTCTTCGAGCAGGACATCGAGTCCGCGTCGGTCGTCGACCTTGCCAAGAGGGCCGCATGACATTCACGCTTTATGCCTCGACGCGGGGATTCGCCCGCAAGCGGGCTCCTAGGGGCGCAGGTTCTCGGGCGCGCTACGATAGTCCACCGGTAGGAGCGTGCTTGCGCGCGAACGGTCGGTCACCGGCCACCGGCCACCGATCTTGAAATGACCGATACCAGCACCATCGCGATCAAACGCCTCGAGCCCGGCGATCGCAGCCCCTGGGACGACTACGTCCTGGCCAGGCCCGATGCCACCTTCTTCCACCGCGCCGGCTGGGAGGAGGTGATCCGCCGTGCCTTCGGCCACCGCACCCACTATCTCTACGCCCAGCAAGGGGGAAAGATGGTGGGCGTACTGCCCCTGGTCCACGTCAAGAGCCTGTTGTTCGGCAACGCCCTGGTGTCCACTCCCTTCTGCGTCTACGGCGGTGTGGTCGCCGACTCGGAAGCCGTGCATCAAGCGCTCGAGGCCACGGCCTGCCGTCTGGCCGAAGAGTCGGGAGTGGACCACCTGGAGATGCGCAATACCGCGCCCGTGAACCCGGAATGGAAGCACAAGAGCCTCTACTTTACCTTTCGCAAGGAGATAGACGCCGATCCGGAAGCGAACATGAAGGCCATCCCCCGCAAGCAGCGGGCCATGGTCCGGAAGGGCATCAAGGCGGGTCTCGAATCGACCATCGACGATGATATCGAGCGCCTCTATCGGGCTTATTCCGAGAGCGTGCGCAACCTCGGCACCCCGGTGTTCCCGAAGAAATATTTCCGGATCCTGAATGAGGTGTTCGGGGAGGATTGCGAGGTCCTGACCATCATCAAGGACGGGCAACTGATAGCGAGCGTCCTGAGCTTCTATTTTCGCGACCAGGTGTTGCCCTATTACGGCGGGGGGACGAATGAGGCACGCGCCGTCGCCGGCAATGATTTCATGTACTGGGAACTCATGCGCCGCGCCGCCGAGCGCGGCATAAGGGTCTTCGACTACGGCCGCAGCAAGGAGGGGACGGGTGCCTACAGCTTCAAGAAGAACTGGGGCTTCGAGCCCGAGCCCCTCTCTTATGAGTATTACCTGGTCAAGGCCAAGGACATCCCGGACGTCAACCCGCTGAACCCCAAGTACCGCCTGTTCATCCAGGCCTGGAAGCGCCTGCCCCTGCCCGTGTCCCAGCAGCTGGGGCCGCTTCTGGCGAGAAGCCTGGGCTGAGCAGGAAGCTACTATTGATCTCGTCTCATCCCTTCGAACAACGAGTACCAGTGGCTCTATTGGGATGCTTGATGAAGACCCGTTGACTAAAGCGGCGCCTCTGGTGATACTGGTCTAGTCTTTAGACTGGTCTAAATTAAAAACGATGAAAAAGATTGGTTCCTATGAAGCCAAGACGCATCTGCCGGCCTTGCTGAGAGAGGTGGCTGGCGGTCAGCGCTTCTCCATTACTCGAAACGGCCACCCTGTTGCAATGCTGATTCCGGCCGAGAGCACAGATGTGTCGCCTGTCAAGGTCATTGCTGATATCAAGGCATTACGCCACGGAATCACGCTAGGTGATGCAAGCCTGAAGGATCTCATCGATGAGGGGCGCAGGTGACCTTCGTACTCGATGCTTCGGTAACACTGGCGTGGTTGTTCGAGGACGAAGTCACTCCTGAAACCGACTCGGTATTGGAGAGGTTTGAGCTGGAGGAAGCCTTGGTCCCCAAACTCTGGCTCTACGAAGTGGCCAACGTGTTAGTGGTGGGGGAACGCCGTAAGCGAATCATGGAAGCCCAGTCCCACCGCTTCATGGCTCTCCTGGCAGATCTCCCCATACGGGTTGCGGAGGCGAACCGAAACTCTGTCTGGTCGGCAGCGCTGCCATTGGCACGGGAGCAGGCGCTCAGTGTTTACGATGCCGCCTATCTCGAGCTGGCCATGAGTGAAGCGTTACCCTTGGCGACGCGGGACAAGGGCCTCAAAGCTGCGGCAGCCAACGTGGGTGTGCCCGTTCTTGGAGAGGGTTCGTGAAAGCTGGCTCCAAGTCGCGCCGCCGCACGGCCTAACCCATGGAACCCCTTCTCTACCTCGTGCATCGCATCCCCTATCCCCCCAACAAGGGCGACAAGGTGCGCTCCTACCACCTGCTCAAACATCTGGCGGCGCACTACGAGGTCCACCTGGGCACCTTCGTCGACGAGCCCCGGGACTGGACGCACATCCCCATCCTCGAAGGGCTCTGTGCCGATGTCCATGCCGAGCCCCTGCACCCCGCCCGGGCGCGGGTGCGAAGCCTCGCGGGCCTGGTCACGGGGCAGGCCCTGACTCTGCCTTATTACTGGAACCGGGGCATGTCGTCCTGGGTGCAGCGGGCCATTGACAACGCCGGCATCCGGCGCGCAGTGGTGTTCTCATCGGCCATGGCCCAGTACCTTCCCGACAAGCCGGACCTGCGCCGGGTGGTGGACTTCGTCGACGTGGACTCCGACAAATGGCGCCAGTATGCCGACAAGAAGCGCTGGCCCATGAACTGGGTCTACCGCCGGGAGTCCCGGGAACTGCTCAAGTTCGAGCGCCGTACTGCCGAAACGGTGGATGCCAGCGCCTTCGTATCGGAGGAAGAGGCTGCACTTTTCAGGAACCTGACCGGGCTCACAGCATCCAGGATCCATGCCGTACACAATGGCGTGGATTTCGAGTTCTTCGACCCGGGGCTCGATTACCCCAACCCCTATTCAGGGGACGGGCCGGTGATGGTGTTCACCGGCGCCATGGATTACTGGCCGAATGTGGATGCCGCCAAGTGGTTCGCCACGGAGATCCTGCCCCGGGTGAGGGCGTCACGGGGGACCGCGGAATTCTACATCGTAGGCGCGCGGCCGACGGACGAGGTTATGGCCCTGATTCAGATCCCCGGGGTGACCGTCACCGGTACCGTCGACGACATGCGACCCTACCTGGCCCGGGCCGCCCTGGCCGTGGCGCCGTTACGGATCGCCAGGGGCATCCAGAACAAGGTCCTGGAGGCGCTGGCCATGGAGAAGATGGTGGTGGCCACGGGCGAGGCGGCGGAGGGCATCGGCCGCTGTCCGGCCCTCAGGGTGGTCGTCGACAATTCGGCCGACTCCTTCGCGGAAGAGGTGATCAATCAACTCGAGGCCGGTGACGGCGTGACCACGGGAAAGAGCGGACGTAACTTCGTATGCGAGCACTTCGACTGGCAAACCAACCTCAGCAGGTTCTCCGAACTGCTGGAGGCCGGATGACACCAACGGCCGGAACGACCACACCAAACGCAATATCCTCAACCACAGGCATGCCCAAGTGACGGCCGATTCAGACAGTACCGGCGAGGCGATGACGGCGCCACCAGCGGCCGTCCCCGCGGCGAACAATGGGTGGCGGGTCGCGGGCGCCGTCACGGTCGTCGCCGTCGCGGCAATCGTTGCCATTTATTGGCCGACCTTCCTCTCCATGGTGGAGATATGGTGGCGCTCGGATACCTTCGCCCATGGCTTCCTTATCATCCCCATCAGCCTCTATATGATCTGGACGCGTTGGGACACCATCCGCCATGTTCCTCCGGCACCCAACTACTGGGTCGTTCCCATCCTCCTGGCCGCTTCGGCCGGCTGGTTCCTGGCGTTTACCGCGGATGTCGTGGTACTGACCCAGCTGGGTCTGATCGTCCTACTGCAGCTGGCGGTCGTTTCCATCCTCGGCTGGCGCACCGCCTGGGCCATGGCCTTCCCGCTGGCCTATCTCTGGTTCGCGGTGCCCGTGGGGGAAGAACTACAGGAGCCTATGATCGATTTCACCGCCGACTTCACGGTCGCGGCGTTGAACCTGACGGGCGTCCCCGTTTTCCGGGAGGCCCGCTACCTGACGTTGCCGACGGGCAACTGGGAGGTGGCCGAGGCCTGCAGCGGCATCCGTTACCTGATTGCCTCCCTGGCGTTGGGCTGCCTCTATGCCTATCTGACCTATCGTGCGCTGTGGCGGCGCCTGCTCTTTATCGCCCTGGCCCTGGTGGTGCCAGTGCTGGCAAACGGTATGCGGGCATACGGCATCGTGATGATCGGCCACCTGAGCGACATGAAGCTGGCCACGGGTGTCGACCACATCGTTTATGGCTGGGTGTTCTTCGGCGTGGTCATGCTCCTGCTGTTCATGTTGGGCTCCCTGTGGCGCGAGCCCGCGGAGGAAGAGGCCCGGGCGGCCGAGCGGGACCGTATCGAGCACCAGCGCGTGTCGACGCATGCCACGAAACCCGGCCTGTTGCTGGGCATCGGCCTTGCCACCGTCATCGCCGCGGGCGCGGGTCAGGGCCTGGTGAACGCCTTCGCGGCGATGGACAGCGGCCACGGCGACTACGCCTTGACTCTCCCTCAGGCGCAGGCGGGCTGGCAAGGCCCTCTGGATAGCGACGACCCCTGGCAACCCGATTTCGTCGGGGCGACGGATGGGCGCCGGGCCCAGTATGCCGGGCCCCCGGGGCAGGTGGAGGTGCGGCTTGCCCATTACCGGCAAGAGGGACAGGGGGCAGAGCTCATCAACGCCCTGAACCAGGTATGGGATCGGGAGAGCTGGCGCCGGCTCGGCGAGTCCCGCCATACCGTCTCCATCGACGGCGTGGGGGACTTTGCCGTGCTCGAAGCGGTGATTGGCCGGGGCGGTACCCAGCGCGTCATCTGGTACTGGTACGACATCTCCGGCAGGGATACCGCCAATCCGATGGTGGCCAAGCTCTACGGCCTGCTGGCCAAGGTGACCGTGGGGCATCCGGGTGGGACCTTCATCGCCGTGGCCGCGGACGGCGAAGAGGGGGCCGCGCCGGCCAGGGAGACCTTACAGGCCTTCCTTGCTGCCAACACGGCCCTGATCACGGAAGACTTCGTGTCTGGCGCAGGCTCGGCGAAGTGATTGGAGCACAGGAAGCAAGGGGTGAATGATCAGCGGCCCCTCATCGCCCATGTGGTCCACTCGTTCCGCATCGGCGGCCTGGAGAACGGTATCGTCAACCTCATCAACGGGTTGTCGGATCTGCCTCCTTCACAATCCCCTAACCCCGATCCTCTCCCCACCGCCTCGCTAGAACGTCCCCTCTCCCCCCGGGAGAGCGACAGGGTGAGGGCAGGACAGCCCTTACCCACCCACGCCAGCCAGCAGAGTCCCCTCTCCCCCCGGGAGAGGGACAGGGTGAGGACAAACTATCGCCACGCCATCATTTGTCTCACCGACCATGACGACTTCTTCCAGCGCATCCAGGCGCCCGACGTCCAGATCTTCGACCTCCACAAGAAGGCGGGCCAGGACCCGGGCCTCTACCAGCGGGCCTGGCGCCTGTTCCGCCGCCTCAAGCCCGCCATCGTCCACACCCGCAACCTCGCTACCATCGAGATGCAGTTACCGGCCTGGCTCGCCGGCGTGCCCGTGCGCATCCACGGTGAGCACGGCCGGGACGCCTCGGATCCCGACGGCGCGGTGCGCAAGTATCAACTCCTGAGACGTGGGCTCAAACCGTTCATCCACCATTTCATCCCCCTCTCCGAAGAACTGGAACACTATCTGCGGGGGCCCGTAGGGGTGCCCGCGGAGCGCATGACCCGCATCTGCAACGGCGTGGATGTGACACGCTTCGCACCGGACGCCATGGCAACGGGAGAACTGCCTTCCCCTTTCCACAAACCCGGTACAATCGTCGTCGGCACCGTGGCCCGAGTGGACGCGGTCAAGGACCCCCTCGGCTTCGCCGATGCCTTCATCCGCCTGCGCGAGCGGGGTAAGCCCTGGAGCGAGGCGCTGCGCTTGGTGTGGCTGGGCGGCGGGCCCATGCTGGATAAGCTCCGGGACAAGCTGGCCGCGGCGGGCCACCTGGATGCGGCCTGGCTGCCGGGCCCTCGTGACGATGTTTCCGAGCTGATGCGGGCCTTCGACATCTTCGTGTTACCGTCACTCGCCGAGGGCATCTCCAACACCCTGCTGGAGGCCATGGCCACAGGGCTCCCCATCGTCGCCACCCGCGTGGGCGGCAACCCGGAGCTGGTGGAGGAGGAGGGCAACGCGTTGCTGGTGGAGCGAGGCAACCCGGATGCCCTGGCTCAAGCAATCGCCCGCTACGCCGCAAATGAAGACATGAGGAAGGCCCACGGCCACGCCAGCCGCGAGCGCGCGGAGCACCTCTTCAGCCTCGATGGCATGGTGTCACGGTACGGGGAGGTATATAGCCGCCTCCTCGCGGGCCGAGGCGCGCAATAGGCACCTGGAAATTTGAGCTTGCCCAAGTGCCAGGCAGATAAGGTCCCCTCCCCCGGGGGGAGGGACAGGGAGAGGGAGCGCAGATTGAAGGTCTTCTCCCGGCGAGAGAGTAAAGGCGACATAGCGCGGCAGTCACCCGGATGCCAAGCAGATAAGGTCCCTTCTCCCCCGGGGAGAAGGACAGGATGAGGGGATACGGCCCAGGGGCAGAGCTACCGGCCCGGCTCCCCATCCCCTCACCCCGGCCCTCTCCCGGGGGGAGAGGGAGAGCAGACGGAAGGCCCTCACTCCGGGGAGGGGCGGGAGCAGACTGAAGGTCCTCTCCCGGAAGAGGGAAAAGCACGACATGGCGCGGCAGTCACCCGGATGCCAAGCAGATAAGGTCCCTTCTCCCCCGGGGAGAAGGACAGGATGAGGGGATACGGCCCAGGGGTAGAGCTACCGGCCCGGCTCCCCATCCCCTCACCCCGGCCCTCTCCCGGGGGGAGAGGGAGAGTAGACGGAAGGTCCTCTCCCGGAGGGAGAGGGAGAGTAGACGGAAGGCCTTCTCCCGGGGGGAGAGAGTAACCAATAGGGCCCTCGACGGGGCTAGAGGGGAGCAACCGCCTCCCCCTAACAGAAAAAGGTCAATCCATCCATGTGTGGCATCGTCGGCATCTTCGACACTCGGGGCAGGCGCGATATCGATCGCGAGCTGCTGCACCGTATGAACGAGAGCCAGCACCACCGGGGGCCCGACGAGGGTGGCCTGCATACGGAGCCCGGGGTGGGCCTCGGCCACCGGCGCCTGTCCATCATCGATCTGTCCAGCGGCCAGCAGCCCCTGTACAACGAGGACGAGACCGTCGTGGTGGTCTACAACGGCGAGATCTACAACTTCCCCGACCTCACCGCAGAACTCCTCGCCGCCGGCCATACCTTCCGCACCCACTGCGACACCGAGGTCATCGTCCATGCCTGGGAGGAATGGGGCGAGGATTGCGTCAAGCGCTTCCGAGGCATGTTCGCCTTCGCCCTGTGGGACCGTAACCGCGAACGGCTCTTCCTCGCCCGGGACCGGCTGGGCATCAAACCGTTGTATTACGCCCTGCTGCCCGACGGCCAGTTGATATTCGGCTCCGAGCTCAAGGCCCTGACGTGCCATCCCGGGTTGCCCCGCGATATGGAGCCCCGGGCGGTGGAGGACTATTTCGCCCTGGGCTACATCCCCGAGCCCCTCACCATATTCCGCCAGGCCCTGAAGCTGCCGCCGGGCCACACCCTGGCCGTCGCCCGCGGCGGGCCCGTGGGGGAGCCGCGGGAATACTGGGACGTCGCCTTCAACGAGGGCGCGGTGGGCGGCGAACAGGAGGTGGGCGAGGAACTGGTGGAGCGGCTGCGGGAGGCCGTGCGCATCCGCCTCGTCTCCGAGGTGCCCCTGGGTGCTTTCCTCTCCGGCGGGGTGGATTCCAGCGCCGTGGTGGCCCTGATGGCCCAGGTATCCACGGGTGAGCCCGTCAAGACCTGCTCCATCGGCTTCGACACCGCCGCCTTCAACGAGACCGAATTCGCCGCCCAGGTGGCCGCGCGCTATCACACCGACCACTACGTGGAGCAGGTGGGTACGGACGACTACGACCTCATCGACCGCCTCGCCGAGCTCTACGACGAGCCCTTCGCCGACAGCTCCGCCATTCCCACCTACCGGGTTTGCGAACTGGCCAGGCGCAAGGTCACGGTGGCCCTGTCCGGCGATGGCGGCGACGAGAACCTGGCGGGTTACCGGCGCTATCGCTGGCACATGCACGAGGAGCGCCTGCGGAACCTGTTCCCCGCTGCCGTCAGGCGACCCGTGTTCGGCCTGCTCGGGGCGGCCTACCCCAAGCTGGACTGGGCGCCCCGCGTGCTGCGGGGCAAGTCCACCTTCCAGGCCCTGGCCCGGGACGCACTGGAGGGCTACTACCACAATTTCACCCTGCTGCCGGACGCCTTGCGGGCGCAGATGTTCAGCCCGGCGTTGCGGCGGGAACTGGGCGGCTACGGGGCCATCGAAGTGTTTCGCCGCCACGCCCGCACGGCGCCCGATGATACCCTCTCCATGGTGCAGTACCTGGATCTCAAGACCTATCTGCCGGGGGATATCCTGACCAAGGTGGACCGCGCCAGCATGGCCCACGCCCTCGAGGTGCGCGTCCCCATCCTCGACCACCTGTTCGTGGAATGGCTGGCGGGCCTGCCGTCGGGCATCAAGCTGCGGGGCAACGAGGGCAAATACATCTTCAAGAAGGCCCTCGAACCCCATCTGCCCCGGGACGTGCTGTACCGCCCCAAGATGGGCTTCGCCGTGCCCCTGGCCGAGTGGTTCCGCGGGCCCCTGCGCCAACGGGTGCAGGAGGCCCTGCTGGGCCCGGCGCTGCAGGAGTCCGGCTATTTCAACATGGAGTTCATTCACTGGATGATGGACCGGCATCAGCGCGGCCTGCGGGACTTCAGTGCCGCCATCTGGTCGCTGCTCATGTTCGAGGCCTTCCTGCGTCGTCACGGCGCGAATGCAATCTGACCGTTATTCCAAGCTAACCTTGGGTTTCTGTGTGGAGTCCCCTTGTACGACGAACAACCTTTGAGCAGCATGTTTCGAGTGGCCCGGGCTACCCTGACCAACCAGCTTGCGCGTCTGGCGCCCGGGCTTTATGTCAGGATGACTGGCCAAACGGGGCGGGGTGCCGCAGAAGAGACGCCGGAAGAAATCGCGGACTATTTCCGGCGCTGTTTCGTTGAGTACTTCGAGGTGCTCGGCGTCAAAGCGGACGCCGTGCCCGATTACCTGTCTGGTAAGACCCTCTTGGAGTATGGCCCGGGAGATGTCCAGGGGGTTGCCCTGCTGATGCTCGCCCACGGCGCATCCCGGGTCTACTGTGTCGATCGTTTCCCCATGGTCGCCCTGCACGAGAAGAACGTGGCGGTATTGCAATCCCTGCTGGACGGACTCGAAGGGCAGGCCAGACAGCGGGCCGAAGCCGTATTCGTGGCGCCGGGCAATCCCGCCTCGGGTTTTGCCCCCGAGCGGGTGACCTACGTGTTGCAGGCCAGCGGCCTGCTCCAACAACAGGATGCCGTGGATCTGATCTATTCCCGGGCGGTGTTGGAGCACGTCAATGATCTGGAGGCTACCTTTCTCGACATGGCGCGGGCGCTGCGCCCCGGCGGTGTTATGATCCATCAGGTGGATCTGAAGAGTCACGGGCTCCATCGCCGCAACCCGCTGGACTTCCTTACCTGGCCCCCCTTTCTCTGGAATGCCATGTACAGCCACAAGGGGGCGCCCAACCGATGGCGCGTCGATGCCTACCGTAACGCTGCGGAAGCGGCCGGCCTGGCCCTGACCACCCTTTCCCCCACCCAGTTGGCCAGCCAGGAAGACGTGGCCGAGGTCCGGCCGCATCTGGCGGATATCCTCAAGGGGGTCTCCGACGAGGACCTGAGTTGGCTCGGTTTCTGGATCGTGGGTCGCCACCGGTGAACCAGGCGCATCATTACAAGGTTCTCCACGTCCTTGACCACTCGGTCCCCCTGCACAGCGGGTACACCTTCCGCACCCTCGCCATCCTGCGGGGCCAGCGGGCGCTGGGCTGGGAGACCTGTCACATCACCAGTCCCAAACAGAATGCCGGGGAACTGCTGGAGGAGGAGGCCGAGGGGCTGCACTTCTACCGCACCCCGGCGGCCCAAGGCCCCCTGGCCCGCCTGCCGGTGGCCAACCAGTGGGCGGTGGTGGACCGATTGGCCCGGCGCCTGGACCAGGTGATCCCCCGGGAGAAGCCCGACCTGCTCCATGCCCACTCCCCGGCCTTGAACGGTCTCGCAGCCCTGCGTGCCGGACGGCGCCATGGCCTGCCGGTGGTCTACGAGTGCCGCGCCTTCTGGGAGGACGCCGCGGTGGACCATGGCACCAGCCGCGAGGACGGGCTGCGCTACCGCCTCACCCGGGCCCTGGAGACGCGGGTGTTCCGCCAGGCCGACGCCGTCACTACCATCTGCGAGGGTCTCAAGGGGGACATCGTCGCCCGCGGCCTCCCCGACGCCAAGGTCACCGTCATCCCCAACGCCGTGGACATCGAGCGCTTCTCCATGGACCGGGAACGGGACGGGGAACTGGCCGCCGGCCTCGGCCTCGACGGTGCCACGGTGATCGGTTTCATTGGCTCCTTCTACGCCTATGAGGGCCTGCCGCTGCTCCTGGAGGCCCTGCCGCGGATCACCCGGGCCATCCCGGACGTGCACGTCTTGCTGGTGGGGGGCGGCCCCCAGAACGAGACCCTGCGGGCCATGGCCGCGGCGCCCGAACTCGCCGGCAAGGTCACCTTCACCGGCCGGGTGCCCCACGACCAGGTGGGACGCTACTACGATTTGGTGGACATCTTCGTCTACCCGCGCCTGTCCATGCGCCTCACCGACCTGGTCACCCCCCTGAAGCCCCTGGAGGCCATGGCCCAGGGCCGCCTGGTGGTGGCCTCGGACGTGGGCGGGCACCGGGAACTGATCCGGGACGGGGACAATGGCGGCCTGTTTCGGGCCGGGGACCCGGAGTCCCTGGCCGCCGCGGTGGCGGACCTGACCGGCCGGCGGGAGACGTGGCCGGAGATGGCGGCCCGCGCCCGCCACTTCGTGGAGGCGGAGCGCAGCTGGCCCGTCAGCGTCGCCCGCTACCCGCAGGTCTACGCGGCCGCCAGGTTCGGCTCGGCGGAAGAGGTGGACCCATGAAGGTGTTGCACGTGGTGCATGGCCTGCCCCGGGGCGGGTTGGAGACCGGCGTGGTCAATGTGGTCAACGGGCTGCCCGGGGAGGGGTTCCGCCAGGAGGTCTGCTGCCTCGATCAGCGCGGGGTGATGGCCGAGCGCCTGCGCCCGGATGTCCCCGTACACGTGCTCCATCGGGGGCGCCACGATCTGAGGGTCCCCTTCAAGCTGGGGCGTCTTATCCGGCAGGTAAGGCCGGACGTCGTCCACTGCCGCAACTGGAATGCCTGGCTCGATACCCTGCTCGGCTGTCGGATCGCCGGCTTCGACGGCCAACTGGTGTGGAGCTTTCACGGTTTTGCCGATGGCCATCACTTCCCGCGGCGCCGGCGTCTGGCCTCCCGGGCCCTGGCGGCCGTAACGGACCACTTGCTGGCGGTATGCCGGGATAGCGCAGAACGCTACGCACACCTTACGGGTATCGATCCGGCCCGCTTCCAGGTGGTTTACAACGGCGTTGACACCTCGCGCTTTCACCCCCGCGAGGCTGTCAGCGCACTGCGCGGCGAACTCGGTCTGCCCGCAAACACCGTGTTGGTGACCACCGTGGGAAGCCTGACTCCGGTGAAAAACCATCTCGGATTGATCGAGGCAGCCGCCCGTCATTGCGCCCAGTCCGGCGTCACGGCCACCTTTCTGATCGTCGGTGACGGGGCGCTGCGGGAGACCCTGCGTGCCCGGATCGAAGCTCTCGGTCTATCCGACCGGGTGCTGCTGCACGGACCGAGCGATCGCATACCGGAGGTCCTCGCCGCCTCGGACGTATTCGTGCTGCCGAGCCACCTGGAGGGAATGAGCAACGCCATTCTGGAAGCCATGGCCTCGGGGCTGCCGGTGGTGGCCTTCCGCACCGGAGGAAACCCGGAACTGGTAGACCATGGGCATACGGGCTTGCTGTGCGAGCCCGGTGATAACCAGGCCCTGGCCGCGGCCATCAGCCAGCTGGTGGAGCAGGCCGAGTTGCGTTCCGCCCTGGGTAGCCAGGCCCGGGAACGGGCCTCCAAGGTCTTTTCCATCGCGCAGATGACCGCGGGTTATGAGGCCTATTATCGGCGGATCGCCGCAGTCCCCGGAGAGATGGCGGTCGATGGCGGGTAACCGGGAAGCCAGGGGCAGCCACGGGGGGGTCCTCATGGTCGGGCCGTTGCCGCCGCCGGTTGGGGGCATGGCCACGGTCGCGGACAACCTGGTGCGGGCCCTGGCCAGGCACATGCAGGTAGACGTCCTCAACACCGTCAAGACCACGCCCCCCGACCGCAGCCTGTGGCAGGGGGTCCGCGCCCAGGCTTCGTTGCTGTGGCGGCTGGGCGCGCTGGTCCTGGTCCGCCGCCCCCGGGTCGTGCATATCCACACCTGCAGCTTCAATAGCTTCTGGCGCAACGGCCTCGATGTGCTGGTGGTCAAGGCCTTGTTCGGAAAGGTCATCCTGCACATCCACGGGGCCCAGTTCCACGAATTCCTGGCGGCCCTCTCGCCCGGGCGCCAGCGCCTTGCCCGGACGGTCTTTGCCCTTGCCGACAAGGTCATCGTCCTGGGTGAGAACTGGCGCCGCGTCCTGGAGCCCTGGGCCGGCGCCAGGCTGGTGGTTCTGCCCAACGCGGTGCCGTTGCCCGAGGGGCCCATGGGCCATGAGCCGGGGCAGGGGGACGCCCCGCCCGTGGTGATCACCCTGGCCAATTACGAACGCCGCAAAGGGCAGGCGGACTTGATCCGTGCCCGCGCCCGGTTGGACCAGGACTGTCCTCTGGTGGTGCGCCTGTACGGGGCGGACGGCGAGCCCGGCGAGCGGGAGCGCCTGGAGGCCCTGGTGGCGGAGCAGGGTCTGGCGGGCAAGGTGGAGGTCAACGGCCCGGTCACCGGGCAGGAAAAGGATCAGGTGTTCGCGGCCGCCAGCGGTTTCTGTCTCCCGTCCTACAACGAGGGCCTGCCCATGGCCATGCTCGAGGCCATGTCCTATGGCCTCCCGGTGCTGGTCACCGAGGTCGGGTCGATACCGGAGGTCATTCACGACGGGGTCAACGGTATGCTCTTCGCGCCAGGACAGGAGGATCGGCTCGCCGCCCGGTTGCGCCGCTTCTGCACCGATGGCGCTGCCTTGCGGGCCATGGGCCAGGCTGCCCGCGCGACCGTGGTCGCGGATTATTCACTGGACAGCAACGCCGAGAAGCTTGCCGCCATCTACGACGAGGTGGCCCCATGACCGCCAGCCTCTACACCCACCTGGTCTCCGGCGCCCTGTTCCCACTGCACGAGCGCCTCAAGGGCCACACCAGCGTGGCCAAACGGCGTGCTCTGGAGCAAAGCCAGTGGTGGCCGACGGAGCGGATCCTCGCGGCCCAGCAGCAAAAGCTCGCTGCCTTCATGGCGCGCATCGCCAGAGACGTGCCTTATTACGCCAAAGTATTCCGCGACGCGGGCCTCGCGCCCGACGCCATCCGGACCCCGGCAGACCTGGCCCGCCTGCCGTTCCTGACCAAGGCCGACATCCGCGCCCACGGCGAGGACCTGCGCGCCGCCGGTGCCGCCCCCCTCAGGCGTCTCAACACCGGCGGGTCCAGCGGCGAGCCTCTGGTGTTTTTCGTGGGGCCGGAACGGATCAGCCACGACGTGGCAGCCAAGTGGCGTGCCACCCGCTGGTGGGGGGTGGACATCGGCGACCCCGAAATCGTGCTTTGGGGCTCCCCCATCGAGGTCAACGCCCAGGACCGGGTGCGCGCCCTGCGCGATGCCGTCCTGCGCACCCGCCTGCTGCCCGCTTTCGACCTGTCCCCGGACAGCATCGACGGCTTTCTGGACACCATCGCGTCGGTGCGCCCCCCCATGCTGTTCGGTTACCCGTCGGCCTTCGCCCTCATGGCCCGCCAGGCCGAGGCCAGCGGCCGCGACCTGTCCGGGCTCGGCATCCGTGTCGCCTTCGTTACCTCCGAGCGCCTCTATGACGACCAGCGCCAGGTCATCGAGCGGGTCTTCGGATGCCCCGTGGCCAATGGCTACGGCGGCCGGGACGCCGGTTTCATCGCCCACCAGTGCCCGGCGGGAGGCATGCACGTGATGGCCGAGGATATCGTCCTGGAGGTCATCGACCCGGACGGCCGGCCGCTACCCCCGGGGCACTCGGGAGAACTGGTGGTCACCCACCTCGCTACCGGCGACTACCCCTTCGTCCGCTACCGTACCGGGGACGTGGGGGTCCTGGGCACCGCCCCCTGCCCGTGCGGGCGGGGCCTGCCCCTGCTGGAGCGCATCGAGGGGCGGACCACGGACTTCATCGTCGCCCAGGATGGTACCCCGATGCACGGCCTCGCCCTCATCTACGTGGTGCGCGACCTGCCCCACGTCGAGTCCTTCAAGATCGTCCAGGAGAGCCGCGAGCGGGTGGAGGTCTTCATCGTGCCGGGCCCGGGCTACAGTCACGACACCGCCCGGCCGATACAAGAGGGGTTCCGGGCGCGCCTGGGGCAGGGTGTTGAAGTCCAGGTCACGGTGGTCGAAGACATCCCGCGGGAGAAATCCGGAAAGTTCCGCTACGTGGTGAGTCATGCGCAGTAAATTGCACGAATGCCGGCCCGCCGGGCCGGAGCCGGTTCGGACCAGGGGGCGCTGAGGCCATGGCCTTTCCCCCGGATGCCTTCCTGATCGGCGCCGAAAAGTGCGGCACCACCACCTTTACGGAGTTGCTGGCCCAGCATCCGGGCTTGGTGGTGTCCGATCCCCGGGACGGGTACCGCAGGGTCGCCTTCGGTGGCCGGGCCGACGCCTGGGCTCGCCCGCGACGTCCGGCGCCGACCCTGCTGACGGCGTCCTTGGGAGGGGTGCTCCGGCGGGCCGTTGACCACCATTTGACCCCCCGCTGGGGCCGGTAGCCGCTCATGCGCGACCTGTTTATCGCCGCGGTAGTGTTTGGCGCTTTGCCCTTCATCCTGAAACGTACCTACATCGGCGTGCTGGTTTGGTCGTGGATCGGCTACATGAACCCCCATCGCCTGGCCTACGGCTTCGCCTACAGCTTCCCCTGGGCCCAGGTGGTGGCGTTGGCCACCCTGGTCAGCCTGCTGATAAACCGGGAGGAGAAGAAGTTTCCCATCACCGGCCTCACGGTGGTGTGGCTGCTGTTCCTGGTGTGGATGGGTATCACCACGGTGATGGCCGCGTATCCCGACCAGGCCTTCGACCAGCTAATCAAGGTGGCGAAGATTCAGTTGATCACGTTGATCACGGTGCTGGTCATGTACAAACCCGAGCGCATACAGATGCTGGTGTGGACCATTGCACTCTCCATCGGCTTCTACGGCATCAAGGGCGGCGTCTTCACTATCGCCACCGCCGGCGCTCACCGGGTATGGGGGCCGGAGGGGTCGTTCATCTGGGGCAACAACGAGATAGCCTTGGCCCTGTTGATGGTGCTCCCGCTTTTCTATTTCATGCGGGACATGGTGGAGAACAAGTGGCTGCGCCAGGGTCTGTTGCTGTGCATGCTGTTGATGGCGGTCTCCGCCATCGGCTCCCAGTCCCGGGGTGCCCTCCTGGCAGGGTTTTCGGTGTTGTTCTTTTTCTGGCTGAAGAGCCAGAGCAAGTTTCTCACCGGCATCGCCGGCGTAACGCTGACGGTGCTGGTGTTTCTGTTCATGCCCCAGAGTTGGCACGACCGCATGGGCACCATCCAGACCTACCAGGAGGACCGGTCGGCCATGGGCCGCATCAGCCACTGGGAGGCGGCCGTTAACCTGGCCAATGACCGTTTGTTCGGCGGCGGCTATGATGCCCTCTTACGTAGCGATATGTTTTACCGCTACGCTAACGACCCCACTTACCATGTGGACGCTCATTCCATTTACTTCGAAGTGCTGGGGGACCACGGCTGGATTGGCCTGGCCCTGTTCCTGCTCCTGGGATACATCGCCTTCCGAACGGCGGGGCGGCTGATCCGGGTGACCCGCGGGGTCGAGGAACTGAGCTGGGTGAATACCCTGGCGCGGATGCTTCAGGTCAGTCTGGTCGCGTACGCCACCGGCGGCGCTTTCCTGGGCCTGGCCTATTTCGATCTGTTTTACCATATTGTGGCGATACTGGTGCTGTTGCGCCTGCACGTGGATACTTGCCTGGCAGAGCACGATGTCGAGCCGACGCGACGTGAGGAATTGGTCTATTGAACGCCGCAGGCCTGCCACCGTGGCCGGTGGGCGTAGTGAAACCCCTATAAACCCTATGGAAAGGCTCTCTTTTACCAATACCCTTGCCCTGCGCGGCTTCCGCAAGGCTCTGGACCTGGCCCTGCGGGACCCGGGACGCCGGCGTCTGTCTGTCCTGGTCTACCACCGGGTGTTGAATGCCCCTGATTCCATTTACGCCGGGGATGTGGATGCCGCCACCTTCCGGTGGCAGATGGGCCTGGTAAAGGAATATCTGAACCCCTTGCCCCTGCCCGAGGCCGTGGAGCGGTTGGCCCAGGGCACCCTTCCCCCACGGGCGGTGAGCATCACCTTCGATGACGGCTACGCCGACAACCACGCCCTTGCCCTGCCGATCCTGCAGGACCTTGGGCTGCACGCCACATTCTTCATCGCCACGGACTTCCTCAATGGCGGCATCATGTTCAACGACGCCATCGCCGAAAGTGTGTGGGCCATGGCGGGGGAGCGCCTGGACCTGCGAGCCCTCGGGTTGGGCGAGTATCCCCTCGACACCGAGAAGGCCCGCCAGGAGACCGCTTGCATCATCATCAAGCAGTTGAAGCACCTGGACCGGGCCGAGCGGGACCGGCAGGTGGAGGCCATCGTCACCCGCTCCCGGGCCCGTCCCCCGTCTCTTATGATGACCGATGCCCAAGTGCGTGCCCTGGCCGCCGCGGGCATGGAGGTGGCCTGCCATACCAAGAGCCACCCCATCCTGAAAAAACTGCAACTGTCCGAGGCTGAGGCCGAGATCGCCGGCGCTCGGGAGGTGCTGGAGGGGGTCATCGGTGAAAAGGTGCGCCTGTTCGCGTATCCCAACGGGATTCCCGGTTACGATTATGAGCAGGTGCATGTGGACCTGATCCGGCGCCTGGGATTTATGGCGGCCGCCTCCACCCGCTGGGGCGTGGCCGACCGCAACACCGACCGCTTCCAACTCCCGCGGTTCACTCCGTGGGACCGCACCCCGAC
Source organism: Gammaproteobacteria bacterium (assembly GCA_034522055.1). Lineage (NCBI taxonomy): Bacteria > Pseudomonadati > Pseudomonadota > Gammaproteobacteria > Gammaproteobacteria bacterium. The sequence continues at coordinate 2,620,117 of JAXHLS010000002.1, forward strand.
AAGGTTCATGTACCACATGGTACAGAACTACTTTCGCCTGGTGGAGTGATGAGGCGACAGATTGATGATTAGCGCCAAAGCTAGTTGGGGACCATCCCGCTTTATCCCTGCTCCATTCTCTAATTGGGGGTTTGACGCCGGCGCCCACGGGACCCGGGAGCACGGTATGATTATCAAAGATGGCGAAGCACCCCACATCCAGCGGATGGCATAGAAGATGAAGCTGATCGTCCAGATTCCCTGTTTCAACGAGGAGCACACCCTGCCCCAGACCGTGGCCGACATCCCCAGGGAGATTCCAGGCATCGACCGGGTGGAGGTGCTGATCATCGATGACGGCAGCGTGGACCGCACCACGGAGGTGGCCCGGGCGATCGGCGTGGACCACATCATCGTCAATCGGCGCAACTGGGGGCTCGCGCGGACCTTCCGGCGGGGCTTGGAGGAGTGCCTCAAGCGGGGCGCGGATATCATCGTCAACACCGACGGCGACAACCAGTACTTCGGCCAGGATATCCCCAAGCTGGTAAAGCCCATCCTGGAGGGCACTGCGGATCTGGTTATCGGCGACCGGGAGACCGGCAAGATTGCCCACTTTTCGCCTGTGAAGAAATTCCTGCAATGGCTCGGCAGCGGCATCGTGCGCAAGCTGGCGGGCATCTGGGTGCCGGACACCGTGAGCGGCTTCCGGGCCTTCTCTCGGGAGGCCGCCATCCGGCTCAACGTCGTGTCGTCCTTCAGCTACACCATCGAGACGGTCATCCAGGCCGGTAAGCGCGACATCGCCGTGACCTCCGTGCCCGTGCGCACGAACCCCAAGACTCGGGAATCACGCCTTTTCAAGGGTATCGGCTCGTTCATCACCCGCCAAGTGAGCACCATCGTACGCATGTACGCCATGTACCAGCCGCTCAAGGTGTTTTTTGTCATTGGCACCACCCTGACAGCGCTTGGCTTGGTGCCTATCCTGCGCTTCGTCTACTTCTACTTCACCGAAGGCGGCGCGGGTCACATCCAGTCCCTGGTTCTGGGGGGCGTACTGGTACTGATGGGTTTCATCGCCTATATGGCCGGCCTGGTGGCGGACCTGATCTCCTTCAACCGCCAGTTGCTGGAGATGACCCTGGAGCGGTTGAAGCGGCAGGAGTTGGGCATGCAAGGCCCGGGCAGGGCACCGGAAACCGGCGATGAGCGCAAGGATGCGGAAGCGGGATCGCGATAGATGCAGTCCCACATATGAATCAACAACTGATTCGGATAGCGCGATGCATGGCCTCTTATCTGCCCAGTAAGAGCCTGCTTACACTACGCCACCTGAAGGACGCCCGCCTGCGGTTGCTGGGGCGTCCTCACGAGGCGGATTTCGAACCCCTCAGGAAGTTGGCCATAGCCATGCCCGTGGTCGTCGACGTTGGGGCTAACCGAGGGCAGTCGATTGAGTCATTTCGATGTGTACTCGCCAAGCCCGTGATTCACGCCTTCGAGCCCAACCCGGTTCTCTCGGATGGGTTGAAACGTCGGTATCCGGGCGTCCGGGTATACGCAGTCGGCCTCGGCAGGGCCACCGGCGAGCTGTGTCTCTTTGTTCCACGCTATGGGTATACGTTCTGGGATACCCGCGCTTCCCTCGACTTCTCAATGGCGCGGTCTTTTCTGAAAGGCGAGCACTTTGCCTGTTTCAATGAGCGGCGCGCGGCGGTAGAGGAACTGCGTGTTCCCATCATCCGACTGGATGATCTGGCGCTCACGCCGAATATATTGAAGATTGACGCGGAGGGCATGGAGGCCAGTGTCCTGGAAGGTGCCTTCGTCACTCTGGAATCCGAACCTGTCGTGATCACCGAAGGGTGCAGCGATGCAGTAATGCAAATATTAAGCCCCTTGGGTTATGCGCCGTACCGAGCGGAGGGCACGAAGATCGTGGCCGGCTCCGGTGGTCTCAATACCTACTTCCTCAAACATCACCACCACGAGCTGTTTCTGGATGAAGCATGAGTAGCCCACTCCAGCAACCTGCTTCAGGTGTTTATACAGATGGATAACGTGCTGGTTATCGGCCCGGTTTTGCCGTTTCGTGGTGGAATTGCGCAACATAGCACTCTGTTGGCGCGGGCCCTTGCGGACCAGGGCGAATGCCGCATCCTGTCGTTTAAACGGCTCTATCCCCTGTGGCTCTTTCCCGGCGAAAGCGACCGTGATGCGGAATACAATAATTATCATGAACCACACACGGATTACCTACTGGATTCGATTAATCCGCTGACTTGGCGAAAGGCTGTGGCCGTGGTCCGCAGCCAACGGCCTGACTTCGTTCTCATACCCTGGTGGACCTTCTTTCTCGGCCCAATGCTAGCGTATATCGCGTGGTCCCTGCGCCGACATGGTATCGAGGTCGTGTTTTTCTGCCACAACGTCGTTGATCACGAGGCCGCTTTCTGGAAGCGTGCCCTCGCGCGACTGGTGCTGCAGCGGGGCAGCCGGTTTGTGGTTCACAGTCACTTTGAGGAAGCCCGTCTGCGGGACCTCGTGCCCGGCGCGGCGGCTGTCGTCCACCCCCATCCCATCTACGACCAATTCCCAGAGCCCACGGCCGACTTGCCGCGCCGCGCCGCTTTGGAACTGCTGTTTTACGGCTTCGTGCGCCCCTACAAGGGTCTCGACGTCCTCATTGAGGCCATGAGCCTGCTCCACGGCAGCGACATCTTCCTCACTGTGGCTGGCGAGTTCTGGGAGGGGGAACAGGAACTGCGGCGGCGTTTGGCGGCCAGCGGCCTCGATGCCAAGGTTGAGGTCATCGCCCGGTACGTCTCGGAAACGGATACTGCCAACCTTTTCCAGCGCGCGGATCTCGTGGTTCTGCCTTACCGTTCCGCGACCGGTAGCGGGGTGATCCCTATCGCCTATCGCTATGGTAAACCGGTGGTTGCGACCCGGGTCGGCGGGCTGCCGGATGTAGTGGAAGAGGGCCGCACCGGTTTTCTGGTGCCACCGGAATCCCCTGATGCGTTGGCGGAAGTCTTGTCTTCTTTATCGAGGGGGCAGCTGGAGGCGCTTCGACCGCACGTCCAAGAGTTCGCCGCGCGTTTGACCTGGCAATCTCTGGCGTCGGCAGTGCAGCGTGGGCAATCACAACCTTGAGCAAGGAGGCGTAAGGAGTGCCAGAACATCCGCAGGTCAGCATCACGCTCACCCGTTATCGGGAGCCGGATTGGCTCATCTTGGAAACCCTGGAGAGCCTTGCATCCCAAGAAGGTATCGCCGCGGAAGTGCTTTTTCTCGACCAGACTCCGACGGAGGGGATACGGGAACACTGTGAACAACTCAGCCGGCCCGGTATCACCTTTGTGCACGCGACGATCCCCGCGAACAGCCTCTCATATGCGCGAAACGAGGCGATCCGGCGAGCGACCGCAGACATGCTGCTCTATATCGATTCCGACGCTATTGCGCAGCCGGATTGGGCGGCCACCCTGCGAGATGCATTGAGCGCGGACGACGTTGGCGTGGCAGGAACGAAAATCCTACCGAAATGGCACGGGCGCCCGTTACTGATTGCCCGGTCGCGCCTGGTTCAGGATCAGTATTCCCTGTACGACTTGGGAGAGGAACAACGCGCGATTCACCGGGTGGTCGGCGCCAGTTTTGGCATCCACCGCGCTAGGCTGGGTGAGCAGGCCTATTTCGACGAAAAGCTGGGTCGCCGGGAAGGCATCCTTTTCGGCGGAGAAGAATCCGACCTGTGCCGGCGGGCTGCAATCCTCGGCTTGAAGACCCTTTACGACGGGGGTACGCACGTCTATCACCAGATTTTGCCGGAACGTCTTCGGTACCGTTGGCTGCTCAGGCGCTTTTTTTATGCAGGGGTGGGGAGGGCACAACTCGGTGGCGCACCCAATCCGTCCAACCCTCTGGGTTTCTGGGACTACGTCGCACTGCCGGTGGTACTGCCCTTTTACGCCGCCGGCTACCGTCATGGCAAGCGTATGAACACAAGGCAGACGTAGTGCGCGGTTTCCGTGCCCGCCTGTTCTGGGATTGTTTCAGCAGGGCGTCAAACAGGGAGGGGCCAAATACCTCGACGGGAGGGCCCCGGACCGTCGTCTTGCAAGGACGCATGGAGGATTTCGCAGTCAGACGATTCAAGAAGTGCTCTGGCCGTGCCGCTATCGGCCAGCAGAACCCGGCCTTGGTGAAGTGGCGGCACAACGAAGACCGTCATCCCGCATCCGTACCGCAAGGGTTGCGGGCGCGGCTGCTCGTCCGGTTCGATTAACGCCACTCAAATGGAAAACGCCACGGCTACAATGTCAGATCCCCCTCCCGTCAGCGTCGTAATGGCGGTCCACAACGAGGAGCGATACGTTACCGGGGCGGTAGAGAGCATCCTCGGCCAGTCGTTCGCCGACTTCGAATTTCTTATCGTGGACGATGCCTCCACGGACGGGACCCCGGGTCTCCTTGAAGCCTTTGCCGTGCGAGACCCCAGGATCCGCATTCTGACCAATCCGACCAATCTGGGATTGACGAAATCCCTGAATGTTGCTTTGACGGCAGCGCGCGGCCACCTGGTCGCCCGGATGGACGCGGACGACTTATCGTTTCCACCGCGGTTGGAAAGACAGGTGGGGTTTCTTCAGGATAACGCCGACTATCTTTTGTGTGGGACCGGCTATCAAACCATCGACGAGAACGGCAGGGTCCAGAAGACGGACATCAGGGGTGCCACCCCTTCCTTGTTCGAATGGGACCTCTTCTTCGGACCGCCTCTGGCGCATCCGTCGGCGATGTTTCGTCGCCTCCTTCCCGATGGGCTCCCCGTTCTGTACGATGAAACCCTGCTGACCGCCCAGGACTATGGTCTCTGGTGTACCCTCGCAAAGCGGGGCAAGGGGGTCGTCCTTCCCGAGGTCCTGGTGGGCTATCGCATGCATTCCACGAACATCTCCACCACGAAGCGCGGCAGCCAGGCCGAATTGTCGATCCGCATCGCCCGGGACTTCCTGGAATTCAAGCTTCCGGGAGTCCTCGAACGACATCCCCAACTCCTCGCGTTTTATGCGCTGTACCACGGGCAGCTCCATACACGTCCGGAGCACGTCGCACCATCGTTCGAAGCTGTGCAGAGTCTGGCCGATGAGTTTATCCGGCGCGACTGCCTGAATGCGGCGGAGAAACGCATCGTCCGTCGCCTCGCCCTGCGCCGCCTGGTGCGCGCCTTGTTTGCGGAAGGGCAAGGCCGCCGCAGCTTCTCCGTGGTTGTCGCCACCCTGCGCGCCTTGGTCCCGCACCTGCCGGTGTTTCTTGAAGAGGGGCATGACTTTGTCCGGCGGCGGCTCGTTGGTGTACCGCGACCACGCTGACATTGAATTATGAAAACGAAAGTTGAAAAGTTTAAGGAAGGCAAGCTAGCTCGCCTCGGCACCTTTGCACCTGGACGCGGTTACCCTGGAGAAGAGTTGCGCTACGACTTGCATACCCGCCGGTCGCTAAGTGCCGAGCAAATCGTCTTTAAGTCGACACATGCCGGTAGGCGCGCCCTCTACACCGTGCAGATGAGCAACATGCTCGTCGCGCCTTCTTGATGGCCCCCTCGGCCGTGTCCGTTACCCCCTGAGATATTGCTATGGAGAATGCCGGCGTCCGCTCGATTCTTCGGAATACGGCCTACTTGATGCTGGCCCGTGGAGTCACAATTACTGCTCGAGCCGTTTACATTCTCGTTATCGCGCGCCTGCTGGGCCCCGAACTCTACGGTCTCTTCAATTACGGCCTGTCTTGGTATCTGCTCTTCTTACCACTGACCATACTCGGCATCGACTTCGTTCTCCTAAGGGAGCTTGGACGGCGCGATGCGAATTCGCTGCACTTGTTGGGTATCAGCTTGCCTTTGCGGACAGCGAGCACCGTGTTAGTCGCAGCGTCCTGCCTAGCGCTCGGATGGTGGCTCGAAACCGAGCCTCTAGGCCGTACGCTTCTGTTTTTTTTCTCAGCCGCTCTGGTGGGTCGTGGCCTCGCGGCTTGGTCCGAGGCGATATTCAAGGGCCGGGAGGCATCGGGATTCATTCTGGCCCAGGAGTTGGTCTTCAGGCTGCTGGAGGTTTCCATCGGTCTAATCCTGCTGGCGGCCGGGTTTGGGGTCGAGGCGCTGGCGGCGGTACACGCCGCGGCGTGGCTGCTTCAGGGCGCAACGGGTTTGTATCTGGTTCGACGCGTTGTCCAGCAGAAGCTGCGCGCCGAGTGGGACCTCGCGCCCATGGCGCGTCTGCTCCTGGCGGGCCTCCCCTTCCTGGCTGTGGCCGCCTTGCTGGCTTGGCTGATGCAAGGTCCTCTTGTGCTCTACCGGCACATCAACGGCGTCGGGGCAGGCCTGGGGCAACTCGCATTAGCGGTACAGTTCTTCACCATACTCGGAGGCATGGCTTCGTCCCTCGGCTTGGCTGCCGTTCCCGTGCTAACCCGTTCCTCGGAACGTCAAGACGGAAAGACGTCTCTATTCGTACGGAGTGTTCTACGGGCGGGTTGGTTGATGGCCGGTACGCTGGTGATCGGTGGGCTCACAGTGGGACCATATGTCATTAATGGAATTTTTGGTCCCGAATTTTCCCGCGTCCAAGCCCTACTCCCATGGGCGCTTCTGCTGGTGGGATTCCACTTTTGGGTGACCAGCCTGCGGAGTGTGCTCATCGCTCACGGGCAGTTTCTACAGCTGGCGATGGCGATGGCGGTCGGTGCGGGCATCTTTACGGCCACCTTCGTGCCTCTGGTAAGCTGTTGCGACCTGAAAGGTGCCCTATTCGCCACAGGTTTGGGCCTGTTGTCAATTTTCGGCGTACAACTTTACCTACTATCCAAGACTGACTCCATGGATCTCGCCGGTAGCGTTACGGCACCAGGGGCCGTCGTCCTGGTTACCATAAGCGTCACGTATAGTCTGGACGATATACACCCGGTCCTCGGTTTAACCATCGGTCTTTCGCTACTGTGGGGATTGGCGCTGGCGATCGGGACGGTTCCAAAGCCAAATATGTTTCGCGCAATCCGTAATAGAAATTGACGTGGCGGCCACGCCGCTATGAGCTTTTAACCCTCAGGAAACCACCATGGCCTCGACACATTTTCCGAATGAATACGAACACGCTGGCGCGAAAAAGCGACTTTCGCCGGAGTCGAGCGCGCAGGCTCAACTGCAAGAAGCCGAATACGTATTTCCCTATCACTATATCCCACAGCTCGGTTTGAGCCAGTTTAGCCAGACCCGCCACTACAGTTGGGGGTTTCGATATATGGGGGGGCTTGAAGTTGTTTCTGCAGCCGTTGCCCGCTACCAGCCTGCCACCCTCATCGATATCGGTTGTGGCGACGGCAGGTTTCTCGCTGAAGCAAGCAAGGGTTTTCCAGAAACCAGGATGTTGGGAGTCGACTACAGCGCCGCGGCTATCGCATATGCAAAGGCCTTCAATCCAAGTTTACGCTTCGAGGCAAGGGACATCATTACAAACCCTTTCGATGAAAGATTTGCTGTTGCCACCCTGGTGGAAGTGCTTGAGCACATTGAGCCTAACCTCGTGCCCGACTTTCTTGCCGCTATACGGCATCATCTTACCCCCGGTGGCAGGCTTATTCTAACGGTTCCCCACAAAAACAGCCCGCTTATACCCAAACACTTTCAGCACTTCGATGCAGAACAGCTACGCGCGATACTCAGTGAGCATTTCCATGTGGAACGAATAAGTTATTTCGACAGCCGGCGGGATTTTTCCATTCGCGTTGCGAAATTCTTGCTTGGTGGGGCCGGCAGACAGTTTGTGGTCACAAATCGACGACTCAATCACCTATTCATGAAACGCTATCTGCAAAGGTTTTTGTACGTCGAGCAGGAACGGGATTGTCGGCGCTTACTCGCTGTCGCGCAGGCATGAACCCCTTATTGGGTGCGCCGATTGGACGTGACCAGATCCCGGAAGCATTGGAGCCCGTCTATTTTTTCCGCTGGCGTCGTAATTAGGCGGTGACCTGCTGCCAGCATACAGCGCTTCACCGGCCGTTAGCCAATGATTTAGCGGGATTCCGCCGATTCCTTGCGCGGAAGTTACGCAGGCGGGATTTTTCAGAACTAATTTAGAGCACACAATTGTTTCGCTATATACATAAGGTCATGCCGACTCCGTTGCTTGACTTGGGCCTGTCCACCGAAGCCACGGTACTTCTCGCGGGTACCGGGCGAAGCGGCACCACTTGGGTCGGGGACGTAATCAATCACCACAACGACTTCCGCGTGCTCTTTGAGCCATTCCATAGCCGTTTGGTGAGGGTTTGGCAGCCTTTTCATTACCGGCAATACTTACGTCCGGGAACGGTCTACCCGCAGCTTGAGGAGGCAGTAGAAAACATTCTATCTGGCCGCGTTCGAAGCCCCTGGAGCGACCGGTTCAACCGGCGTATCCTGGCCCGTCGCCGGTTGGTCAAGGAGATCCGGATCAATCTCATGCTCGGCTGGATTCGGGAGAGATATCCCGACCTCCCAATCATCCTGCTGGTGCGTCATCCCGGCGCGGTTGCCATGTCGAAGCTTCAGCTTGGTTGGAAAACGATTTTGGATGAGTTACTGGCCCAGCCCGACCTGGTAGAGGAGCACCTTCTGCCCCAGAGGTCACTTCTGGAGTCCGTACAAAACGACTTTGGTCGTCACATCGCATTGTGGTGCGTAGAGACACTGGTGCCACTGCGTCAGCTCAAGCCCGGGGACTTTCATTTGGTCTTCTACGAGCATCTCGTTACCCAGCCGAAGAATACCGTTCCGCTTCTGCTCCGCTATGCGGGAATAGACGACCAAGGCTTCGATTATAGTAAGCTGGGGCATCCCTCTGCGATGGCACAGAAGTCAAGTGCAATTAAGACGGGCAGGGACGTCCTGGGCAGTTGGCACCGGAACGTGGACGTGGCTGATCTGGAACAGATGCATGAAATCCTCTGTGCATTTGGTCTTCAGAATCTGTACGACCGTAATTACTATCCAGCGAGCGAACCTGGTACGGCGGCCGTTCGCCCTTGTGTTGGCGTAAAATGAAAGCCGCACCTGGATGTCAGGCCCATGCCCGTCACCCACGGATATCGGGCTCGGTTCTCACGGATATCGGGGTCGGTTCTTGACTTACGCAAGCGAAATCCAGTCGGTACGTCAACCCCGGCGCGCGCATCGAAACAACCGACGTTGATCTGCCCAAGGGAACGGCGCGGGCTGGTGCCCAATACGGAAAGAGCTACTTTGCCTTCGTAGGCGGTAATGGGCGATTGAAAGGACAATGAATACAAAGGCCACAGCATAGACCTTTTATTTCAATCGTCTCGGTCGAGGTGCTTTCGGTCAAGCCTTTGCTTGAGTTGATATTCGTATAAAGAAGGAATCGTTGTAACCGGTGTGTTCAAACCTTCAATCCAGGCGTTGGGCCCATAGTCAATCTCGAACGGCGCACTTCCGTGCAGTCCGATTATTCGGGCGGAGGGGCCGTCCGCGAGCCGGGGGCGCCCAGGCTTGCTAAAGTCCACACGGGTGTTCCAGATGACGGTAAATGCAGCGGCGGCGGGGCCCCAACGTGACGATCCGCCGTGGTCGAATAGGCGGGAGACGTCACGCAACCGAAACACCAGGTTGTCAAAAAGGTTTTGCTGGTTGGCCCCATGGTGCTGATCAATCGTCATTTCCCGGATCCGGCCATTCGTGAAAACAACGCGTTCGGCGCCGAAACCGGTACTGACCCCATGTACGCTCGGGGCCTTAAAGTCGAAATCTCTGACCAGCACATCCGTGGAATTCATGACTCCTGTTGCGTAATGTCCACCGCGCCCTACGGTCCTCACATTCTCCAGGCTAATATTCTTGCTCCTGGCCACGATGAACGCACTGTCGGCATTCTCGACCACCACGTCCTTCACCCAGGAGTGTGCCGCGTCGCGCACATAGACGGCGTTGAACCCATCCTCCAGCAAATGTCCTCCATACCGCCTATTGGGGAACTCGATATGCAGTTGCTCCAGAGCGATGCTGTGCAGAAAGGCGGTTCGTCTTAGGGCGATACCCCATTGGGGTAGGACGTCGTGCAGGAGCGGTTCCTTGATAATTAACCGCGTACCATCCACTTTTTCGACCGTCACATACTGGCGAACAAGACCATTCCTGATGTTACGTTTTGTCAAATCGCCTAGCTTAACGGGTTGAGCGTCGAAGACATGGTCCGTAAATGCGACGGAATCACACCGCCTTGTACACCACACGACCTCGATGAGTTCCCCGTTTCGGATATTTGTTTGCTCCTCGAGTTCCAAGGTGTGTTTCCCTTGGCTGCCGCGGATGGCATGTGCGAGTGGCTCAGGGCGCTCGGGCGGCATAGGATGACCTATCCAGATCATCCCTCCCGTCCAGGATGCCGGCGAAAACAGTTCATCACCACGGCGATTGTTCTCTCGCTCCATACGCAATCGCTGTCGTTGGATCTCGGGTGGAATACGCGGTAGCTCCAGAATCGGCTGTGGAAAGAAGAGTCGGGTCCGGTGCTCCTCATCGCCACTGCCCCGCAGGCGGATGCCGCTGCGGCTGATCCTCAGGATGTCCGATATGATGAAACGTCCTGGCGGGAACTGAACCGTGACTGAACCTGCCTTCTCATGGGCACGTTTCAAGGCCTGCAGTACGGCCTCGGTATCGTCCCTGCCGTCGCTCGCTTCGGCGCCGAAGGTCTCGACATGGACAATCTCGTCCGCAGGCGCGCTGGGTATGGGTCGCTCCCCCCATTGGTATCCGGCATAGGAGAAGTCCGCAAGGAATAGGTCGGACTCCGGATCGAGGATGTGGGGTTTCCAGTCGTCCGGCAGGGTCCTGGCCCTTATTGGTGGCGAAGGTTCTGCTTGCCGTGGCCGTGACGGTCGAATCGTCTCGTCTCCTGACTCATCCCCACGCACTCCTTCACGGAGGGGGGCCTCGGGGGCGATGCGTAGCTGTTGCTCCAGCCGCTCAAGCTGTCTATCCACGAAAAGCACATCGGGATGCTGGTCCGTGAACCTGAGCATCAGCTCATCGCGCTCGCGCTTAAGCTCCCGGATCTCCTGCTCCAACTCGGCCTTGTAGTAAGGCGCCTCATGAGGGCTGGAATCTGGAAAACCGGGTGGAGGCGCGGCTTCTGAGCCTTGTCGGTCTGCCGGACCTTCAGCTCTTAGAGGGGAGGCCTCTGGGGGCGGCGACTCTTCTTCAGAGGGGATCTCTTCCATGTCAGCCATGCCACCGCCGTTCGTCACAGGGGGTTGGCTGACACAGGCAGACAACAGGCAAGCCGTCGAAACCATCACGTAACGGAGCCAGCGTTGTTGCGGAAGATGTGTCCGTTGAAACATGCTATAGGCTCTGATATTAACGCCGGGCGAAGGTTCCCGGAAGACATGCCTGGAAGGGATCAGCCGACAGTGATGGAGCGGTCCTGCCAGGCTCGGCTTTCTTTGATATTGACCGATCTCTAGGTTAGTTTAACTGCTTCGATGCCTGGTAAATACGGCGCCAGGGATGAGCTTTTACTTCAGTAGGCCGGTAGCCCAGTCGGACACGGGGATTGATGGCGTGTTTGCCACCCTGGCACCCCTTCGACCAGAGGCCGCCCCGCAGAGAAGATAGTGAGCTTAATAAGAAAATCTCTCGCATTCTCCTTCCTGGACCGCTACCTGGCGGTGCTGATACAGCTTGTCTCAACGATGGTGCTTGCGCGGCTGCTGACGCCAGGAGAGATAGGCATGTTCTCTCTGGCGTTCTCGCTGGTCGCAGTCGCCCAGGCCCTGCGTGATTTTGGTGCCAGCAGTTATCTGGTGCAGGAGAAGGAACTCACAAATGCGAAGATTCGCGCTGCCTTCGGTATTACCCTGATTCTGGCCTGGCTACTTGGCGCCTTGATGATCGCGGTGAGCGGCCCTATAGGTCAGTTCTACCAGGAAGCCCGGATCGAGGCCTTGGTCACTGTTGTCGCGCTGACATTTTTTCTCCTTCCGTTCAGTTCCATCGTGCACGCGCTCCTTCGTCGCGAAATGCACTTTGCGCCCCTGATGGTCATCCATTTCGCCAGCGCCGTAGTTCAGGCAGGCGTTTCCATGGCTTTGGCCGTGCTGGGATACGGTGCAATGAGCCTGGCGTGGGGTAGCGTTGCCGCAAGCGTAGCTACGGTTCTTGTCAGCTACGCTTATCGGCCTGATCTGATCGGTTTGGTTCCTTCCCTGCGCGAAGCCAGGACCGTACTTCGCTTCGCGAAGCCTATGACAGGGGCGACCCTCCTGTCGGAATTGGCCATTGCAGCGCCGGATATTATTATCGGGCGCCTATTGGGTTTTACTGCAAACGGTCTGTTCAGTCGCGCCCAATCCCTCGTAAAAATGTTCACCAAGCTTGTGAATCAGGCGATCAGCCCGGTAGCCCTGCCGGCTTTCGCAAGCCTCTATCGGGAGGGTAAACCACTCGCTCCCGCCCATGAGCGGGCATTGGTCCTCCTTTCGGCAGCCGCATGGCCTTTTTTCGTTTTTACTTTTTTGTGGGCCGATATCATCATAGATCTATTACTCGGTGATCAGTGGACCGAGGCTGTCCCCATCGTGCGCATCCTCTGCATTGGCGGCGCCATTTCGACGTTGACGACTTTTGTTACGCCGGCGCTGCTCGCAGCCGGGTATGTCAGATTCGTTTTGAAGTACCAGCTTATAGTGCAACCAACGGCGATAACGCTCATCGCCATTGGCGCGCTCTTTTCATTACACGTCGTAGCATTCAGTTTCGTTGCAATATCAGTCATCAGCGTCGCCGTGTACTATCACCTGGCGCGCAATGCCCTATCTTTCGAGCTGCTCTTTATCCTACAGGCGTGTCGCAAAAGCCTTTTCCTGGCGCTGGGCAGTGCTATCGCGCCGTTACTGATTGATATTGCCGCCCAGAGCTGGGAACCACCTGCTGTTGTGCGCTTTGCCCTGCTCGGAACAACTTTCTCAGCCGGTTGGCTTTTTCTTGTTTACATACTACGCCATCCACTGCAGCACGAACTACAACCGTTATGGCAACGTATTCGCGTGCGGTTTCCGATTTGACATGACCTGTCAGATCAAAAACGGTTTATTGGCAAGCGCTCAAAAATTCAACGCCTGACGCGTTGGCTTTTTGGGGATATGTTCATTAATCGGCGCTTGTTGGAGTCTACGTCGTATTTCCTCGGCGACTTTTGAAGCGCCGACCACGGACATGTGGTCGTCATCAAAGTAATAGGCCTCCAGTCCCACTGCCGCATAACAATACTTTTCATCGCAGAAGAGGTCCGCCGGATCGATGACGCTTACCCCCCGGGGCAGTGAAGCGATTCTGTTCGACACATAGGAGGAACGCTGTTCCCACCACGCCCGCTCGACACTGACTATTTTCTTCACGTGATAACCATCTTTAAGTACTAGTCGTTCAATTGGTGCACGCAGTTCCGGCGCTTGGAGAACGAAGAACACATGCTTTCCACTATCGACAAATCGTTGGAGCGTCTTCTCGAGCGCCGCCCATGTCCGTGCCCTATGCAGTTCGCTGTTATTATTCGGCAGCTTTGGGAATACCTTCTCATGTCTTCCAAACAGCGCCGAATGAATTCGGTATCCAACGACCACAGCCTCAATCGTAGGATCAGAAGCAATATATTCTACAGTCTCGTTAGTCCAACGCGCGCAATGATCGTCTTTGCCGTCCTTTCCATAGGAAGGGATACAGTCACTGATCGTATAATGGCGGATCCCTATGCCGTCGGGTAAAAGTTCGTTCGCAAGTGCGTAAGCAAGCTCAACGTTATGGCTGTCTCCGAAAACCGCCCAGGAGGCTTTCGCACCAAAGTACGCGCAAGCGTCGCCAGGCTTGCGGTAGCCTGGTCCATCGGTATGACACTCTTGCCTTTTCGGACTGGCCTGCGCAGATGCTAACAGGGTGCGCTGATGGTCGGTCGTCTTCTGCTTTAAGAATCCATTCGAGATATGACCCGCGGTGCCGCCTATCGCGAAGATGCAGGACCCTGCAACGGCGAACTGGAAAACGCGTTTTCTACCGATGCGGTTTTTTCCGCGAAAGGGCCGTTCGATGTAGTGCCAACTCAGATATGCAAGAAAAATAGTAATTACTATCAGCCCTGCGAATACTTCTGGCCTTGGTTCTACCGCGTTATAGTGTCTTGCGAAAACAAAAAGCGGCTGATGCCAGAGATACGCACTATAGCTTATCAACCCTAATCCCACTAAAAGCCCGGAGCCAAGGAGCCTGCCGCTGGTGGTTGCGGGGGACGAGAATAAGATTATGAGGAGGGTGCCGAGGGTTGGAGCCAAGGTGTAGACACTTGGGAATGGCAGCTCTTCGTTGAATACCAGAACAGAGGCGAGGATCAAGACGAGACCCAACCAACTTAATGCGTCGTTTGCCAGGGGGTTCTTGCCGAGACGGTGAGTCTGGCCGACGCTACTGGTGAAGTAAATGGCAGCCAAGGCCCCTAACATTAGTTCCCAGGCACGGGTCGGGAGAAGAAAAAAACCTGCTGATGGAAAGCTTGACGCCCACGCCTCCGCCAGCGCCAAGCTGGCCGCACCGATGACAGTGACCCCAATAAATATCGCTTTCCTGCCGAGCCTCCAAAACAGCATCAGTAACAGCGGGAAGACCAAATAGAACTGTTCTTCCACCGCGAGGCTCCAAGTATGAAGTAACGGCTTAAGTTCCGCCGCGGCGTCGAAATAACCGCTCTCGATCCAAAATAAGAAGTTGGACGCAAAGAAGACAACGGAAAAGAGGCTTTGCGAGAAATCCTTGAGTTCACTCGGGCCAAGAAGAGTCCATGCGAGCGGCAGACAGGCCACCATGACGAAAAATAAAGCGGGCAATATACGTCGGGCGCGGCGTTCATAAAATGTCAACAAGGAAAATCGGCCCTTCTCTTTGTCTGCCAAGATAATGCTCGTAATCAGATAGCCACTGATCACGAAGAATACGTCTACTCCTACGAACCCGCCTCCGAAGCCCTCGAATCCGCCGTGAAACAGCATTACCGGTAAAACCGCGACAGCGCGTAGCCCGTCTATTTCGGGACGATAAATCATTCCCAAGTTACCTGAAGGTATAAACAAGCGGGCAGGGGCGATGGCGAACGAAGCATCCTTTCTTGATAGACATGCAGGGAAGCCCTCAATAAACGTTTAATCAAAGAAATGCCGCCAAGTTGTTCCAGAGAAGTGTTCCTTTAGCCGCTGAAAGTTGGCCACCTTATCGGCGCGGTTTTTTTTTGATTGGCGAATTGTATTGGGATCGAGTTTTGCTTGTGGTAAATGAAGGAAATCTAGGCAGCGTTTAATTTCACGGTTCGGGTCTTCCCTCAGGTCTTCATAATAAAGATTTAAAATGTCATGGTCGCAAAACCATTTCTCGGCCGACTTTTGCCAAATGGTTGTTTGCTCGAATACCTCCTGGCACCAGTCCGGGTCGATAGAGACCAGTGGCCCAGCTCGGTCGGACCCGGTATTTGGTGATGCTTTTGAAACCTTCCAACTACCCGAAGCCTGTGCCAGGCGCAAGGAGATCGCCGTGTCGAGAAGATTGCGGCGCATCATGTGGATCACTTTGATTTCGGAGTGGTGATGTAGCCAGTCCCAAATATGCTGCGTCGGAGCCTCGGCCGCATGATAATAGAAGATCTTGAATCCCACAGCCTGTATTCGTGATGGTACGGGACCATACACCTTGGTTTCGACGAACCGGTCGGGACGATTCTTCATCTGACGAGTGTGGTGTGAGACGTGATCAGGCAGATCGTCCATGCCCCATTTAACACTGTCTGGAGCGCCAAATACCTCGCTAAAACAGCGAATGGCGGGATGGGAGTTCAAGAGCCCGCGAAGAAAGTTTGTGCCGGACCGTGATCGAGACAGAATTATAAACCGCGTGTAGTTTCTGTGAGCTGGCGTAAGGCCGAGTTTGTAAGTGGCGTTACGCAAAGAACTAGCCAAGTAAAGTTCGATTTGCCTGGTGTGACTAGAGATGCGCCAGACGACGGGAAGCCTGGAGAAAATGGGTGCTATAACAGGGTGCATTTTGGTCTTCTCAATGGCGAACAGCGATAGCCAGAATGTTGATGTGCAGTGCGGATCTGTGAGGACAATGATATCTCTAACTACACGCTAGCCTAGGCCCCGGGTTGGCGGAATGAACTTGGCGCGCGCTCCTTGAAGGAGACCTTTGATTCCTAGCCAACGGACGATGGCCCAATATATGCGGAGGTTGCAGGCAATGCGGCGAAAATAACGAGCCATCTTCGATCCCGGGTCAGGTGAGCTTCGGCAAAGCCGCGGACGGACATATGCCAAGCCCTTTGATAATTCGAGAATGACTGCAGCCGCGCCTTCTTGCCGGCACAATAGTCTGATGCGGTGCACCGTGTGCCTGTTCTTTTCTAATAGATTCGTAGTCGAAAATACGTCGGACATCGCGTCATGACAGCACCATTTTTCCGCGGACGATAAGGGTGGGGCACCTGATTCGAGCAGATTATCGATTGCGGCGGATAAATCGTCTACGGCGTACTCCCACAGGCCGTGAACGGCCATCACTCGCATTCGTTGAAATAGTGCTTCGCGTCGGCGTATGCCTGTGACCGTGGAGTGGCCTTCTCGGTTTACGGGCCGGCCCGGTAAGAAGTCGATAAGGCCGAAGTTGTCGCGGACCTTCTCGAATAGTATGCCTTCGTACTGCAGCGCGACGGCACCAAAATCTCGCATGCTGAAGGGCGAATTCTTGCCGCCGCGTAAGCCTTGGTCGTGATATCTCCTCTTGAACAGATAGCTGTCAACCCGAACGACGCGGTAACGGCGGGCGAGCCTGAGCTTCATATCGTAATCTTGGCAGCGCATCAGGGCCGTGTCGAAAAGACCAACGGAACGCATTGCGCTGGTTCTAAACAGCATCCCCGGTGTACCCAGAAAGTCTCCATACATGAGCCGTGACAGGAATTCGTCATCTGTCAACTCTAGCGGCGGCACTTCCTTGAGCTTTTCTAAAGCACCGTAGCCTTTGTCTTTCACTGCAATGTAACCGCCGTAGGCGAACGCCGCGTCTGCGTTTTCAGATAGCGCTCGGGAGAGAATTTCGAGGGCATAGGGGAAAGCGATGTCGTCGTCATCGAATATCCACAGGAAATCCCCGTCTATCAAAGGCATCGCATTATTCAGTGCAGATGCCTTCCCGCCATTCTCTTGTTCTAGATAGGTGACTTGATCTAAGTACTTTTCAATGACCTCAACGGTTCGATCGGTGGAGCCATCGTTGATTACGACGACTTGGTCGGGTGGTTTGCTTTGACCTAAGATGCTATCCAGAGCCACGCCGATGAAATCTGCGCGATTATAGGTGGACAGCAGTACGGAGACCCGGTTATTAGACACCACGATATACTCGCTCGGAGGGCTTGTTTGGGACGATGCCGTAGAGGCGGCCGGTGCAAATCTGGCCGAATGGGCTGGTGTCCGCGGCTCCTGGTTTGGCCTTGAGGGATTCTTCATTAACTAATCTAAGCTGGTTTTTCATACGCAGTATTCGTTTGTATTTATGTGGAACGTCGTGCCGGGGGCGGCTTCAAAGCAGTTCCTCGTACATTTCTCCGAGGCTTAACGCGACCTTTTTCCACTCAAGGTCTCGAACGGACGCAGACAACAGGATTCTATCATTAGGGATGGCGAGGGCGGTACTTATAGCGTGAGCGATCTGAGCAGGGCTGGACGCGTCGACCAATGTTACGTGTTGCATTATCGCCTCTATATCCAGGGCGGTGTTTTTCGTTAATACGACTGGCGTTCCGGCGGCGAGGGCCTCCAGAACAACGAGAGGAAACACCTCGCTGACGCTCGGAACGGCTAACACGCCGGCAGCGGCGTAGGCGGCGGCCAATAACGGGTCGTTGCTTGGTAACGTTCCAATGTGAGTGACGTTTTTGAATTTCAGGGTTTGGGCGAGGTAGCCGCTGCCGGGGTCAAACTCTCGTCCAATCAAGACTATTTGTTTTTTGGTACCCTTCAAGGCCTCGGCCAATCCGAGTTGATTCTTATATGGGTATATGCTGCCGACGCACAATACGAATCCAGGTTCGAGGCCATAACGCTCGCTGAATAACTCGGGACGTGCATCGAAGAAGACGCTGTTTACGCCGTTCGGGATGATTCGAATCCGGGTCGGATCAGCATCGAAAGCAGAGAGTAGTACGGAGCGCTCGGCGGTGCTCAGCGCAACGAGGCGGTCAGCTGATTTTATTGTGTTCTTTTCCAGTTCGAAAGTCGTGTGAACGCGGTTGTTGGTAAACCACCGGGCAAAGCTTGATACGAGTTCTGCTTTCCTTGCCTTGCGGCCAGTCCATGTTGGTGCGATAACCGGTGATAAAACTACCGGCTTGCCGAGCCGTTTTGCCCACTTCATGGCATCATCGGTGCCTTCCGAGTCGAAGATGTGAATACAACTTATTTCGGCTAAATTATTATTTTCGGCTGTCAACTTGATAACCTGGATGTCGATGTCCCGGAGAGCGGCGATTGTTTCGATGACTTGGGTCTGTAAGCCACCAGCCCGGTCAAGGAATAGGGGCTTTAGGACAACGCCTATTTTTAGTTGTGAGTTGCGTACCATATTGTGTTCTCGGGCATGGTTGGCTAAGCTATATCGTCTTCGTTTACCATATCTTTAGCGGTCGGTCGAGTGCGTGCTCCTTAGATTGACGTTGAGTTGGGGGCGCGGTCACGCATTGAGGCGAAGATGGGTGCACAGTGTGATTGGTGCCGCATTCCTCGGAGTATACGGGTGTTCAGTTCTGGGGTTCTCTCAGTGTTTCCTGCAGGTAGCTGGTTAATCTAATTGCGGTTCATACGGTGCGCCATGGACGACGGCCCTTGCGTATAGCGAATGCATGAGGACGAGCGGGATGCCTTTTGTAAGAAAAATAAAAGGGTTGGTAACCAAGGTCTTCTTTCGTTTTACGGTGGATGATTTCGTGGACAGCATTGCCAGTAGAGGTGTTAAAGAAGGGGACGTCCTCATGGTGCACTCTTCCTGGTTGCCGTTTAGCGGATTTGCTGGGACCCCGGCGGATATGGTTGAAGGCCTCAGGAGGGCAGTTACATCCGATGGACTTATCGTGATGCCGTCAATGACCTATCACAACCAGAGTTCCCGGGAATTTCTGGAAGGAGAGGGCGTGATGAAGGTGCGCCGCAGTCCCTCCCGCATGGGGTTGCTGACCGAAGTGTTCCGGCGCTCGGCCGGGGTGCGCCGCAGCCTGAGTCCTACCCACCCGCTGCTGGCCTGGGGAGACCGGGCCGAGTGGTTCCTGGCCGGCCATGAGGACGCCCTGGAGCCCTTTGGGGCCTCCTCGCCCTTCGCCAGGCTGCTGGAGCTGGATGCGAAGATCCTCTGCGTAGACGCCCCCTTTTCCACCATTACATACACCCATTTCCTGGAAGATCGGATTGCGGAAACGCTCCCATTTCCGCTCTACGAGCCCGAACCTCTCGCGGGCACGGTGCTAGACTACGAAGGCCAGGAACGGGAGGTGCCCGTAAAGGTGCTGAACCGGGTGGCGAACCAGATGCGCCGGGAGGAACGGTTGGTGAAAGAGTTGGATGAGCGGGGGGTGATTCAGCGCGCCCGCGTTGGGAATACGCGCCTGCTTCTGGTGGGTGCCCGGGCCATGGCGGATGCGGTGGATGAGATGACGGCCCAGGGCCGCGGTTTCTTCGATGCGCCGGTAGGGCCGGCGCGGGAGGCTCGGGATGGACGCTAAGAACAAGAGCGCTCCTCCAGTGATGAAGAACAGCCTCGCGGCCCGGGTAGGCCGCTGGGCGAGAGTGCGAACGGAGTCCATGGGGTGGGGTGCGACTGTTCCGGCGGATATCCGCACTCACCTGGATGCCGCCATCGCCTGGCTACAGCGGGCCCAGGATGTCACCGCGGATGACGGCGTGGCCCAGACCTACCTGGTGAAGTATGCCCACTGGGCCAACTCCTACCCGGAGACCACGGGCTACATCATCCCCACCTTCTACGATTATGCCGCGCTCACCGGCGACCAGGAAGCTCGCGCGCGGGCGCGGCGCATGACGGACTGGGAGTGCGAGATCCAGTTGCCCGACGGCGGTGTACTCGCGGGCGCCATTGGGGATTCCGACCAGCCCACTGTCTTCAACACCGGGCAGGTGTTGTTCGGCTGGGTGCGGGCCTTCCAGGAAGAGGGTGACGAGCGCTACCGGGAGGCGGCTGCGAGGGCGGCTCACTGGCTCTGCGAAGCCCAGGACGACGACGGCTGCTGGCGCCGCTTCGGCTCCCCCATGACCACCCGCAATGTCAATCTATACAACACCCGCTCGGCCTGGGGCATAGCCGCGGTCCACCGCATCACGGGCGAACAGCGCTTCCTGGACGGCGCGGTGAAGAACCTGGAATGGGCCCTGGCCCAGCAGCGGGACAACGGCTGGTACGCCCACAACTGCCTGCAGGACGACACCCAGCCCTTCGTACACACCATCGCCTATGCCATGCGGGGCTTCCTGGAGGTGGGGGATTACACGGGGCGGGAGGATTTCCTGGCCTCGGCCGTCAAGGTGGGGGACGCCCTGGCTGCGGCCCTCCCCGCCAACGGGTTTTTGCCCGGGCGCTTCGACCGGGAGTGGCGGCCTACGGTGAAGTGGTCGTGCCTGACGGGCAACGCCCAGATCGCCATCAACTGGGGCCGGCTGTACCAAATCACCGGGGAGGAGCGTTTCCGGGAGGCGGTGACCCGCATCAACGGTTTCACGAAAACCACCCAGACACTGGATGGGCCCTTGGACGAGCGCGGTGGCATCAAGGGCTCCCACCCCATCAACGGCGGCTACCACCCGTGGCAGTATCCCAACTGGGCCGCCAAGTTCTTCGCCGATGCCCTGATGATGGAACACGCCATCGCCCCGGCCCACGGTAATTGAGATCTTGATGCTTATCCGGCACTTTTTCCGAGGCACCCAAGAGCAGTTGCTGGGGACGCCACTCAGTCAGTCCTTATCCCAATCACATATCGTATGCGCGATTGCTTCGGATAAACGGCCCCTTTCGATTCTAAATACTCCACTGTAAGAAGGCGTCCCGTGGGCCGTCTCGTACATTGGTACGAAAAGGTCCGGAAAAGTCCGAACCATCTCCCGAGCGAGATCGCCACGCATGCCGCCTGGAAAAATAACGAGGTAGGTGAGACCTTTTTCTTCAATAATTTTTAAGGAGGGTCTAATGCAAGAGGAGCGAAGTACTTGGTAGGATCGTCGTTGGGTCAGGAAAGGTGCCACGCCCCAGTCGGTTGTTGCGAGTCGGCTTTCGTCGGGGACGTTTTTCTTGGTGTAATCGACAACACCGTCTATTATTTTCCATCGCGCATGTAGATTTGAGTGCCGTTCCGCAGAAGCGAGTTGGGCGAGACCAAAAACTCCGCCGCCTACGGAAAACAAGATGAGCAATACAAAACTTCCGCCGAAGATCTTCCTAAATGGCTTTAAGGAAAGCGTATCCACAATCGTGGTTGCACCATATATTAAGAACGCAGCAAGCCAAGGCAAAATGGGCAGCCAGTAGCGCTGCAAAATGTAAAGGCTATTATTGCCAATAAATTTTTCACTCGTAAATGCAAAAACGATAAGAATGAACGCCAGTGAAAAAACTTCATGCGGTGACGCCTTTCGTATCCAGGCTCCACCCCCAATAAGCAATAGTAGCAATGTACAGGCGGTTGCGGCCTCTAGAGGAATATGTTGTCCCAGGGAGCCGAAAAAGCTGCGTCCAATGCCTCCAAAGAGATACATGATCTGGTAAATGGGTATTTTCCACGCGGCATCTATCCAGTCGGCCATCCCGAATCCTGGGCCAGATATTGAGAGGCCGCTTAACCCGAAGAAAAATCTGTTCGCCATGTTATAGGTTTCGGGCGTGTGTAATACGTAATTACGTATGGTCCACAGTGCGAATGGTATAAGAGTAACCGATGCAATAGCCAGTTGTTTAATGCCATAACGTGAAAAAAGACGATTCGTGTGGTAAAGATATACAAGTACGGCGATTCCAAAGGCTGCAATTAAGAAAAGGCCGTGAAAACGAAACATCGGTGCTAATGAAACGAGCGCGGCGCAAAGGAAGTACCATCGAGCGTTTTCTTCTTCAATGAATCGTCTCCATGTAATCATTGTAAGAAGAACTACGTTTAGAAATAGAATGTCTGATAGGAGGCTGTGCGCTTGGGCCAGCAATATGGCGTTCAGAGAGACGTAGATCGGTGTCAGAAAAGCGACCCATCGATTATCTGACTTTCTAAAATACGCCCAAGTAAGCCATATTGCCGCTCCCGTAAAGAAAGCAAACAGTAATTGAAGGGCAAAAAAATTCTCTCCTACGATCGACATCAAGCTTGCGATGACTAAACTTGTTCCTGGATAGTATAAGAGGTTGGGCTCGCCGTTGAACCAATAGCGTTTTTCTTCAAGCAAGGAAGCGGCGGTTCCAACATAGACGCCGGCGTCCGGAGAAAAAGCCCAACGTTCGGGAACTGAGAATAGTATGGTTAGGGTAATGGTAATTAGGGCAATCAATTGTAAGCGTGATAGCGCAGTGGTCGTTGCTGCCGGAAATTGAGAAGACATTCTTCACATCCTTTTTCTTGAGTGAACGGCTGTTCATACGTAGGATCTTAAGTAAGCCCTTGATCCATCGAACTAAAAGCGCTCCATCCGATAAGATCAACGAGGCAAACGCCAATTCACGTCGTGATCTGGAGGTATCGGATGGAGCATGGAAAATTTAGCACGGTGGCCAAGTCATTGGCACGCGTTTCGGGACGGCGAGCCGGGATGTCGTGGGACAAGCCTCCGCGCACGTCATCTGCTCGCTGTTACCGCATCCACCCAGCGACTGGCGAACTGTATGCCTCATGTTTTCCGAAACACCGTGATGGAGTCGCTCTATGCGTAAGCTTCTGCAAACGCGCGACAGGTCATTCGTAGAGCTTTTTGGCATCTTATGGCCAAGGGGGGCACATGCGAAAGCAACGAGTTGGCGAGTCACAAAGCATCGCCATCCTAAAGGAGGCGGACGCCGGAATGAAAGTCTGGGAGCTCTGCCGCAAGCACGGGATCTCGGATGCCACGTACTACAAAGAGAGGGAGTAACCTGAAACGTCGTCACCAATGGCACGGCCCGGATGCCTCCTCCGCCGTCTCCGATAAGGTCCCTTCTCCCCCGGGGAGAAGGACAGGATGAGGGGATACGGCGCAAGGTCGGAGCTGCCGGCCGGGCTCCGTGGGTTGGGCAATGTCGGTGCCGAGTGGACGCTGGCCTGTCTCGCATGGAATTTGAAACGCATGGCTGTATTGCGCCTGCAAACCGTCCGATGGGCATAAAATGCGGAAGATTTTGCTCGATTTGGGATTATTTGGCGGTGAAGCCCCAAAAAAAATGCCCCGTTATGGTGAAAATCGCGTCAGGCAGGCAACAATTGATTGCCTGCCGGTGTTAAGTCCGACAGGCTGCTTTCTCGCGCTGTCTTAGGAAATATGGATGGGATATACATGTGGAGTCAATACGCAACTCGTTTGTTATGGAAAGCTCAACAAAGTTGGGGCTTGACCATTGCAGGATCAATTGTTGTAGTCGCAGCGCTCGTTCACCTGCCTCTCCTTGCGTTCGGGTACGCGACGGGTGCGGACCACGAGGTGTATAGATGGTGGTCCACATTGTTCACAAGCCAGTTACTAGACGGTGACCTCTATCCTCGATGGATCTTTGATGCAAACGGTGAATTCGGAAGCCCGGTCTTCGTTTTTTACGGCCCTGCCTCTTTCTATTATTTGTCAATTTTTAATGTATTGTTTGGAGTCAGCCACCATGAGAATGTCTTTGGGGCCTACAGCGTAGGTTTGGCCCTCTTTACGGCTGCAGTGCTAGGTGGGGCTTTTGTTGAGTGTAAGCACAGTCTTCGAGGGTACCATTTTCACTTTTCGTGAGGGTTTCCCGCCCGCGTTCATTCCTCACTGATCCTGCACGCAGGTTTCTCGATCAGAACTGTGCTACGTCAGCGAATGGCAGTTCCAGCTGCTGTTCTTCGCCGACGGCACGGGCCTCTTGCAGCATCTGCACGATCTCCTCGCCATATTCATTGATGATCTGTTCGCGCAGCTCGTCGATGAAGGTGAGCACACTATAGGCGTCTTCCGCCTGCCAGTGCGTGTACAGCCGCAAGACTTTCATACTCATGATGTGGTCTCCTGGGTCGTGAGGCTGGGTTGGCCTGCGTCAGGTGCGTAAGACTGTGGACGGCCAGCGGTCGGGTTCGGCGCCAGTGCTCAGGCAGCGCTGCGAGCGCGCCGCGGTGATGGCTTGCGCTCGGTGTGGAAGACATCGAAGAAGAGCTTTTCATCGAGCTGGGTGAGTTCGTGGCGGCTGGCATGGGCGAGGATTTCGGCGGCCATATTGGTCAGCACACGGTAGTTGCCCATAGCGTGATCGGCCAGCGCCTGTGCCAGCTGTTCGCTGAACAGACCGGGGTTGCCGGCGCTTGTGCAAAGATGCGCCAGGCAGGCGAGGAGATCGTCGCGTGAGGCGTGTTCAAGCGCCAGGCGGGCCCGGATGCGCGAGCCGAGCGGGAGCAGATCGTCACGCCGGAGCAGGTCGGTCAGGCGTTGATCGCCGGCGAGGACCACGCTCAGCAAGGTGCGGGAGTCGAACTGGGACGAGGCGAGCAAGCGCAACTCATTCAGTACCACAGGCGCGATCTCCTGGGCTTCATCGATCAGCAGCACGGGGCGCATGAGTGAGGCGTCGAGAGTCGCCAGCCAGCGGGTGCGCAGCCCCTTGAAGCCCATCCAGCGATTGTGCGGCTTGAGATCGACGCCGAACAGGTCTCCCAGCTCGCGGTAGAAGTCCGCGAGGTTGGCACTCGGATGGGTCAACGCGGCGATGGTCAGGTCGGGCAGGCGCCCGAGGCGGGCGGCGAGGATGCGCAATGCGACGCTCTTGCCGGTGCCGGGCGCGCCGGTAATGAGGGCAAAGCCGCCTTCGCGGACATGGGTGTGTTCGATACGCCAGGCGAAGTCCTCCAGCGCAGGCGTTGCCATCAATGCCTCGGTGGGCAGTTCCGGCGAGAATGGATTCCACTTGAGGCCGTAGAGTGCGAGCAGGGATTTGTTCATGGGTCAGTATCCTCGGGATCGAAGGGCAGATAGGCCGGCGGTATGCCGGTGGCGGCATACTCGGCCAGGAGTTGGTCAAGCAACGGCGCCATACCGGCGCACGTGTTAGCGTTAACCGGCAGGGCATCGACCGACGTGCTGTCATCCACCGGCGCGAGGGCCCGTCGTCCATGCTCGGCATTACGCTGCTTGTCGAGTGGATAGAGCACGGCGACGGGTTGTTCGGTGTGGGGATCGAGTAGATCAATACTCGCAAGATCCCAGCGTGCGTAGCGCAGCTTTAGCCGGTGGAGGTGGCGGAACCGGGAGGGCACCTCGAAGCGGGTGCCCAGTACGGTGCAGGTGCCATCGGATCGACGCTGGACACGCGTGGTCTGTGCGCGGAAGCTGCGGCGTAGCATCTCGGCATCGGGGCACTCGCGGGCAACGTCGGGGCCCTGCCGATAGCGCTCAATGGGCGCGCAGCCGAGCTCGTGGTGGCGGCGACGCTGATACTCGCCCTCGACCCAGGCGAGTGTTGCGCGGTTGAGACTCTCCAGTGTCAGCTGCTCGACGCCCTCGAGCATGGCGAGCAGGCGACCCTCAACGACCGACCACCAGTTCTCCTGCTTGGCATTCTGGTAGGCCGAGTACGGTAATGTCGTCTCATGCACGATACCCAGGCGCGCCAGGCCCTCGGTGACTTCGGTCGCGGTCTCGGCACTGCCGTTGTCGGTCAGCAGGGCACGGGGCAGGCCGCGCTTCTGCAGCGCCTGCGACAGGCCGTGCACGAAGCGTTCGGCGTCCTCGGTGAGGTACCACTGGGCGTGACAACAGATCCTTGAGCAGTCATCGAGAATGCCGAGCATCTGTACCGTCTGCCAGCGCCCGCGCGCATCGACGACGCGGCGCGAGCCGACGTGGAAGTCGGCGTGCCATAACGCATTGACGTGGGCGAGTTCATAGCTGCGCACCTCGCGCGTGGCCAGGTGGCGCTCGGCGGCTTCAGCACCGGGGGTATCGCGCCGCACGCGCCCGGTGCGCTTGCGCATGCCGTTCGCCTGTAGATACCGCCGAACGGTGGCGTACGAGGGCATCGCGCCAAGAGACGGATCCTTGGCAGCCAGAACCGCAAGGTTATCGACATGCAGCTGCACGCTCCAGCCCGAATGCGCTTGGTAGAGCGCATGCAGCTCGGTGCGCAGCAGGTCACTCAGGCGGCGGTGACGTCCCGCATCGGCGCGTCGGCGTGAACGCAGCGCACGGACTGGGTCAGCGCCGGCACGAAGCGCCAGGTAGTACCAGCGCTCTATGGTGGAGAACCCGAAGCGTACCGCCTCGCCAGTGACCGGATGACGCCAGGTCCTGGCGGCCAGCGCCGTAATGGCTGTGTGCAGCTCACCGCTCTCTGGCGGTGCCGCCAATAGCGAACCGATCACGGCGAAGCGCAGCCGTGCCCAGCGTTCGTGCACGCTCAATCTGTTGTCGTCGCCCATCGGTGCATCGCCTCGTCATCGGTCCGTCTTGTGAGGCTAAGCGCCTTGGCACAGGTTGTGGAAGGTGCAACTTCTGCGGGTGCGCGATCCCCTCAGCCAACGTGCCCGGCGGCGACGGACAGCGGCGCGAGAAATGCCAACACCTCGGCCATCCTGCGCAGCGGATCCGGTTCCTCGAAGCGTGCAAGCAGGGCACCCGGCAGTTGCTGGTCCTCAAGCGGCGGCAGGAAGCGCGCCCGCGCTGCATGCCACCAGGGCGAGCGCACCAGGGACTCACGCCACCAGCGGCACCAGCGCCGCAGCGTACGCCGGTCTACCCCAACAGCGCCTGCAGCTCGCGAATCCGCGCAGCGGTGAGTGTGCGTACGCAGGCCAGTACCAGCACAGCGCCGGTGTATACCCGGCGTCCGAGGAAACGCACCGAAGGCGGTGTCACCCGCTGGCGGCAACGGGCGCAGCACAAGCTCAGGCGACGGGTGTGCAATGCATCGGTAAGGCCCGGTGGAATCCCGCGTGGCTTGCGCTGATAGGTGGCACTGTGCAGGACGCCGGCACACTGAGGGCAGCCTGCGCGTCGTGCCCGCTCACACAAATCGCGGTCAAGCAGAAGCAAGTGGTCGTACAATCGTGGATCGGCAAACAGTTCATCGCCCATGGCGCGCTCTCCGAGATTGGGGCCAGACCATTGTCGATGAGGAGACAGCGATGGCAAAGATAGGAAGAAATCAGCCCTGCCCTTGCGGCAGTGGCAAGAAATACAAGCGCTGCTGCTGGGAGCAGGACCGCAGCATCCCACCCACCACCACACCGGCGACATCAGATCACAGTGACCTGCTCACCCTGCAACACGATGACCTCTTCGACGACATGGAACTCGACCGGTTATCCAACAGCGTTATCACCCTTGTCAATGCGGGAAGGCTCGATGAGGCGGATGCCGTGTGCGAGCAATTGCGCACCGAATACCCTGAAGTGCACGACTGGCTCATGCGAAAAGCCATGGTCTGCGAGGCACGCGGCGAGACCGATCTGGCCATCGAGTATTGCCAGCGCACCATCGACTGGATGGATGCGCATCCAGAGGACTTCGACCCTGAGAGCCGAGAGCCGTTCTATGCGGACATTGAGCGTCTGAAAAACGCTAGCAAGGATACGAACTGAGCGGTTTACATGAGGGGCTGAGAACCTGAACCCTCAGCGAATGTGATTAAAGTACGCGGCAAAAACATCATGCAGTATGTTTAGACTCACTTTTGTCTACTGGTGGTTGATCCAACTGACGAGCCGCCTCGCAGCCTTGTTGGGCGTCATTTTGTGGTTCTTGCTGCCGTACAAGTTGCTCTTGCTTCTATACGGTCTGTATGCGTTTCCGCCGCTAATGGCACTCACGGTTTTTCCATTGGCGATGATGTTCATTACGAGCCAAAATAAGCCAGACCGGCTATTCGTCGCAGGTCTAGGTTTATGTCTCAGTCTTATTATTCTGACTCACATTCTCTCTTTCCTGTCGTTCGGATTTGTTTTGGGAGTTTTCTTTGTCCTTCGCGCGGCGATAGAGCGTGAGGCGCGCCCGTTAATTGCGTTTAGCCTGGCTCTGATTGTGGCCCTGTCGATCTCCAGCTTTTACTGGGTGCCTGCCGTGTTGCAGAAGGCTTTCGTAGAGTCCTCGGCATTTACCGATACTGAGAGTTTCCAGTATGCGCAGAATTTTCTGGGGGTTAATCGCGTGCACCACGAAACAGTATTCTCTACGGGGGGGACACTGTGAGTCTAAACATACTGCATGATGTTTTTGCCGCGTACTTTAATCACATTCGCTGAGGGTTCAGGTTCTCAGCCCCTCATGTAAACCGCTCAGTTCGTATCCTTGCTAGCGTTTTTCAGACGCTCAATGTCCGCATAGAACGGCTCTCGGCTCTCAGGGTCGAAGTCCTCTGGATGCGCATCCATCCAGTCGATGGTGCGCTGGCAATACTCGATGGCCAGATCGGTCTCGCCGCGTGCCTCGCAGACCATGGCTTTTCGCATGAGCCAGTCGTGCACTTCAGGGTATTCGGTGCGCAATTGCTCGCACACGGCATCCGCCTCATCGAGCCTTCCCGCATTGACAAGGGTGATAACGCTGTTGGATAACCGGTCGAGTTCCATGTCGTCGAAGAGGTCATCGTGTTGCAGGGTGAGCAGGTCACTGTGATCTGATGTCGCCGGTGTGGTGGTGGGTGGGATGCTGCAGTCCTGCTCCCAGCAGCAGCGCTTGTATTTCTTGCCACTGCCGCAAGGGCAGGGCTGATTTCTTCCTATCTTTGCCATCGCTGTCTCCTCATCGACAATGGTCTGGCCCCAATCTCGGAGAGCGCGCCATGGGCGATGAACTGTTTGCCGATCCACGATTGTACGACTACTTGCTTCTGCTTGACCGCGATTTGTGTGAGCGGGCACGAGGCGCGGGCTGCCCTCAGTGTGCCGGCGTCCTGCACAGTGCCACCTATCAGCGCAAGCCACGCGGGATTCCACCGGGCCTTACCGATGCATTGCACACCCGTCGCCTGAGCTTGTGCTGCGCCCGTTGCCGCCAGCGGGTGACACCACCTTCGGTGCGTTTCCTCGGACGCCGGGTATACACCGGCGCTGTGCTGGTACTGGCCTGCGTACGCACACTCACCGCTGCGCGGATTCGCGAGCTGCAGGCGCTGTTGGGGGTAGACCGGCGTACGCTGCGGCGCTGGTGCCGTTGGTGGCGTGAGTCCCTGGTGCGCTCGCCCTGGTGGCGTGCAGCGCGGGCGCGCTTCCTGCCGCTGCTTGAGGACCAGCAACTGCCGGGTGCTTTGCTTGCGCGCTTCGAGGAACCGGATCCGCTGCGCAGGATGGCCGAGGTGTTGGCATTTCTCGCGCCGCTGTCCGTCGCCGCCGGGCACGTTGGCTGAGGGGGGTCGCGCACCCGCAGAAGTTGCACCTTCCACAACCTGTGCCAAGGCGCTTAGCCTCACAAGACGGACCGATGACGAGGCGATGCACCGATGGGCGACGACAACAGATTGAGCGCGCACGAACGCTGGGCACGGCTGCGCTTCGCCGTGATCGGTTCGCTATTGGCGGCACCGCCAGAGAGCGGTGAGCTGCACACAGCCATTACGGCGCTGGCCGCCAGGACCTGGCGTCATCCGGTCACTGGCGAGGCGGTACGCTTCGGGTTCTCCACCATAGAGCGCTGGTACTACCTGGCGCTTCGTGCCGGCGCTGACCCAGTCCGTGCGCTGCGTTCACGCCGACGCGCCGATGCGGGACGTCACCGCCGCCTGAGTGACCTGCTGCGCACCGAGCTGCATGCGCTCTACCAAGCGCATTCGGGCTGGAGCGTGCAGCTGCATGTCGATAACCTTGCAGTTCTGGCTGCCAAGGATCCGTCTCTTGGCGCGATGCCCTCGTATGCCACCGTGCGGCGGTATCTACAGGCGAACGGCATGCGCAAGCGCACCGGGCGCGTGCGGCGCGATACCCCCGGTGCTGAAGCCGCCGAGCGCCACCTGGCCACGCGCGAGGTGCGCAGCTATGAACTCGCCCACGTCAATGCGTTATGGCACGCCGACTTCCACGTCGGCTCGCGCCGCGTCGTCGATGCGCGCGGGCGCTGGCAGACGGTACAGATGCTCGGCATTCTCGATGACTGCTCAAGGATCTGTTGTCACGCCCAGTGGTACCTCACCGAGGACGCCGAGCGCTTCGTGCACGGCCTGTCGCAGGCGCTGCAGAAGCGCGGCCTGCCCCGTGCCCTGCTGACCGACAACGGCAGTGCCGAGACCGCGACCGAGGTCACCGAGGGCCTGGCGCGCCTGGGTATCGTGCATGAGACGACATTACCGTACTCGGCCTACCAGAATGCCAAGCAGGAGAACTGGTGGTCGGTCGTTGAGGGTCGCCTGCTCGCCATGCTCGAGGGTGTCGAGCAGCTGACACTGGAGAGTCTCAACCGCGCAACACTCGCCTGGGTCGAGGGCGAGTATCAGCATCGCCGCCACCACGAGCTCGGCTGCGCGCCCATTGAGCGCTATCGGCAGGGCCCTGACGTTGCCCGCGAGTGCCCCGATGCCGAGATGCTGCGCCGCAGCTTCCGCGCACAGACCACGCGTGTCCAGCGTCGCTCCGATGGCACCTGCACCGTACTGGGCACCCGCTTCGAGGTGCCCTCCCGGTTCCGTCACCTCCACCGGTTGCAGCTGCGCTACGCACGCTGGGATCTTGCGAGTATTGATCTGCTCGATCCCCACACCGAACAGCCCGTCGCCGTGCTCTATCCACTCGACAAGCAGCGCAATGCCGAGCGCGGACGGCGTGCACTAGCACCGGTGAACGACGACGCGCCCGTCGATGCCCTGCCGGCCAGCGCCAACACGCGCGCCGGCATGGCCCCGTTACTCGACAAACTCATGGCCGAGTATGCCGCCACCGGCATACCGCCGGCCTATCTGCCCTTTGATCCCGAGGATACTGACCCATGAACAAATCCCTGCTCGCACTCTACGGCCTCAAATGGAATCCGTTCTCGCCGGAACTGCCCACCGAGGCATTGATGGCAACGCCTGCGCTGGAAGACTTCGCCTGGCGTATTGAGCACACCCATGTCCGCGAAGGCGGCTTTGCCCTCATTACCGGCGCGCCCGGCACCGGCAAGAGCGTCGCATTGCGCATCCTCGCCGCCCGCCTCGGGCGCCTGCCCGACCTGACCATCGCCGCGTTGACCCATCCGAGTGCCAACCTCGCGGACTTCTACCGCGAGCTGGGAGACCTGTTCGGCGTCGATCTCAAGCCGCACAATCGCTGGATGGGCTTCAAGGGGCTGCGCACCCGCTGGCTGGCGACTCTCGACGCCTCACTCATGCGCCCCGTGCTGCTGATCGATGAAGCCCAGGAGATCGCGCCTGTGGTACTGAATGAGTTGCGCTTGCTCGCCTCGTCCCAGTTCGACTCACGCACCTTGCTGAGCGTGGTCCTCGCCGGCGATCAACGCCTGACCGACCTGCTCCGGCGTGACGATCTGCTCCCGCTCGGCTCGCGCATCCGGGCCCGCCTGGCGCTTGAACACGCCTCACGCGACGATCTCCTCGCCTGCCTGGCGCATCTTTGCACAAGCGCCGGCAACCCCGGTCTGTTCAGCGAACAGCTGGCACAGGCGCTGGCCGATCATGCCATGGGCAACTACCGTGTGCTGACCAATATGGCCGCCGAAATCCTCGCCCATGCCAGCCGCCACGAACTCACCCAGCTCGATGAAAAGCTCTTCTTCGATGTCTTCCACACCGAGCGCAAGCCATCACCGCGGCGCGCTCGCAGCGCTGCCTGAGCACTGGCGCCGAACCCGACCGCTGGCCGTCCACAAATCCTACGCACCTGACGCAGGCCAACCCAGCCTCACGACCCAGGAGACCACATCATGAGCATGAAAGTCTTGCGGCTGTACACGCACTGGCAGGCGGAAGACGCCTACAGTGTGCTCACCTTCATCGACGAGCTGCGCGAGCAGATCATCAATGAATATGGCGAGGAGATCGTGCAGATGCTGCAAGAGGCCCGTGCCGTTGGCGAAGAACAGCAGCTGGAACTGCCATTCGCTGACGTAGCACAGTTCTGATCGAGAAACCTGCGTGCAGGATCAGTGAGGAATGAACGCGGGCAGGAAACCCTCACGAAAAGTGAAAATGGTACCCTCGAAGACTGTGCTTACACTCAACACTGCCAAGCATTTTCTTGTTGATGTGGAGTGCTGTGGTATTGTCGTCACAGTTTCGATTTTGCCCGTTGAACCCAAAAGCAGCCTTGTTTGTGATTGGCCTAATAGCGTTCATCATGACGACTCAGCTCAGTAGCGGCATATGGGCTGTTGTTGAGGTTCTTCATGTCTTGCAAACCCCGTTCAGGTTCAACACGGTTCTGATTTTTCCCGTCATCGCGTTGGCGGCGATGGCGGCTCAAAGGGTGCTGTCTGCTCCTATGGGGCGAACATATGCCGGCGAAGTGGTTTTGGTGGTTGTGTTGTTGGCGCTGGTGAGTGCGCCGTTAAAGAATGCCGTTTGGAATGTGCAATCGGCGCTTGCTGATTACTCCGAGGCCGAAAGTGTTTCCCTAGAGAGATTACCGCTGGATGGTAAAGAAATAGTGCGAAAGGAGCAGGACGAGTACATCGTGGCAGGTTTGGATGAGTCTTTGCTTCGGCTGCCGTATTTACAGGAGAATGCATTAAAGGAAACCCGAGCCTTTCTAGCGGACGGTACTACGGTCGAACTGCATAGCAGGGCGGGCGTACTCGAATTCGATGCGAAGCTTCCGGAGGCGCAGTGTTTGGAGATCTCTCAGTTCTGGTACCCGATGTGGCGTGGTGCGCTCGTGCAAGACGGGATTAGGGAGAAATCTCTTACGATGTCGCGTTCTTCGTCAGGATTGTTGAGAACCTGTTTGCCCGGTGGGCAGGTGCGGGCGAAGTTCTGGGTTTCGATGGGGTTGCCGGGCCGAGTGGCAACCGCGGTGTCCGCAATCGCCATGACGACCACACTCATCATGCTGGGTAGTGGTCTGCGAAATCGCCGCCGCGCTCGTGAGAGACTTGCCTCAGGAGTCATATGATGCAGTGCTCTTGGATATCGAAGCACGGTCTTTAGAACAGGTGATCGCGCCTTGCGCGGTGTTAGGTGGGGCGCTGCTACCGTATCGGCCTGCAAAGAGATCGCTGATGCCGAGCAGCATCAAGAGCAGGCCGGGCACGTAGAAGTATCGATGCAGGAAGGCGCTAAATGCGATGATAAATATATAACTGACACCCGTTAGAACTAAAAGTTTTCCACGGTCGAGGTTTTTCGAGAACATGAATAGCCCGAATATGACGCAGGCGACCCCCGCCTGAATCAGCAACAGGTGGTCCCTCAGGCCAGCATGGACGAAGGGCCCTGCCAGGGAAACCTGGTCCATGGGGTTGATTGTGTCTCCATGGGTTTCGTTGCTGGCCGTCTTTATTCCACCGTAGAAGAAATCAGTCAATGCCACTTCCGTGAAGAGCAGAATCGGCATCATACCCGCCAGAAAGATGCCGATTGCCAGTATGAAGTGAAGGACTGACCTGGCGAGCCCGGAGCGTGCGAAGAGAATCACGCTGAACATCCCGATTAGGAAAAGCCCCATCTGGCGAGTCAGCAGGGCGATGCCGAGTAACAGAAAAACAAGGTGATTGCGGCCTTTGAGCCAGGCGAGCCCGAGGAGCACGATGGCAAGCCAGTACATCCAGACGTGCCCGTAGTATCCCATCTGAAAAGACATCGAGGAAAACAATAGCGGTAATGTAGTCAGGGCGGCCACCCCCGGATTGCGGAAGAAACGCTGATATGACAGGAGAATACCCAGCATGACGAGAAATATCAGGACGTTGAGCCAGCGGATGTCCTGACCGAGCCAGACCATAGGGCAGTAGGGGATTACGGTGCCCGGCAGGTAGTAGAGGGGGGCGGTAGCGATGTCGGGGTAAAGCGCGAGGAAGGGATTACTACCCTCTGCGAGGTCTGCGCACCCGGCTTGGATAATTGGCAGCATGTTTGCGGCTTTTACATCCAAATTCGTGTCAAGGGTGGCATAGCAGAACAGAGCGGTGCCGGTGGCTGTCAGGAAGAAGATGCTGCTTTTAGCTCCTGTACGCCAAAGAAGACCCAGGAAAACTATGGTGACGAGGGGGATGGCAATCTTGTCGGGAATGTAGGCATCACCATTATAGAAATAGACGGTTGTGCTCAATACCGCCCAAACCGCAAACGCGCCCATGCGATTGAGAATATCCGGGCGCAAGTGCGGTTTTTCCCGTCGTGATCTCAAGATTGAAAGGACGACGATAAGGCAAATCCCGAAAAAGGCAGCGGAGGCGATGAGGAAATAGGAGAACAGAAAGTTCCCGCTGATCCGGTAGGAAAACCCGTAAAAGAAGGCGAATAGTAGAACGATCACTGTCGGTGACGACGCCAGTAATACCGCGGGCCACTTGTCTGTCGACAAGTGGCCATTTACCGCGTCCAGGTTCGTCGTCATTTTAGATCCTTGAATAGCAGGCGGCTAGTAAGAAGGTAATTCCAGACGAACGTGGCGAATACGGCCAGAAGTTTGGTCGCCAGCCAGTGCAGGGTACCGATCAGCGCATACACTATGGTGTTGGATATCACCAGGCCGCCTAGGCTGATGGCGACGTAAAATAGAAATGCCTTGCGCTCCGGGTGGCTGGCGACACTCGAACTGAAAGTCCACAGCCTGTTCATTACATAGCTGTTAGTGACGGCCACTGAGAATGCCAGGGTATTGGCCACCAGGACGTGTGTCTCCAGAAGGCGATACAAGACCGCGAAGACCGCGATATCGATGGCGGTGTTGACGGCACCGACCAGGGCGAATTTAAGGGGCCTTGCGTAGGAGTTGTGAAACGTTAAGCGAAGCGGAGGCATCGGCTGGCTAGGGGCTCGCGGGCTGATTATTCAGAGCGGGGTTGTACTGCTTCAGCGATATAGTCCCCGGCAAGCAGATACAACGGTCGGTGTTTGACCTCGTTGAACATGCGACCCAGGTATTCGCCTAGTACGCCGATGGTGAGGAGTTGCACGCCACCCAGGAAGGTGATCAACGCGATCAGCGACGGAAAGCCCGGGACCGGTTCGCCGAGTAAAAGGGTCTTTGCGATTATGAAGAGGCCGTATGCGAAGGATAAGGAGGCGGTAGCAAATCCGAAATAAGTGGCTAAGCGCAGTGGCGCGGTGGAGAAAGAGGTGATCCCTTCCAGGGAGAAGTTCCACAATTTCCAGTAGTTCCACTTGGTGGTGCCGGCGTATCTGGGGTCGCGGCGGTAGCGCACGGACTTCTGGGGAAAACCGACCCATGCGAACAGCCCCTTCATGAACCGATGCTGCTCACGTAGCTGGGTGACGGCCTCGGTGGCCCGCCGGCTCATCAATCGAAAGTCGCCGGTGTCTTCCGGGATGTGCACCTTGCCGGCCAGTTTCTGGATGGTGCGGTAAAAGAGTTTCGCGGTGGCCTTTTTCAAGGCGGTTTCACCATCTCTGGAGGCGCGGGTGGCGTAGACCACGTCGTAGCCCTGTTGCCACCCGTCGACGAGTTCCGGGATGAGTTCAGGGGGGTCCTGGAGGTCGGCGTCGATCACCACCACGGCATCACCGCCGGTGTGGTCGAGCCCCGCCGTCATGGCGATCTCCTTGCCGAAGTTTCTGCTCAGGTCCAGGACTCGCACCGTGCCGGTCGGGGAAGTCAAACCGCGCAGCATGGTCAGGGTGTCATCGGTGCTGCCGTCATTGACGTACACGATTTCGGAACGGATCGACATGCCGGCAAGCACATCTTGCAGGCGTTGGTGAAAGGCCTCGATGACCTCCATCTCGTTATAGGCGGGGACGACTATCGACAGGAGGGGGGGGGCAGTCTGCTGAGGGCTTTGTTCGTCCATGGTTTTCATCTCCGGAAAGCGTTGAATTTCAGGCTGCCGTGGTCGTGTGCTGATCGTAGGGATACTCCTCTGGCCTCTCGCTGCTTAGCTGGTTGCGCCGGGGCTCAACTCATCGAGAAGCCCCGCCAGCCGGGACGTGAGGTTTCTGCGTTCGAACCGGGCC
The DNA here is from genome assembly GCA_034522055.1 of Gammaproteobacteria bacterium. Taxonomy (NCBI): domain Bacteria; kingdom Pseudomonadati; phylum Pseudomonadota; class Gammaproteobacteria; species Gammaproteobacteria bacterium. Next base: position 2,656,496 of record JAXHLS010000002.1, read on the forward strand.
AGGTAGTCGGCGTCGGCCTCGGGGGTTTCCGGCACGGGCTGGGCCAGGACCTCGGCCAGGGCCTTCTTGCACGCCCCCACGTCGGTGGCGGGTACGACGGTGCCGATGCCGGCCCGCTCGATGATCTCCTGGGTAGCGCCGGGATCGGTGAGGGCGAAGATGGGGCGCTTGGCAGCCACGTATTCAAACAGCTTCCCCGGAATTACACCGGAAGACGTCTCGCCGGTATCGACGATGAGTAGCAGATAGTCGGTCTGTACCTGGGCGCGCATGGCGTCTTGGTAGCTGACGTCGCCGGGGAATTCGTACAGGTCCGCGATGCCATAGCGGTCGAGGATGGCGTCGTAGCGGGCGCGGATCTCCGGGGCGACGCCTCCCAGGATGTGTACCTTGACCTTGCTGCGCAGTTCGGGCTGCTCCTGCACCAGTTGTCCGAGGGCCTCGGCGAAGGTGTGGCCTTGGCGGTTCTTGAACAGGCGCCCGGTGAAGGTGAAGTCGATCACGTCGTTCACCTGTCGGGGCTCGGCGAGCAGGGGCTCGTAGACTTCGGTGTCGTAGCCGTTGGTGAGGGTGGCGAAACGCGCCTTCGTCTTTGGGATGAGCTGGCGCACGAACTCGGTCTTGGGTTCGGAGACGGTGATGATGAGGTCGGCCGCCGCCATCCAGCGCCGCTCGATGGCCAGTTCCAGGCGCTGGCGCAGGGGCGGGACCCACTCCCGCAGTACGTCGCCGTACCACAGGTCCCGGTAGTCCACCACCCAGGGGATGCCCAGCTCTTTGCGCAGGGCGTAGCCGATGCGGGCCGCGCTGAAGGGGGGCAGGCTGGTATAGACCACGTCGATTTGATGCTTGTGGCAGATCTCCCGGGCCAGGGGCAGGGCGTTACGGGCCCAGCCGGTGTAGCCGTCGGGGATCAGCAGCCAGTTGCGGATGAAAGCCTTGGCCAGGCGGGAGCCCTTGTCCACCAGGCCCTGGGGCGCAGCCGCCTCGGCGGCGGGAGGCGGAGCGCTCGGACCGTTAGCGGTGCCGGCCTGCCTCGGCGTGGGGCCGCCGCGGCCCGCCAGGCGCTTCAGGCGGGTGATGTACTGTTCCTCGATGTCGGGGTAGGGGGCGCGGTAGACGGTGGTGCCTTTCGGTATCTCCGCCTCCAGGGCGGGATCGTAGAGGTCCGGGCGTTCGACAGTGAGGACGATGGGGTTCCAGCCGTGCTTGGGCAGGTGCTCGGTGAACTTGGCGCTACGGATCCGCCCGATGGTCTTGATGGGTGGGTATTCGCCGGCGATGAAGAGGACGTTCTGGGTCATGACAAGGGGGGCGGTTCAAGGGTTGCGTGCCCCTGAGGTGGAGGGTTGGGTTGTTTTTGACCCCTCACCCCGGCCCTCACCCCGGCCCTCTCCCGGGGGGAGAGGGGGAGTAATGGGCGCCGGGGGGAGAGGGGGTAATCGGTCCCCTCCCCCTGTGGGGGAGGGACAGGAGTAGGGGTTATTTGATTTATTTCCCTCACCCCGGCCCTCACCCCGGCCCTCTCCCGGGGGGAGAGGGAGAGTAACGGGCGCCGGGGGGAGAGGGGGAGTAATGGGTCCTGGAAGGGGGAAGGCCTGGCGGAACTCACGGGGTCTCTCCCACCAGGCGCTGGCAGAGCTGGTGGAACTGCCGGGCCTTTTCCTTGGAGCTGGCGGCGCGGGCGATCTCGAGGCCCGTGGTCTCTATCTGTTCGCGCAGCGCCGTGTCGGTCAGCAGGCGGATGACCGCCACGGCAATCTCCGGGGGTTTATCGCCATTGACCAGCAGGCCGTTGCGGCCTTCCTGGACGGCCTCCACCGCGCCGCCGGCCCGTCCGCCCACCACCGCTTTTCCGCAGGCATTGGCCTCCAGGAACACCAGGCCGAAGCCTTCGGTGTCGTGGTCGGACAGCTCGCGGTTCGGCATGAGGAAAAGGTCACAGAAGCGGTAGTGGTCCACCAGTTCCTCTTCCGGTACCCGGCCGGCGAAGGTCACGTGTTCACTCATGCCCTGGTCGGCGACGAGGCGTTCCAGGTGGGTGCGGTATTCGCCTTCGCCCACGATGAGGTAATGGGCGTCAGGAACGGCCGCGACGATCTCCGGCATCGCCTCGATGGTGCGGTCGATACCCTTGCGCTCCACCAGGCGCCCGACGGTCATCAGGACGCGCTTTCCGGCCAGGCCGTAACGCTCCATCAGGTATTGCGGGGGCGGTCCGGGGGTGAAGCGTTCGGCGTCCACGCCGTTCTGGATCAGGGCGATCTTGGCGGGATCCACGCCCATCAGATCCTGTAGGGCCTGTTTGGTGAAGCCGCTCACCGCCACCACCGCATCGGCGTGGGCCAGGTAGCGCTCCCGGTTGCGCCCGTAGAAACGGTAGTTGGTCTGGGTGGTGATCTCCTCGCCGTGGATGTAGTTGATCATCCGGCAACCGAGCCAGCGCTGGGCGAACAGACCGATCCAGCTTCCGGAGTTCAGCTCACCGATGCACAGGACATCTATCTTGTCGCGCCTGACCAGGCGGGTGACGGTCCAGGCCAGGCGGATCTTGAGGGGGACATCGATGGTAAGCTGCAGCCAGACGGAGTGGAGAATGTTGTGGGATTTGCGGACGGTGGGGCGCAGTAAATCCACACGGTGGATGGGAAAGGGCGCCTGGCTGTCGAACTCCTCGGTGCCTGGGATCATTTCGCCTGTCAGGTAATGACGCCGCGGGGCCAGCACCACCATGGAGCCCTCGGGGCTGAAGCGACAGAGGCTGTCATAGACCACGGCCGAGCCACCATTGATGGGCGGGAAGATGCTGGCGACGAGGAGACACTTCACGGGCAGGGGGCTTGGGGACCGTTTCTTAGGATTCCGGCTTTGGCGCCGCCAGAGTTTCCATGGTGATAAGAATCATCGAATTATAACTGACTTCGGTTACTCGCGATGGGGCAAGTTATGCATATGCAGGTTATTCGGCGTGTGGCGGGTAGACTTTAGTTCTTGCCTGGAAGACGACGGTCAGGCCGCGGAGCGCTCTGCCGACGCAAATCCGTTCCTGTCGCCGCCGTGGTTCCGGCTGCTGGCAGGGACGACCATCCCGGAGCCGGCACAGGCGGTCTGGTACCGCGCCCGGGCGGGTGCCGGCCAATCCGTGACGCTGCCCCTCGTGCGACATGCCCGGCCATACCCGTGGGCACCCCGCAGGATCACCTCTCTCAGCAACTACTACACCCCTATATATGCCCCGCTGGCAGCGGCAACGGCTGTCGACGGCGCCGTCGCCGCCATTGCCCGGCATATCGCGTCGGAGCGCCCCGCCTGGGATATCGTCGACCTCGAGCCGCTGGATAAGCAGGGGAGTGGTTTCCAGGTGCTTCGTGGCGGTCTGGAGGAGGCGGGGTTCTGGGTGCGTCCCTATTTTCGCTTCGGCAACTGGTATCTAAAGCTGGCGGGGCGCGGCTATGAGGAATACCGGGACGGGCTGCCGGGGCGGCTGAAGAGCACCCTGTCGCGTAAAGGCCGGGCCCTGGAGCGGAGTGCCCGTCATGAGTTCCAGGTGGCGACCTCCCTCGATGACCTGCCATGGGCGCTACCGGCCTACGAGGCGGTGTATCGGGTGAGCTGGAAGCGCCCCGAGCCGCTGGCGTCGTTTATGCCGGGGCTCATCGAGCTGGCGGCCGCCGAGGGCTGGTTGCGGCTTGGTGTGCTGTATATCGAAGGGCGGCCGGCCGCCGCCCAGATCTGGCTTGTGGCGGGCGGCGTGGCGTCTATTTACAAACTCGCCTATGATCCCGCGTTTAAGCAATTCTCGCCCGGGACTTTGCTCACGGCCCACCTGTTGCGGCGGGCCATCGACACGGACGGTGTGGATGAAGTGGATTACCTGGTGGGGGACGACAGCTACAAGCAGGATTGGATGTCGGGGCGCCGGGAGCGCTGGGGCCTCTTCGCCCTGAATCGCGCGACCTGGCGGGGCAGGGCCCTGATGCTGAAAGAGGGGCTTGCGGTGCGCTTGCGGCACCGCAGGGCGGATAATTTTGGGGAAGATTGATGATGAGCGTCGTTGACGAGGTGAAAGTCGTCCTGGGGGAGGCCCTGCAGATCGAGGACCGGGTGGATTCCATGTCCGCTGGCACCGGTCTTCTTGGTAGTGTGCCGGAGTTTGACTCCATGGCCGTGGTGACGGTGATCGCCGCCCTGGAGGAGCGCTTCGATTTCGAGGTTGCCGACGACGAGATCGATGCGGCCTCTTTCGAGACCGTGGGCAGCCTGGCCGCGTTCGTGCAGCAGAAGCTCGATAATCCCCCTCGGTGAGCCCCGTGCCGGCACCGTTCGGCGGCTACCTCCCCAGTCCTTCCGGCAAGCAGTTCTTCCTTTACTTTCCTCCCGCCCCGGCGGTTGCCCGGGGGCATCATATCGTTCACGTTCCCGCCTTTGCAGATGAGATGAACAAGGCGCGGCGGACGGTGGCGGTGCAGGCAAGGGCCTTCGCCGCGGCCGGCATCGGTGTACTGATCCCCGACCTCAAGGGCTGCGGAGACAGTAGCGGGGACTTCTCGGCGGCCGACTGGCAGGGCTGGCAGGAGGATATCCACCGGGCCGTCGAGTGGGTGGAGCGGGAGTGCAGGCCCTCGCGGCTGGGGTTATGGGGATTGCGCCTCGGTGGTCTGTTGGCCGTGGACTATCTCCGTAGCCGGCCCGCGGCGGGCGTGGACGACCTGTTGCTGTGGCAGCCGGTCCTGCGGGGCCACTCGGCGCTGACACAGTTCCTGCGCTTGCGGGTGGTCATGACGGCGTTCTCGGAGGGTGCGACGGAGACGGCGGCGTCGATGCGGGCCCGCCTGGCTGCCGGCGAGACCCTGGAGGTGGCTGGCTATGGCCTCAATCCTGCCTTGGCCGGGGCCATGGACGCCGCCGGGTTGGACCCGTCCACGCCACCGCCGGTGCGCCGGGTCATGTGGCTGGAGCTGGCGGGGAGTGGTCGGGAGACGGGGGCCGGCAGCACGCCGCCTGGACGTAGCGCCGAGGTCATAGCCGGATGGCGGGCAGCCGCGGTCGCGGTGGATGCGGAGGTGGTCAGGGACGAGCCGTTCTGGGCCACCCAGGAGATTGCCACGGCTGTGAACCTGGTTCAGGCCACTATGAGCCTCTGCGCCGCCGACGCGCCTGGCCATGCCGGCGGCGATGGCGGGGTGACCGGGCTGGCCCCGGGTTCGGTGCCGGCGCCTACACCTGCCCCGTCAGCGTCCCGTAGCCCCCGGGAGGAGAAGGCCGGGCTCCGGGGGGCCGATGCCACAGGCCCCGAGACGCCCGCCACCGAAGAGGCCCCCCTCTTTTTTCCCTGTGAAGGCGACGCCCTGTGCGGCATCCTCCACCGGCCGGCCCGGCCCCTTGGCCGCGGGGTGCTGGTGGTGGTGGGCGGACCCCAGTATCGGGTGGGCAGCCACCGCCAGTTCGTGTTGCTGGCCCGTACCCTGGCGGCTGCGGGAGTGCCGGTGCTGCGTTTCGACTATCGGGGCATGGGTGACAGCGAGGGTGGCCCGCGGGGCTTCGAGCATATCGAGCAGGACATCCGGGCCGCGGTCGATGGCTTCTTCCATGCCGTCGACGGGCTGGAGCAGGTGGCCATCTGGGGGTTGTGTGACGCCGCCACCGCGGGCGCCTTCTACGGGCCCGCGGATGCGCGGGTAACGGGCATGGTCCTGGTGAATCCGTGGGTCCGTAGTGCGGGCGGCGAGGCCCGGGCCTATTTGCGTCACTACTATCTCAGACGGCTGGCAAGCCGGGATTTCTGGGCCGGTCTTTTCAAGGGACGCGTGCGGTTATGGCGTTCCATGGTGGCCCTTGGCCGGCAGGTAAAGACGGCGCGGGGCGCGGGTGACGATGTTACGGGAGGACAACCGGACGGTGAGGAGGACGCGTTGGCCGTGCGCATGGCCTCGAGTCTGGAGCGCTTCGACGGCAGGATTCTGCTGATCATGAGCGGCAACGACCTCACCGCCGCCGAGTTTCAGGACACCGTTACGCGGGGCCGGCGCTGGCAGGCCTTGCTCACGGACGCCCGTTTCCAGCGCCACGATCTGCCCCCGGCGGACCATACATTTTCCCGTCGGGAATGGGCCGATCAAGTCTCACAATGGACGCTGGAGTGGATGCAGGAGGCCTGAAGCCGATACTGCTGATCGCCTACCATTTCCCTCCGGTGGCGGGTAGCAGTGGTGTCCAGCGCACCCTGAATTTCGCGCGTTACCTGCCGGAATTCGGTTGGCGGCCCGCCGTGCTGACGGTGCACCCCCGGGCCTATCCGCTGACTGCCGTGGAGACCCTCGGGCAAGTGCCGGCCGGGACCAGGGTGGTTCGGGGCTTTGCCATGGATACCGCCCGCCACCTTGCCGTGTTCGGCCGTTATCCCCGTTGGCTGGCCCTGCCCGACCGCTGGTGGACCTGGTTGATCGGGGCCTTGCCGGCAGGCCTCGAGATGGTGCGACGTGATCGGCCGCGGCTGCTGTGGGCCACCTACCCCGTGCCGTCGGCCCTGCTGGTGGGCCTCGCGCTGCACCGGTTGACGGGGATCCCCCTGGTGGCAGATCTCCGGGACAGCATGGTGGACGACTCCTTTCCCTACAACCCGGCCCAGCGGCGGGCCCACCGCTGGATAGAGGAACGAGTGGTGCGCGGGGCATGTCGCATAACATTCACCGCGCCGGGCACCCGGGAACTCTATGCGCGCCGCTATCCGGCACAACCTGCCAACCGCTGGGGTGTCATCCCCAACGGATACGACGAGCAGGACTTCATGCGGGTGGAAACGGAGATCCTCGCTCCGCCACGTGACGGAACGCGTATCACCCTCGTGCATGCGGGCCTGGTGGATCCGGTGGATCGGGACCCGGACGCACTGCTGCAGGCCCTGTCGACCATGAAGGGGGAACGGTCCCCGGGGGTGGAAAGGCTGGAGATCAGGTTCCGGGGCGCGGATGGGAACGACGCGTTGCGCCGTCGGGTGTCGGAGTATGGCCTGGACGATATGGTGACCCTGGCGCCGCCCTTGCCCTATGACGCCGCATTGGCGGAGATGATGGCTGTCGATGCCCTGTTGTTGCTCCAGGGTACCACCTGCAATCACCAGATTCCGGCGAAGCTCTATGAGTACGCCCGCACGGGCCGGCCGGTTCTGGCCCTGACGGACCCCGCCGGGGATACCGCGGAGGAACTGCAGAGAATGGGATTCGGAACATGCGCGCCCCTGGATGATCCGTCTGCCATCGCCGCCACCCTGAAAGGTTTCTTTGCGCGACTGGAGCAGGGCAGCGAGTCGGGCTGTGAGCTGCACGTTGCCCGTCAACATACCCGCCGCGAGCGCACCCGGGAATTTGCGGCGATGTTGAACGAGGTCGATGGCTGAACCGGAAAACGCCCCGCCCCGGCCGCCCCCACCGCCATCGCAGAAAAGGTCCCTTCTCCCGGGGGAGAAGGACAGGATGAGGGGATGGTGGGCCGGGGCAGAGCTGCAATTCCCCGCCTCGGCCGCCCCCACCGCCATCGCAGAAAAGGTCCCTTCTCCCTGGGGAGAAGGACAGGATGAGGGGATAGTGGGCCGGGGCAGAGCCGCCAGCCCGGCATCACCTTCCCTCACCCCGGCCCTCTCCCAAAGGGAGAGGGGGAGTAGTCTGAAAGAGGTCCTTAATGGCACGGCCCCGATGACTTTGCCGCCGTCGCAGATAAGGTCCCTTCTCCCCTGGGGAGAAGGACAGGATGAGGGGATACCGGGCCGGGGCAGAGCCACCATCCTGGCTTCGCATCCCCTCACCCCGGCCCTCTCCCCCGGGGAGAGGGGGAGTAATCTGCCGGCCCTCTCCCCCGGGGAGAGGGGGAGTAGTCTGAAAGAGGTCCTTAATGGCACGGCCCAGATGACTTTGCGGCCATCGCAGAAAAAATCCCTTCTCCCCGGGGAGAAGGACAGGATGAGGGGATGGTGGGCCGGGGCAGAGCCACCATCCTGGCTTCGCATCCCCTCACCCCGGCCCTCTCCCCCGGGGAGAGGGGGAGTAATCTGCCGGCCCTCTCCCCCGGGGAGAGGGGGAGTAATCTGAAGATACCCAGATATTCATGCCTTAGCCCTCGCTCAGTCGATACCACACCTGCCCCACCAACTCGTAGAGTGCGTACCACGTCTGGCTGACGCTGTCCTCCTGGGGGATCCACGAGTAGATGGTATATGGGGCGGGCGCTGTGTAATAACGGGTCGGTGCCGGAATCACCTCGATACCCGCCCTGAGGAACGCGTCGACGGCGCGACGGCTATGCATGGCATCCGTCACCAACAGGATCCGCTCCGTACCTGCGGGAAGCAGTCCGTCGACTCGCCGCGCGCTGTCCCGGGTGCTGTAAGAATCGCTGTCGGTGAGTACGTCGTCGATGCCCATTTCCTTACTCAGGAGGCTGGTCATCGCTTCGGCTTCGGTGCGTGTGCCTTCCCAGCGATGTTCCTTGTCCCGGAAGCCGCCGGAGGCGATGACAGGGACCCCGAGCCGGCGGGCAAGGAAGGCGGCATATCGCACCCGGGCCAGGGTACGTTGACTGGCGGTGTCCTCGCCGTATTCCGGTGCGCGCAGATAAAGCCCTCCCGCAAGGACCACCACGACATCGGCGTCGAGGGCATCCAAACCTGTTTCGTCGAGTGGGGAGTGGGGCCTTGCTGCGATGGTCAGCAGGCTCGCAGTGAGGGGGATGCTAAATACGTAGGCCGCCACGATGGAGAACACCATCACCCATACCCCGGCCCGCCTTCGCCATGGGGAGAGGATGGCGCCGATCAGACCCAGCAGGATGGGGCCGCTCGGGGGCAGTACCAGCTTGACCAGGAGGTGGGGGTCAAAGTTCATGGGAGAAATCGCCGGGCCCGGGGCACGGTTCGGTTGCTAGACATTTCTTCGGGGCTTGAACATGGCGACCACTTCTCGGGCCTCGGGCCGGCAGAGGGCCCATGATGCCAGGGGATAGGCGAAGAAACCCGCCGCTATCATGAAAGCCAGCCGCGCCACGGACGCCTCGTCGCTCAATGCCGATGCGGCGAACACCGCCAAGAGCATCACCAGAGCCGGGAGAGCGACGCGGGCCAGTTGCATCAGCAGGATGAGTGGAGCCACGCCCGCTATGGGACGGGTCCGCCACAGCACCACCAGCAGAATGAGGACCGCGGCGACCGCCCAGCCCAGGCTGACTCCCGGGAGCCCCCACCGCGATCCGATGAGCACCGCGGTTGTCATGAGCACCAGCCCGATCACCATGTTGCCGGTGGCCCGTCTGGCCTCGCCAACCGCTTGCAGATAGGGCGAAACGGCGGCCTGGGCGACCCTTGCCGGCATGGCGAATGCGATGATTTGCATGGGCAGTATGGCCGCTTCCCATGGGTCTCCCAGCAGCAGTGGCACGAATACGGGCGCGGTGGCGCCGATGCCCCAGAAGACGGGAAAGGCGACCATCGCGCTGAGGCGGATATATTTCTGCAGGTAGCGGGCCGCCGCGCCCTCGGTTCGCTGGGCCTCGGCATAGGCCGGGAAGGCAACTGCGTTGATGGTGCCCTGGATCTTGGTCTGGGGGATCTGGGCGATTTCCTTGGCCACGGCATAGCTGCCGAGGCGCACCTCCCCCAACACCTTGCCGATGATCAACGCGTCCGCCTGGGACCACAGCATCCACATGAGCCGGTCCAGGGTCACCCACACGCCGAAGGTCAGGCTCTGGCCTACGCCCCGCAGGTCAAAGCTGGGCAGCTTCGGTGTGCCGGCCACCGCGAGCAACACGGTTGCTGCGAGGGCCAGGGTGAGCAGGTGGCCCCATACCAGGGACCATACCCCGTAGCCGCTATGGGCGAGATAGAGGGTCAACAGGCCCCCGCCGATGGCGCCGCCCACCTCTGTCAGGGACGTCAGGCGCAGATTCAGGTCCCGTAGCAGTATAGCTTTCGGACAGATGGAGACGGCCGTCAGGACGAGGCCGAAGGCGAGTACCGGCAGCACCGAGGCCAGGCCCGGGGAATCAAAAAAGGCGGCCACGGGGCCCGCGGCCGCGGTAATCGCCAGGAAAAAGCCGACGGAGACCAATAAAGCGAATCCGTACACCTGGCGGATGAGCCGGGTTTCCAGCGTCGGTGTCTGGATCAGGGCCGCTCCCAGCCCCAGTTCCGATAAGGGGACGGTGATACCGATGAACACCATGGCCAGGGCCATGATGCCGTAATCTTGGGGGGTGAGAAGCCGGATGACGTAGAGGGTGATGCCCCAACTGATGATCTGGCCCAGGGCCTTGGCACCAGCGGCCCATGAGAGGGCACCGAGGACCCGGGAGCGCAGGCTTCTGCTCATTATCTAAATTGTGAGAAGGGTCAGGCCCGTTGGACAGGATGCCCGGAGCGTAAGGCCGGGGTGAGGGGGACTAAACAAGAACCTCCACCGGGGCCGCATGACCGAGGAAGCCGTGGGGGCTGGCGGTGAAGCCGTAAGCCCCGGACTGGAATACGGCGATGAGGTCGCCGGGCCCCGCCACGGGGAGTTCCATCTTGTCGGCGAGGATGTCGAGGGGCGTACACAGGGGGCCCACCACGTTCGCGGTCTCGGCAGGCCCGGCGGTCATGCGGTTGGCCACGGCCACGGGATAGTTCTTGCGTATCACCTGGCCGAAGTTACCCGAGGCGGCCAGGTGATGGTGGAGGCCGCCGTTGGTGATCAGGAAGGCCTGCCCTTTGGAGAGTTTGCGGTCGACGACCTTTGCTACGTAGACGCCCGCCTCGCCCACCAGGTAGCGCCCCAGCTCGATGACTATCTCGGCCCGGGGCATGGCCTCCTTGACGGGGGGCAGCCGCTCGGCCAGGTTCTCGCCGATGGGGGCCAGGTCCAGGGGCTGCTCGCCGGCGAAATAGGGGATGCCGAAGCCGCCGCCGATGTTGAGCAGGCGCACCGGGCCGGGGGCGTCCGCGGCGAGGCGCAACGCCAGGTCCAGGGTCTGGTTCTGGGCCTCGATGATGGACTCGGGTTTGAGGTTCTGGGAGCCACTGTAGATATGAAAACCCTGGAAATCGAGGTCCAGATCACCGATGCGGCGCAGCATGGCGGGCACCCGCTCGGCATCCACGCCGAAGGCCTTGGGGCCGCCGGTCATTTTCATGCCGGAGCTTTTGAGTTCGAAGTCCGGATTGACCCGCACGGCCACCCTGGGCCTCATGCCGGCGGCGCTGCCGATGCGCGCGGCGCGTTCCATCTCGCCCTCGGATTCCAGGTTGATGGTGATGCCTGACGCGATGGCGGCGGCGAGTTCATTGTCATTCTTGCCCGGGCCGGCAAAGCTGATTACCGCCGGGTCGGTGCCTGTATCGAGGGCGACCCGCAGCTCCCCCAGGGAGGCCACGTCCAGGCCGTCCACCAGGCTCGCCATGTGTTGCACTACCGCGGGCATGGGGTTGGCCTTGATGGCGTAGTGGAAGTGGATGTCCGCGGGTAGCAGTGCCCGCAGGTCTGTGACGCGCTGGGTCAGGAGGCGCCGGTCATAGGCATAGAAGGGTGTCTGGCCCACCCGTCTGGCGAGGCGGGTGACGGGGATGCCGCCGATGAGCAGTTCGCCGTCGGCCACCGGGAATTGGGCCATGGGGGCATGCCGGGGTTTGTCGATCTTCTTATCCATCTTTCTAGCTATTGCTGGCGGGCCTCGTTCCCGGGGCCAGTGGTGGGCTCGAAAACGCTCCGGTACCTTTCCGTCAGGCCTTTGCGGTCGACCTTGCCGTTGGGGTTCCGTGGCAGGGCGGTGATTACCTCCACCCTCAAGGGTACCATGAAGCCCGGCAGGTCCCGTTTGCACGTCGCCAGTAGGGTATCGACGTCCAGAGGCGTACGGGCCGGTTTGATCACCGCCAGGATCCCCTGACCCAGGGACGGGTGGGGGAGGCCGAGGGCCGCGCACTCGTCCACCATGCCCGATCCGTAAAGCACCTCTTCCACCTCCGTGGGGCTGACCCGGTAGCCTGAGGTCTTGATCATCTCGTCGCGCCGGCCGATGAAGTAGAGGAACCCGTCCTCGTCCTTGCGCACGGTATCGCCGGACCACACGGCGATTTCCGGGCCGGGGATCCCCTGGGGAGTGCCGGGCGACGGACGGAAGCGCTCGGCGGTACGTTCGGGATCGTTCCAGTAGCCCAGGGACACCAGGGCGCCACGGTGCACGAGTTCTCCCGGCTCCGCGGGTTCGCAAGGGGTGCCATCCTCGCGCACCACCAGGATATCGGCATTGGGAATGGCCTTCCCCATGGAGTCCGGGCGGCGATCGATCTCCGCGGGTGGCAGATAGGTGGAGCGAAAGGCCTCGGTGAGACCGTACATCAGGTAGGGTGTCGTGTTGGGAAGCTTATTCCTCAATGCGTCGAGGACGGAACGGGGCATGGCACCACCGGAGTTGGTGATGTAACGGAGGTGCTCCACCGCCTCATGGGGCCAATCGAGGCCCGCCAGTTGGACCCACAGGGGGGGGACGGCGGCCAGGCCCGTTATCCGTTCCCGTGCCACTGCCCGTATGACGTCCCGGGGCAGCAGGTAGTCCATGAGCACTACACTGGCGCCCACCGCGAAGGCGGTGGAGAGCTGGCTGAAGCCATAATCGAAGCTGAACGGCAGCACCGCCAACAGCCGGTCCTCCGGGGTATTCTTCAGGTATTGGGCCACGCTGCGGGCGCCCGCCACCATGTTGCGGTGGGACAGCACCACCCCCTTGGGCCGCCCGGTACTGCCCGAGGTGTAGAGGATGGCGGCCAGATCGCTGTCGATGCGACGGTGGGTTGGCTTGCTCCCCGTTCGGGTGGCCGTTGACCACGGCAGTACTTGCACGTGACCGTAACTCGCGGGCAGTTCGTTTGCCTCGGCGGTGGCCACCAGAGTGTGCAGATCGGGGCAATCGTGGATGGCCTCCGCGAGAAGCGGGGCACGGTCCCGGGAAGTGACAAGGACCCGCGCCCCGGAATCCTTGAGGATATGTGCCACCTGGGGCGGTTTCAGTAACGGGTTGATGGGGACGAACGCACCGCCGGCCATTGCGGTGCCGAACAGGGCGGTGACTGCCTCGAAGCATTTGGGCAGGTAGACCGCGACCCGTTCGGCCGGTTGCAGGTCCAGGGCGATTAGTCCGCTGGCGAAGGTCTCGATATCGGCGGCGATGGTGGCGTAGTCACGAGACTCGCCCTTGAAGGCAAGGCACGGGCCATTGGCTCGGTGCTCGGCGCTTTCCTCAAGCAACTCGTGCAATAGGTCCGACATGGCGGGTCCTGTTGTCTGGCCAACACAAAAATGGGCTGGCGAATGGATAACGGGCTGTAGATCGTGCCAGACTCATCCACCCCGCAACCTTCCGCTCAAACCGCCCGCCGGTGGCGGCGGCGCTGGCCTGGCTGCGGAAACTGAAACAATCTGCCGGCCAGTTCTGTAGCGGCATTCATCGACATTCCCAAAGCTATGAAATCAAAAAATAACATGTCTGGACAGGAATCGGAGAGGAGTCGGCGCAAAGTGCTCCAGGCCATGCTGCTGTTACCGGCATACGCGTTGTTTCCACCTCTTGTTCGCGGGACGGAGCGGCGGGTCATCCATGCGGGACCCCGCGATTACCGCAGCCGACTTCGTGACCTCGCGCCTGGCGATCATCTCGTGCTGCGCGCGGGGGTCTACGAACGCGGGCTGCCCCTGCATCGCCTGCAGGGCACCGCGACCCGCCCCATCACGGTTTCCGGCCCGGTCTCCGGTGAGCCGGCGGTCTTCAGGGCGCGGCGCGGCGCGAACACGGTGAGCCTTCTGGACGTGTCTCACCTGGAGGTGAGTAATCTCGAGCTCACCGGCGATGGCGTGCCAGTAGATGCCGTAAAGGCGGAAGGCCACGCCGCCTACGCCCACTACGTGACGCTCTCGAACCTGCACATCACGGGCCATGGCGCGAGCCGGCAGAATGTGGGTATATCCACCAAGTGTCCGGCCTATGGCTGGCGGATCCTGGACAACCGGATTGAAGGCGCGGGTACGGGCATGTATCTCGGGGATTCCGATGGCAGCGCGCCCTTCGTGGGCGGGCTTATCGAAGGCAACCGTATGGAGGATACCGTTGGCTATAATCTGCAAATAAAGCACCAAAATGCCCGCCCTGCCGACGGGGCCTTACCCAGCGGACCGTCCCGCACGATTATCAGGAAAAATCGTTTTCGCAAGTCCAGCCCCACGGGGGCGAGCGGGGGCGCGCGGCCCAACCTGCTGGTGGGCCACTGGCCCCCCGAAGGCCCCGGCGCGGACGATATCTATCTGATTTATGGAAATGTATTCTACAGCAATCCCGTGGAACGGCTGTTCCAGGGCGAAGGCAACCTCGCCTTTTACAACAACCTTCTCGTCAACCCCGCCGGGGATGGCCTGGCCATCCAGCCGCATAACGATATTCCCCGGCGCGTGTGGATTTTCCACAATACCATCATCGCCACGGGGACCGGTCTGACGATCCATGCGGTGCCGGGTACGGAGGTGTTGGCCATAACCGGTAATGCCGTGTTTGCGGAAACGCCCTTTAGGGGCGTGGAACCCACCGGTGATAATCTCTTTGTCCCAGTCGCTAGGGCAGAGGCCTATTTGAAACAGCCCCTTGCCTCATACCCCCGACTCGATGCCCGCGCTCTGCCAGGCAGGCTGCGGGCTGAACAACCCTTCGACGTCCCGCCGTTTCCGGATGCGAACCGGGATTTGAATGGCGCCTTGCGTTCCGTAGCCGGTTACGGCGCTTATACCCTGTCCCCCGCTGTGAAGGAGCAATGAAGCCGATTGTTCCCCCTCTCCCTCACGGGCACACCCGCGGGGTGCGGGTGGGAACGCGCGTAGTGCGGCCCCGCAGGGCAAAGGGCAGGATGCCCGGAGTACAGGGCCGGGGTGAGGGGATTGGGAGCCACAACCAAGAGGTGACATGCTATTTCCATTACCGATGACAGCGCTCACCCGCGCAATTCATGCGTCGGGTTCAACGCTGTGCTGTGCACGCATGGTGGTGCCCAGCGCGCATTACGCCGCGGTCACGTATGACGCCGCATCTGTGGCATTGAGGATCTGGATCTCTCGCCAGGAATGCAGTGTCAGCAAATCCTGGTCACCGGTTACGATCAGGTCGGCGTGGGCCGCCAGGGCCGTGGCGAGGACGGCGTCATCGTCCGGATCGCGCGCGGTGCGAGGGATCTGTGCGGGACCGACCGGTGCTGCGAGTAGGGTGTAGCGCTCGGCCAGCTCTTCGACGGTGAAGCCGGAGGCGGCGATCTTCGCAGCAAACTTGCGCCGACTGAGAATGTCGGCGAGTTCAACCAGCAGCGGGGTGCTGGTGTAGAGTTCGATTCACCGCTCCCGGGCGGCGTGCAAGAGTTCACCTGGTACGCCGCCCCACAGCAGTGCCGAGGCAACGACGTTGGTGTCGAGCACCAGGCGCATCAACGCGCATTCTGTGAGCGGCTCTCGGCGCGCATTCTGCGGAGCTCCTCGGTAATCTCCTCCGGCGACATGACCGGAGGCGTGTCCACGGTCCCCATACGGTCCATTGCCTGGAACAATTCATCGACGCCCTGCCGGCGCAGGTTTTCGCGCAGCATGGCCGCGATGGAATCGCGGTCGAGCAGTCCGGCGTCCTGAGCTGCCTTGGCTAGCTCGTCTGGCAAATCAATGGTCAGCGTCGTCATAGCTTGTCCTCAACGCGCGGGGGGTTGCCGCGCACCGGGTCAGGAAGACATGGAACAGCGTTTTGTCCCTTGTCATGTAAAGGCAGTATAAACCTTCAGCGGCAGTCGGTCTCTCGCACACACAAAGGGACGCGCTGAACAATTCAGTGCGCCCCGTTGGGTGCGGGGCAGGCTGCCCGGAGTACAGGGCCTTACAGCTTACTCCCCCTCTCCCTTAGCCAGAGGACCCATCAAGTTACTCTCCCTCTCCCTTGGGGAGAGGGCCGGGGTGAGGGGATGCGCAGCCTGGTCGGCAGCTCAGCCCCTGGGCCGTACCCCTCATCCTGTCCTTCTCCCCGGGGGAGAAGGGACCTTGCTGGAAACGGTGGAGGGTCAACCGGGTCCCGGGGTCACCAACGGGTTCCGGGGTCTGGTCCATCAATGTTGCATCGGCAGGCCTTGGTGCTGGATGCGGTCGGTGGGTCCGGCGCTTCGCGCCTTCGCCGAGCAGCGGCCAAGTCTAGCAATGTGCTAGCAGCGGTTGCCGCCTTGCGTTCGGGTCGTAGGAACGCGGCAATCGGGTCAGCAGTTTCACTGACCGGCCTTCCTGGATTCACCGGGTCAACTTCTTCCCTCGAGTGAACTCTTGATCCACTCAGGCGCACGACGCATCGGCAGAACGGCGATGACGTATGCTGTGTGGGCATTTAGTTCGTAGTAGACCGCATATGGAAAGCGTTTCGAGAGCATTCGATAAAGGCCAAACTCCTTCTGGTGCACACCGCCATAGACGACCAGCGACTCCAGGTCGGATAGCAGACTATCCCGGAAGTACTCGCCCAAGCCACGTTGCCGGCGTTCGTAGAACCGCTTGCCGTTCTCGATATCGGCGGCGGCCTCCTCGAGGAGGAGAACCTCCGTTGGTGCCATCGCCTAGTCTCCGCGCGACTTGAACTCCCTGATGGAAAGAAACGTCGCGGTTCCTTCCTCAATCTTCTTCCTCCTTTCTGTGAGGACATCTCCATGCCAGTCCGGAGATGCAATCTCCGCGTCCTCGTGTAGGAGCGAGTCCCATATCTCCTCCATCGTCCGAAGTCGCTCTGGAATGCTCATCTTTCGAATGTCCGCTAAGATCATCTCGAGATCACCTCTCTACTCGCGTAGGAATGCAGGTTAGCTCTGGCAATGTACTACCGCCGGGGCATGCTATGGAAGGAGCAAAGGGGTCGTTTGTTGACTCGGAAGGTAGCTCCATGCCTGCGCCATATCCCCTCATCCTGTCCTTCTCCCCGGGGGAGAGGGCCCATGAAGTTACTCTGCCTCTCCCTCTGGGAGAGGGCCGGGGTGAGGGGATGCGGCGCCCGGCCGGCAGCTCCGCCCCTGCGCCATATCCCCTCATCCTGTCCTTCTCCCCGGGGGAGAAGGGACCTTGCTGGAGGCGTTGGAGGGGGCGTCCGGGCCGTGCCATTGGGGACACCGTTTCTAGTTAGTGCCTGCACGAGAAACTCAAAAGAGTTTATTGATCAACGGCATAAGCTAATAATCGCGACGCGAAGAATGCGGTGGTTCCGTTTGCTGGATTGCAAGATAAATCTGTAACGCATTGATCTGCATTGATATAATGGCGGCGTAACCGGTGAGGGCCGGACGGTACAGGCGCACAAGGCCCTTGAGAGACGCAATCTTCGCCAGGATGAAATTCGTATGCGCAAGGTGATCGAGCCGCAAATGCAGATCGGCGAGCAGGACATCGGCGCGATTTGGCTCGATCCCAAATCGCGCGATGACATCCCGCAGCTCCTGCGGGGACTGCAGCACATCTACACCACGCCCGCGTTGCGCGAGCGGGTTTTCGCGATCCTTGAAGAGGTGCGCCCGGTACGTGATAGCGAGGCAGAAAATGTCCTGGTGGCCCCTAACGCCGGTCGGCCGGGGATGTCGCAGTGGAAGATCCTGGTGCTTGGCATACTGCGCCTGGGGCTCAATGCCGACTACGACAGGGTCCGGGAACTGGCCAACGAGCACAACACGATCCGCCAGTTCCTCGGGCACAGCGACTGGACCGACACCTATCTCTACCCGATGCAGACGCTACGGGATAATCTGCGCCTGTTCACCCCGGAGCTCCTGGACCGGATCAATCAAGAGGTGGTGCGTGCGGGGCACAAGGCGCTAAAAAAACCTAGAAGAAGGGCTCGTCGGGCGCTGTGACTCGTTCGTGGTGGAGACCGATGTGCATTTCCCCACCGACATCAACTTGCTGCTCGACGCCATCCGTAAGGTCATCGATTTGAGCACCGAACTGGCCGAACTCCACGCGCTGCCCGGTTGGCGTCAGCATGCCCACCATCAGCGCCAGTTTAAGCGCCAGTACCGAATCGTCCAGCGGCTCAAACACTCCACCTCCAAGGACGAAGACAAGCGTCAAGCCAAACTGCAGGATATCGCCGAGGCCCACGGCACCTACCTGGAACTGGCCGAGGACCACCTGACCCGTGCCGAGCAGATCCGCCAGAAAGTGCCGGCCTCCTGTGCGCTGAGCGAGGGGCTGCTGCGCGAGCTTGATGAATTCATGACCCACGCCAATCGGCAGATTCGATCAGATCCGCCGCCGCGTGCTCCAGGGCGAGCGCATCCCCCACAATGAGAAGGTCTTCTCGTTGTTCGAGCCCCACACCGAGTGGATCAGCAAGGGCAAGGCCGGGGTGCCGGTGGAGTTGGGGTTGCGGGTGTGCGTGATGGAGGACAGCGACCGTTTCATCCTGCACCACCAGGTGATGCAGATGTGCACCGATGATCAGGTGGCCGTACCGATGGTTGAGGAGACGAAGGAGCGATTTGCGCCACTGCGCGCTGTTAGCATGGACAAGGGCTTCCACAGTCCAGCCAACCAGGCGGCCTTGGCTGAGCGTCTGGAGCGGGTGGTCCTGCCGAAGAAGGGTCGTCTCTCTCAGGCCGACAAGGTGCGCGAGAGTGATGAGGAATTTCTGCGCCTGCGCCATCGCCATTCGGCGGTGGAGTCGGCCATCAATGCCCTGGAGGTTCATGGTCTGGACAAGTGTCCGGACCACGGCATCGAGGGCTTCAAGCGCTATGTGGCGCTGGCCGTGCTCGCACGCAACATTCACCGCCTTGGCGCGCTGCTGCGTCAGCAAGAACAAGAGCGGGAGCGGCGAAGGCGCGGCCCCTACCGAAAGGCTGCCTGAGCAGCGCTCCGAAGCCGATACCGCGCCACGCGGACAGGAGAGGAGCGTCTGCACATCACCATCAATGCGAAGCATTCGCATTGGATGACGCCACGCATCTCAAAACAGTCGCCAAGGTGGAACACCGGCCATCAGTACCTGAATGTCACGCTGGGAATTTGCCGGGAAATACGGGTTTTCGTGCAGGCACTAGTTACTCTCCCTCTCCCCCGGGGAGAGGGCCGGGGTGAGGGGGTGCGCAGCCCGGCCGGCGGCTCCGCCCTTGGGCCATATCCCCTCATCCTGTCCTTCTCCCCGGGGGAGAAGGGACCTTGCTGGAGGCGTTGGAGGGGGCGTCAAGGCCGTGCCATTGGAGACGCCGTTTCAAGTTAGGCCTCTGTCGCAAATTAACTTGCCAAATGGTGGGATCTGTGATCTCCTACGGGGATGAAACGAAACCTCTTGCTGGAAGCCGCAATCGTTGAGAAATACGTCGCCGTTTCGCCGGAACTCAACGAACGTGGCCGGCGGTTGTGGGCGGCGGCGGAATCGCGCAGCATCGGTTGGGGAGGCGATGCGCTGGTGTCGTCGGCCACCGGGCTTGCCCGCGAAACCATTCGCAAGGGACGGCGTGAGATCGAGTCCGGCGTGCAGCCGAGTGCGCGGGTACGCCGCCCGGGTGCCGGTCGCCCCGGAATTGAGGCGAGCCAACCGGGGCTCCTGGAGGCGCTGGAGCGATTGGTGGACCCGCTGACGCGCGGCGACCCGGAGTCGCCACTGCGCTGGACCTGCAAGAGCCGCGCGAAACTCGCGGCCGCGCTGACGGCGCAAGGCTGGAAGGTGAGTTCGACCACGGTCGGACGGTTGCTCAACGAAGCGGGCTACCGGTTGCAGTCGGTGCGCAAGAGTCGCGAAGGGGTCTCGCATCCCGAGCGCCACGCGCAGTTCGAGTACATCAACGCGACGGCCGAGGGCCTGCTCGGCGCGGGCCAGCCGGTCATCTCGGTGGACACGAAGAAGAAGGAGTTGGTGGGCGATTTTCGCAATGGGGGGCGGGAATGGCAGCCCAAGGGCGCCCCGGAGAAGGCACTGGTGCACGACTTCCCCAGCGATGGGCTCGGCAAGGCGATCCCCTACGGGATTTACGACATGGGGCGCAACGAAGCCTGGGTCAACGTCGGGCGTGACCACGACACCCCTGCCTTTGCGGTGGCCTCCATTCGTCAGTGGTGGCAGGAGATGGGCCGCGCGGCCTATCCAAAGGCCGAGGAGCTGTTCATCACGGCTGATGCTGGGGGATCGAACGGCTACCGTTCGAGGTGTTAGCGGCTGAGTAAATCCGCGCATAAATGGCGAAGGTCGCAGTCGCAGGTTCAGGCGGCGTGACTCGGCCTCAGCGCGGATAGGTGTTGTATCTCAAATTATTCCACCAGTAATTTCCCGGTTTATTCCGAGCGAGTAGGCTGCAGTTTTCTCGGTTTGAGCGCTCCGGTGGAAGAGCGCGGGCAGGATAGGATGAGAAGAAGCTGGAGGTCTGGCGAGATGGGCGCCGCTTGTGGCGGCGGTTGCGGTTGGGAAAGACTGGGATTCAGTCCCAGAGGTCGGGCTGTCTGGGATTGGTGTTCTGGTAGTAGCGCGTGATCTCGGCGAAGTAGCGGTTTTCGAGGGTCTGGGCGATGGCGTAGAGGAGGTCAACCATCTGAGCGGCGGCCTCGTCGGAGAGGTGGTCGGGCAGGGTCTGATCGTCGTCGTTCATGGTGGTGTGGTGTCTCACGGTTGCAGCTCGTCGAGCGCTGTCTGGAGGTGGGTCTCGGTGACGTGGTGTTGGTTGTCCAGCGCGGCGGCAGTGAGGGCGTAGTGGGCGATGCGGTTGACCTTGCGCGGAAGCCCGCGCGAGGCCTGGAACAGGGCCTCGGTTGCGGGTGGGGTGAAGATGGGGGCCTCGGCGCCGGCGAGGCGCAGGCGGTGAATGAGATAGTCATCGAGTTCGTCGCGCGAGAGGCCGGGGAGGTGGTGGCGCACCACCAGTCGCTGGCTCAACGACTCGTGCACGGCCATGGCGAGGCGTCGGCGCAGCTCGGTGAGCCCGACCAGCAGCAGGCACAGGCGGTTGTCGGCATCCATGGCGTAGCTGGTCAAGAGGCGCAGATCCTCGAGCACGTCATTGCGTAGGTGCTGCGCCTCGTCGACGATCAACACGGGCAGCTGCTTGGCCTCCTGCACCAGGCGGGTGATCTCGACGCGGATGGCGCGGTAGGCGGTAGCGCGGGACCGCTCCGTGGGCAGGCCGAGTTCCCAGGCGATGGACTTGTACATATCGAGCACGTTGCCGGTGGACAGGGAGACGTAATAGACGCGGTACAGGCCGGGATGGAGTCCGGCGGTGACGTGCCGGCAGACGGTGGTTTTGCCGGAGCCGACCTCGCCGGTCAGCAGGCCGATGCCGCGCAGATCGATGAGGTGCGTGAGCCGGGCCTCGGCCTCGCGGCGGGCGGTGGAGGCATAGAGTTCATCGGCCTCGAGGGTATTCTCGAAGGGGAAGCGAGTGAACGCGAAGTGGCGCAGATACATTAGTCGTTCTCCTCATTGTGCGGGTTGTCGAAGGCCCCGAGGGTGAGACGCGACGGGGGCGGTTCGGAGGCTGGGGTATCGGTGTCGAGGCGCCAGGAGGGCCGGTCGCGGCGCACGGTGGTGTTGGCATAGGCATCGAGCGGCGTGGCCTGTCCTGCCGGCTGGCCTTTATGGACCACGGTCAGGGGCCGGGTGGGCGGCACGGCGGGGTCGTACTGTAAGGTCACGGTCTCGCCGACGAGCACGGCGTCGACCTCATAGACGTGGCCGTTCAGGCTCACGGTGCGGTCGTTCATGACCCGGCGCTTGGTCTCGCAGAGGAACAGCGCATCGAGGCCGGGATCGGGGAAGCGGATCTGATCGCCGACCAGGGCCCACTGTTCGAGGGGCGTTTTGCCGTCGAGGCCGCGGTGCGGGGTGTGGTGATACTCGCCCTCGATGAAGGCCCACAGGCGTCGGTTGAGGGCCTCGAGGCTCACCGTATCCTCAGCGGTGAGCTGGGTGAGCAGCTGTGCTCGGACGGTGCGGAACCAGCGTTCGATTTTGCCCTTCCCCTGAGGTTGATGGGGTCGGGCGTGGATCAGCGCCGTGCCGAGCCTGGCGCAGACGAGGGCGAGTTGGCGGGAGCGGTAGTTGGCGCCGTTGTCGACGTAAAGGCGCTGGGGGATCCCGCGGCGGATGAGAGCCTGCTTGAACACCGGCAGGAAGGCGCCGGTGTTTTCGGCGAAGGCGAAGGCCGCATAGGGGATGACGCGGGTGGCGTCATCGATGAAGGCGATGAGATAGGTCTTTCTGCGCCGGCCCCGCCCATCAGCGGCGGTGATGCCATGCATCACATCGCTCATCCACAGCTCGTCGGCGTACTGGAAGGCGAAGCGCCGCCGATCGGTGCCGATGGGTGCATCGGTCTTCTTGACCATGAGCCCTTCGCGGGTGAACAGACGGTGCACGGTGGAGGCGGGCAACGGCTGCTCGGCCGGGACCAGGCCCTGCTCGCGTGCGTGTTTGATCACTGCGCGCACTGACAGCTTCGGATGCCCCTCTTTGATGGCGCACAGCGCTTCGGCCACGGAGTCGGGCAGTCGCCGGGGCTGCCCCCGATCGGCCCGTGGCTTGGGCAACAGCGCGTCGAAGCCGCCGCGCCGATAGTGCTTGAGCCAGTCGCGGATCGTCTCGGCGGCCACGCGGGAGCGACGGCTGCCGGGGATCACATAGTCCTTGTCTGCCTTGGCGCGCAGCCGCTCGGTGATGCCGGCACTGCCCGGGGGCCAGTGTACGAGGTCGGCGATCAGGCCGTAGCGGAACAGGGCCACCGCCTGGCGGTGGTCATCATCAGGATCAGTCATCGGATCTTCTCTCGGTTATGAGCCCTTGGGCCCGGGAGAGGAGACGTTACGGCGGAGAACGCGGCGGATCAGGCCCCAGGGGTTGTTGGGTGGCCAAATTGGGATCACCGTGGGCGGTTGCCCGGGGACAAAACCCCACCGGCGTCGGCAGTTGAGGCAGCTGCCGGGCCGCCGAAGCACGCAGCGCCATCAGCACGGTCTCATGGCCGAGATGGCCACGAAGGTGAGTGACGGTCGCGAGGCAGCCGGCCAGTTGGTCAGGCAGAAGAGCGATGACGATGAGCAAGAAACGGTGCACCAAGACAATGCGCCGGCGTATCCAGCGCAGCGCCCCCGGCAGCTCGATATCCAGGCGCAAGGTGCTTGCCGCCGCTTCCATGCTCGGCGCCTGCTCGGCGACGGCCACCACGTGTTCCAGCTCGTTGAGCGTACCGGGCAGCCGTGCCGCCAGATGGTCCGGCAACAGACTGAAGGTGGTGTGACTCTCAGGGCAGTACCAGCGGGCGATTCGTGTCCCCGCCGGCGTCTTGCGCTCGTAGGTGCCGTGGCGGGCCAACGAGCAACCACCACGAGGATGGTTTGGGCAGCGAGAGGACTTGCCTCCCGCCAGGCTTGGCGGTTAACGTAATCCTCGCTGGTGTGCCCCGTTTGGAATCGAAGCTGCACCGGCCACGGCCCGGCGGCTGTCACCGCGCGGGCCTTTTCCTTTCTTCTCACTTATCGGTAAGTAGAGATTACCGGCTCTGCCCCGATCAGCGAAAGCCTCAACATCCACCGGCGACACCCCTGCCCGACGACTTCCCGGAATACTCTCTCTGACCAGAGGCTTCACCAGCGGGACAAACCGAGAAGATCCGACTGGTATCCAACGCTTTAATCTGCGAAACAACAATAGGTCGCCTCGACTCAAGCCAGGTCACGCCGCCGGGGTGGGCTTAAGAGTCGGCTCAGAAGATCAAGTCATCGTCGTCGACTTCAAAGGTCGTTATGCGGTCTTGTTGCATGAGTTCGACCAGCTGCCGATCGTATCGGCTCCAGATGGCATCGCGGAGTTCGTCGATAAAGTCATAGATCGCCAATGCCTGCTCTGGTGTCCAGTCGTCCGGTATCGGGGGATGGGTCATGGTTGGGCTCCTTTGTTGGATTTGGCTGCGGATTGGCGCCGCTGCGCCTGTTGCTGCTGTCGCTCCTTGGCCTCCTTGAGCCGGTAGGATTCACCTTCGATAGTGAGGATCTCGGAGCGGTGTACCAGCCGGTCCACGAGGGAGACCACGCAGGAGGCGTTGGGAAAGACTTCACCCCATTCGGCGAAGGGTCGGTTGGTGGTGACCAGGGTGGATTTCTCCTCGTAGCGGCGGGAGACGATCTCGAACAGCAGATCGGCATGGCGATTGGAGTAGGCGAGATACCCCACCTCGTCGACCGCTAGCAGTTGAGGGCGGGCGTAGCGGGCGAGGCGCCGCTTGAGGGCGCTGTCGCCATCCTGGGCGGCCAAGTCATTGAGCATCTGGCCGGCGCTGGTAAAGAGGACGCTGTGGCCGGCCAGCACCGCTTGATGGGCGATGTTGCGGGCCAGGGTGGATTTGCCGACCCCGTTGGGTCCCACCAGGATGATATTGACCGCCTCGGTAAGGAAGTCGAGGCGCATCAGCTCACTGACCAGTTCCCGGTCGCAACGGCTGGGCCAGCCCCAGTCGAAGTCGGCCAGGGGTTTGAAGCGGCCCAGCCGCGCCCCTTTCATGCGCCGCTCGAGGCTGCGGTCGGCACGTTCTTCCTCTTCCCACTGGATCAGGGACTCGACCCAGCCAGCGTCGGCGTGCTCCTCCCAATGGCTCAGCAGGCCATGGAGCTTGAGGGCCGTGGCCCGTTCTTTCAGGGATGGGTTAGGGATCATTGGGGCTCCTCCTGGGCGTCGTCTTCGGCTTCGGGCGGGGTGGACTGCAAGGCGTCGTAGCCGCCCAGATCATGGGTGCGTACCACCAGCCCCCTGGCGCGCGCGTGGTCGATGCGCACTCCCACCCGGGGCGGCTGGTTTCTCGCCTCGCGCCTCCGCTGCAGGGCGATGCGCACGCCGTTGGGGTGAGCGACCCCGTGGGCCAGGCTCTCCTGGATGGCCGCTTCCAGCTCGGGGGCGCCGTAGGCATCGAGGAGGCGCAGCAGGGCGGCGGTGATGGCGCCGAGGTTGTCGCCACGCTCAGCGGCCTGTATGAGTAACTGCCGGCTGGCCGGTGCGGCCTGGGCCAGGTGGTCCTGGCCGCGATGATGCCGGGCCTGGCGTTTGATCTGGACCAGTGCCTCGATGTGTTCCGGCTGTTCGATCTGCCGGCCCTTGTCGTAGCTGCGCGGGTGGCGGGCGATGACGTCTCCGCCGTCGAGGATCCGCACCTCGGTGGGTGAGGCCGAGACGGTGAGGGTGCGGCGCACATGGGTGTGGGGCACGCTGTAGTCGTTGCCCTCGAAGCGCGCGTAAGGGGTCTTGCCGATGTGGACCTCGACCCGCTCGTCGGTGGGATAGGGGTTATCGGGCAGCGCCAGCAGGGGCTCCTGCTCGAAGGCCTGGCGCACCGAGAGGGCACGGTCCTCCGGGCAGGGCCGGTCCATGGCCCAGCCGTTGCACCAGGCCTCGGCCTGGGCGTTGAGATCATCGATGTCGGTCCATTGGCGGGCCGGCCAGAAATTATCGCGTATCGTGCGGATGGCGCGCTCCACCCGCCCCTTCTCGTTGCCCCGGGCCACCGCCACCGGACGGGGCTCAAAGCGGTAGTGGGCGGCGAACTCGAGCAAGGTGGGATGGAAGCGGATGGCCTCACCCTGGCGCTCCAGCACGGCGCTTTTCAGGTTGTCGTAGAGCAGGACCCTGGGCAGGCCGTTCGAGGCAGTGAAGGCCGCCTCGTGGCCCCGCAGGAAGTTGGCCATCTTGGCACCGAGGAAGAAGCGTACAAAGATCCGCCGGGAGTAGCTGAGCACCATGACAAAGGCCATCAGGGCATGGGTTGCGCGGCCGATGGTGAGCTTGCCGAAATGGCCCCACTATGCCGAGTTTCAGACTATGCCGAGTTTTTCCTCTTGTCCCTCGTGGTGACCCTCAACTTAAGGTCTCGGGTAAGCCATGCGAGTCGATAACTCGGCATAGTCGCTATTGCGTCAAAGCGCCTTGAGGAAGGCGACCAAGGCATCATCGGGTTTGTAGATCCCGTGGGAGCCCTCGTGCGGTGTGGTCTTGGCAAGGACTCTTTCCTTCATCGCCAAGTCGGCCTCCAGATAAATGTGCGTGGTCTGCACCGACTCATGGCCCAGCCACAGGGCGATCACGGTTGTGTCGACGCCCGCCTGCAACAGTTCCATGGCGGCGGTATGTCGCAGAAGGTGTGGAGACACTCGTTTGCCACGAAGTGACGGACAGGTTTTACGGGCGGTTGCAACATGCTTGGCCAGCAGATACTGGAGTCCGTCGTTACTCAGGCGAGTACCGCGGCGGTTGGGAAAGAGGATCCGCCCTTCGCCCACTGCCGGTTCTGCCAACCAGGCCTGGAGTACCGCCACCGTCTGACGGGCGAGTGGAACGGCGCGTTCCTTTCGGCCCTTGCCCAGCACATGCACATAGGCACCGCTGCCGAGGTGGGTATCCTCGCGCGCCAGTGCGGTCAGTTCGGACAACCGCAACCCGGTTTGTACCGCCAGCAAGATCCAAGCGTGATCACGCCGGCCAGACCAGGTGGATGGGTCCGGGGCGGCGAGTAGAGCGTCGATTTCCGGCCGGGGCAGGTAATGGACCTGCTCGTGCGTACAGCGTTGGGCCGGAATCGCCAAGACCCGCTGGATCTGCTCGGCATGCTCCGGCAGTTCGAAGGCAGCGTAACCGAACAGAGAACGGATAGCTGTCAGGCGCAAATTGCGGGTGCGCGCCCCAATCCCACGCTGCGCCTGAAGATCGTCGAGAAAAATGCCAACAAGCGGCGCGTCGATCTCCTCCCAGGCCAGTTGGGACGGCTCTTTGCCAAGACGCGTCTTGGCGAACCGCAGCAGCAAGCGAAAGGTATCGCGGTAAGAGTGGATGGTGTGGGGACTGACTTGTCGTTGTTGCATCAGCCGTTGGGTGAAAAAGCGGGTCAACATGCTGGCGAAAGATGTTTGCGGCTTCACGATACGTCCTCCCAGCGATTTTCCAGCCGGTCCTTGGCCGCCTCCATTAGCTCGGGACAAGCTGACAGATACCAATAGGTATCCCGGACTTCGACATGACCAAGGAAGGCCGACAGTACGGGTAGCCGCCGCTCCACGTCTTGCTTTTCCCGATACCATCGCACCACCGTCGAGATGGCAAAATGATGACGCTTATGCCGCGCGCGGCATAAGCGTCATCATGCCGACAACCGGATTATGCCGAGTGATCGGCAATCCTTTGCTTTTTTCTCTCCTAGTTTTGCCTAGTTACGGCCATAGCACGGTTTTCAGACGCGGCATAATCCGGTCATCTCTCCGGACTGACAATAGGGTCAGGAAGGAGAAGAGACATGCTCAAAGAGTTCTTAAAACAGGGCGATTTCCTCGAGCGCTTACACAGTAACCCGCTGCGGGAACACCTCGATTCGTTCTCGACCTCACTGGTCGAGGAAGCCTACGCTTCGTCGACAGTCCGATTGAAGCTTCTCTGGGTCGTCGAATTTGGTTGGTGGCTGCAAGAGGAGCAGCTCACAGCTGAGCAGCTCAGCGAGCACATTGTCGATCGGTTCCTGAAGGAGTTGCAGCGCCTGGGACAGCTGCAGCGAGGTCAAAGGCCGACCACCCTAAGGTTTGTTGCGTATCTGCAGAGTCAGGGGGTCATTCCGTTTCCTGAGCCGGTTTGTGACACCTCGCCGCTGGCCGAGCTCGAGCGCCGGTACGAGCGCTATCTGCGAACCGAACGCGGCCTGACCACGGCGACGGTGTTGAACTACCGGCCCGCTGCCCATGGTTTTCTGGTCCATCATTTCGGCGACGGCCCCTTGCGTATCGAGGAGCTGACGGGATCGGACATCTCCACCTACGTCCTTACCCACGCTCGCTGCCAAGGCGCAAAAAGAGCGCAGCTTCTAGTCACGGCACTGCGCTCGTTCTTTCGATTCTTGTTGCGCGAGGCGAAGACCCAGATCGATCTGGCCGCTTGTGTGCCGGCCGTCGCGGATTGGCGCTTGTCGTCCGTTCCCAAATTCCTGACCGCGGAGGAGATCCAACGCCTGTTGGATGGCTGCGATCGCACGACAGCGACAGGGAGACGCGACTATGCGGTCCTGGTCCTCCTCGCCCGCCTTGGACTACGTGCCGGCGAGGTCGTCGCCCTCGAAATCGATGACATCAATTGGCGAGCCGGCGAAGTGATGATTCGCGGGAAAGGCTTCGTGCATGAGCGCTTACCGTTGCTCACCGAACCGGGAGAGGCGATGGCTGCCTACTTGCGTCGGGATCGTCCCGAGACCCGCTCGCGCCGGGTCTTCGTTCGCATGAAGGCACCCCATTCGGGCTTCGCCGGGCCATCAACCGTCTCGACCATTGTTCGGCGCGCTCTGGAACGCGCCAGTCTCCAACCGCCTGCCAAGGGCGCCCACCTACTCCGCCACACCCTGGCGACGGAGATGCTCCGAGGGGGTGCATCCATGAGCGAGATCGGCCAAGTGCTCCGACATCGCTCCCCGAACACCACGGAGATTTACGCCAAAGTCGACCTCTCCGGTCTCCGCTCCCTTGCCCCACCGTGGCCGGACATAGGGGGTGGGCAATGAACCAGCTACGTGACGCTTTGGAGGAGTATCTTGCCGTGCGCCGGAGCCTGGGATTTGGCCTGCGGATACCGGCGAGCTTGCTACATAACTTTGTCTCCTTTCTGGAAGCCAACGAGGCGACCTATATTACCCGAGCGTTGGCGATTCGCTGGGCCGAACAACCCCGCGACGCGCAGCTAGCCACATGGGCGGGGCGCCTGGGAGTGGTGCGTCGCTTCGCCCGCTGGCGCAGCGTGACCGATCCGCGCACCGAGATCCCACCGGATGGCCTCTTGCCTTACCGCTACCACCGTAACCCTCCTTACATTTACACCGATGAGGAGATCGAGCGGCTCCTTGGCGCCGCCGCAGGGCTGCCTTCCGCCAATGGCCTGAAAGCCCGCAGCTACTTGACGCTGTTCGGCCTGCTTTCCGTCACGGGCATGCGCGTAAGCGAAGCACTCATGCTCGATCGTGTGGATGTCGATTTGGAGCAAGGAATCCTTACCATACGACGCACGAAGTTCGGCAAGTCACGGTTGGTGCCAGTCCATCGCTCAACCCGCGATGCGCTGGAAAGCTACGACACGCAAAGAACGCGTGTGTTTCCCCGCCCGGAAACACCGGCATTCTTTCTCTCCGAGCGTGGTCGACGCATCACGGAGTGGAGCGCGCGTTACACCTTCGCGAAACTCTCCCAACGGATCGGCCTGCGCGGCGCCGCGAAGGGTCACGGGCGCGGACCGCGGATTCATGACATGCGCCACCGATTTGCGGCCCGCACGTTACTGCAATGGTACCGCGCGGGGGTCGATGTCGAGCACGAGTTACCCAAGCTTGCCACCTATCTTGGCCACGTTCACGTGAATGAGACCTACTGGTATCTCGAGGCCGTCCCGGAACTCCTCCAGTTGGCCACCAAGCGCCTGATGGAGAAGGCCGAGGAGGTCCGCTCATGATCGCCAACAGCTTTCCCGCCATGCTTCAATCCTTTTTCACGGAGCGCCTATTTCGGCAACGCTGCGCCAGCGGACACACCATCGCTGGATACCGTGATGCCTTCCGTCTTCTTCTGCGTTACGCAGCAGAACGCCTCGGCACAGCGCCCTCGAAACTGCGGCTCGAGGATCTCGATGCGTCCTTCATCGGGCAGTTCCTCGATCATCTCGAACAGGAGCGGGGAAACAGCGCGCGCACCCGCAACGCCCGCCTGGCTGCAATCCATTCGTTCTTTCAATATGTCGCTTTGGAGGAGCCCGCCCATGCGCTGCTTTGCCAGCGCGTCCTGGCCATGCCGAACAAACGCCATGAGCGCCGGCTGATCGAGTTTCTCCACCGCGATGAGATCGATGCATTGATCGCCGCTCCAGACCCCTCCACGTGGATCGGCCGCCGGGATCGAACCTTCCTGACCGTGGCCGTTCAGACAGGACTGCGGGTTTCTGAACTGATCGGACTTCGCTGTCAGGACGTCGTTCTGGAAACCGGGGCCCATGTGACATGCCTAGGAAAAGGCAGAAAACAACGCGCAACACCACTGAGTGAGGAAGTTGCGGCCATGTTGGGCAGTTGGCTGCAAGAGCGTAACGGCTTGCCTCAAGAGCCAGTCTTTCCCAGCAGCCGCGGCGGGCCACTCAGCCGGGATGCGATCGAACGCCTGGTCGCAAAACATGCCAAGATAGCCGAGCAAAGCTGTCCCTCCCTGCGCCGCAAAAAAGTGACCGCCCATGTCCTGAGGCACAGCGCCGCGATGGACCTTTTGCAGCACGGTATCGATCGATCGGTGATTGCCCTCTGGCTGGGACATGAGTCCGTGGAAACGACACAGATGTATCTCCATGCAGACCTCCGCCTGAAGGAGCAGGCGCTGTCTCGCACCACGCCCCGAGGGATCGAACCGGCTCGCTACCGCCCCGACGACCAGCTGCTGGCATTCCTCGAGAGCCTGTGATTATGCCGACTCGAGGCACCGCCCGAGCGCCGCCAGCCGCTTTCCAGCAGCGCGATTCGGCATAATCCGGTTGTCGGCATGATGACGCAAGTCGTGTAGCCGGGGTCGCCGCCGTCCGTTTTGGTCGGGCAGAGTGGCGGTCAGGCGACGGAAAACGGCCCTGACGTTGTCGTAACCCAGCGGGTTGCCTTGAGTGTTGACGAACCAGTGGCAAGCCGCACGGCCGGCCAAAAAGTGGTCGCGTCGGCGCCGATAATCGGCCAATACCGCCACACTCGTAGCGTGGAGTGGCACCAGCCGGGACTTGCCAAACTTGGTGGAGCGCAACGTCAAGACCCCCTCATCGAGATCGACGTCATCGATTGTCAACGCCAGGGCTTCGCCGATGCGCAGACCCGCGACGCTGAGTAGGCCAAATAGACAATGGTAGGTGTGATTGGCCAGTTCATCCTGGGCTGGCAGCCGCGACGCGCCCAGCAGCAAGGTTTCGATGTCCCCGTTGGTAAAGAAGTAGGGTCTTGGCGAGCGGCGGGGAAATGGCAGCAACTGTGAGGGTGGGATCTCTGTACGCTCATCGAAGGCCCGGCAGTACCGGGCGAAGCCGCGCACGAAGCCCAAGCGCCTCGCCCATTGCTCCGGCCGGACCGCTGTGGGTTGTTTCGCCCAGGCGAGCGCGAGATCTGTGCGGATGGTATCGGCCTGTTGCTGTTCCATGAAACCGACAAAAGTCGACAGCCCTGTTCCGTCGCTGTGTAATTTGAATCCGAGGGCGCGGCGCATCGTCAGGTAATCGTCCAGTAAATCCCGCAACGTGCTCATATCGCACCCCCCGGCCACGGCGCGCTCAACGGTCGCAGCGCCGCAAAATCGACTTTCGCGTAAATACTGGTGGTCTTTATATGACGGTGTCGCAAGACGCTGGCGATCTCGGTCAGCGCGGCGCCGTGACGCAACATGTCGATAGCCAGGGCATGGCGGAACTGGTGGGCTCCGTGGTGCGGGGCGTCCACACCAGCGCGCCGAAGGGCAGCCCCCACGAGAGTAGTAACAGTCTGCGCTGCTCCCAGCCCACGCAACGGCGCCACGGCGCGCAAAAACAGGCGGCGACTGTCACTGCGGGGGCGTCCGTGACGCAGGTAATCGGCAATCGCTTCGCCTACATCCGTCGGCAAGGGCAGACTGGCGGGCTGTGCGCCTTTTCCACAGATGCTGATCACGCCCGCTTCCCAATCGATGCTCTCCAGGGACAGCGAGACGATTTCGCCCGCCCGCAGACCCAGGCGCGCCAGTAGCAGGAGGATGGCGTAATCACGGCGTCCGACTGGCGTGTTGCGCGGACAGTGGGCGAGAACGGCGCGCACATGCTCCGCGGCGATGGCGCGAGGGATCCCGGTCATCGACCAGTTGGGTACGGTCGGCACCGCCGCGACCAGGTCGCATGACAGCAGACCGCTATGGTGCAGGTAGCGAAAGAACGCCCGAAGCGCCGTCGTTGCTGACTTGGCTACAGACGGGCTCAGATGAGCGGCTTGTTGCCGGACGAATCTGATGACGTCCGCCGCCCGTAAGGTCTGGAATTTTACCTGGCCTTGGCCGAAACACTCGGACAGGAATTGCTCGACAAACGGGCAGTATTTGATCAGCGTGCGATCCGACAGCGCCCGCTCCTGCTGCAGGTACTCGGCGAAGGCGCGGACGGTTTGTTGGACCGGCGTAGCCTGCGTGGGCACGGGCAGCGGGCCAATGATGTCGCGCTGGCGCAAGAAATCCACAAAGCGGCCCAGAGCCGCCCGCTCACCCGCCTGAACCACGGGTCGTCCTACCATCGAACCGAAGAAACGCCCGACCTGCTCATCGGTGATCGACCTGGCGGGGATCTGCTTAGCCTCAAGCCAGCAGCTGAAATACGCGACCACCCGGATCTGCCGACCGAGTAGATGGCGTTTAAAACCTTGAGCGTCCAAGTGACTGGCGAAGGCATCTAGAAAGGGCGTTAACGGACCCACCGGCTCATGCCGCAACGTCCACAATCTTTCGACAATTGGTTGCATTTTGACTCTCCTCTCTGATCAGGGAGGAGATAGCCTATGCCGAGCACCGATGGGCTCAGAATCAACCTCTACCATGGATTTGCCGCTTTACTCGGCATAGTCTGAAACTCGGCATAGTGGGGCCTATGCCGAGTTCGGCATAGGCCCCAGTCGACTTGGCTCTGTTCGCCGGGCAGGGTCTTCAGGCGCAGAAAGGCCTCGGGCTGGGGGCGTGGCCGGTAACAGGCGAGCTGATGGCGGAAGTGGTCGGGGCCGCCGGGGTAGCCCCGTTCACGCACCATGCCGTAGAGGCGGCTGGCGGTGAGCGTGGGGAACTGGGCCAGGGTGTCGGTGATGAACGGCAGATAAGGATCGATCATCGACGGCTGCGCAGCCCGCTCGACCTTCGGCATGCCGGCCTGGGAGAGCACCCGATTGACGACGTTGTGGTGTACGCCCAACTGGCTGGCAATGGTGCCCACCCGCCACTTCTCGACGTAGTGATAGCGCAGGATCTGCGCCTCTTGTTCTTTGCTGATGGCCAATGCGTTTCTCCTCATCTCGTGGCCGGCCGGCTCAAGGGGGCTGAGCCCGGGCGCCTGGTGGCCCCTGTCGGGTGACTGTTCCAAGCGCAGCAGCGGCGGTGGCGCGATGAAGCGGGCCGGTACGCAGGAAAGGTCCGCACTCACGGCCGCAGAAGTGGCAGCGAATGGGCGCCATCATCGGCGCGCCATCCGCACCGCGGCGGCCAGCCGGCCTCGCCGGAACGGGGGGTAGTGGATCATGAGGGGGCGGGGCCGGGGAACCCTGATGCGTCACTTTCTGCCTTCTCGCCCGGTAGCGGCGTTGCCGCTCGGCATGCTTGTGCCGGCCCTGGCGGCTCTGCTGGTAGCGCCAGCCGGCGGCCCGCAGAGACGCGCTTCGTGCCACCTGCGCACACCCCTCAGGGCAATAGATGTTGCCGCGGTCACAGCCGCTGCAGATCATCACTTGACGGTGACAACGGGCGCAGTTGTACAGGCGTGCAGAGTTCTCCATCGGCGATCCAGGCCGATGAGGACTTGATTGTCAGGGGAAAACGAGAAATAGTGTGCGGGCTCGTGCTCTGCACGGCCCGGGGTGCGATACCGGGATCGACGGCCAAGTCAATTAGACCCGGTATCGCACCTGTCTCAACGGCCCCTCTTCATCTACCCGATTCCGGCACTCCTGTCACCGGTTGCTCGCGGCCGCCCGCCAGACGGCTCAGCGACTGGTTGGCCTGGCAATCAATCCTTCGCCAGATATGCGCGGGTTTTTACAGCCATCTACACGAGGGTATGGAAACATGAATTGCAAGGATTCGCCGACGAGACGGGCCTGCGTATCCGCGTGAGCCACTTTCCTCCGGGCACGAGCAAGTGGAACAAGATAGAGCACCGCCTGTTCTGTCACATCACGCAGAACTGGCGAGGCAAGCCTTTGCGTACCTTCGAGACCATCGTCGACCTCATCGGCCATACGCGTACTGCCAAGGGGCTTCGCGTCAAGGCGAAGCTGGACGAGCGCAAATACCCCACCGGTGCGAAAATCACCGATGCTCAGATGAAGGCCATTGCGCTCACGCGCAACGACTTCCAAGGTGACTGGAACTATGAGATCCATCCGCGTACCGAGTAATGCCAACTTGGCAAGTTAATATCGATCACTCTCCTTACTCTCCCTCTCCCTTGGGGAGAGGGCCGATCAGGTTACTCTCCCTCTCCCCCGGGGAGAGGGCCGGGGTGAGGGGGTGCGCAGCCCGGCCGGTGGCTCCGCCCTTGCGCCATATCCCCTCATCCTGTCCTTCTCCCCGGGGGAGAAGGGACCTTGCCGGTGGCGGTGGAGGGGGCGTCGAGGCCGTGCCATGGGGGACGCCGTTTCAGGTTACGCCCCCTGGCGCGGCCCGTAGGGCGAGATGAATAGACGCTTACACAACCAAGAAGGACGCTATTTTCGTTACCGAACGGCAGCTCTCACCCGCGCAATTCATGCGTCGGGTGCAACGCTTTGCTGCACACATGGCGGTGCCCAGCGCGCATTACGCCGCGGTCACGTATGGCGCCGCATCTGTGGCATTGAGGATCTGGATCCCTCGCCAGGAATGCAGTGTCAGCAAATCCTGGTCACCGGTTACGATCAGGTCGGCGTGGGCCGCCAGGGCCGTGGCGAGGACGGCGTCATCGTCCGGATCGCGCGCGGTGCGAGGGATCTGTGCGGGACCGACCGGTGCTGCGAGTAGGGTGTAGCGCTCGGCCAGCTCTTCGACGGTGAAGCCGGAGGCGGCGATCTTCGCAGCAAACTTGCGCCGACTGAGAATGTCGGCGAGTTCAACCAGCAGCGGGGTGCTGGTGTAGAGTTCGATTCACCGCTCCCGGGCGGCGTGCAAGAGTTCACCTGGTACGCCGCCCCACAGCAGTGCCGAGGCAACGACGTTGGTGTCGAGCACCAGGCGCATCAACGCGCATTCTGTGAGCGGCTCTCGGCGCGCATTCTGCGGAGCTCCTCGGTAATCTCCTCCGGCGACATGACCGGAGGCGTGTCCACGGTCCCCATACGGTCCATTGCCTGGAACAATTCATCGACGCCCTGCCGGCGCAGGTTTTCGCGCAGCATGGCCGCGATGGAATCGCGGTCGAGCAGTCCGGCGTCCTGAGCTGCCTTGGCTAGCTCGTCTGGCAAATCAATGGTCAGCGTCGTCATAGCTTGTCCTCAACGCGCGGGGGGTTGCCGCGCACCGGGTCAGGAAGACATGGAACAGCGTTTTGTCCCTTGTCATGTAAAGGCAGTTTAAACTTTCAGCGGCAGTCGGTCTCTCGCACAAAGGGACGCGCTGAACAATTCAGTGCATCCCGTCGGGTGCGGGACAGGCTGCCCGGAGTACAGGGCCTTACAGCTTACGCCACGGCGCGTTCGGACAGCGCCCATAGCATCGTCCTCAGGCGCTCCAGGCTCCGGGTGATGGGATACGTAGTGGCGTGGGTGGTCTCGGCGTGAAATACTGGTATTGGGGCAGCCCTCCGGAGTGGTTTCGCTTTCTCACCGAACATTCTTCCAGAGGTCCACTGCCCCTTCCCCATTCCTGCGGCGCCCCTTTCACAACGACAAACTGTCACCGATGCCGACTTGGCAAATCCCGACCCCGAATACAACTCGAAATAATTCGATAACTTACGTTGACTTGTTAAAGTCAGTTCGATATCAAAACTCAATGGCTATTCGTCAATCGTATTATCAATTAGCCAGATCGTCGGGCGCGGCTTGCTCCAGCGCCAGGACCGAACCGCTTGATCGACAATTGAGTGGCTGACTTGTCAGGGGAGCCTAGAACACCGAGAACGCTATCAAGAGCCAGATCGGGATCGCAGTATCGGGCTACGTGCTGGTGGCTCCGCCCCTGCGCCGTATCCCCTCATCCTGTCCTTCTCCCCGGGGGAGAAGGGACCTTGCTGGAGACGGTGGAGGGTCAACCGGGTCCCGGGGTCATCAACGGGTCACGGGGTCCGGTCCATCAATGTTGCATCGGCAGGCCTTGGTGCTGGATGCGGCCGGTGGGTCTGGCGCTTCGTGCCTCCGCCGATCAGCGGCGAAGTCTAGCAATGTGCTAGCAGCGGTTGCCGCCTTGCGTTCGGGTCGTAGGAACGCGGCAATCGGGTCAGCAGTCTCACTGACCGGTCTTCCTGGATTCACCGGGTCAACTTCTTCCCTCGAGTGAACTCTTGATCCACTCGGGCGCACGACGCATCGGCAGAACGGCGATGACGTATGCTGTGTGGGCATTCAGTTCGTAGTAGACCGCATATGGAAAGCGTTTCGAGAGCATTCGATAAAGGCCAAACTCCTTCTGGTGCACACCGCCATAGACGACCAGCGACTTCTGTAGATGGCTGTAAAAACCCGCGCATTATGTATTGCGTGACATAATGAGCGGTTTTGCTCAGCCGTTAACAACTCCAGGTCGGATAGCAGACTATCCCGGAAGTACTCGCCCAAGCCACGTTGCCGGCGTTCGTAGAACCGCTCGCCGTTCTCGATATCGGCGGCGGCCTCCCCGAGGAGGAGAACCTCCGTTGGTGCCATCGCCTAGTCTCCGCGCGACTTGAACTCCCTGATGGAAAGAAACGTCGCGGTTCCTTCCTCAATCTTCTTCTTCCTTTCTGTGAGGACATCTCCATGCCAGTCCGGAGATGCAATCTCCGCGTCCTCGTGTAGGAGCGAGTCCCATATCGCCTCCATCGTCCGAAGTCGCTCTGGAATGCTCATCTTTCGAATGTCCGCTACGATCATCTCGAGATTACCTCTCTACTCGCGTAGGAATGCAGGTTAGCTCTGGCAATGTACTACCGCCGGGGCATGCTATGGAAGGAGCAAAGGGGTCGTTTGTTGACTCGGAAGGTAGCTCCATGCCTGCGCCATATCCCCTCATCCTGTCCTTCTCCCCGGGGGAGAAGGGACCTTGCCGGAAGCGGTGGAGGAGTCATTGAGGTCGTGCCGTTGGTGACGCCGTTTCAAGTTACTCTCCCTCTCCTCCGGGGAGAGGGCCGGGGTGAGGGGATGCGGAGCCCGGCCGGCGGCTCCGAGCCTGGGCCATATCCCCTCATCCTGTCCTTCTCCCCCGGGGAGAAGGGACCTTACTGGAGACGATGGAGGGTCAACCGGGTTCCGGGGTCAGGTCCATCAATGTTGCCACGCCGCCCCCTGACCCGGCGGTTCAGTCGGCGGCGCCACCCGGGGGCGCGGCGCCGGGGTAGAACACACGCCCGTCCGTCTCGATGTGGGCCCGTAGTCGCGGGTCGCGGATGTGGTCCAGAAGGGACAGGTCGAAGGTGTAGGGGAGCAGCAGGTCGTCCAGTTCCGCCGCGATGGCGAGGAGTTCCTCCCGAGAGATGGCGCCCACCAGGGCGAGGTCGATGTCCGACCCGGGGCGGTGCCGGCCGGTGGCCCGGGAGCCGTAGACCATGGCCGCCGTGACGCAGGGGTGGCGGGCGAGGACCTCCCGGGCGCGGCGGTAGTCCGCCTCCGGGATGCCGAAGGGCCGCGGGTCAGTCGCTGGCGCTTTGGCGGTGCGCGAAGGTGCTGGCAAGCTCATCGAGATGACGGGCGTAGCGGTCGCGGATGGCGCTGACGATGGCGTTGGCGGTGTCCTCATTATAGGTGTGGGCGGAGCGTTTGCGGTCCTGGAGCATGGCCATCCAGGGGTGACCGTCGCTCACCAGGCCCACCTTGAAGGCCTCGCGCAGGGTATCCCGGGGGCCCGCCAGCCCGGTCGTGCCCTGCCATTCCAGGTAGTCCTTGAGTAATTTCCAGGCGAGTTCGTAGGTGAACTCGAAGGACTGGATGGTCCCTTGTTTCTCCAGGTCCGTCAGGGGACGCTCCGCCATCAGGGCGACTGCTTCGTTCAGGCGTGTCAGCGCCCGGCTGTAGCTGGTGTAGCGTTGGGCCCAGCGGGGTGTCTCGGACATGGGGAAACTCGGTCGGGGCTGGGCCTCGATGGGTGGGGTCGGTCCGTTGCGATGGTTCGCCATGGCGACCCCGCGCGCTGGCCAGCCGGAACCCGCCGCCGGGACTTCGGCTGCGCCGCTCCATGGTATGCGGCCCGGTCGGGGGCGGCAACCCGACCCCTCCCCCCGACCCCGCTCCCCGCAGCGAGGTGTGGGCGCGGTGGGCATATTGCCGGTCCCAAGGGAAGCTGTTAGCGTAAGCCTATGACTTCAGTCGTGGAATTCTACGAACAACTGGCCTCTGCGCCGGATGATAAGACCCGGGCGCGGCTGATTGCCGAGGCGTTCGAGCGCGTGGAGGAGCGCTACCCGGAGGTCAAGGAGCTGGCGACGCAATCCGGTCTGCGCGATACGGAGCTTCGCTTGCAGAAGGAGATCGCGCAGGTCCGGGCGGAGATGCGCGAGATGGATGGGCGGCTCACGAAGGAGATCGCGCAGATCCGGGCGGAGATGCACGAGATGGACGGCCGGCTCACGAAGGAGATAGCGCAGGTCCGGGCGGACATGCACGAGATGGATGGTCGGCTCACGAAGGAGATCGCGCAGGTCCGGGCGGACATGCACGAGATGGGCGGGCGGCTCGCGAAGGAGATTGCCCAGACGAAGGTGGACACGATCAAGTGGACGGCGGGGATGCTGGTGGTCCAGCTCGGTCTGTTCGGTGCGTTGCTGAAGTTGCTTCTTCCCTGACGGACGGGGTCGCCGCTCTCCATTGTGTTCTTTCTTGGCCCCGTTCCTCGCACCACGAAAGAACACAGGGGTCGTTTCTTGACCTTTAAGTCCTGGGCTCCGCTTCAATCCACAGCCGTAGCG
Source organism: Gammaproteobacteria bacterium (assembly GCA_034522055.1). Classification (NCBI taxonomy): domain Bacteria; kingdom Pseudomonadati; phylum Pseudomonadota; class Gammaproteobacteria; species Gammaproteobacteria bacterium. The sequence goes on from JAXHLS010000002.1 coordinate 2,695,352, forward strand.
CAGCTGGGAGGCGCAATGGGGTTAGCCTCGGTTGCTGTCGCCCTCACCCCAACCCTTTACTCCGGGCATCCTGCCCTTCGCCCCTGCGGGGCCGCACTTCGTGCGTTCAAATCCGCGCCCGGCGGATTTGTCCCCCCCGATGGGGAGAGGGGGGGCGTGCTTCGCGACTTTCACGTTAAAGTCTGTGCCATCAGGGGGGATAAGGGTGATGAGCCATTCCGAGTATGAGCAACCAAATGGGCTGGATATGTCGACTCTGGCAGAAGAGTTGAAACATGTCTTCCAGGGAACAACCGTCATTGCCGCCGTCTATGTCCTGGGGTCTGCCGTGACCGGCCATCTGCGCCCCGACAGCGACATCGATATTGCCCTGCTTCCCATGGACGAGAACGGCATATCGATGCAGGCCCGCCTCGCTATCGCCGGCCGGCTTGAAGCCAGATTGAAGAGGACGGTGGATGTGGGCGTGATCACGGCGCGCAACCTCGTCTATGCCCGGGAAGCGATACTCAATGGCCGGCGCATTATCACTCTGGAGGAAGATTATGCCGAAGCGACAGAAACACGGTTGTTGGGCTGCTACTTGACCTTCCGCCAGGATCGCCAGGTGGTCGAGGAGAGCTACCGTGCCCCTGGATGACGTCAGCCTGAACAAGGCGGCGATCATCGAGCGCTGCATTCGCCGCATGCGGGAAGAGTATGATGCCGACCGGAGCCTGACGAACCCCACTCATTTGGATGCGCTGGTTCTCAATATCGAGCGGGCCTGCCAAGCGGCCATCGACCTGGCCATGCACATCGTCTCGAAAGAGCATCTCGGCATGCCGCAAAGCAGTGCCGAAGCCTTCGGCCTGCTTCAGCACGCGGGGAAAATAAACCATTCCCTGGCATCACGCCTTTCCGGCATGACCGGTTTCCGCAATATCGCCATCCATCAATATCAGGATATCGAGCCGCAGGTCATCCATTGGATCGTCCAGGAAGGCTGGCGGGATTTCGTCGCCCTGTGCGCTGCTGTCGGTCTGAAAATAGAGCCCTGAAACAGGACAAAGGACCCGAGGATACGAGGATAAAGGGGTCGTTTCTTGACCTTTAAATTACTCTCCCTCTCCCTCTGGGAGAGGGCCGGGATGAGGGGATGGGAGCCCGGCCGGCGGCTCCGAACTCGGGCCGTATCCCCTCATCCTGTCCTTCTCCCCCGGGGAGAAGGGACCTTGCCGGAAGCGGTGGAGGAGTCATCGAGGCCGTGCCATTGGTGACGCCGTTTCAAGTTACTCTCCCTCTCCCCGGGGGAGAGGGCCGGGGTGAGGAGATGCGGAGCCCGGCCGGCGGCTCCGTGCCTGGGAGCAAAGGGGTCGTTTCTTGACCTTTTCAATTACTCTCCCTCTCCCCGGGGAGAGGGCCGGGGTGAGGGGATGGGAGCTTGGCCGGCGGTTCCATTCCTGCGCCGTAGCCCCTCATCCTGTCCTTCTCCCGGGGGAGAAGGGACCTTATCTGCGACGGTGGAGGGGGCATCCGGGCCGTGCCATTGGTGACGCCGTTCAGGTTACGCCCCTCTCCCCCGGGCAGAAGATCCATCAAGTTACTCTCCCTCTCCCCAGGGGAGAGGGCCGGGGTGAGGGGATGGGAGCTTGGCCGGCGGTTCCATTCCTGCGCCGTATCCCCTCATCCTGTCCTTCTCCCCGGGGGAGAAGGGACCTTATCTGCGACGGTGGAGGGGGCACCCAGGCCGTGCCATTGGTGACGCCGTTCAGGTTACGCCCCTTTCCCCCGGGCAGAACATCCATCAAGTTACTCTCCCTCTCCCCCGGGGAGAGGGCCGGGGTGAGGGGATGGGAGCTTGGCCGGCGGTTCCATTCCTGCGCCGTATCCCCTCATCCTGTCCTTTTCCCCGGGGGAGAAGGGACCTTATCGGCGACGGCGGAGGGGGCGTCCCGGCCGTACGATTGGTGACGCCGTTCAGGTTACGGCCCTCTCCCTTGGGGAGCGGGCCGATCAGGTTACTCCCCCTCTCCCCCGGGGAGAGGGTTGGGGTGAGGGAAGGACCGTGGCGATACGCGCTCCTCTTTCATCATCTGGGGCGGCGCGTATCGCCATGAGAGTCAAACAAAGGTCTGGAGAACAACCAATCGGGTTTATTTTTGACATTTTAAACCATTATTATTTAATATGCGCCTAAACAACCAAAAAGGTTGAGCCATGCCGTACCTGGTTCTCATTGGTGATCTGATTGCTTCGCGGCACTCGCAAAACCGTAGAGATCTCCAGAATCGACTCAGAGCGATACTGAAGAACCTGAATAGTCGGGTACCAAAACCGGTCTCACCTTACACTCTGACCCTGGGCGATGAATTCCAGGCTGTGTTCAATGCGGCAGACCATGTTTTCGACGATATGGTACAAATCATGGCGGCACTGCATCCTGATCAGGTGCGCTTTTCCTTAGGCCTTGGCAATATCACCACCGACCTGAATCCCGAACAATCCCTGGGCATGGACGGCCCGGCCTTTTATCGGTCTCGCGAGGGCATCGACCGGCTGAAGGATAGCGGTGACCTGCTATACCTGGGTGGCCTGCCTGACAATTGGGCCTTGCTGGCTGAGGGGTCTTTGCGCCTGCTTAGCCAACGGTTCCAAAGATGGGAAGCCAACCGCTTTGCTATCCTGCATGGAATACTGGTTGGTGAACCAGTGAAAACCATAGCCGCCAGACTTGAGATATCAGAGCAGGCCGTCTACAAGAACATCCATAGCGGCGGACTGGAGGCTGTGAAGCAAGTACTATCCGCCTTGACCGGGATTCTTAACAACTGCTTGGCGGAGGACGGGCCAATTGAATAAACAGGGAACGAACGCATGGAAGAATTGCTGTTTCTGAACGGCCTGTTGTTCAGCCGACTGGTCTTCATATTTAACGACAGTCACCTGCCCGGAAGGGCAATCACGCTTTTGGTTTCAGTTCAGGTAGTGCTCTGCCTCCTGCTCTTTACGGTAGGCTGGCCGGCGATGCTATTAGCGGTTGTGGTCTTGCTTGTTCACCTGGCAACGGAGTACTGGCCAAAAGAAAGCTGGCTGAATGAAAGCCGCATATTGAGTGTTGTGATCATTCTGGTCGCAACAACGCTCCTCAGAGAGCAGCTCACCCTGGCAACCTGGTTAAACGCGGTCCTCGCCGAACTGGTGAGTTTCTTTGGAAGCGCTGGTGCCAACATCGATGGCTTCCTTAGTCCGGCACTTTGGTTTCTCCTGGGTTTTCTGCTGGTGGCAAACGAGGCCAATTTACTGATCCGCAGCCTGTTTCACCGCTTTAACTTGGAGCCACGTCTTCACGCTGATAATGATGGGACTAAATCACCTGATCAACTCGACGAACAGGAATACAACGCCGGGCGAGTCATCGGTATCCTCGAGCGTTGGTTAATGTACAGCGTTTTGTTGGTCAGCCAGAACTTCAACGTAATTGGCTTAATTATAGCGGCTAAAGCGTTCGCAAGATTTCGTCAGATGGAAGAGCGCACCTTTGCCGAGTACGTCCTGATCGGAACCCTCTCTTCAATGCTCCTGACTGTACTGGTTGCCCAAATCATAGGTGGATTGAGTGGCAGCTGGTTCACCTGACACGACGTGCACTCAGTAACTCCGTAACAACCCTTTCAGCATCCCTTGCAGAACAAAGTAAGCCTCGTCAGAAAAATTCGTGGGCCGTTTCCGGGACAGGTAATGCTCCAAGCGCATGATATAAAGCGATTTCTGCCGCATGATAAGTCCTGAAGCCATATGCTTTTCTGGTGGTCAGTTTCGCTTTGTTATTGAAACCTTCGACAATGCCGCTCGAAAACTGCTTTTTTGCCCGGAACCAGTTCAGCAGCAGGGGCCGATGGTTTCTCAGCATGCGGGCCACCTTCTTCATCGGCTCAATCTTGGAACGCATCGTTTTCGTACACCACTTATCCAGGAACTCACCGGCCCAATAGGGCGACTGATACGACCAGAAGAGCTGAAACTCTTCTTTGAGCAGATAGCTTCTGACCGACTTCAAATTGTACTGCAGCAGATCCGCCAGTTTGGTCTCCTGTTTCTCCGTCAGATTCTCCGGACGCTTGAGCAGCAGCCAGCGGGTCTTCGTCAGTACCGGATCGTAGCCCCTTTTCTTCAGCTCCTTCGCCTCCCCGGCCCGCACCTCGTCGATCGCTTTACTCAAGTGCGCCATGATGTGGAACCGGTCCAGGATGTGGAGTGCACCTCCCGCCTTCTTGGCGATCACCCTCAGGTAGGGCTTCCACATATCGCTGCAGATATAGCGCAATTCAGCGGTTCGTTCCTTGCCAAGCCACCGGAAGAATCCCAGCAAAGTTTTGACCTTCCGTTTCTTGCCGATCCACAGCAACCGTTTACAGCCCACGTCGATCTGGTAAACCAGCGTCAGGTACTTGTGGCCCCTCTGCCATTGGATCTCATCGATACCAATAGCTTCAATGCCCGACAGGTCTCTATGTTCCCGGCCCCAGGTGACAGCCATCTCGACCGAGCAGAACACATGGTCCCAACTGGTGCGAAAGGCTTCAGCAACTTCCTTCCAGCTCAGGCGTTTGGCCCAGCTCGCCAGAAACCAGGCATAGGCCTCGGTCAGGCGATGTTTGCCTTCGGCCCAAGGCATCCGCTCCACCACGATGCCACAGCTAGGACAGTCGACGCGGCGTGGTGCATAGAGAAAAAACACCTTAATACCCCACACCGGAATAAACTCAAATCTTCGAACCGGCAGTGTGTCGTAACCCGGCCTTCGCCGGCCGCACTTCGAGCACTCCGGCCGCCCATTACCGCGAGGGTGGAGTTCGGCCTCGATTGTCGGCACCTCCGTGCCATCTACCCAACGGATGGCGCCGTACACAAAAGATTTGAATTTCTGGACGCGATTAAGGATAGTCTTGACTTGCATCCTCGCTCCTTTTTTCTGATTGACGGTTGGTCGTACTTCCATCATCTCAGAGTTAGGGAGCAGGATGCGCTTCCCCTAATAAAATCTAAATTTGCATCCCTGGAGTGCTAGTTATCTACGTTTTTACCCACAAATTTTCCTGAAGAGCCCCAATAGCTTCAATGCCCGACAGGTCTCTATGTTCCCGGCCCCAGGTGATAGCCATCTCGACCGAGCAGAACACATGGTCCCAACTGGTGCGAAAGGCTTCGGGTGCAGATCTTATAGAACGAGTTGATCGGCCAATAGAAACAAGTAGTTGCATATTTCATGGAGAAAATACAGGGTGTAACCAACGGGGAGACAAGCAGTTTGAGGCCAACTCCCCCCCCATTGGAGACACCCTGTGCAAAAAGCATATACGAAAGTCGAGCCGACCACATTCGATGAATTCACCGCAACGAGGGATCAGCTAGAGCGAGTGATCAGCCGTTTGCGGTCGCCTGAAGCGTCCAATCAGCGCCATGACGAACTGGAAAGCATGATCCACCAGGAAGGGCAGGAGCTGTGCCGGCTGCTGTATCAGGCGGGGCTTGATGTGCGCTCGAATGAAGAGGTGAAGCGGGAAGCCGTGACGGGCCATGACAACGTCGTGCGCACCTATTACCGGGAAGGCTGCGAGCGCCAGATAGAGAGTATGTTTGGCGAAGTCATCTATCGCAGAAAGGGTTACAGCCACCCCCAGGGTGAGTGTCTTTTTCCGCTGGATGAAGCCCTCAATATGCCGAAGAGGAAGTACACCTACGGTCTGAGGGCATGTATCAGTCTGGCCGTGTGTCAGAACGCATTCGATGCCTCGCTTGAAGGACTGTCCACTTTGATAGAGGGCAAGATACCGAAGCGTCAGGCACAAGAGCTGGTGTCGGAGGTGAGCACGGATTTCGAGGCATTCTACGCCCAGCGCGCCATCACGCCGGTACAGTTGCCGGGCACCGTGCTGGTGATGAGCCAGGATGGCAAGGGGATCGCGCTACGTCATGAGGATCTGCGCGAGGCCACACGCAAAGCGGCACAGCAGGAGCACCATACGCTGTGTACGCGTCTGAGCACGGGGGAGAAACGCAACCGCAAGCGCATGGCGACGGTAGCCACGGTCTATGATGTGGCGCCCCACGTTCGCTCAGCGGTGGACGTGATAGGGAGACAGGGGGAGGACGGTAAGCCTTCACGCAAGGACGCGCCGAAGGCGCAGAACAAGCGAGTATGGGCCTCGATCGAAGCAGACATGGAGCGGGTCACGGAGCAAATTGTGGAGGAATCCCTGCGCCGGGATCCGAAACGCGAGCGGCCTTGGGTGATGCTGGTTGACGGGCACAAGGACCAAATCAAGGTAATCAAGCGGGTGTTCAAGCGACACGCCATTAAGGTCCCGCTGATCCTGGACTTCATCCATGTCCTGGAATACCTGTGGCGCGCGACCTGGTGCTTCTTTGACAGCAAAGATAAGGAGCAGGCGCAGGCGGCCGAGCACTGGGTGTTGGAGAAGGCGCAAGCCATCCTTGAAGGACGTTCCGGCCCAGTGGCGGCCGGGATAAGGATCAAGGCCAAGCGCTGCGCGCTGTCAGCGAAGAAGCAAGAGGTCATCGCGACAGTGGCGAATTACTTGACCAACCATACTGCGATGTTGCGTTACGACCAGTTCATGCAACAGGGTTACCCGATAGCAACCGGCGTGATCGAAGGCGCGTGCCGCCATCTGATTGCTGATCGGTTCGAAATAACGGGGGCGCGTTGGTCGCTAAAAACCGCGGAGGGCATCCTTCGGCTTCGTGCGATCCGCGCCAGTGGCGACTGGGATAGGTATCAGGCATTCCACAAGAAGCAGGAGTGGAAAAGAAACCACCTTCAGCGCTTCCACGGGCCGGAAACACAAGCCATGGTTTGGGCGGAATGAGTCGTTCTAAAAGAGCCGCACCCAAAGGCTTCAGCAACTTCCTTCCAGCTCAGGCGCTTGGCCCAGCTCGCCAGAAACCAGGCATAGGCCTCGGTCAGGCGATGTTTGCCTTCGGCCCAAGGCATCCGCTCCACCACGATGCCACAGCTTGGACAGTCGACGCGGCGTGGCGCATAGAGAAAAAACACCTTGATACCCCACACCGGAATAAACTCAAATCTTCGAACCGGCAGTGTGTCGTAACCCGGCCTGCGCCGGCCGCACCTCGAGCACTCCGGCCGCCCATTACCGCGAGGGTGGAGTTCGGCCTCGATTGTCGGCACCTCCGTGCCATCTACCCAGCGGATGGCGCCGTACACAAAAGATTTGAATTTCTGGACTCGATTAAGGATAGTCTTGACTTGCATCCTCGCTCCTTTTTTCTGATTGACGGTTGGTCGTACTTCCATCATCTCAGAGTTAGGGAGCAGGATGCGCTTCCCCTAATAAAATCTAAATTTGCATCCCTGGAGTGCTAGTTATCTACGTTTTTACCCACAAATTTTCCTGAAGAGCCGAATATCATTGCACCGTGCACAGCGAGCTCGGCGAGACACCGCTCGATCGCTTACTCGCCGGCCCCAACGTCGCGCGCGAGTGCCCCGGCAGCGACGACTTGCGCGCCGCCTTCCGCCTCGAGGTCAAGCGCAAGCAACGCCGCTCTGACGGCACCGTCAGTCTCGACGGCCAGCGCTTCGAGCTGCCGTCGCGCTATCGTCATCTGAGCGAGGTGCATCTGCGCTATGCCCGCTGGGACTTGAGCCGCGTCGACCTGGTCGATGCGCGCACGGGCACCATCCTCTGCCCGGTGCGCCCGCTCGATAAAGCGGCCAACGCCGACGCCCTGCGCCGGCGCATCGAGCCGACCCACCCAGCGCCGAGCGCCGCGACCAACACCGGCATCGCACCGCTGATGAAAAAAATGATCGCCGACTACGCCGCCACCGGCCTGCCGCCGGCCTATTTACCCACCAACGAGAAGGATTGACCCCGCATGAACCAGAAACTCCTGGCGCTCTATGGCCTCAAATGGAACCCCTTTACCCCCGACGTGCCGACCGAAGCGCTCTATGTGCCGCCCCAGATCGAGAACTTCTGCTGGCGTATCGAGCAGGCGCACCTGCGCGAGGGCGGCTTCGCGCTTGTCCATGGTGATCCCGGCTCCGGCAAAAGCGTCGTCATGCGACTGCTTGCCGAGCGCCTCTCACGCCTGGCGGACTTGTCGGTCGGCGTCATCCACCATCCGCAAAGCAACTTGAGCGACTTCTACCGCGAACTCGGGGACATCTTCGGGATCGCCATGCGCATGAGCAATCGCTGGGGCGGCTTCAAGGCGCTGCGCGCCCGCTGGCTCGACCATCTCGGCTCCGCCAATCGACGCCCCGTCATCCTCATCGACGAAGCCCAGGAAATGACCCCCATGGTCTTGAGTGAGCTGCGCCTGCTGGCCAGCGCACGCTTCGATTCACAATCGCTCCTGTGCGTGGTGCTCTCAGGCGATGCTCGCCTGCTCGACAACCTCCGCCGCGAGGAACTCATCCCCTTGGGCTCGGGCATTCGCACACGCCTCGCCACCGGCGTCGCAACCCGTGAAGAACTCCTCGCCTGCCTCGAACACCTGCTCGCCGCCGCCGGCAACGCCGGCCTCATGACCCAGGAACTGCGCCACACGCTCGCCGATCACGCCGCCGGCAACTACCGCATCTTCATCAGTATGGCCGCCGAACTTCTCATGGCCGCCGCGCAGCGCGACATCACCGTGCTCGACGAAAAACTCTATCTGCAGGTCTTCGCTGCGCCCGCAACGCAACCGCCTCGACGCACCGCCGCTGGAGCCCGCTGACATGCACGACGATGCCGATCGCTTCGCCTTCCCCGAACTGCCCGACGCAGCCGTCGTTGCACTCAATGAGTTCCTCGAAGACTTCTATACCGCCTTCCAAAACCACTACTTCCCACAAATACACCGCTGGTACCACGACCAGCGCTCCCACGACAATCAACTGACCTTGCCTCTCGACCCCTCGTTCTGATCTATGCACCTGACCGCGGTGGCAACGCCACTGTCACCGCTGTCGATAGAACCATCACCAATCGTGAAAATCAGTCCATCAAATCGGGTGACCGCTCTCATCAAGTTACTCTCCTCTCCTGCTGGGAGAGGGCCGATCAGCTTACTCTCCCTCTCCCTGTGGCCGAGGGCTGACCATTTTACTCTCCCTCTCCCCCGGGGAGAGGGCCGGGGTGAGGGGATGCGAAGCCCGGCCGGTAGCTCCGTGCCTGGGCCATAACCCCTCATCCTGTCCTTCTCCCGGGGGAGAAGGGACCTTGCTGGAGGCGATGAAAAGGGAGTCCCGGCGTGCTATCGGAGGCCTCCTTCTATTACTCTCCCTGCCCCTCCGGGACCCGTCCGCAGGCGTCCGCGGCGCTTGACCCGCCCGCCAGTGCGCTTGATCCTTCGTCCGCGGCTGTCATCCCCCTGGGGAAAGCACCATTTTTGATGCGGCGGAGGGGCTGTTCAGGCCGTACCGCGGGAGGACGCCGCCGATAAGGCCTGCTGGCGTTAAGGGCCTTGGCTTGCCGACAGGCGTCTGGTGGCCTTGAGAATCGGTTTTTCCACCAGTAGGTATGAGCCGGCGGAGACCACGATGGTCAGCCCCAAGGCGATGGCGGCGTAGAGCGCCATGTTTTCAGCTGGCGGAACGCCGTAGCGCTCCATCACCCTGCCGGTCAGATTGAGGGCCGGATAATGATAAATATAAATGCCATAGGAGATCAGCCCCAGGGTGCGGATAGGCAGGCTTTCCAGGATCAGGCGCGCCATAGGGGCACGTGGCGTCCACAGCACCAGTAACGCGAGTCCGATGGGGACCAGCGGCAGTGCATAGCGGCCGTGGGGCAGGGACGCCAGGTCGCCTGCGGCGGTGCCAAGCATCACGGTTACCAGTCCGGCCATCACCAAAAAGGAGATATCGAACCGTCGGCCATGGGGCGATGTCGTATCGGCCGTCGGCGAGTGCGATGTTATCCAATAATGGCCGGCCAATGCCCCTAACAGGAAGTGGGGCAGATGGGCGAGCAGTGAGCGGCTGAGTACGTAGCCTTCCGGGCGCAGGATGTGCTCCGGGAACGGCCAGGGCTGGAGCGCGGGCACTATCGTCGCCATCAGGGCCAGGTGAAGGAGGTAGCCACCTATGGCCAGCGCGCCCACTATCCAGGGGGCACCCCGCCTACCGCCCAGGCGTGCGACGGCGAACAGCAGTGGAAAGAGAATGTAGAACTGGAAGATGATGCCCAAGGCCCAAAAGGGTGGGTTTATGGAGTAGAAGGAGAACTCGGCGAAATTGAACAGGAAGAGGAAGTGCAACACCGTATCCGCCACGCCGCGTGGTTCGTCCCAATGGCTGTTGTGGACGATTAGAATCGTCAGACAGACGAAATAGGCGGGTGCCAGGCGTACGAGTCGGCGGGCCCAGAAACCGGCAAGCCGAGGCGGCGGGCTGCCGGTGTGAAGATTGCGCCACAGAGGAAGGCTGAGCAGAAATCCACTCAAGGAAAACAGTAGAGCGACGCCCCAACCACTTAGCAACCACCGTTCCACATCGAAGGGCCCGAGGGTGCCGCCGAGCCCCGTCTTCTGCTGGAAGTGCTCCGCGAAGACGGCGAGGCACGCCAGGGCACGCAGGCCATCGAGACCCGGGATATAGCCCTGGGGCCGGGCGTCAGGCGTATGGGTGGGGGCGTATAATCGGGGCGACGACACGAGCAGGGTTCACCGGAGCGACAGACTGTAAGTATGAGAGGGGAACAACTGCCAGGCAATCGCGATGGCGCCGTGGCGTACTCATCGGCGTTGGCGCGGCTGGCCACCGTGCTCTATCTGGCGAAGGTGGTTGTCGATGTGTTCTGGGTGGCCTGGGCCGCCCAGGGAAGTGGCGCGGCGCGCAGGGCGAAGGGCAGGATGCTCGGAGTACAGGGCCGGGGTGAGGGATGCGAAGCCAGGCTGGAAGCTCTGTCCCGGCCCGGTATCCCCTCATCCTGTCCTTCTCTTTGGAAGAGAAGGGACCTTATCCGAGAGGGTGGTGGGGCCCGCAGGCCAAAACGGACTGAGGATGATTGACAGCAGACCGATGGCGGTTAAATAGGCGATTCCATATCGCAACCACAGGTCCATTCCGTGGACGAGGGCGTCCCGATTCGCGCTCAGGAGAAACTGCAGAGCGCTAAATCGCTGGCCGTACTTGATAATGTCGTTTTCGGTGCCGAGCCACAGGCCACCGTAGGCAAGAGGAGCGGTGGCGAGGATGATGGGCAGGATGAACCATGGCCGGCGGTTGGCACCGGACAGGAGCGCGGCCAGCAGGCCCGCGGCGAGCCCCGCCATGACGATGGACGACGCAATGAAGAACGCCCCCAGGGCCCGGTTCGATTGCTCGATGAGCTCGACCAGGTTGACCGTGGCTGCATAGGGAACAACCAGCAGATAGGCCAGCACCAGGTAAACGAGCGGCCCGCCCGCCCAGCGCCGCAAGGCGCTGGCGACGGTTTCGGCCCTCTGTGCAAGTCCAGCAGCGAGCAGTGTTCCCAGAAGCAGCAGCAGGAAGATCGAGGAAAAGAGTGCGATGAACCGGATCAGGCGCTCCACTTCCGGCACTTGACCCCATACGGGGTATCCCACCACGTCGTGGATGGCCTCGAGGGGGACCACCATGCGGAGGAGGGCGTAGGCCAATGCGGCGTGACCAATGACGAGCCCGACCAATGCGGCGCCGCGGCCCGCACCACCGCTTCCGATCCATGGGGTAACCAACGCCAGGGGTGAGAACAGCAGATATAGGCCGGCCACCAGGAGCAGGCTCGAGAGGGTCGGGCCCAAGGCAAAGAGCTCGCGCACGTTGTAGGGCACGCCTTCATGGACCGCAGCGAACCGCAGCACCAGGAAGGCGCCGCAGGCCCCAGCCACCAGCCAGAGCAGTTGTCGCTGGCTCATGAGCCTCGCGCCCCGCCGCGCGACCGTGCCACGGCCCACAGGGTCACAGCATAGCCCGCCATTCCGCCGATCAACTCCAGGGCCCAGTCGGTGGAATCCGCGTTCTTGCCGGGCAGAGCTACCTGTCCCAGTTCGGCCACCATGGCCACACCCGCCAGGACGGCGACGGCCACCAGATGGAAGGTCCACCGGAGGGCGCGGTCACGCAGGGGTGTGACCATCAGAGCCAGCCCGGCCCCCAGGGGCGCGAAGAAGGCGAGGCGCTGGATGAGGGAGGTCACGGCACGGAACTCCGTTCCATAGTAGTAGGCCCGGAAGGGCACCTGGTAGAGCAGCTGGATGCGTTCGCGCAGGAAACTGCGTTCGAGGACGAAGTCGTAGGGGTACCAGAACACCGCCAGCATAACCAGGGTGCCCAGGGAGAACACCGCCATGCCCAGCCACACCAGGCCCCCGCGCCCCTCGTGGTTCCGTGCCCGTGTCTGCGGACGTCCCTTGGCCGGCACCAACCATACGCCGATGCCTGCCCCCACCATGGCGGTAAGGATGTCGCTGATGTCTGTCACCCGGCTATAGACCAGCAGCTGCAGGCCTTCCAGGATCAAGGCGGCCAGCACCGCCCAGCGCCAGGCGCCAAGGCGGCTGCGGCGCCCTGAGACCGCCCACAGCAACGACACCGGGATCCACAGGGCAATATCGGTGGCCACTTCGTACAACCATTCCGCCGTGCCCCCGGGGTATCCGGAGAAGGGCACGAGGACTACCTTGCCCTCCTGCCACTTGTGATACACCTCGACGGGGCTGATGGTGAGATCCAGCGGCAGCAGGCTGTAGCCGAACAGCACGACGAGATAGGCCACCAGCAGGCGCTCGGCTACACTGGCAGGGCCCCGGGCGGTACGCCAGGCCGCCAGCCAGCGCGACACCGCGGCACCGTTCCACCACCACAGGCCGATGCCCACCAGACCGCCCAGGCTCTCGGCCAGGATGTCGTTCTGGGACACGGTGCGCTGGGGAAAGAATATCTGGGTGAACTCGATGGCGAAGGCCAAGCCCACCAGCACCGGCCACAACAGGGCCGAGATGATGATCCGCGCGGCCGTGCTCTGGCGAGGCCATAGGGCGGCCAGCGCCAGGTAAGCCAGGGGGATGAACAGCAGCAGGTTCGCCACCCAGTCGGCCCGGGAGCCGATGCCGAGGTTGAGGAAGGGGATATGGCGGAAGCGCTCGACGGCCTCCTCCCACGACACGGGCCGGTATTCGAGGGGCACCAGGCTGCCGTAGATCACGAACACCAGGTAGCCGAGGGCGGCGATGAGGAAGAGGCTCCGGCCGGTCCGGGGGCGGTCTGCCGGTTCTGGTGGTTTCATTTCAGAGTACTTTGGCAACGCCGGATGCCCGGCTCTAAGGCTCCCGCGCCTGCTCCGGGGGCGACGGCGGCCGTCAGCCCGTGGCGGCACGGGGAGTGGCCGGGATGCCCGCGATGCCAGCCTGGCCATGGGCCTCCAGCTACAGGTCGAGCATCATGATCACTCACATCAGCTCGCCGTAGTAGGCGGCGTGGCGGGTGCGGTGTTGTTCCAGGGCCCGGTCCAGGAACTCGGGGCGGAAGATGCCTGCGCCCTTCTGGCGCTCCAGGGAATGGGTGGCGAGGTCTCGCAGGGGGGTGTAGTCGGCCATCCATACCCCGAAGGGCAGGCCAAAACCGTGCTTGGACTTGCGCAACACCTGCTCCGGCAGGTAGCCCTCCATGGCATGGCGGTAGAACCACCGCAGCCGGTTGTCCTTGAGCTTGAGGCGGGTGGGGATGCGACAGGACAGTTCCACCATCCCGTCGGAGATCATGACAGGCGGGCAGCACTTCGGCCAGCAGCTGTACCGGGTGGGCCGTGGTGACCAGAACGCGGGCGCCGGAGTCCCTGAGGATGTGGGCCACTTGGTGGGGCTTGAGGAGCGGGTTCACCGGCACGAGGATCCCGCCGGCCGCCGCCGCACCGAAGAGGGCGGTTACAGTCTCGAAGCGCTTGGGCAGGTAGACCGCCACCCGCTCGGCGGGGCCGAGGTCCAGCGCGACGAGTCCGGCGGCGAAGGCCTCTACCTCGGCGGCAACGGCGGCGTAGTCCCGGCTACCGCCCTGCCAACCGAGACACGACACGTCGCCCTGTCGCTGGGCGCCATCGAAGAGCAGTTCGTGGAGGAGGTCGGCCATGGAATACTCGAATGGAGTTGCGCGCCGCGCCGACCTGAGGGTATCGCAGCCGGGGGCGGAGTTTCAGGCCTTCAATCAAGGTCGCTTGCCGGCCCGTCGCTCGTGTTCAACCGGAGCACCCGGCCCGGCGCATCCGCCCGCCTGTATTGCGGTATGGCCCGGCCTGAGAGCAGCCACGCGTCCAGCGCCAAGCGCCACATCATGCCCACCCGCTCCTCCGGCGCGAGGTCTCGGAGATCGGCGGTGGTATCCTGGTCTTCAAGGGTCGTGCGCTTGACTGGCCAATGTCGCCGGGTGGCGGCCCGGTTGCCAGTCTGCCTGTCTTCAGTTTCTTCGCTCATGGGCTCCAGGTTCTCCGTGGGCGGGTCGGTGACGAACCGCAGATTCTGGTGGGCGTCCGGGCTATGCTCTGCTCACCCCGGCTCTCTCCCAGAGAGACCTTTTTGGGCAGCGCATACGCACGGACCCGGCATGCGGTCCCCTGACACCACAAGATAGCAGGTCCCCTCTTCCTCGGGCAGAGGATCCATCAAGTTACCCTCCCTCTCCCTTGGGGAGCGGGCCGACCAGGTTACTCTCCCTCTCCCCCGGGGAGAGGGCCGGGGTGAGGGGAAAAGGAGCCCGGCCGGCAACTCCGCCCCTGGGCCGTACCCCCTCATCCTGTCCTTCTCCCCGAGGGAGAAGGGACCTTGCTGGAGGCGGTGGAGGGGGCGTCCAGGCCGTGCCATTGGTGACGCCGTTCTGGTTACGCCCCTCTCCCCCGGGGAGAGGGCCGGGGTGAGGGGATGCGGAGCCCGGCCGGGCCGGGCTCAGGGGTGTCCGTCGTGGGTCTCCAGCCACAGGTCCAGCATCATGATCACCCACACCAGTTCGCCGTAGTAGGCGGCGTGGCCGGTGCGGTGCATTTCGAGCAGGCGGTCGAGGAATTCCGGGCGGAAGATCCCCGCGCCCTTCTGGCGCTCCAGGGAGTGGGTGGCGAGGTCCCGCAGGGGGGCGTAGTCGGCCATCCATACCCCGAAGGGCAGGCCGAAACCGTGCTTGGACTTGCGCAACACCTGATCCGGCAGGTAGCCCTCCATGGCCTGGCGGTAAAACCACCGTAGCCGGTTGTCCTTGAGCTTGAGGCGGGTGGGGATGCGGCAGGACAGTTCCACCATGCCGTCGGAAATCATGGGGTAGCGGACTTCGACGCCGGCCAGCTCGGCGGTACGGTTGACCTTGCGCAGGTCGTTGTCGGCCAGGGTGAACTTCCAGTCGAAGTAGAGCATGCGGTTGACGCGGGAGGCCTCGGCCGGTTCCCGGTAGCGGTTGCGTTGCAGCTCCAGGGGCAGCTCCTGGTCCACGCCGGCAAGGAAGTCGGCGCTGAACATCTCGGCGGTGGCCATGCGGTGCAGGAAGTTATAGCGCTGGAGTCGATCCGGTAGGGGTACTTTGGCCTGGGTGATGTAGCTGTGGGCCTTGCGCAAGAGCGGCAGGGTCTTGAGGAACGGCAGGGCGGCGAAGGGGAGGTCCATGAGGCCGCGCAGGGGGGCAGGGGCGCGACCGTAGCGCTCGAACACTTCCTGGGTCACGTAGCGCTCGTTGCCGGCGAAGATCTCGTCGCCGCCGTCCCCCGCCAGCAGGACGTCGATGCCGTGGTCCCGGGCCATGCGGGCGCAGTAATAGGCGGGCAGGGCGGAGGAGTTGCCGAAGGGCTCGTCGTAGGCCCCGGCGATGCGCTGTACTCCGGCCACCACGTCCTCGGGGGTGACGTAGTATTCGTGGGGGCGGGCGCCGAAGTGGCTGGCGGTGGCGCGGGCGTAGGGGGTCTCGTCGTAGCCTTCGGCGTCGAAACCGATGGAGAAGGTGTCGGCGCCCGGCTGAGTCTCGGCCAGCTTGCCGGTGACGGTGGAACTGTCGAGCCCGCCGCTGAGGTAGGCGCCCACCGGCCTGCCGCCGGCGGCGTCGGCGGCGACGGAGCGGAACAGGGTGTCGTGGAGTTCGCGGCTGAGTTCCGCGATGTCGGCCGCCCCGTCCTCGGCGAAGGTGGGACACCAATAGGTGTCGAGGCGCGGGGCCCCCGAGCCGAAGTGCAGCCGCGCCGCCGGGGGGAGTTTCTGCAGGCCGCGGTAGATGGTGCCCGGCCCCGGGACCATGTGGAAATAGGCGTAGTGATAGATCCCCTGGGGGGACAGCCGCCCGTCGATGCCGGGGAAGCCCAGCAGCGGTGCCGCGCCGGTGCCAAAGACCAGGGCCCCGGCGTTCGTGACGCCGTAATACAGGGCCTGTACCCCGAGCCGGTCCACCGCGAGTTGGGCCTCGCCGCGCCCGGGGTCGATGACCGCCACGGCGAAGTGTCCACCCACGTGGTGGACCCAGCGTTCCGGGTCGTCGCCATAGGCCGCCGCCAGGGCGGCGGCGGGGGAGATATCGGACGCCAGCGCGGCGAGTCGACCGTCCCGCCACAGGGGGCGACCGGCCACCGCGGCGAGCAGGCCGTCCTGGCGGTGGACGGTGGCGCCGGCCATGGCCGCCGCGGGCCGCTCCGCGGCCCCATTTTCGGCCATCTGGACGGCGTTTTCCGGCAACCCCGCCCGTTCCGCCATCGCCTGGGCGGTGGCGCGCGTGGGGGCGCCGTCAGGGGGAGCCAGATAGCCCAGCAGCATCGTCATGGGGATCTTCCTTCAGGCGCGGTCAGGGACGGATCCCTGTGTCGGCAGGAATCCCGGAGACTTGTGCCGGCGGTGCCCCCTCAGAACCCGGGCACGGCTTCAGAAGCGGTCTTCGGTCCTGAGCACCAGCAGGGCCTCCACCTTCGCCAGGCAGGCAAAGACCATCAGGCCGGTGCCGCCGATGAACAGGGTTAGCGCCTCATAGTTGAAGATGTAGTAAAAGCCCGCCACCCGGGCGCCACCGGAGACGAGGCAGATGAGTATGCCGAGGATGGCGGCGATATTGCCGAGGGTGTTGCTGAGTTCTCGCATGGTTTGAATCTCCTTAACGTAAAAGTCGCGAAGTACGAACGCTCCCTCTCCCTCCGGGACAAATCCGTCGGGAACGGATTTGAACGCGCCCTGGCGCGGCCCGCAGGGCGAAGGGCAGGATGCCCGGAGTACAGGGCCGGGGTGAGGGGATTAAAAGCCCGGCCGGCGGCTCCGCCCCTGCGCCGTATCCCCTCATCCTGTCCTTCTCCCCGGGGGAGAAGGGACCTTGCTGGAGGCGGTGGAGGAGTCGTCGAGGTCGTGCCATTGGTGACGCCGTGTCCAGGTTACTCTCCCTCTCCCCGGGGAGAGGAGCCATCCAGTTACTCTCCCTCTCCCTCTGGGAGAGGGCCGGGGTGAGGGGATGCGAAGCCTGGCCGGCAGCTCCGCTCCTGCGCCGTATCCCCTCATCCTGTCCTTCTCCCCGGGGGAGAAGGGACCTTTCCGCCCATGTTTCGCTGACATTCTACGCCTTTTGGGTCCTTCTGCCGGCCTTGCGCACCAGGTGGGGGATGAGCAGGTGCAGGGGCATGCGCAGCCAGTGGGAGCGTACGTATAGGGCCCAGCGGGCCACGCCTGTCAGTGCATCGTCGCAGCTTGGATGGTTGGGAGCGAGGCCGCGGCGTAGCAACTCGTCCATCAGCCAAGCGACGGGGGGGCGAGCCCGTCCCTCCTGGATGCGCCGCAGCGTCGCGTCCGGAATCGGGGTGCCCAGATATCGTGGCGCCTGCGTCAGGGCATAGTAAAGCGGGCGCGCGAGGTCCTGCTCATGGGCACGGTCCACGAGGGCATCCCAGAAGCCGTCGTCGGCACCGAAGTGGCGTAGCAGGGCGTCCAGGTCAACCAGGTCGCGCAAACCGTTCTCCAGGTCGCCGTCATGGAACAGGTGGGTGGCGCTGTGGAGGACCATGTCAGTGGGGGCCAGCACATAGAGTTCTTCCTTGCCTTTTACAGGCTGGGCCGCGGCGAGTAGCGCTGCCGGGTCGGGCTTCAGGCGGGCGGTGGGCGGCAGGATGGTGTGGTGTACATCCAGCACCGTCTGCCGGAAACCGTGCTGCAGGGGGGGGATCTCGTGCATCCACTCCCGGTAGTACTGCTGGTCGTAGGAGTCCTGGTGCATGCTCTGCCACCCCCGGCGTCGGAGTGCCTTCTCCACTGTAGGAATCGCCGCCTTGGGTACCATGATGTCCACGTCGCTGAAGATCCGTCCGGCTGCGGGGGGCAGCCCGGCGAGCACGTAGGCGGCGCCCTTCAGAAGAATCACGGGCACACCGGTGGGCTCCAAGGCTTCCTGGATACGGTTCACTTCCCAGTGGACCGTCTCGACGTGGCGTTCCGACAGGCGGCGCGCCGATTCCAGGTGGTCGAGTACCTCGGGGGGTACACTGGACAGCAGCCCGTTCTCTTCCAGGACCACCGCCAGGCGGGCCAGCAGGTTGGACTGGCGGGCCTGGGGGGCCAGCAGGTCCCATTTCCCGAGGCCAAGGCTGTTTACGAGCCGGGGATCCCGAAATACCGTGGTGCACAGATCCCGGTTCAGCGGGATGGCCTCAGGCAATGTCGCGGCTGTCAGTGGCGTCGCGGGCGAGTTCATTGAAGATGGTTATCGCTTCTTCCAGATTTCCGTAGCGGAAATCATAACAGCCACATTGATCGATGACGTCGCCGAGCAGGTTAAAGCCGAGCTTGCCGAGGATGCTGTAGTTGAAGGCATTCTTCGCGAGTTCCATGAACGCCCGGCCCTTGGAGTGAGGCGAGAGGGTCGCAGGGGCGTCGCGTTCGAATTTCGGAAATATCACGAACAGGGGGGTGGCCTTTTCGTTGCTGCGGCGCACGCTGTCGAGTGGTGCTTTCATATGTCCCACGGTGCCCTTGATGGTGTCATGGGCAAGGTGGCCGATGTCGGCGCCAGGGGCGAAGCGCTTCATGACGTCGATGGACTCGTTCTTCAGGCTGATGGGGCGGGGGATGGGTACGAGGGCGCCGGAATCAGTGGCCACCAGCGCCATCTCGTCCGACAGCAGCCGCCAGCCGCGGCTCACCAGCCCCGCACAGAGGGTGCTCTTTCCCGAGCCGGGTGGTGCCGGCAGGATGAATGCCCGTTCGTCTTTCGCCACAGCCGCCGCATGGATAATCAGATAGCGGTTGGAATGGGCGGAGACACACCAGTTCATGCCCCACTCGAGGATGGCATAGGCGTGGGCGAGGGGTAGCGGCGTGAACGGATGGCGGCCGTCGAAGGCGAAGCGGACCTGTGGACGAACCCAGCGGCGCAGGCCGCGGGGCGGGGCGACCCTGACATGGAAGTCGGAGAAGCCACTGGGGGCCTCCACCTCGTAATCCGCGTAGAAACGGCCAATCCCGTCTGCCACGCTTCGGATGGGAGAGCGGATGCACGTCACGAAGGGCCCGGTGCGCAGAGGCAGTCCTTCATTCCTCAGGTGCCCCGCGAACTCCTTCTTTGACAGCGACGAAAGGATCACTGAACGCGGGTAATGAGGCCGTAGTTGAGGAAAAGACTCAGGGTTCGCTTGACGGCGAAGCGAAGCTCCATATCCTCTGAGTCACCCTCGTCTCCGGTGGGGGCAACGCGATGAATCAGCGTCGCGACGTCGACCGGACCGTCAAGCAAAAGGCGCAGCAGGCGGGCGCCCACCTCGTTCAACAGCAGGGTATCGCCAGACCCCGCGCTGTATATTACGTGCTCGTCACCCCAGTGACGCCACAGGATATCAAAGTCGGTGATGCGCCAGACTTCCCGCTCGATTGCAGGAACGCTATCCTCATCGGTAGCCATAGTGGCGTTTCCCGTTACCCGGGTGGGATGGGGGGCCTCTGTCAGTCGAGCGGGCAGGGTTTGTTGCTTCCCCACCCCGGCAGGACACACCCTTCTTCGCCTTCATCCCACCAAGTCGCCAAGATTTCAACATCGTCGCGCATGGTTGCCTCGTTTGCCGTCGCATGCCCGCTAACGTCGAAGCCAGGGCTCAGGGGAAACAGTTCGAGCAGCCGTGATTTCACGACAGCGGCATCGGCATCGCTCCAGAAAGGGACGCCGGCATGATAGCCGTTCAGCATGCCCGCGATGGCGGCCCGGACGAACTTGGCGATGACGTTGTTGCCCAAGCCAGTGTTGGGAAAGAAATCGATGAGGGCTGTGTCAAGGGTGGCGAGTATTTCGCTCTTGGAAGGATAACCGCTATCGTTCGGGTAGACGAAATCGTCGTAGGCATCACGGTCATAACCGAACGCCGAGTGGAGTTGGGTGGTCTTGAGGGTGTCCAATTCGCTCGGCCAGCAAACGCCCTGATGCCAATAACCCGGGCTGCAGCCCCGGCAGGTGGTCATATCCACGGGGCGCGACGGGTTGGCGGAGGCAAACGCCGAGGCCGTGCACAGCCTGCCGGCACCCCACACGGGCTGGCTCGCCAAGGACATGATCACCGGAGTCGCAAGGCCCGCCTTGGTGAAGCGTCTGCGGGAGGCCTCGGGGGCGTCACCATCGTTGTGGTGAGTCCCCTCCGGAAGGTTTCGCAACTTTCCGCCCTTGGGCAGTTCCTCGTGTTTGTCAGCCATAGTGTCCTACCTGAATGCTTGTTCGGTCTGAAATCCTTACGACGTTTCCGGCGTCCGGCAGCTTGCGGGCATTGGCCTCGGAGCCGTAGACGGTCTCCAGGAAGGTCTTGCCCCCGAAGGGGTCGAAATCGCTTTTCTTTGCCATGGTTGCCTGAGCTCTTTATCGGGTGTTCTGCCCAACGTCCCCGGAGACTACTACAGCGGAAGAATCCCGGGAAACTGGAATAGCAGGATTTGTGAAGGATAATGCAAATTCCAGGCCCGTTTGCGAGAGCCCTTGTTAAATGATTGAATCCAAAGGCCATAGAGGCTATGGCACGAACCGGATTCAGGTTCGTGTTCCGTCGGTCGTTAACTTTTCCAACAGGATTTTTCTGAAAAGTCTTGAATGACATCACAGTATGGCACCGCAATCCGGGCGTTTCCCCGTAAAAACAAGCAGTTGAATGTTCCGGGGCGGGGTCAGCCGGTGTAAAGAAATCCGACAATGGCCCTCAAATACGCGGCACTGGCGGGTGCAGGGCCCGGCCCGCGGGTAGTGCAGCGCCGACTGACCGGGTGGATGACGGCGCCTATGCGTTAGAATCCGCCCAAATCAAATTCTTCGCGAGCAGTCATGAACAAACTAAAAATCCTCAACGTCGTGGGCGCCCGCCCCAATTTCATGAAGATTGCCCCTCTCTACGAGGAGATGCTGCGCTATCCTGGCATCGACGCCAAGATCGTCCACACCGGGCAGCATTACGACAAGCAGATGTCGGAACTCTTCTTCGACAACCTCGGCCTGCCCAAGCCTCACTTTTACCTGGGGGTGGGCTCCGGTGGCCACGGCGAGCAGACCGGGCGGGTGATGATCGAGTTCGAGAAGGTGGTGCTGGCGGAGCGTCCTGACATCGTGCTGGTGGTGGGGGACGTGAACTCCACCATCGCCTGCAGCCTGGTGGCGGTGAAGCTCGGCATCAAGGTGGTCCACGTGGAGGCCGGGCTGCGCTCCTATGACCGCGACATGCCGGAGGAGGTGAACCGGGTGCTGACGGATCAGATCTCCGATTATCTATTCACCACCGAGCGCGCGGCGGCCGACAACCTGGCGAAGGAAGGCATCACCGGGGACCATGTCATCTTCGCGGGCAACGTGATGATCGATTCCCTGCTTCATCATCGCGAGAAGGCCGCCTCCAGCACCGTCCTCGCGGACCTCGGGCTCGAGCCCCGGGGCTACGGCCTGATTACCCTGCATCGGCCCTCCAACGTCGATGATCCGGAGGTTCTGGGGCGCCTGCTGGATGTGCTGGGTGAGCTGTCGGCGCGCCTGCCCCTGCTCTTCCCCATGCACCCCCGCACCCGCAACAAGATCGAGGAGTTCGGGCTCCAGGGCAAGGTGGAGGCCGCCGCAGATCTGCGACTGATGGAGCCCCTGGGCTATCTCGATTTCATGAAGTGCACCGACAACGCCCTGTTCGTCCTCACGGATTCCGGGGGCGTGCAGGAGGAGACCACGGTGCTCGGCGTGCCCTGCATCACCACCCGGGAGAACACCGAGCGCCCGATCACCGCCACGGTGGGCACCAACGTGGTGGTGGGCCGGGATACGGCGCGGATCCGGGAAGAGGTGGTGAGGATCCTCGATGGCAGGGGCAAGCAGGGCGAGACCCCCGAACTTTGGGACGGCCACGCCGCCGAACGCATCGTGGGTAAACTCTGGGAACTGGAAGGCGGGTCGGCCGATGCCGGCGCGGCCTGAGCCCCGGGCAATGGGCAGGCACCAACTTAACGTGAAAGTCGTCCTGGTAGGGGCGGCGCTCGCTCTGTTTGCCTGGGGGCCCCCGGCCTGGTCCGATTTGCCGGACACCATCGAACGCGTGAAGCCCAGTATCGTCGGGATCGGCACGGTGCTGCCCACCCGGCGCCCGCCGGGGAACTTCGTGGCCACCGGCTTCGTGGTGGGGGATGGCCGCCATGTGTTGACCAACGCCCACGCCCTGCCCGAGGACATCAACGATTCGCGTCGCGAGCACCTGGCGGTGATCACCATCGGCAGCAAGGTGTTGAAGGCCGAGGTGGTGGCGAAGGACATGGACCACGATATTGCCCTGCTGCGCTTCCAGGGTTCCGCCCTGCCGCACCTGCGGTTGGACGCAGGGCGCACCATTCGCGAGGGCGAACTCTACGCCTTTTCGGGTTTTCCCATCGGCATGGTGCTGGGGCTCTACCCGGTGACCCATCGCGGCATCATCGCCGCCGTCACCCCCGTGGCCATCCCCCAACTCTCCGGCCGCAGCCTGAACTCCAAGATGGTGCGGCGCCTGAGCGCCCCCTATGACGTCTACCAACTGGATGCCACCGCCTACCCCGGCAACAGCGGCAGCCCCCTCTACGATCCCGAGACCGGCGCCGTGGTGGCAGTCATCAACAAGGTGTTCGTGAAAGAGACCAAGGAGAACGTGCTGGAGAAGCCGAGCGGCATCACCTACGCCATCCCCATCCGCTGGGGCGTCGCGTTGATGAAAAAGGCCGGGGTGGGGGATTAGGCGCCGGATGTCGGGATGAATCCCGACCTACAAAAAGCGTAACCGCGAAAGACGCGAAAAGTAAAGCGGGTAACCACGAACCACACGAAATAAAACGAAATTTTGGAAAGGACTGGAGGTTGGGAGGGGCTTGCAAACCCCAACCTTGTACGCTCTAAAAACGGGGCAAAAACAGTTAACTTCGAAAGACGCGAAAGACGCGAAGGATTTAAAGGTACGCCGGGAGAACCCACGCACCGTTCCCTTTTCGCGCCTTTCGCGTATTTCGTAGTTGTATTTTCTCTTAAACGATTAAAGGGCCTGTAGGTCGGCTGCTCTCGGCAGTAGGTCGGACTGTAGGTCGGGCTTCAGCCCGACAGCCCGCCGGCGGGGATTCCAACCCGGCGCGGGGTGTGGGCGTCGGGGCCGGGATGTCGGGATGAATCCCGACCTACATCCGTGCCCCGGGAACAGACGGTGTTGGTGTAGCTGCAGGTCGGCTGTAGGTCGGACTTCAGTCCGACAGCCAGATGTAGGTAAGGGTGAGCTTGCGAACCCCCACGGGTATTCGTCAAACCCATGGTCATGTTGGGGTTCGTTCCTCACCCCAACCTACGCCCTGGCCTCGGCGTTCGCGGGCAAGCCCGCTCCGGTGGCCGGGGATCCCCCTGTGGAGCGGCCTTGGACGCGTACAGGCCGTGGCGTGGGCGCCCTGGGACGAACCGCCGGGTAAGACGAAAAAAGGCCGGAGGCCGGGGCATCGGCCCTGGCGCTCCGGCCTCTGTGGGGGGCGGGACGCTGGCGGTCGGGATCAGCCCCTGGCCTTGCGCCGGCTGAAGCCGATGCCGGCCAGTCCCAGGCCCAGCAGGGCGAGGCTGGCGGGTTCGGGCACCGGAACCGTCTGCGCGGCTTGAACCTCCACGTGAATCGCCGAGCGTACGAGTTCGTTCAACACAGTCCGATCACTGGCGTCTTGCTGGCTCAAGACCAAGGCGAAACTGTATTCCCCTAGGGCATCCGGGTCGAAGCTGCCCGGGGGAGGCGTTATCCCGGGGACGGCACCATCGGCAAGAAACCCGAACATGAGATTCTGTGAACTTTGAACTGTCTTTACGTCAAACGGATCGCCGCCCCCGACCGAGATGGCGTCGTTGAAGTTCCAAACCCCGTGGCTGGACTCATCCGTGCCAGATGTGGGGTTAAAGTCGTAGAAGAGTTCCAGCACGAATTCACCCAGTGAACTGTTGTCTATATCCATGAAGAAGTCGAAATTCCATGTCGCACCCTCGAAGGAGGTGCCGGCAGGGGTATTGGAACCCGCCTTGGCGAAGTATGTTCCCGCGCCATCGTTACCGTTCAGGGTGTTACTGAAGCGACCGTGGGCGGCGAGCCCCAGGGTGATGTCAGTTGGCGCGAGCGGATTGCCAAACAAGTCAGATCCGTTATCCCGACTGAACCGGGAGATGGCCACGGGGTCGTTGGGGATCCCCGTGCCCCCAAAATCGGCCTCGCTTAGCTCGTCGAACTCATCGAATGTGGGCACGATGGGGGCCGCTACCGCCGGCATCCCACTACCCAGGGTGGCCACAGCCGCTAGAACCAGGGCGATGGGTTTGATGTGTCTACTCATATCATTGACTCCCGTTAATGCTCTGCATTGGCGATGGCGCCGATTTTCCGGGTCATGGGCCAACCGCGTTGTTCAACCCATGTGCCGGCTGGTTTCATTCCCGCGTTCGAAAGATGGCCCGATCGCACTCGATGTTAGGTTTTCAATCTTGCTTTATAAAGTAAGCACAAGCCGTGCCATGACTCTAACTGGTTGTTTTTTATGTGCGTTCTAGATCCGTCGTGGATCTCGACTGGTCATCTTGTAAATTTTTCCGACAGCTTTAGGGCAGGTCAAGCCTGGCAGACTTGGCCGCCCTGGGATGGGGTAATTCCCCAAGGCCGGACTGGTGGAACCGCTGCGCTTGTTCCACCCTACGCCTGTTTCCGGCGCCCGCCCATGCTCGTGTGGTTGCGTAGGTCGGCTGCTCCTGGCAGCCGACGGAACCCCGGTGGTTTGCGGGGCGGGATGTCGGTTCCGGAGAGCAACCGACCTACGAAGACAAGATACCGCCTGTTCCATCGGCACGGATATAGGTCGGGATTCATCCCGACATTCAACCTCGCCGCGCACTCCTCGGGCCGGGTCGGAATCCACCGTGGGCTGTCGGACTGAAGTCCGACCTACAGCCCGACCTACAGCCCGACCTACGAAGACAAGATACCGCCTGTTCCATCGGCACGGATGTAGGTCGGGATTTATCCCGACATTCAACCTCGCCGCGCACACCTCGGGCCGGGCCGGAATCTACCGCGGGCTGTCGGACTGAAGTCCGACCTACAGCCACACAACCACCGCCTGTTCCGTCGGCACGGATGTAGGTCGGGATTCATCCCGACATTCAACCTCGCCGCGCACACCTCGGGCCGGGTCGGAATCTACCGCGGGCTGTCGGACTGAAGTCCGACCTACAGCCACACAACCACCGCCTGTTCCGTCGGCACGGATGTAGGTCGGGATTCATCCCGACATTCAACCTCGCCGCGCACTCCTCGGGCCGGGTCGGAATCCACCGTGGGCTGTCGGACTGAAGTCCGACCTACAGCCCGACGAAGACAAGATACCGCCTGTTCCGTCGGCACGGATGTAGGTCGGGATTCATCCCGACATTCAACTTAGTCCCAGCCTTCCTCTCCGGCGTCCAATGCGTCGTTGTCATTCAGATCACGGAACTGCTGGCCGAGCGACGTTAACCCGAGAATGGGTTCACCCGCATTTATACTACCCGCCACCGGAACGGCCCTGATGATGTGGCTGGTGGCGTTGGCGGCGGCAATCTCTAAATTATAGACGGCGTTGCCGCCATCCACCGGGGATTGGGTGGCGTAGATGGCCGGGGCGCCGGTGTCGGCGCCCCCGGCGGCGGCGGCGGTGTAGGAACCGTTCTGGGTATAGTGGCGCTCCATGGCCGCGCCGAGGCCCGTCAGGGCGCCCTGGGCGTCGGCGCGATTGGCGCGGATGATGTATTCCTGGTAGCTGGGGTAGGCGATGGCGGCGAGGATGCCGATGATGGCCACCACGATCATCAATTCGATGAGGGTGATGCCATGCTGCTTGGCGTCATTGATGTATGGAGACATGGGCGCGTCCTTTAGCACGGTATTAGTGGACCACGGCATCCGGGTCGTGGGACAGGACATGTATCTCGGTGAGCGTTGGCCGGTGGGTGGATCCGAGCGGGGGCGTTTCGGACTGGTAACGCAGGCTCATGCCAGGCTTGAGATAATCCCGGCTGCGAATTGCGCCGTTGCGATCCAGCACGCGCAGGCCGGCGGGCAGGTGGTAAACCTCACCGCTGATAACGGCGATGCCTGCAGTCTTGTCCACACGGGTAAGCGTCCCGGGGGGCACGCCCACCTCGTTCAAACCGCGCCGGTTCCCAGGGGCGTCCGGCGAAGAGGAGGCATTGGGAGTGGCGCCCTGTCCGTGGGCGACTACGGGCCCGAGGGTGAGGAGACCGAGGGCCATTACGGCACCGAAGAGGCTCATCCAAAAGGATCTTGGGTTCATTTTCAGTATTCCTGATGTCATTGAGGTTGCGCCTCCGAGTCGTCTCGCTGGGCAAATAGGGGCCTAACGCAACTGGCGCCAGGACTGGCGGCCCATGGTGAGGGGGCCGGGATTCTCCACCGTGACATCGATGCCGCCGGCCGAGCCGCTGGCATACTTGAACTCCTTCAGTCCGGACACGAGGACGCCGGGCTTCTGGATGATGCCCTGTTTGGACTTGCGTCCGCTCGTGGGCACCCTGACTTCCACATCGTTGATGAAAATGGTGACGTAATCGCCTTCGTCGAACTCGCCGTCGTTGTTTAAATCGAAGGGCGTGAAGGCGAGCCGCGATCCGTCGTTGGCATCGAGTTCCATGATGAAGCTGTCACCGCCGAAGGCGCAGGGGGACTCGTTGGGCAGGGTGGTGATGAAGATGATGCGGCCGTTGCGCAGGATGGGGTCCGCATCCACCAGTTCGCCGCGGTTGTCGTCGCTGTCGTCGAGGATCAGATCCATGAGCCAGCCCTTGTGGGTGCCCCAGTCGATCTGGTAAGCGGTATCGTCCTCAGGGTCGGAGTCCTCAGGGTCGGAGGTGACCCGGATGGTCTCCGTGACACAGGTGCAGGTGTCATCCTCTTCGCCGATGCCGTCGGGGCAGACATCTGCGCCACCCTCTGCAACGGCACAAAACTCGTGCTCTTGTTCGTGGATGATGTCCTGCACCAGCAGGTCGTCGCGGTCGATGGAGGGCGAGGTGCTGCCGTCGTCCCAGATGCCGTAGAAGGTCTGGGTCTGGTTGTTGCTGGAGGAGTTATCAGTGGTCTCCACGTACTTGCCGGTACCGAAGTAGATCATCACCCCCACGGGGCTGGTGGGATGGGGGCCGGTGACGATACGGGTGGTGATGGGCTGGGGGGCCCCGGTATCCGCAATCACGATGTCCGGGTCCTCGGTCACGAACAAGGGTACCGGGTTGTCGCTGCCATCACGATTGGCGATCTGCCATTCGTTGGGGTTGGTGGACGAGACATCGAATTTCCACACGTTGCCGAACAGGTCGCCGCCGTAGATGGCCTCGATGAAGAGATCGCCGTTCTGGTCGATGGGGGTGACGGTGGCCAGGGCGTTGGGGCGGTCGTTTTCCGTGGGATCATCGGCGGAGCCCTTGCCGGTATCGAGCTTGCGCACCAGCTCGCCGGTCTGCAGGTCGACGATGTAGAGCACGGCGTTGCCCGTGGTGCTGGCACTGCCGTCGCTTTCCGTGTTGTTGTGGCCGTTGCCGAACATGGCTACCCACTGGCCGTTGGCCATGCGCCCCACTGCCGGTTGGCTGAAGGTGTAGCCGAGGTCGGGGTCGCCGTCCACCAGGGGGGCGCCGCCGTCGTCGGTGCTGGGGTTGTCCAGGTCCGTGAACTCCCACAGCACGGCATTCCCCGCGCTGGCCTCGCTTACGGCGTCGGGGTCGGTGACGTCCAGGGCGTAGATCCCCTGGCCCCCCGCCCGCAGACTGCCCACCACCACGGTGTGCCACTCGTTGTCGCCGTCGAAGAAGGCGTCCATGCGAGTGATGTTGCCGTTGACGAAGTACTTGTGCTCGTAGTTCGGTGACGTGAGTTCGGGCAGCCGGTCGAAGAGCACGTTGGGTACGTAGGCGAATATCTCCGTGCCCGAGTCCTCGGTGGGGTTGTTGTCGGCATCAAAGAAGGCGTTGATGGCGTGCATCATGCCGTCGTTGGCGCCCACGTAGATGGTGGGGGTGCGCCCCGCGCCGCTATTGAGGGCCGCCATGCGCTCGATGAACTCGGCGTAGGTCTCGGCATAGGTGGTTCCGGGGCTGGTGCGGGTGCCGCCCTTGAGAGAATTGGGGAAACCGAAGCTGGGGGCCCCCACGAACACCGGCGAGGACTGGATGATGTCCCCGAGCACCGTGACGTCGGTTCGCTCCACCAGATTGCCGTCGGTGTCCTCCACGATGACCGCCCGTTGGCGGAAGCCCAGGCCAGTTTCCTCGTTGCTGAAATCACCGCGCAGGAACTTGAGGCGCGCCTCGCCCGTGTCGTCGTCCTGCACCACGCCCGAGTCCGGGTCGGTATTGAGGCTCTGCTGCTGGGCGGAACTGAGATTCTCCCAGCGGAAGGCCACACCCCCCGGGTCGGTGTCGCCCTCCCCGGGGAACAGCGTGAGGATCTCCCGGCCGTTGTCCCAGTCTTGGCCGCTCAGCTTGGTGGCGGCCCGCCACTCGGCGGGGCACAGCGCCCCCACGGGTTCGGTGGTGCAGGTGCTGCTGGCGGAACCGTTGGATATGGGGATGGACAGCAGCTCGCCGCTCCACAGCTCGCTGTCGAAGCGGGCCTGGTAGGTACGGGTATTCTCGTTCAGCGACCCGGAGTTCAGGGCCACCGAGGAGGCCGAACTGATGCGCTCGGCGATGTTGGACAGGGCACCCTGCATGGCCGCCACCAGCTCGTCCGGGGTCTGGGCGTTGATGTAGACACCCTTGCTGTTGAAGGCGGCGTGCCACATGTCGTCGATCTTCCGGCCGTCTTCCACGTTCAGCACATCGGCGTCGTACCAGCCCTGGTTCTCCTGAGGGGCATCGAACAGCGGCTGGTTGTTCGCGCCGTCCCCGTCCCACAGGCTGCCGTCCCGTTGCGTGTCCGGCAGGCCGTCCGGCGGGCCGCTGCCGGTGGCACTGGCGATGTCTCCCCCGGCCACGACGGTGTCGTTCTTGAACTCGTCCCGCAGTATGCCTGCGACACCGAAGGCCACGGACATGGTTACCATGTGCTGCCAGTCGGCGGGGTCGAAGCTGTCACCCGGGACGTCATTGTCCAAGGTGGGGGCGAGGTCGTCGACATAGTATTTGTGGGCCACGTCGGCCAGGGTATCGGCGATATCATCGCCATCCTCGTCGGCGATGCCTTCTGGGTCGTCGCCGTTCCAGAAGCCGTCGGTGAACAACAGGGTGAAGTTCTTCTGGCAGGATTCCACGATGGGGCTGGGCTTGCTGTCGAGACTGCCCTTGTAGTATTCGCCGGCCCGCCTGAGACCATTGCGCAACGGCGTGCCCGCCGCGGGCCAGTCGAAGTCGAAGAACTGATTGAGAAGACCGTTGTTATGGGTCACGTAGTCGCTGCCGGCCTCCGGCATCTCCACGAAAAGATCATCGTCTTCAAGATCATCGTCTTGGTTGATGACCGAGAGGCCGTAGCGATAGCCCGGGATGGCATCCAGCAACGCGGCGATGGCGCCCTTGGCCACGTAGGAGCGCTTGCGCGAATACTGGTACCAGTTGGCGACGTTTTGTTCCGCCTCGGCGATGGTGCGACAGCCGGCGCCGCCGGTGGCATCGATGGTGGCGGTGCCCGCGACTACTGCGGGAATCACCGTATCCGGGTTGTTGCCGAGGATATCGTAGCAGGCGGCTCCGTCGGTCAGGGTTTCCGTGGTGCGCGTCGTGCCGAGGCAGTCCTTGAAGCGGGGAGAATCCACGGCATCATCGATACCGCATGCGTCATCTGGATTGCTCGGATCTGTGGGATCGTATGTGTAGGTTTCTACATTCACCGCGCCCCCGGTGAAACGAAACTGGACGTGCGAATCCCACACATCTATGAGGCCATTGCCATCGGGCGTTGCCGTTGCGCTCGCCGGCCCGGCGGGATGGGTGCCGCTGAAACCCATGTCGTCAATGGCGTACTCGTGGACGAAGCCCGCGCCGTCACTGATGAGCGTGGCATTGCCCAGGTCGCGAGTGATGTCATAGCCATCGGTACCGTCCTTGGGATCGCTACGAACGGCCGAGAAGCTTGCATCTGGCATGCCCACCCAGGGCCTATACTCACTCGTTGGGTCGTAATACATTACGTTGAATTGGGGGGCCAGGCCGCGCCAGTCTTGATCGTAATAACCCGCATTACGGTCCAGTTCAAAGAAAGTACAGGTACTGTAGGCATTGTCGGTATTGCGAAAAAGGTAAGCGAGATTGCGCCACCCGGAACACGGGGTCACAGGTGTCCACGAGAGCCAGAGCCCGTTGTCCACCCATATCGGACCGGCCGCTTCGTCCCAGTAACTGAAGAAAGCCGAGTAACGGGAGGTTGTGACCTCCCAGTCCATGGAGCCCGAATCGTCGATCATGAAGAACACGTTGGGTTCCATGCCGCCGAGGAACAGCGGGGTGTCGGCTAGGGTGAGCTGCGCCGCGTGGGTCGGCGGGGCCATGGCGCACAGGGCGCCTAAGCCCATGGCGGCCACCAGGTTGAGGGTCCGTTGCCGTAGCGTCTGGTGTTTCATGTCCCTACCTCTTGCAGGCACCCACTATGGGGTGGGGCCGTGTCTAGTTGAAGCGTTTGACGAAGGTCGTCTGCACCACGGCCCTGGCCGTGGGCGAGATCCCCGTGCCGTGGCCGGTGACTCGGTAGAAGTGCTTTCCCGTGGGTTCTTCGAGCCCTACGTCGAAGGAGTCGGGGCGGAAGTCCAGGTACTGCATGACATAGCGCGGCTGTTCGGCCACCATGTCGTTGCCGTCGGCGTCCTCAAGGGGTTCTGCCGGCAGGGTGTTTTCGTCGGTGCCCCACCAGGCCTGGTCCTCGCGGTTCAGGTCTGAGAGATCGGCGTCTTCGGAGTAGACGTTGGCCCCGGGCGGGCCCGCGAGATCGGTGGGCGGTGGATCGGTCTGCTGGGCTATCCATTTCTCCCCCGCGCGCACCGCACCCTCGGAGGCCTGGAAGGCTACGTTGCGGTCCCGCATGTTGCCCGCCATCTTCTCCTCCATGGTGGTGCCCCGCATGCCCGCCAGGCCGATGAGGGTGAGGGTGACCAGCAGCAGCAGGCTCACCACCAGGGCGGCGCCGCCCTGGCGCTGGCGAATCGCGGGAGGAGGCGCGGGACGATGATGTCTCTGGGGAGAGGGATTCATGGTGAGCCTACGGGAATGCGGTTACGCAGTGCGATGGTGGTGGTGTAGACATGCCGCATGTATCGATCATTAGGATTTATGGCCGTGCCGCCGTCGCAATCATCATCCATGGGGTCTCCCAACAGACAATGCGGCCGTGGGGGCTCTTCGGGAGAAGTCTTGACCGGTTCAATACTTCTGATTAACAGCGCGATCTGGACGGAGACCACATTCTCCCACTCTGTCGGCGCATTCGTATAGCGGTTGGCGAATCCATTGCCGTTCTCATCAACACCATAACGAATCGCCATGGTTTCCACGCCGCTCACCAGCTCCATCGGGGCCTCGGTGTCGGTGCGCCGGAACAGCGCCGGAACGCCATCGCCGTTGAGGTCTACGTAGTAGACCCGGGTGGCTATGCGGTATACCTCGGTGAGATTGGCGCCGAAGGTGCGCCCCAATGTGGCGGTGGGGGTAATGAGAGCCTCCTCGGCCGTCGGGCATTCGACGTCGACGTCCTGAAGGATCATGGCGCCCCGACAGTCGGCCAGTACGACATCCATGCCTGTTTGGATGTCATCAGAGGGTTCGCCCGCGCAGCGATCGACATTGACGGTGAAAGGTGTGGTATCCGCATCTGCCGTCAGGGTGAAGGACTCGGTGAGGGGGACGCGCAGCGCGAGGGTGTCGCCAGTACTCGTGGCCGTATCGAAGGCTTCCAAGTCGGGTGCTTCATCGCCCAACTGGCGGCTGTTGCAGCCGTAGTACCCGGCTCTTCTCAACTCATCGGCGAGGAAGTTGATAGCGAAGCGGCCGTCCTCTTGGAGCCGTGAGGCGGCATCCATGGTGGTATAGGCCTGGCGGGTGCTGAGGAAGATCTGGACCACGCCCGCCAGCAGGATGCCGCTGATGGCGACGGCCACCAGGACCTCGACGAGGGATACGCCGGATTGTGTCTTGGCGCTCTTCATGGTTCGAACCGCATTACGAAACAGTATTGATCAGGCTGGCCATCGGGATCCGGACTGTCCGGGACGCAATCCCCATCGTCGTCCGGACCCACTAGATCCACCTGCTCGGTCCACGATACCGTGATCTCGACCAATTCGGCAGTGGGCTGGGACACCACGCCGCAGCCGGCGGGCAAGGTGGCGCGGATGGTCTGGTTCCATATGAAGAAATCGGTCTCAGCCACATCCTCGGCCTCAGCACAGCCGGTAGCAGTTTGAATACAGCCGGGATCTGCCGGCAGGTCGGCTGCGGTGCAGTTGTAATCTGCGAAGGTGTTGTAATCGCCAGCCTCGATCGCCGGCAAATTTGCCCGCATGCGGTCCGCCATGTCATAAGACAACTGCACCGCCTGGGAGCGGACGTAGGCGGAGTTGTTGAAGCGCAGGGCCTGGGTCTGCAGTGCCGCCAGCCCCAGCAGGCCGACCGCCAGTACCACCATGGCGATGAGCACCTCGAGCAGGGTGAAACCCCGAACACTGCGGTGGCGTGTCATGGTCCTGGGGGCAGGGATGATCATGGGGTGCAGTGCCCGTCGGTTGGAGGGTCTTCTACATCTGCGATTCGGACTATGTTCGGGCGCCCCGTCGGGCTGATACGGATATAGCGGCCGAACTCTCCGCCGCGATCGTCGCACAGGGCCAGGGTCGCTGCCGCACCGTTACCCAGGGAAGCGTCAGCGTTGAATATCAGGTTCTCTTCGGCGTTGTCGTCGGCCATCAGGGTTAAACCACCCTCCAGCCCCGAAGAGACGCGTAGAAGCGTCTCGCTGCCGTCATCATAGGCCGCGGCCAGCACATCATTATCATTGACGAAGGTAATCCAGCCATCCGTCCAGGTGTTGGCGGTGCCGGCGCCACACACCGGCGGGTCGGCGTTGGGGGCGTTGGTGCGGCACACCACCACCTGCACTCCCCTCTTGATGGCCTCGCTGCGCGCCAGGTTGAGTTCCGTCAGGAAGTTGTTGGCCGAAGAGGTGAGGCGGTTGTTCATGATCAGGGTCTGCATACTCGGTACACCGATGGCGAGCAGGATGGACACGATGAGTATCGTGATCATCAGTTCGATAATGGTGAAGCCGCGATAGGTGTCCATGAGTGTTGTTTAGCATCCGCGGGCCGGCGGTTCCAGCCTGGATGGAGCGGACGGCATGAACCGCCGGACGAGTGGTGGCGGGGCGCGCGTAGTGAGGCGACGAGAAGCCGTGATAGAGTTTCACCACAACGAACGAGGGGCTCTCGCCAAGAACGCTTTAGCTCATTGTTTTCATGTGTATTCGTGGCCTGTTCGCTGCTGGCCAAAAAAAGCGTTATCTCTCACGGAGGCACTGAGATTATGGGACTTGGCGCTCTTGACGGCTTGGCGAGAGGAACTCTTCTCATCTACACGCATGAATTCTGCTGATGAGCTATAAAGTATTTGAACTCCTGCCTTCAGTCCGTTGGATGATGAGCCTTAAAATGCCGAATAATCCAACAATGAGAGCCTGAGCCAGGAAGCCATGAAGACCATTCATCATCCATCGTCGTCCTTGCGGCCAGGCCGTTCGATCTGGTGGGGGGGGCTGGCGGTTTGGGCCCTCGCCGGGGCCATGTCCGCGGCTCAAGCCGGGGGCGTCACCTTCTACAAGTGGACGGACGAGGCGGGCGTGCCCCAGTTCTCCGGGCAGCCGCCGGCCGGCGTCGACAGCGAGGTGATAACCGTGCGCACCCAGGCCCCGGCGACGCCGAAGGCCGAGGGATCGCCGGACGAGTCCGCGCCGGCGGCTGGAGAGGGGGATGGCACGGGGGAGGATGTCGAGGGAGAGACGAAGACGGTGCCCGTGCCGCCCGACCCCGAGGCCGTGGCCGCGGCCCGCCAGCAGAACTGTCAGGCCGCCCGCAAGGAGCTGGAGTCCCTGTCCAACTCCCCCCGGCTGCGCGCCCGGGGCGCCGATGGCGAGGTGACCTGGATCCAGGGCGAGGAGCGCGAGACGCGCCTGGACGCCGCCCGGGCCGCGGTGAGTCGTTTCTGCGAGTGAGTCTCTAGTGTCATCTGTGGCCTTCGATATCGTCGTTGCCGGCGGCGGCATCAGCGGGCTGCTGGTGGCCCGTGAATTGCGCGCCGCCGGTCTCGCCGTGTGCATCGTCGAGCGCGGCGAGGTGGGCGCGGAGGCCTCGTGGGCCGGCGGCGGCATCCTTTCGCCCCTCTATCCCTGGCGCTATGACGCGGCCGTCACGGCCCTGGCCCGCTGGGGGCAGGCCCGCTATGCGGCCCTGTGCAGGGAGTGGCAGGAGCAATCCGGCGTCGATCCCGAGTACCAGGCCAGTGGCCTGCTGATGCTGGACGAGGACGAGGTGACCCCCGCCCTGGTATGGGCCCCGGCGGCGGGGGCCGAGGTGGACGGCCTCGACCGGCCGGAACTGGCGGCCCTCGCCCCCGAAGTGCAACCCCCGGGACGCAGCGCCGCCTGGATGCCGGCGGTGGGGCAGGTGCGTAACCCCCGCCTGGTGCGGGCGCTCGAGGGGGCAGTGGAGGCGATGGGGGTGGTCGTGCGCACCGGCGAGGCGGTGGAGGGGCTGCTGGGATCCCGGGGCCGGGTGGATGGCGT
The DNA here is from genome assembly GCA_034522055.1 of Gammaproteobacteria bacterium. Lineage (NCBI taxonomy): Bacteria > Pseudomonadati > Pseudomonadota > Gammaproteobacteria > Gammaproteobacteria bacterium. The sequence continues at coordinate 2,730,607 of JAXHLS010000002.1, forward strand.
GGTCACCGCCGCGGGCCGTATCCGGGCCGGTGCCGTGGTGGTCACCACGGGCGCCTGGGCCTCCCGACTCCTGGAACCCTTCCTCACCGTGGCTATCAAGCCGGTACGGGGCCAGATGCTGCTCTACCGCGCCGCCTCGGATACCGTGGGTCCCATGGTGCTGGCCGGCGGTCGCTATGTCATACCCCGTCGCGATGGCCGCGTGCTGGTGGGCAGTACCCTGGAGGATGCCGGCTTCGACAAACGCACCACCGCCGCCGCCCGCGCCGATCTCGAGGCCGCCGCGCGGGCCATCGTGCCCGCCCTCGGCGACCATCCGGTGGAGCACCACTGGGCGGGACTGCGCCCCGGCAGCCCCGACGGCGTGCCCTACATCGGGCCTGTACCCGGCACGGAGGGGCTCTACGTCAACGCCGGCCACTACCGCAACGGCATCGTCCTCGGCCCCGCCGCGGCGCGCCTGTTGGCGGACCTGGTGCTGGGACACGCCCCCATAGTCGACCCCGCACCCTATGCCGTGGACCGCCCCCGCCGGGGCGCCTTCGGTTTGTGAGGCAGTCGGGGTTTTGATTTCATAAAACCTTTGTTTTCAATGGTCTTTTGCTTGGCTTGCGGGCCCATCGCGGGCTACACTCCGGGGCAAAACCGGCGGGCCGTTGCGGGCGATGCCGGGAGATCGAACGAGAACCCGAGCCATGGAATCCAAGCGAGACACTTTGATAAAGCTGCTGCGGGAGCGGGGCATCACCCCCACTCAGCAGCGCCTGGAGATCGCGGAACTGTTGTTCTCGCGCCGCCAGCACCTGTCCGCGGATCAGGTCCTCGGCCGCATCAACGCCTCCGGCGGTAACGTTTCCAAGGCCACCGTCTACAACACCCTGGGCCTGTTCGCCGACAAGGGGCTCATCCGCACCGTCATCGCCGATTCCACCCGCGTGTTCTACGATTCCAACACCCGGCCCCATCATCATTTTTATGACACCGACACCGGCCGGCTCACGGATATCGAAATGGACGACGTCCATCTGCACCAGCTGCCCGACGTCCCCGAGGGCCGGGAAGTGGAGGGCGTGGACATCATCGTCCGCCTGCGCCCCAGCCCCCCGCCGGGCCGCGACTGAGGGTTTTTCCGAACCCCTCTCGAGCCGCTATAATCCGCCCCACACCGCCTGTGTAGCCCAGCCGGTAGAGCAACCTGATTCGTAATCCGTAGGCCGGGCGTTCGATTCGTCTCACCAGCACCAAATAAGCGCCTGCAAACAAACGGTTACGCTTTTCGCCGTTTTAACTCCGCTCCATGGGGCTAAATGATGGTGCGATGGTCGAGGATGAATCGCCGAGGGGGTCGACCCACGCTACTCAGCCTCTGGGCTCCGGCCCCAGGGCCGCGTGGCCAGCGGTGAAACCGCGCAGGGACAGAGTCACTTCCAACGGGTCATCCGAGGCCTGATAGAAGCGCAGTCGCAGGCGCTCACCGCGCTCCATGGCGTCCAGCAGTTCGTCGTCCAGGGGCAGCAGCACCTTGCAGCCACCGGGCAGGCAGACGGTCACCGGTAGTTCCCTGGTCAGACCTTGGTCTACCCGCACTGCTATCCCCGTCGGCAGATAGATGCCCAGCGGCAGAGTGATGGACGCATAGGCCCCGCCCTGGTTGCGGCGCACCACCTCCATGGTGACAAAGGCCCGCTCGGCCCCCCGCTCGGCGAGGGACTGGTAGATGCGGCAATTCTGACCCTGGGGGCAGTCATAGCGCCAGTCGCCGTAGTTTCGCTCCTGGGCGTGGGCCATGGCGACGGCCAGCAGGGTTGCCACGAGGGTACCTGCGAGGCGAGGCAAAGCAGAGTTCATGATAGTGCATCTCCTAGTGCAACGTGGCTTGGTGCCCCGCCAGTGGGCCAAGGCCATAGGCGGCCGCGGAACTCGCTAGCCCGGGTCGCATGAACTGCGCCCTGGCCAAGGCGCCCGAAATGCCGCCAAGTCTAGCCCCCGGGCCGCCGGAAAGTCCACTGGCGACCCGCGCCCGGCAACGAAAAGGGGCGGCCTGTGGGCCGCCCCGTAAAAGCCGAGCCGGCGGGGTGACGGGAGCCCGCCACCCGTGCCAACCGGGGGTGCTTAACGGCCGCGCCGGCGCCGCACGGCACCCAGGCCCAGCAACCCGCTGCCCAGCAGGAACAGGGTTGCCGGCTCGGGGACGGTTGGGGTCGGGTCGGGAACCGCCACGCCGCCTACTCCGGAGAAGCCGAAGATGAACGTGTTGCTGCCGTCGATGCCCTGGCCGCCAGGGTCACGCTCCGGCTGACCCAGCGAGAACACTTCGGCACCGACCTCGCCCAGACTGGCAAGGGCATCGACCTCGGTGGCCGCGCCGCCGTAGAAGATGTCGAAGGTGAAGGTCTCGCCGGCCAGCAACTCGCCGAAGCCGAAGTCGAAGTTGCTGCCGTGGTCTGCGGGCCCGAGGTCTTCGAAGTCGCCGACGCCCCCTGCCACAATGGGACCGAATCGAGCGGCGAAGGGATTCGAGTCGACGAAGCCGTCGTCGACCGCCGCCAGCACGGCCGTCGCCTCGGCCACACCGTCGTGGGTGACGAACTCACTGAACGTGTCCGGCTCGATGTCCCAGTCGAAGGTGCGGGTGTAGCGCAGGTCCGCCACGTCGGTGGCTCCCTGGTTCTCGATAGAGACCGTCACCCGATACAGGTTATCGGTCTCCGCCGCCGGGGCGAAGGCGTGGGTTATCTCCAGGTCGGTGCCGTCGAGGGTCACCACCGAAGTGGCGCTGCTGGCGTCGGAGGCGAACGCGACCAGGGTCAGTCCGCCGGTGCCGCTGGCATTGTTCGCGCTGCCGCTGGCGATCTCGGTGCCCCCACCGTCGGCGATGCCGACGCCCCAGCCCTCACACAGGCAGCCGTGGGAGGTGGACTCGTTGCCGGTGGGCAGGTAGCGCAGCCCGACGACAGTGGTGCCCGTCACGGGCGAGGCGACGCCCAGGGGCGACAGGGGGTTGAGCTGGCCCAAGTCGTCCACGCCCAGCTGGATGGTGCCGTTGTCGATGATGGCGGCACCATGGGCTGCCCCCATCGCCAGGGTGAGGGCCGCCGCCCCGCCGAATTTCATAGGTGAATTCATGATGTTCATTAGTATGTCTCCAGGTATCGTCCGTTTTCTGAATATCCGCTGATTGCAAAGGTCCGACAGGGCTACTCGCTGGCCAAGAGCCTCCATCGCACAAGTTTCTTGCAGGATTCTTGCCAGAGTTTGAGAAACATTTTTTAATCAAAGAGTTATCATGCGTTTATAGAATCTGTTCTCAACTCATCGAGGCCGGCGTGTAAAGTTTTCCGACACCTCCAGGCGCCGACACTCTCAGTCTTACCGCAGTCCTTTGAATCGGTGGCAAGCCCTCCCCCTTATACCCACAAATACCCCGCCACATTTACGTCGTTGGTTCGGTGCATCGGGTCAGTCTTCCAAATCGTACAGTTCCACCACCTCGCACATCGCCGCCAGTTTCATGCGGCCGTACCACGTCAGGTCGGCACCCGGTGGGGGGGCGTGCTTGCGGTTCTGATACCCGCCAAGGATGGCCGTCCACGTCACCGCATCACGCAGGGTGTGGATCTCCTTACCCTTGCGCTTCATCGCGTAGCGGCGCAGGACTTTCAGCTCGACGTCCGTGAATAGCAACTCCGGCGGCAGTTCGGGCGATTCCCGTCCCAGCAGCGTCATCAGCATGATCCGCCAGGCAATCACCATCCGGAGCCTCTGGGGTCTTGAGTGTCACGATCATCCCCCTATGGCCTCAGACGCCAGATCGCTTAAGACTCGTGTGTCGTTGGAAGCTGCCGTCAATTGCCATCCGCCCCGTTCTGTTATACCCTGCGCGCCCTTCGGCCGGCCCTGCATGCCGTCGCATGCCGCCCTCGGGGCGCCAAGCAAGCCGGACCCGGCGCCGCGCCGGGAACACTTGGCGCGCCGGCACCGGGAGGCAAAGCGACCAACGCGCGGCATGACAGCCGAGCTGGGTGCGCCGTCAGGGATGATTTCCCGCGAGGGGATAAGAGACGAAGCAAAGACCTGGAGAGGTGTCCGAGTGGTTGAAGGAGCACGCCTGGAAAGTGTGTGTACGTTAATAGCGTACCGAGGGTTCGAATCCCTCCCTCTCCGCCAATAAATCAATAACTTAGATGCCAATCGTGTCTAATTTTAGGGGTGTTTTAGGGTGGTTTGGGCTCCAGTTAGACACGATTTCGGACATGTTCTATGCGCAGCTCTGAGGGTGGAGCAGATCCCGTCGAGAGGTGCTTGCTTCCGTATTGCCTGTCCGCGATCAGCGACTGCCGAAGGAACGAGTGAACGCGTGAGGAAGTAGATGTGCTCAAGGAGATTCTTCCGCCTTTCGTAGCGGTCGCCGATATTACTGACTCGGAGGTTGAGGTACGGCTGTTTCCGGAGGAAGAGGCCGCTGTCCGTGCCGCATCGACAAAGCGACGTCGTGACTTCGCTCTGGGGCGTCATTGCGCGCATCGCGCTCTGGCAGCTCTCGGCGCATCGTGTGGACCCTTACTCAACGACCCTAGCCGCGCGCCCAGGTGGCCGCAGGGTTTCGTCGGAAGCATTACTCACTGCACTGGATATTGCGCGGCCGCGGTCGCATCCAAGCAAGATGTCAAGTCCATCGGAATTGACGCCGAGCCGGCGAGACCGTTGCCTCCGGGTGTACTCGGCCTCATCGCGCATCACGAAGAGGAAAAGACCTGGATCGAGTCGCATCCGGATTACCCCTGGGATCGGCTGCTGTTCAGCGCGAAGGAGAGCGTCTTTAAGATGTGGTTTCCACTCACCGGACAGTGGTTGGGCTTCGAGCAGGCCCGTGTCAGCTTCCTCGCAAGATCCCAATCATTCACGGCAACCCTGCTTGTTCCAGATCTGGATTCAATCGATAGTAGCTTACGCATCGTCACCGGGCGCTATGTTCAAACCGACCAACTAGTAGGCACGGCGATCGTGGTGTGAGCGCTCGCGTGGTACGGATGAGATTGAGAGTAAATAAGGAAACGCCGCCGTCAACGCGTTTAAGCAGCCGCTGACTAGGTGCCGGAGTGATCACGAATGAAGATTCCGCTTACGATACTGCCCAGATCTCAGGGTCTGCTTATCTTTCTTTTGGCGTGACAGTAAGATGCCAGGCTTCAATCCTGAACACGGCGATTTGGTGCGCGACCTCGACGCATTCCTAAGGGATCCGCTGGACGGGCGGTCGCCGCTCTCGTTCGCGCAGGCCGTCGTGCTGGACGAAGCCGACGCTTATCCGCAGGAACTATGCCCTCGTGACACCGCGGCGGATGCAGGAAGTAGCCAGAACGGGCGTCCATTTCGGCAACGACCCCGACATGTCGGCGCGCGTCGTCGCCGCCTGCCGGGCGCTGATAACCAAACCGATCATCACGAAGCTGTCCCCGAACCAGACCGACATCGCGTTGAACGTGAAGTTCTGGCCTCGAGGCCGACTGATGGCAGGTCAACAACGACAAAGGAGGCACCGCCATGACCAATCCGTTCGACAATGAGGACGGCACGTTCCTCGTGCTCGTCAACGACGAGGGCCAGTATTCGCTCTGGCCAGAGTTCCTCGAGATCCCGGCCGGCTGGCGCGCAACGGGACCGACGGGCAGCCGCAGTGAGTGTCTGGCCTGGGTCGACGAGCACTGGACCGACATGCGGCCGCTAAGCCTTGTTCGTCAGATGGAGCAGGACGCGAAAGACCGCGCCAGCCGTTAGGACGACTGACCCGGCGGCGTCTCGCCCATCCGTTCGGCCACAGCGCGATGGAACCATTGCAGCGCCGGCTCGTTCTGTCCGTACACGAATCGAAATCCGTCCGGCGCTGCCAGGGCATTTGCGTAAGCCGCCTCGGCCATCGCATAGTCCTCGTGCGTGATCGGACTCTCTGCATCGTCCTGCGCGAAGTAGCGCTCGACCAGCGTGTTGTCGTCCGCGACTGAACGCGTCGCATACGCCGCGATGTGGCAGGACATCGTGCCGGGTCGCGCGCCCGGAAACAGCCGGAACATACGCAAGCAGGCGTTTCCACCTTCAAGTTCGCCGGCGACGACGACGACATTCGGAAACAGGCAGTACACGGCGTTGAACGCAGGCACTGGCCACGCGCCTTCGGGCCGATCGAGGAGCGGATCGAGTGTGCGTTCGGCAAAACCCAGGCGCCAGTGTGGGCCGTAAGCATCGAAGATGGCGACGTTGCTGTGATAGGCATCGCCAATCGAGTCGCGATGCAGTACACCGAAATGATACCCCTCGCAGTACGTGTCCATAGCGAGCTTCCAGTCGGTCGCTGCCTGCAGACGGCTGTGACGGATCGGCGCCAAGTCCTCGAACTCGATGTCAACGAGTTGTGCCGCGAGGTCGCCTAGGTGCCGATCGACATCGATCGTTGCGCCGCGCAATTGCACGAAGACGAGTCCGTGCCGCTCTGCCACGGCAACAGACACGAGCCGTCGCCCAGCCAGCACCGCGTCGTCGAAGCCAGCGCGGCCCGGCACGCCTACGAGCCGCCCGTGGAGATCGTAGGCCCAGCCATGAAACGGGCAGACCAGCTGACGGTGTCGCGAACACCGCCCCGTTTCGTTGGGGCCGAGGAGCCTCGCGCCACGATGCACGCACATGTTGAGGAACCCGCGCAGCTCGCCGTCGTCGCCGCGAACGATTGCGGCTGATGCACCGACGGCCTCGAACAACAGACAGTCACCCGGCTCGGCCACGTCGCACGAGAGTCCGGCGACGAGCGGCAACGCGCGAAACAGTCTGTCTTTTTCCCGCTCGGCCCGGGCAGGATCGATGTACACGTTGCGATCGTTCGTCATCGCCGCCGCCGCACAGTCGGTCGTACCGCCCGCGGCGAGGTGTGCCAGCAGTCGTCGCCGCATGCCAGCCGCGGTCTGCCGGCGTCGCGCCGTAGGGTTGCCGTCGTCCATAGTCCTGTTGACGTACCGTGTAAGCACTGCAATAGTCACAGCAAGACATCGGATTATCAAGAATGACTAACGGCGGATGACCGGGCGAGACGAGCACATACCGCCGCACGTGCCGCCGGACCGCGTCGTCGACATCGACATCTATCGCATGCCGGAGGCCGAGTGCGATCTGTATAAGGCGTGGAAGCGCTTGCAGGACGAGCACGCGTTCGACCTGTTGTGGACCACGCAGAACGGCGGCCACTGGATCGCGACGCGGGGTCGCGACATCGCCCACGTCTACGCCGACCACGAGCACTTCTCGTCGAACATCACGATCGTGCCGCGCGAGTTCGGCGAGCGATTTCCGCTCAGGCCGACGACGCTCGACCCGCCGGCGCATCGTCCGTATCGCAAAGTGATCGCGGCCGCTTTGACGCCTGCGCGCGTCAGGGAAGCGGCGCCCATCCTCGAGACGCTGGCGCGAGAGGCAGTCGCTCGCGTGCGTGACGTAGGCCGGTGCGAGTTCGTCATCGACGTTGCGGAGTCGATCCCGGTCCGGTTGTTCCTCGCCCTGGCCGGTGTGCCCGCGTCCTCGGCCGCCGATCTGCCGCGCTATGGCGAAGCCCCCGATGCAACCGACGTACCGCTGATGCAGCGCTACGCTGACTTCTTACGACCGTACATCGTCGATCGCCGCCTGAGTCCAGGTGATGACTTACTGAGTCGACTGTCGGTCGGCGAGGTCGAGGGCCGCGCACTGTCCGAGGACGAAGCGGTCGACATCGCGACGGCGGTACTGACCGGTGGCTTCGACACGGTCGTGTCCGCCGCTGGCCTGATGATGGCGTTCCTGGCCCGGAACCCCGAACACCGTGCCCGACTCGTCGCCGATCCCGGCGCGATCGAACGGGCCGTCGGCGAGATGCTCAGGCGCTTCCCGCTCATGACCAAGGCACGGCTCGCGAAATGCGAGCAGTACCTGCATGGCGTCGTGATCCAGGCCGGCGACATGATCGTACTGCCGCCGCTGCACGGACTCGACGACCGCGAGTTCGCGCAGCCGCTCGACGTCGACTTCGATCGCGATCCCAAACCGAGCAGTGTGTTCGGCAACGGCGTTCATCACTGCCCCGGTCACCTGCTCGCTACGGCGGAACTCCGGGCGATCATCGATGCCTGGCTCGCCGCCATACCGCAGTTTGAGGTCGACCCGGCCAGACCGCCGCGCATGCAAAGCGGCATCCTGGGCGCCATGCTCGAACTCGGGTTGCGCTGGTAGATGCCATCGATCGCCGACGACGCGGAGCCGCTGGCCACACTGGACGTCAGCGATCCCGAGCGCTTCCGTTGCGGCGGTCACTGGTCGGTGTTTGCACGCTTGCGCCGCGAGGCGCCCGTGCACTATTGCGCCAACAGCGCATACGGTCCCTACTGGTCGGTGATGCGTCACGACGACATCGTTCGGGTCGAGAAAGACCCCGCGATTTATTCGTCGCAGGGCAACATCATCATCGGTGACGTACCGCCCGAGTTCGACTGCACGCAGGCCTTCGCCACGGCCGACCCACCCGTGCACGCCCGTGAGCGCAGACCCGTCGTCCCGTGTGTATCACCGCCGAGACTCAAGGCGCTCGAGGCCGAGACGCGGGCGTGGATCGCGACGATACTCGACGGTCTGCCGCGAGCCGAGACGTTCGACTGGGGGTGCCGGGTCGCGCGCGAGTTGACGACGCGCATGGCGGCGCGGCTGTTCGACTTTCCGCAACACGAGCGCGAGCAACTCGACCGATTGTATAAAGTGCTCGTGACGACGCCGACACCAGACGGCCTCGTCACCAGCTGGGTCGAGCGTGACGAGGCGCTCGCCGCCTATCGCGAACGCCTACTCAGTCTCTGGCGGGCGCGTGTCGGCCAGGGCGGCCCAGACATCCTCTCGGCACTGGCGAACGACCCCGGCACGGCCAGCATGGGCGCCGACCCGATGCGCCTCGTTGGCACGGTCTCCTTGATCGCGGGCGCGAACGAGGCGGCACAGGCGGCGTTGTCCGGGTGCGTCGTCGCGTTCGATCGCTATCCCGAGCAATGGGCCAGTCTCAAGCAGGCGCCCGGGCTGATAGACAACGCCGTCGAGGAGATTGTGCGCTGGCAGTCACCGATTACGCACATGCGCCGGACGGCGACTGAAGACACGGAACTCCGCGACCAGACGATACGCGCGGGCGACAAGGTCGTGCTCTGGTATTGCTCGGCGAACCGCGACGAGACGGTCTTCGATGACGGCGACCAACTCCGGGTCGATCGGCCGAACGCGCGCCGCCACCTGGGTTATGGCTCGGGCATCCATCGCTGCTTAGGTCACCACGTCGCCCGATTCGAGCTCGGCCTGTTGCTCGAAGCGATGCTCGTGCGTTTCGACCGCATCGAAGTCGTGGACCGGGCCGAACCCCTGGCCTCGAACTTCTCGTCGAACTATCGCGAGGTTCGCGTGCGCGTGTTCGACTGATCAGCCGAACACCGCGAGCACGCGCTCGTCGATGCTCTCTCGCGGCCGGCCATCGACCGACGGATCATCGAACGCCGCGTGCTGTACGCCGCCGGGCGCCGCCGTGTCGAAGCCCGCGAACACGATGACCTCGTCGGGCGTCATATTTGAGTAGTAGGACCACGCCTGCGACTCGGCAAACCGCTCCAGCTCGATCTCTGTGCACTGTTCTGGCGCATCTCGCCGGTCAATGACCTGATCGGTGACCACGAGGTCCGCTCGCATCGAGCGAGCGACTGTCGCAGAGTGCGAGCAGTGTGTCCTGCGGCGGCGGCGGCAGGCTGCGCCAGACGTTGAAGATCGCAATGCGCTCGGTCGGGTACGACGGCGCCTGATCCGGCGGCAACTGCTGCCGCACCCAGTCAGGATCCATGCCGGCCGCGAAGTCGCAGTGCACGAACCGAGCGGGTACGGTCGTTCCGTCCAGAAGATGCCTCGGTGCGTGCTCGCTGCGGCGAACGACGCCCCTGCCGAGCGTCCGGGCGACGAGGGCCGCGGTGTGCTTGATGATCAAGGCTTCGGTCTCACGCGCATGAGCGCGTCGGCCAGCCGGCGTGACGACGTCGGTCACCCGGGTCGGCCAGCTGAGGAGCTCGAAATCCTCGATCGCGAGAGTCGGTCGGCCTGTCGACGCATGTCGATCGAGAACCCGCGCGCGGTGCCCGATAAGCGGCAGGTTGTCGTGCTAGAGTTGCCGTTTGTGGAAGCGCGGACGGCCGTCACACGGCGGTCCGAGGAAACGCACCGTTGTATCGATGTCCATCACGGGCGCCCAGAGTGACCTTCTGCAGGTGTTTCTTAAACTCAAGGTGCGACTTATACTAACCAAGGAGTCTGATCGAAATTAACTTGCCATCTTTCGATCTGGCGACCACTACGGATAAGCTCGATGCGGGTATAAGAGTGACAAGCTAATTCTCGTCAGTGGCCTAACCACAACGAAGCGCCGGCGGTACGGACGCCATGCACACGACGCCATGCACACGACGCGACGAAACTTCCTTGCCGGACTGCCGCTAGTTTTCCTGGGCTGGATTCCCGCGATCGCGGCGCACCCACGCGTCGCGAGCCTGGACTGGGCCCTCGCAGAGACCCTGCTCGCACTCGGTCATGCGCCGGTCGCCATCATTGCGGCCAGCGACTGGCGGCGCTTCGTCATCGAACCGGCGCTCCCCGCCGCCGTCACAGACCTGGGCCTGCAGCAGGAGATTAACCTGGAGCTGCTCGCACGCCTGCGACCCGATCTGATACTGACGTCGCCGTTCGTGCAAAGCCTCGACGACGTCCTGCCGCGCATTGCCGAAACCCATAGCCTGTCGATTTTCGAACCGGGCCCGGTGCCGCTCGAACATCCACGCACACTGATGCGTTCGATCGCCGCGTTACTCGGCCTCGAAGCCCGCGCAGAGCACCTGCTCGCGGACGCCGAACGCACGTTCGACGCGTGTCGCGCGAGGCTTGACCGGCTGTCGCTGCCGCCGCTCCTGATCGTGACGTTCATCGACCCGCGGCACGCGCGCGTGTATGGCGGCGCCGGCATCTTCCAGAACGTGCTCGACCGGCTGGGCCTTGCCAATGCCTGGCCGGGCGAGACGGGCTACTGGGGCTTCACGACGACGGGCATCGAGCGACTCGCGATCGATCGTCGTCTGCACCTCGTGGCGATCGGCCCCGTCCCGCCCGACATCGACAACGCGCTGTCGAAGAGCCCGCTGTGGCGTCGACTCCCGTTCGTCGTGGCCGGCCGCACGACGACCCTGCCGCCCGTGTTCATGTTTGGCGCGATGCCGGCCGCACTGCGGTTCGCCGAACTGCTAACCGCGGAACTCGAGGTTCGCTACGCGTGACCACGAGCCGAGTCAATGGGCCGCTCCTGCTCACGCTCGCCCTGGGAATACTCGGAACCGCGTCAGCCACCCTGTTGCTGGCTGGCCCGCTCACGGAGCTGCTGCAGCGCTCCGCACCAGTGGACGGCTACGACGCCGAGCGCCTCGTGCTGCTGCACTCGACGCTGCCCCGGCTCGTCATGGCGCTCCTGTGCGGTGCCGGCCTCGGCGCTTCGGGCGCCATCCTGCAGCAGGTGCTCAGAAACCCGATCGCCTCGCCGACGACGCTGGGCATCGATGCCGGTGCGCGACTCGCGCTCGCCATCGCGGCCGTGTCCATGCCGCAGCTTGTCGGTTGGGGACGTGACGTCGTCGCGCTCGTCGGCAGCGCCGTGACAACGCTGATCGTCTTCGCCGTTGTCAGGCAGCGCGGTTATACGGCGTTGTCGATCGTGCTGACCGGCCTGGTCGTCAGCCTGTATTGCGGTGCGCTGTCGTCGATCCTCGTGCTGATCGGCGACCGTTACGTGCAGAGCCTTCACATCTGGGGCTCCGGTTCGCTCAACCAGCAGAGCTGGGAGCCGAGCCTCGACCTGATGCTGCGCCTCGCTGTGCTGAGCCTGCCGATCATCGTGCTGCTGCGGCCGCTCAGTTTGCTCGACGCCGATGAACGCAGCGCGGCGACGCTCGGTGTCCCGGTGGCGAAACTGCGCGTCGCGGCTGTTGCGATCGCGGCCGCGATGGCGGCGGTCGTGACCAGCAGCGTCGGCGTGATCGGCTTCGTCGGGCTCGTCGCGCCGATCATCGCGCGACTGTCGGGCGCCCGGCGCTTCGGCGAGCGTTTGCTGTTTTCGGCGACCACCGGGGCGTCGATCCTGCTCCTGACGGACACGCTCGTGCAAAACGTGGCGGGATCATCGGCGCTGTTCGTACCAACGGGGGCGATTACGGCGGTGCTCGCGTCACCATTGCTGTTGCTGCTGCTGCCGAAGCTCAAGACCCAGCTGCGGCCGCCGCCGGTCTTCGTGCCGCCGAGAGCGGGTGGGCGGGCCGGCGGCTACACGATCGTGGCCGGCCTGATCGCGGCAGCCGTCGTGGCGGGCTTGGCTCTCGCGCTGGGCCGCGGGATCGACGGCACCTGGCAGCTCGCATCCGCCGCCGAATGGGCCGAGATTTGGGCCTGGCGCGTCCCTCGCTTCGCGGCCGCGGCGCTGGCCGGGGCCTTGCTCGGTGTTGCCGGCGTGATACTGCAACGCGTGACCAACAACGAAATGGCCAGCCCCGAGGTGCTCGGTGTTAGCGCCGGAGCGATCCTGGCGGTAGCCTGCGGCCTGTTCGTGTTCGGCGAGTTGGGTCGCATCGGCATGAACGTCGCGGCGGTCGCAGGCAGCCTGACGGTCCTCGGCATCATCCTCCTGATCGGCCGGCGAGCCGGTTTCGCGCCCGAGAAAGTGCTGATCGCGGGTATTGCGTTGAATGCGTTGATCGATGCGGTCGTCGGCGTGATGACGGCGGGCGGCAACCCGCAGGCGATGGTGTTGCTCGGCTGGATGAGCGGTTCCACCGGCGGCACGACCGGCGCCGAAGCGCTGCAGGCAGGTGCCGCCGTGACTTTGCTCGTGCCGCTGGCAGCGCTGATGGCGCGCTGGCTCAACCTGCTGCCGCTCGGCGGACCGCAGGCCTCGGCGCTCGGCGTTCCCGTCGTCAACGCGCGCCTGGCGTTGCTCACACTCGCGGCCGTTCTGACGGCCGTTGCGACATTTATCATTGGACCGTTGACTTTCGTGGGCCTGATGGCACCCCATGTGGCTATGATGATGGGAATCAGACAGTCGCTACCGCTGCTCGTCGGTGCCGCCATCTGTGGCGCGAGCATCATGGCGCTGGCCGATACGCTCGCACGAACGGTCGCGTTTCCGCTGCAGCTGCCGACCGGCCTGACTGCGGCGATCGTCGGTGCGCCGTTCCTGTTGCTGCTGCTCGGCCGCAGACAGTCGGTGACGTCATGACCGCCGTGATGCAGGTGACGAATTTGCGCGTCGACATCGCCGGTAGTACGCTGCTCGAGCTTCCCGCACTCGATCTACCGGCCACGGGCGTGACGGGGCTCGTCGGGCAGAACGGCTCGGGCAAATCCACGCTGCTCAGAATACTGGCGCGGCAGCAGTCGCCGAGCCAGGGCGATGTGCGCTACGATGGGCGGCGCCTCTCGGACTGGGGCGAGCGCGAATTCGCGCGTCGCGTTGCCTACCTGCCGCAACAGACGCCGCTCGCGGCCGGTCTGACCGCGCGCGAACTCGTCGCACTCGGTCGCTATCCCTGGCATGGCGCACTCGGACGCTTCCAGGCACAGGATGCGGCGCGCGTCGACGAGGCGCTGGTCGCGACCGAGACCGTCGGCCTTGCCGACCGCTTCGTCGACTCGCTGTCGGGCGGCGAGCGGCAGCGCGTATGGCTCGCGATGCTGCTCGCACAGAATGCGGATCTACTGCTGCTCGATGAACCGATATCAGCGCTCGACCCGGCACATCAGACGTCCGTGCTGTCTTTGATCGGCCGTATCAGTCGTGACAAAGCGGTCGCGGTGCTGGTCGTGCTGCACGATGTCAACCTGGCGGCGCGCTACTGCGACTATCTGATCGCACTCAAGCAGGGTCGCCTGATCGCCGCCGGCGCACCCGCTGACATCATGTCGTCCGAGCAACTCAGCGCCGTCTACGACGTCGATATGGGCGTGTTTCCGAACCCCGACACCGACGGCGTCATCGCCTACGTGCGTACCTAGCACTTGAGAATATGGCGCGCCGACAGCGAGACGACAACGCCTACCGCGACACTCTCAGTGCCTCTGCGAGCGGTGCGACGCTGGTCTCGCTGTTCGAGGCGCAGGCCGCACGCACGCCACACAAGAACGCAGTAGTCGCCGGCGACGCCCGGCTGCGCTATGCCGAACTCGACCGCGCGGCCAGCCGGCTGGCGTGGCAGTTGATCGGGGCCGACGCCAAGCCTGAAAGCGTCGTCGGCCTGCTGCTCGACCACTCGGTCGACAGCGTGACGGCGATACTCGGCGTGTTGAAGAGCGGCGCCGCCTACCTGCCACTCGACCCCGAGCACCCGGCCGAGCGCCTGCGCTACGTGCTCGGCGACGCCACCCCCGACATCGTGCTGACGACCGCGGCGCTGGCCGGACGACTAGCGGACTCGCGTGTCCGCGTCATCAGGATCGACCAACTCGAGAGGCGTGCCGAGTTCACGCAGCTGCCGTCGCACGCACCAGGCAACCCGGAGCGCAACGGGACGCTCCTTCCCGACCACCCGGCCTACATCATTTACACGTCGGGCAGCACGGGCCGACCCAAAGGCGTCACGAACACCCACAGGAACGTCGTCCGGCTTTTCGATGCCACGCGACGACATGTCGACTTCGACGAAGACAGCATCTGGGCGTTGTTTCACTCGCTGGCGTTCGACTTCTCGGTGTGGGAACTCTGGGGTGCGCTGCTGCATGGCGGCTCGGTCGCCATCGTGCCCCGCGAGATCGCGCGCTCGGCTCGGGATCTGTCCGGTTTCCTTGTCGAGCACGGCGTCACGATCCTCAATCAGACGCCGTCGGCGTTCTTCTCCCTGCTCGAGCGACCCGGGGCACTGCGCAAGATCATCTTTGGCGGCGAGGCCCTCGATCTGCCCGGCCTAGCGCCGTGGTTCGAGCAATATGGTGATGTTGAGCCGGAACTGATCAACATGTACGGCATCACGGAGACGACCGTACACGCGACCTGTGCGCCGCTGCGCAACTGCCATGCTGCACCGGGCAACGCCGGCCTCATCGGTACGCCGCTGGACGACCTCGACGTCTATGTACTCGACGAGCGACTCGAACCCGCGGCCGTAGGCAACACGGGTGAGCTGTACGTCGCGGGCCCGGGGCTCGCGCGCGGATACTGGCGTCGCGGTGCAATGACGGCCGAGCGGTTCGTCGCGGACCCGCATCGGCCCGGCGAGCGAATGTACCGGAGCGGCGACCTTGCCGCACGGCGCGCCGACGGCAGCCTCGTCTATCGGGGCCGGGTCGACGAGCAGATCAAGATTCGAGGCTACCGCATCGAGCCAGCAGAGATCGAATCGGCATTGATCGCGCACCCTGACGTGTCCCGCGTCGCGGTCGTCGCGCGCGAGAACCACCTGGGCGAGACGATACTCGTCGCCTACGTCGTCGCGAACGTCCGGCATTCACAGCAGGCCTTCCGCGCCTGGCTTTCGGAGCGGCTGCCCGACTACATGCTGCCGACGTCGTACGTGGCGCTCGACGCGCTGCCACTGACGGCCAACGGCAAGCTCGACCGCGACTCATTGCCGGTGCCGCAGGATGCCGGCATGCACGCGCGCTATATCGCGCCGGAGACGCGTGCTGCGGTGCAGCTGTGTGCGCTCGTCGCCGAGCTACTCGACGTCGAGCGAGTCGGCCTCGGCGACCACTTCTTTCACCTGGGCGGTCACTCGCTGTCGGCAACACAGCTCTGTGCACGCCTTCGCGCGGACCTCCGCCTCGATCTGCCTATACAGGCGGTGTTCGAGACGCCGGTAATGCGCGAGCTTGCGGCAGCCCTCGAGCGGCTGACGCCGGCATCCGGTCTTGCGCTGGCAGCAGGCCCACGGCCGGAGCGGCTGCCGTTGTCGTTCCCGCAGGCGCGGCTGTGGTTCCTCGATCAGCTCGAGGGCGGGAGTCCAGGCTACAGCATCCCGATCGTGTTGCGGCTTTCGGGACCACTGGATGCGCGCGTGCTCGAGCAGGCGTTCTCGGATGTCATCGGACGCCACGAGAGCTTGCGCACGTTGCTCGTCGAGGACGGGGGCGAGCCGTGGCAACAGATCGTGGACGCCGCCGATGCGCACTTTGCGCTCGAACGCCGCCGCGTGTCTTCGACCGATCTCGAGGCATCGATTGCCGGGTTTGTCTGGAACGCGTTCGTGCTCGATCGCGACCTGCCGATACGCGCGGTTCTGCTGCGCCACGACGTCGCCGTCCATGTGCTCGTCATCGTCGTCCATCACACGGCCGCCGACGGCTGGTCGATCCGGCCGTTGCTGGCCGACCTGTCGCGGGCGTATGCGGCCAGGCGGCGGGGTGCGGTACCCGCATTCGACCCGCTGCCCGTGCAGTACGCCGACTACGTGCTGTGGACGCGTGAATACGCGGCACGCGGCACGCTCGCGCGCCACGCCGTCTACTGGCAGGGGCAGCTCGAGGGCCTGCCGGAGGAACTCGCTCTGCCCTATGACCGGCCGCGCACGCCCGACGCCCCGGCGGGTCGCATCGCGTTCACTCTGCCGGCCGAGCTGCACCGGCAGTTGATTGCGCTTAGCCTCGACGCCGATACAACGCTGTTCATGACCTTGCAGACCGCACTGGCTGCGTTGCTGTCGCGCCTCGGCGCCGGCAACGACATTCCGCTTGGCACGGCGATCGCTGGTCGGGCGGAAGCCGTGCTCGAGCCGCTTGTCGGCTTCTTCGTCAACACGCTCGTGCTGCGCAACGACACGACTGGCGACCCGACGTTCCTCGAGCTTATCGAGCGCGCGCGCAGCACCTGTCTCGCCGCGTATGCGCACCAGGACCTGCCCTTCGAACGCCTAGTCGAACAACTCGAACCGGCGCGCAGACGCGGGCGGCAACCGTTGTTCCAGACGATGCTCGTGCTGCACAATACGCCGCCGTTTGCGCTTGAACTGGACGGCGTGGAAGCAACGGCGATCTCGGTACCGTCGACGACTGCGAAGTTCGACCTGTCGTGGAGCTTCGTCGAGCGCCGCGATACGGACGGGTGTGCCGCTGGCCTCGAAGCGGAACTCGAGTATAACGCTAGCCTGTTCGAGGCGGCGACGACCGAGGCACTCGTGGCCCGCTACCGTCGTCTGCTGGAACACATCGTCGACCATCCTGAGTGCCGGTTGGCAACGCTGCCGCTGCTCGACGACGCCGAGCGCCGCCGGTTAGTTGAAGGGTTCAGTCAGGGTGAGTCAGGGTCGAACGCCGTCGACGTCATTGCGCGGTTTGAGGCGCAGGCGCAGGCGGCGCCCGATACCGCGGCGCTCAAGTTCGATGGCAGAGCCGTGTGCTACCAGGAACTCGATGCGGTCAGCAACCGGCTTGCACGCCAGCTCCTGGGCGCTGGCGTCGGCGCCGAGCGGATCGTAGCCACCGAGCTGCCGCGATCGGTCGAGCTGGTCGTGGCAATACTCGGGATCCTGAAGGCCGGTGCCGTCTGGCTTCCGCTGGCCCCCGGAATGCCGCCTGCCCGCCGTCGACACGTGCTTGAGGACGCGCAACCCGTCGCGGTGCTGGGCACGGGCGACGGCGTTGCGCTCGACGGCCATGGCCCAGCGCTCCACATTCCCGCGCTCGACGTTCGCGCGCTAATCGACGACGACACGCGGTCTCTGGGGCCGATCGCCTACGAAGAGCGCACGGCGCCGATGTGGCCACAGCACGCGGCGTACGTGTTGTATACGTCGGGCAGCACGGGCATGCCGAAAGGTGTGATGATTAGCCGTGGCAGCCTGGCACGCTATGTCGGCCAGGTCATCGGTGTGCTTGGCGAGGACAGCGCCGACATGGCGTTGCTGACGCCGGTTGTATTTGACCTGAGCCTGACGACGATCTTTGCTCCGCTCGTCACCGGCGGGACACTCAGGCTCATGCCCGAAGACGACACGGCTGCGGCGCTGGCTTCTGCATTGCAGGGAACGGCCGTCAAACTCACACCGTCGCACGTTGCCCTGCTGGCCGAGCTGCCGTTCGAAACCGGTCGACTCGAGACGGCGATCCTCGGCGGCGAGGCGCTGACAGCTGCCCATGTCGAGACCCTGCGGCAGCGTTGCCCCGGAGTCCGCATCTTCAATGAGTATGGGCCGACCGAGGCCACGGTCGGCGTCACAGCAGCCGTCGTCGACGAACCCGCCGACATCACGATCGGCCGGCCGTATCCGGGCGTGCATGCATACGTGCTCGACGAGCGGCTGCGTCCGTGCCCCGTTAATGTCGCGGGTGAGCTCTATCTCGCTGGGCCGAGCCTCGCGCGCGGCTACCTCAACCGACCCGGGCTGACCGCCGTGCACTTCATCGCCAGTCCGTATCGACCCGGCGAGCGACTGTATCGCACGGGCGACCTCGCGGCCTGGCGCTCCGATGGCGAGCTGCGCTGCTACGGGCGCAACGACGAGCAGATCAAGCTGCGCGGCCATCGCATCGAGCCCGCGGAAATCGAGTCCACGCTGGCGCGCCATCCCGATGTCGTCAATGCGGTGGTCATAGCAGACAAGGCATCGAACGGCGAGACCCGCCTGGTTGCGTATGTCGTATCGCGTGCAGAGTTCGACACCGAAACACTGCGCGCACACCTTGCCATGCGGCTTCCGGACGTGTTCATTCCCGCTGTGTTTGTCGCCGTGGATGCGTTACCGCTGACACCGAACGGCAAACTTGATCGCGCCGCCTTGCCGGTTGCCGCCGACGCCGGCATGAGCAGCAACCATGGGGCGCCGACCAGCGAGGACGAACAGCTGCTGTGTGAACTCGTCGCTGAACTCCTGGGCGTCGATCGCGTCGGCGTCGATGACCATTTCTTTCACCTGGGCGGCCACTCGCTACTCGCGACGCGGTTCGTTGCACGCATCCAGGAGCAGACTGGCAAGACGCTGCCGCTGCGCGCGGTTTTCGAGACACCTCGACTCGGCGACCTCGCCGCACGACTTGCGATGCTCGGCATGCCGGCGCCGGCGACGGCGCTCGGAGCGGATGCGGACCAGGCACACGTGCCGTTTCCGCTGACGCCCGTGCAATCGGCCTACTGGCTCGGCCGCCAGGACCTCGTCGCGTTGGGTCGGGTCGCCTGCCATGCCTACAGTGAGTATCGACTGCGGGCGCTCGACGCCGAAGCGATGCCCCGCGCCTGGCAGGCGACGATCGACCACCACCCGATGCTCCGCACGATCATCGACGACGACGCGACGCAGCGGGTCCTCGACCAACCGGCTGAATTCACGATCGCGGTCGTCGACGTACGCGGTGACGACGATCCCGAAGCCCGCGTCGAGGCGATACGCCAGACTATGGCGCGTACCTGCCAGGCGGCGCACCGCTGGCCGTTGTTCGACGTGCGCGTCACGCGCGTAGCCGACGACGACTGGCGACTGCACCTGCGCATCGACGCGATGATCCTCGACGGCGAGAGCACGAGCCTGTTGTTGGCCGAGGTCTTCGACCGCCTTCATTGCCGCTACGAGGAAACGGCTCGCGCGTTGCACACGTTCCGCGACTACGTGCTGCACGTGCACGGCGATGCCCAGGCCGCCGCGCGGGACGCTGCCCGCGAGTACTGGGCGTCGCGCCTCGACGACCTGCCGCCGGCGCCCGTGCTGCCGTTGGCCGTCGACCCGACCCGACTCGAGGACCCACACTTCAGCCGCCGCCAGGCGCTGCTCGATATCGACACTTGGCGGCGGCTGACCCAACGCGCTCGATACAACGGCCTGACGCCCTCAACCGTGTTGTTGACTGCTTATGCCGAGATCATCGGCACCTGGGCACGCCACGACGACTTCACGCTCAACCTCACCGTCGGCGATCGGCGTCTGCTGCACGGCGACATCGCGACGATGCTCGGCGTGTTTACGAACCTGACCCCGCTGGCCGTGCACCGCTCGAGGGTCGGTGCGTTCGTCGATCGCGCGACTGCGTTGCAGCAGCAGCTCGCCTGCGATCTCGACCACCGCGACTTCACGGGCGTCGACGTGCAGCGCCTGATCGCGCAGCGCGCGGGCGACCCGCACGCCGGGCTGCTGCCGGTCGTGTTCACGAGTCTGCTTGGGGAGCGGGTCGCAGACCTCTCTGACGATGCCGAGCTCGTCTACAGCATCACCGAGACGCCGCAGACCTGGCTCGACAACAAAGTCTACGAGCAAGGCGGCATACTGACGATTGACTGGGATGCACCCGAGGCGCTGTTCCCGCCCGGCCTGCTCGATGCAATGTTCGAGGCATATGTTGGGTTGTTGCGGGCGCTCGCCACAGACGATGCCGCCTGGACCGACGCGCGGCGCTCGCTCGTGCCCGCGAGCGAGCAGCGCCTGATCGCCGCCGTCAACGACACGACCACCGACCTCGAGCATGCACGCACGTTGCTGCACGACCCCGTGTTCGCCGCCATGCGCGTATACCCCGACGCGATCGCCGTCATCGGCGACGAGCAGGCATTGACCTATCGCGAGCTCGAGGCACGGAGCCTTGCCCTCGCGCAGGCGCTCGGACGTGTACTCTCCAATGAAGATGTCCTCGTTGCCATTGTGATGGAGAAGGGCGTAGAGCAGATCATCGCCAGCCTCGCCGTGCTCGAGACGGGCAGGGCGTTCCTGCCGATCAGCGCCGGCCAGCCCGATGCCCGCATCCAGACCATTCTGGCGCAGTCGGGCGCACGCGTCGCCGTCATCCAGGCGCGCCTGCAGCGTGATCGCGACTGGCAGCAACGCGTAACGATCGTCGAGGTGCCGGATAGCGTCCCGGTCGTAGCGCCTTCGAGACTCGCGCCGCGGCACACCCCCGACGACATCGCCTACGTCATCTACACGTCGGGCAGCACGGGCCAGCCCAAGGGCGTTGCCATCCAGCATTGCGCTGCGCGCAACACCCTCGACGATCTAGAGCGCCGCTTCGACATCCAGCGCAACGATCGCGTGCTGTGGGTGTCGTCACTCGAATTCGACCTGTCGATCTTCGACCTGTTCGGCGTCCTCGGCGCCGGCGGCGCCGTCGTCGTACCACCGCTCGACGGCCATCAGAACCCTCGAGCCTGGGCCCGGGCCGTCGAACGACACCGGGTCACGATCTGGAACTCGGTGCCCGCGATCGCCGATCTCATGCTCACGGCGATCGGCGAGCAGGCCGGGGAACAGCTCGCCTCGCTGCGCCTCGTCATGCTCTCGGGTGACTGGATTCCCGTGAGCCTGCCCGGACGCATCAACGCAGCCGTCCCCGACGGCCGCGTCATCAGCCTGGGGGGTGCCACCGAGGCCTCGATCTGGTCGATCTACTATCCGATCGACCAGGTCGAGCCCGACTGGACCTCGATCCCTTACGGCACGCCGCTCGCCAACCAGTCGTTCCATGTCTTTGATGAGCACCTGCTGCCATGCCCGATACGCACGACAGGGCGGCTGTTCATCGGCGGCCAGGGCCTCGCCCACAGTTACTGGAACGACCCGGGCCAGACCGCGGAGCGCTTCATCATCCACCCCGACACGGGCGAGCGCCTCTACGACACGGGGGACCTCGGCCGTTACCGGCCCGACGCCTCGATCGAGTTCCTGGGCCGCGAGGACCAGCAGGTCAAACTGCGCGGCTTCCGCATCGAACTCGGCGAAATCGAAAACGCACTTAACGAACACCCCGACGTGCATAGTGCCGTGGCCGTGCTGCACCAGACTCCCGAACCTCGACTCGTCGCGTACGTCGTGCGCGGGCGAACGGGCGAGGATGATGCGACGCTGGCGCCGTCCGAGCGCGCGGCCTTCACGCTGCAGGCATCGACGCAGTCGCTCATCGACGACGATGCTTGGGCCGTCGCGCTGCCCGGAGCGGCATTCGAAGGCGACCGGCGCGCCACGTTCGTGGCCCGTCAGAGCTACCGACATTTCTCGTCAAGACCGCTGTCACTCGACGCGCTCGGCCGTTGGCTCGGCGTGTTGCAGGCCATGCGACTCGACGACACACCGCTGCCCAAGCGGCGCTACCCGTCGGCCGGCGGCCTCTACGCGGTGCGGGCGTATCTTCTCGTCAAAGACGGTGCCATTGAGGGCCTCGCCGGCGGTGCCTACCGCTACGATCCGCAGACCCACCAGCTCGGGCACGCCGGGCGCGGTGCCGACGGCCTCGCGCTCGGCTTCGACGCGCAGAACGCGAAACTCGCATCGGCCGCCGGTCTGGCGGTCGTACTCGTTGCCCACATGCCGGCGATCCGGCCGCTCTACGGTGACTGGGCACGCGACGCCTGCCTTATCGAGGCTGGCTACGCGTCGCAGGCCTTGCTGGATGCAGGCGTGGCACTCGAGATCGGCGGCTGCCCGGTCGGCGGCTACGGCGATCGCATCGTCAGAGACGCCCTCGGCCTTGAGGACGACGACGAGTCGCTACACGTGATCGTAGCCGGGGCCATCGAGGCTGGGCAGACGCAGACCTGGCAGCCGTTCCGACCTGCGCTCGAGGCGCACGGCCGAGAGCCGCTGAGTGACACGCTGCGGGCGTGGCTGCTCGAACGCCTGCCGGATTACATGGTGCCGACGTCCTACGTGGCACTCGACGCGCTTCCGGTGACGGCGAACGGCAAGGTAGATCGGGCGGCATTGCCAGCACCCGACGCGGCCGGCCGTGAGACACGCTACGTCGCGCCCGAGACGCCCGAAGCCGTGCTGCTGTGCGCGATCGTTGCCGAACTTCTCGGCGTTGAGCGCGTCGGTCTAGACGATCACTTCTTTCATCTCGGCGGCCATTCGCTGTCGGCGACACAGCTTTGCGCGCGCATCCGCACCGAACTCGATCGCGAGCTGCCGATCCGTGCGGTGTTCGAGACGCCGGGTCTCGCCGACCTCGCGGCGGCACTCGAGCGGCTGCCCGCGTCGGGATCTGCATTGGTTGCGGGTCCGCGACCCGAACGCCTGCCGTTGTCGTTCCCGCAGGCGCGGCTGTGGTTCCTCGACCGGCTCGAGGGTGGCAGCCCGGGCTACAACATTCCGATCGCGCTCCAACTGTCGGGGCCGCTCGATGACGAGGCACTCGACCAAGCACTCCGTGATGTCGTCGCCCGCCACGAGAGCCTGCGCACGCTGCTCGTTGATAACGGCGGCGAGCCGAGGCAACAGATCGTGGCGGTCGCCGAAGCGGGCATCGCGCTAGAGCGTCGCGACTCTAATCAGCTGGAGGCGGATGTCGCGGCGATGACCCGGCTGCCGTTCGCACTCGACCGGGAGCTGCCGATCCGCGCGGTTCTGCTGCGCCACGACGCCGCCGTCCATGTGCTCGTCATCGTCGTGCATCACACGGCCGCCGACGGCTGGTCGATCCGGCCGTTGCTGGCCGACCTGTCGCGGGCGTATGCGGCCAGGCGGCGGGGTGCGGTACCCGCATTCGACCCGCTGCCCGTGCAGTACGCCGACTACGCACTGTGGTCGCGCGCGCGATTCGACGAGAAACGGCAACCAGATGATGCTCTCGGGCATACGGCCCGCTACTGGTGTACGCAACTAGACGGGCTGCCCGACGAGCTTGCTCTACCGTACGACGGCTCGCGCAGACTCGACGCGCCGGCTGGTCACGTGACGTTCACGCTGCCGGCGCAACTGCACGAAGCGCTCGCGACACTCAGCCGAGACTCGGACGCGACGCTGTTCATGACCCTGCAGGCCGGGCTGGCCGCGTTGCTGTCGCGCCTCGGCGCCGGCAACGACATTCCGCTCGGCACGGCAATCGCCGGCCGCACGGACGCCGTGCTCGAGCCGCTCGTCGGCTTCTTCGTCAACACGCTCGTGCTACGCAACGACCTGCGCGGCAACCCGCCGTTCATCGATCTGATCGGTCGTGCGCGCAGCATCTGCCTCGCGGCGTTCGCACACCAGGATCTGCCCTTCGAGCACCTGGTCGAACAACTCGAACCGGCGCGCAGACGCGGGCGGCAACCGTTGTTCCAGACGATGCTCGTGCTGCACAACACGCCGCCGATCGCGGTCGAGTTTGATGGCGTGGCGATCGATGCGCTCGAAGTCGCGCCGGTGGCCGCGAAGTTCGATCTGTCTTTTAGTCTGATCGAGCGCAACTCCGATGACGGTCGGGCCGTGGGCATCGACGCCGAGCTCGAGTACAACGCGGCCTTGTTCGACGCGGTGACGGTCGAGGCACTCGTTGCGCGCTACGTGCGTCTGCTGACCCATGTCGCAGACCGACCGGACTGCCGGCTCGACGATCTGCCGCTGGTGGCGGCCGACGAATGCGACCGGTTGTTGCAGGTATTCGGCCGCGGGGATGAGGCCGTGGCCGACGTCGCCGACGTCATCACGTTGTTCGAGGGGCGGGTGCACGCCGCACCTGGGGTCGTCGCCGTCACGAGCACCGACACGCGCATGACGTATGCCGAACTCGATGCGCGCAGCAACCGGCTCGCGCGACAGCTGATCGAGAAGGGCATCGGTCCCGAGCGGATCGTGGCCACGGAACTGCCGCGGTCGGTGGATCTGATCGTGTCGCTGCTGGCCGTGCTCAAGGCCGGTGCCACTTGGCTGCCATTGCTTCCCGAGACGCCGCCCGCTCGCCGTCGACAGCTGCTCGACGATGCTGGTCCCGTCCTCGTGCTTGGCACGTCGGACGACGGAGGCAATACGTCCGCATCGGTGCTCGATGCGCACGCGCTGATCAACGATGACGGACCACCGCCGAATCCGATCGACGACAGCGAACGTGCTATGCCGTTGCACCCGCAGCACGCGGCGTACGTGTTGTACACTTCTGGCAGCACGGGCATGCCGAAAGGTGTGATGATCAGCCGTGGCAGCCTGGCACGCTATGTCGGCCAGGTCATCGGTGTGCTTGGCGAGGACAGCGCCGACATGGCGTTGCTGACGCCGGTTGTATTTGACCTGAGCCTGACGACGATCTTTGCTCCGCTCGTCACCGGCGGGACACTCAGGCTCATGCCCGAAGACGACACGGCTGCGGCGCTGGCTTCTGCATTGCAGGGAACGGCCGTCAAACTCACGCCGTCGCACGTTGCCCTGCTGGCCGAGCTGCCGTTCGAAACCGGTCGACTCGAGACGGCGATCCTCGGCGGCGAGGCGCTGACAGCTGCCCATGTCGAGACCCTGCGGCAGCGTTGCCCCGGAGTCCGCATCTTCAATGAGTATGGGCCGACCGAGGCCACGGTCGGCGTCACAGCAGCCGTCGTCGACGAACCCGCCGACATCACGATCGGCCGGCCGTATCCGGGCGTGCATGCATACGTGCTCGACGAGCGGCTGCGTCCGTGCCCCGTTAATGTCGCGGGTGAGCTCTATCTCGCTGGGCCGAGCCTCGCGCGCGGCTACCTCAACCGACCCGGGCTGACCGCCGTGCACTTCATCGCCAGTCCGTATCGACCCGGCGAGCGACTGTATCGCACGGGCGACCTCGCGGCCTGGCGCTCCGATGGCGAGCTGCGCTGCTACGGGCGCAACGACGAGCAGATCAAGCTGCGCGGCCATCGCATCGAGCCCGCGGAAATCGAGTCCACGCTGGCGCGCCATCCCGATGTCGTCAATGCGGTGGTCATAGCAGACAAGGCATCGAACGGCGAGACCCGCCTGGTTGCGTATGTCGTATCGCGTGCAGAGTTCGACACCGAAACACTGCGCGCACACCTTGCCATGCGGCTTCCGGACGTGTTCATTCCCGCTGTGTTTGTCGCCGTGGATGCGTTACCGCTGACACCGAACGGCAAACTTGATCGCGCCGCCTTGCCGGTTGCCGCCGACGCCGGCATGAGCAGCAACCATGGGGCGCCGACCAGCGAGGACGAACAGCTGCTGTGTGAACTCGTCGCTGAACTCCTGGGCGTCGATCGCGTCGGCGTCGATGACCATTTCTTTCACCTGGGCGGCCACTCGCTACTCGCGACGCGGTTCGTTGCACGCATCCAGGAGCAGACTGGCAAGACGCTGCCGCTGCGCGCGGTTTTCGAGACACCTCGACTCGGCGACCTCGCCGCACGACTTGCGATGCTCGGCATGCCGGCGCCAGGCGACGGCGCTCGGAGCGGATGCGGACCAGGCACACGTGCCGTTTCCGCTGACGCCCGTGCAATCGGCCTACTGGCTCGGCCGCCAGGACCTCGTCGCGTTGGGTCGGGTCGCCTGCCATGCCTACAGTGAGTATCGACTGCGGGCGCTCGACGCCGAAGCGATGCCCCGCGCCTGGCAGGCGACGATCGACCACCACCCGATGCTCCGCACGATCATCGACGACGACGCGACGCAGCGGGTCCTCGACCAACCGGCTGAATTCACGATCGCGGTCGTCGACGTACGCGGTGACGACGATCCCGAAGCCCGCGTCGAGGCGATACGCCAGACTATGGCGCGTACCTGCCAGGCGGCGCACCGCTGGCCGTTGTTCGACGTGCGCGTCACGCGCGTAGCCGACGACGACTGGCGACTGCACCTGCGCATCGACGCGATGATCCTCGACGGCGAGAGCACGAGCCTGTTGTTGGCCGAGGTCTTCGACCGCCTTCATTGCCGCTACGAGGAAACGGCTCGCGCGTTGCACACGTTCCGCGACTACGTGCTGCACGTGCACGGCGATGCCCAGGCCGCCGCGCGGGACGCTGCCCGCGAGTACTGGGCGTCGCGCCTCGACGACCTGCCGCCGGCGCCCGTGCTGCCGTTGGCCGTCGACCCGACCCGACTCGAGGACCCACACTTCAGCCGCCGCCAGGCGCTGCTCGATATCGACACTTGGCGGCGGCTGACCCAACGCGCTCGATACAACGGCCTGACGCCCTCAACCGTGTTGTTGACTGCTTATGCCGAGATCATCGGCACCTGGGCACGCCACGACGACTTCACGCTCAACCTCACCGTCGGCGATCGGCGTCTGCTGCACGGCGACATCGCGACGATGCTCGGCGTGTTTACGAACCTGACCCCGCTGGCCGTGCACCGCTCGAGGGTCGGTGCGTTCGTCGATCGCGCGACTGCGTTGCAGCAGCAGCTCGCCTGCGATCTCGACCACCGCGACTTCACGGGCGTCGACGTGCAGCGCCTGATCGCGCAGCGCGCGGGCGACCCGCACGCCGGGCTGCTGCCGGTCGTGTTCACGAGTCTGCTTGGGGAGCGGGTCGCAGACCTCTCTGACGATGCCGAGCTCGTCTACAGCATCACCGAGACGCCGCAGACCTGGCTCGACAACAAAGTCTACGAGCAAGGCGGCATACTGACGATTGACTGGGATGCACCCGAGGCGCTGTTCCCGCCCGGCCTGCTCGATGCAATGTTCGAGGCATATGTTGGGTTGTTGCGGGCGCTCGCCACAGACGATGCCGCCTGGACCGACGCGCGGCGCTCGCTCGTGCCCGCGAGCGAGCAGCGCCTGATCGCCGCCGTCAACGACACGACCACCGACCTCGAGCATGCACGCACGTTGCTGCACGACCCCGTGTTCGCCGCCATGCGCGTATACCCCGACGCGATCGCCGTCATCGGCGACGAGCAGGCATTGACCTATCGCGAGCTCGAGGCACGGAGCCTTGCCCTCGCGCAGGCGCTCGGACGTGTACTCTCCAATGAAGATGTCCTCGTTGCCATTGTGATGGAGAAGGGCGTAGAGCAGATCATCGCCAGCCTCGCCGTGCTCGAGACGGGCAGGGCGTTCCTGCCGATCAGCGCCGGCCAGCCCGATGCCCGCATCCAGACCATTCTGGCGCAGTCGGGCGCACGCGTCGCCGTCATCCAGGCGCGCCTGCAGCGTGATCGCGACTGGCAGCAACGCGTAAC
Source organism: Gammaproteobacteria bacterium (assembly GCA_034522055.1). Taxonomy (NCBI): domain Bacteria; kingdom Pseudomonadati; phylum Pseudomonadota; class Gammaproteobacteria; species Gammaproteobacteria bacterium. Next base: position 2,758,512 of record JAXHLS010000002.1, read on the forward strand.
GATCGTCGAGGTGCCGGATAGCGTCCCGGTCGTAGCGCCTTCGAGACTCGCGCCGCGGCACACCCCCGACGACATCGCCTACGTCATCTACACGTCGGGCAGCACGGGCCAGCCCAAGGGCGTTGCCATCCAGCATTGCGCTGCGCGCAACACCCTCGACGATCTAGAGCGCCGCTTCGACATCCAGCGCAACGATCGCGTGCTGTGGGTGTCGTCACTCGAATTCGACCTGTCGATCTTCGACCTGTTCGGCGTCCTCGGCGCCGGCGGCGCCGTCGTCGTACCACCGCTCGACGGCCATCAGAACCCTCGAGCCTGGGCCCGGGCCGTCGAACGACACCGGGTCACGATCTGGAACTCGGTGCCCGCGATCGCCGATCTCATGCTCACGGCGATCGGCGAGCAGGCCGGGGAACAGCTCGCCTCGCTGCGCCTCGTCATGCTCTCGGGTGACTGGATTCCCGTGAGCCTGCCCGGACGCATCAACGCAGCCGTCCCCGACGGCCGCGTCATCAGCCTGGGGGGTGCCACCGAGGCCTCGATCTGGTCGATCTACTATCCGATCGACCAGGTCGAGCCCGACTGGACCTCGATCCCTTACGGCACGCCGCTCGCCAACCAGTCGTTCCATGTCTTTGATGAGCACCTGCTGCCATGCCCGATACGCACGACAGGGCGGCTGTTCATCGGCGGCCAGGGCCTCGCCCACAGTTACTGGAACGACCCGGGCCAGACCGCGGAGCGCTTCATCATCCACCCCGACACGGGCGAGCGCCTCTACGACACGGGGGACCTCGGCCGTTACCGGCCCGACGCCTCGATCGAGTTCCTGGGCCGCGAGGACCAGCAGGTCAAACTGCGCGGCTTCCGCATCGAACTCGGCGAAATCGAAAACGCACTTAACGAACACCCCGACGTCGACGCTGCCGCGGCCTATCTTCACCGCTCGGTGCAGACGCAGCGCGTCGTCGCCTGTGTGGTGCCAGCAACGCCGACGCCCGCCGACGAGCACGCACAGCACGCGCTCTCGATGCGGCTGCGCAGGTACCTCGAGGACCTGCTGCCGGATTACATGGTGCCGTCGAACTATCTGACGATTGACGAGCTGTCGCTCACTTCGAACGGCAAAGTCGACCGCGGCGCGTTGCCGAGGCCGCACGATGACATGACCGCGCCGCACGTCGCGCCCACGACCGACGACGAGCGGGTGCTTTGCGAGCTCCTCGCCGACTTGCTCGAGGTTCCGCACGTAGGCTTGGGCGACAACTTCTTCCATCTTGGCGGCGACAGTATTGATGCAGTACGCCTCGTCAATCGCGCCCGCGAGCGCGGTCTGAGGATTGAGGCACGCGACGTATTCTTCCATCCGCAGATCGGCGACCTGTTACGCAGCGGCAGTGCGACGGCGGCCCGTCCCGTCAACGAAGACGCCGCGGAGCGAGCGGCACATGCGTTCGTGAGCGACGCCGAGCGCGAGGCACTGGCCTCGGACCATGGCGAGATCGAGGACGTCTGGCCGCTGACGCCGCTGCAACAGGGTCTCTGGTTCCATGCCGAGTTCGAGTCCGACACGGCCGACCCCTATCACGTACAACTCGTCCTAGAATTCGCCGGCGAACTCGACACGCGTCGTTTGCGCCGCGCGTTCGAACGACTGCTCGAGCGCCATGCCTCGCTTCGCATCGCCTTCGTCAAGGATCGTAGCGGACGCCCGCTGCAGATCGTCCGCCGCGCACCCGTCGTTCCATGGATCAACCACGACCTGCGCGACCTCGATGCCGACGGCCGCGAGGCAGAGGCTGCCGACATTGCCGCGCTCGACCGAGGCCGTCGTTTTCTACTCGACGAGGCGCCGCTGCTGCGCGCGACACTGCTGCGGCTGTCGGACACGCATCATCGTCTGTTGCTGTCGCAGCACCACCTGCTCGGCGACGGCTGGTCGACGACGATCATGCTGCGCGATCTGCTCGAGGCGTATCGCACGGAAGCGATGCCCACGGTCGCGCCCGCCGCATTCCGGAACTACCTCGTGTGGCTCGCGCGCCAGGACGTAGCGGCTGCCGAACAAGCCTGGCGCGCCTATTTCGACGGTTTCGACGCCGCCGCGCTGATTGCGCCCGCGGCCGCCGGCACCGCGCCCAATCCGGCGCAGCTCGAGTCCGTCGTCGACACCGCACTGACTGAGGCGCTGCAGGCCCAGGCCCGGCAGCTCGGTGTCACATTCGCCAACGTTCTGCAGCTCGCCTGGGCCATGCTGCTCGCGCGGCTGACGAACTCGGTCGACCTGTGTTTCGGCAACGTCGCCTCGGGCCGGCATGCGCCCGTTGATGGCATTGAGGACATGCTCGGCCTGATCATCACGACGACGCCCCTCAGGGTCCGGCTGGACCGACACGAGTCGGTCGAGGCTCTGCTCAAACGCCTGCAGCGCGAGCAGGCCGCGCTGCTCGAACACCAGCATCTGCCGCTGACCGAGATTCACCGGCTCCTCGACAAGCCCGCCGTTTTCGACACGCTGTTCACGTTCGAGAACTACCCAGTCGAGGCGCTGCCCGTGCCCGAGTCCGATGACGACCTGCCGCTCGCGAGCGTCAGCGGACACAACTCGAACCACTATCCACTGAGTCTCTCGGCGCTTCCGGAGGACGGCCTGACGCTCCGGCTGCATTACAACGCCGACGTCTTTCGCCGCGCCGACATCGAGGCGATGCGCGCCCGGCTCGAGCGCCTGCTGCGACAGATCGCTGCGACACCGTCGATGCCCGTTCAGGCGCTCGATATGCTCGACGAGGACGAACGACGTCGGGTCGTCGACGGCTACAACGCGACCGACGCGCCGCTTACGGCCACGACGCTCGTCGAGTTGCTCGAAGCGACGGTCGAGTCGATGCCGCACAACATTGCGCTGCGGTTCGGCGCAACGACGCTCAATTACGCGCAATTTCACGCGCGCGCGAACGAACTCGCATGGCAGCTGATCGCGGCGGGCGCAGGCCCCGAGCGCACGGTCGCGATCCTGCTCGATCGCTCGATCGACCTCGTCGTCGCCGTGCTCGCAACCTTGAAGTCGGGCGCGGCGTTCCTGCCGCTTGATCCGGCCTATCCGGGCCCGCGTCTTACGCTCATGATCGAAGACGCAGCGCCGGAATTGATCATTTCCACGCGCGAACTCGTAACGAGGCTGAGTGTCAAGCGCATCGACTGCCTGCTGCTCGACGATCCCGCCATGCGGTCCGAATTGCGCAGGCGCCCAAGGCACGCACCGGGCGACGGCGACAGACACCTGCCGCTGCGACCGGAGCATGCGGCTTACGTCATTTACACTTCCGGCAGCATCGGCCGGCCCAAAGGCGTGGTCGTCACGCATCGAGGACTGCCGAACCTGGCGGCGGCACAGAGTGAACACGTCGGCGTGTCGTCGGCATCGCGGGTCCTGCAGCTCGCGTCGATGGCGTTCGACGCGGCCGTGTCCGAGCTCATCATGGCACTGTGCCGTGGCGCTGAGTTGGTCATTGCGCCCGGCGACGCGCGTGCCGGGGACGCCCTGACCGACATGATGTCGACGGCGAACATCACTCACGCCACCGTGACGCCGACCGTGCTCGCGACACTTGTGCCCACTGTGTTCGATCCGGCCCCCACGCTGATCGTCGCAGGTGAAGCCTGTCCGCCCGCGCTCGCCGCGCGTTGGTCCGAGCGCACGCGCCTGTTTAACGCTTACGGCCCGACCGAGACAACGGTCTGCGCGACGATGAGCGCGCGCATCGAGGACGGCGAGATGCCGATCGGCGCGCCCATCGCGAACGTGCGCTGCTATGTGCTGGACGCGGGCCTCAAGCCGTGCCCGATCGGCGTGACGGGCGAGCTGTATGTCGGCGGCGTCGGTCTCGCACGCGGTTACCGCGCGCGGCCGGGCCTGACCGCAACGCGCTTCATCGCGAATCCTTTTCAACCCGGCGATCGTTTGTACCGTACGGGCGATCTCGCAACCTGGCGTGCGGACGGCAACCTCGACTTCACAGGCCGTGCCGACGACCAGGTCAAGATCCGCGGTGTGCGCGTCGAGCCGCTCGAAGTCGAGACCTGGCTGACGGCGCACGCCGACGTCAACTCGGCGGCCGTCGTCGCCGACGCATCCGATGGCACGACGCGCCTCTTGGCCTGCGTAACGCCCGAGCGCCGGTCTCCGTCTGTCACGGACCTCGTGCGACGCCTGCGCGAGCGTCAGCTCGCGCTGTGGCAAGACGTCGAGCGCGAGCTCATTAGCGATGATCGTGATCCTTTGTTCGATACCTCGGGCTGGAACAGTGCGTATACGGGCGAACCGCTGGCGGCCGGCGACATGACCGACTACGTCGATGGCACCACGGCGCGCATCCGCGCGCTCGGTCCGGGCCGTATCCTCGAAATCGGCTGCGGCGCCGGGCTGATCCTGTTCCCGCTGCTCGCCGACTGCGACGGCTATGTTGGCACCGATCTCGCCGTTGAGCGTATCGATCGGCTGCGTGCGCTCAAGGCCGATCCCGCCTTGTGCGCGCGTGTTGTGGGCCTTGCCGATGCGCGTTTCGAGGTGCGCCGTGCCGACGAGGTCGTAGGGCTGGGCACGGACTTCGACACGATCGTGCTGTCGTCGGTCGTTCAGTACTTCCCGGACGCAGACTACCTGGTCGCGGTCCTCGAGCAGCTGGTCGGGCGCTGCCTGGCCCCCGGCGGAAGCCTGTTCCTGGGCGACATACGCAACCTCGCGCTGCTCGATGCGTTCTACGCCGCGCTCGAATTGCACGACGCCGCCGCCGATGCGTCCGCTGCCCAGTTGAACGAACGCATTCGGCAACGCCGCAACGCCGAGCGCGAGCTCGCGCTCGACCCACGCTTTTTTACCCGCCTCAAGCAACGCCTGCCGCAGATCTGCCAGGTCGACGTGTTGCCGAAGACCGGCAGCGCCGTCAACGAGCTTACCCGCTTCCGCTACGACGTCGTACTGCGTACCGCGGCAGAGACCATGCCCGTCGACGCGCTCACTTGGCTGGACGGGCGCGTTGAGTCACTCGACCTCGACGACATCGTCGATCGATTGGGCAGCGCGCAGACCCTGGCGATCCGCAACGTACCGAACCGCCGTACATCGCAGGCGGCCACCGCGGCCGCGGCGCTGCGACGCCGGTCGGGCACCGTTGCCGATATCGATATCGACCGAGGCCCGCACGGCCTCGACCCGGCCGACCTCGAACGAGCGGGCCATGCCGCAGGCTTCGTCGTCGACCTGAGTCTCGCCGCAGCACTCGCCGACGGTGCGTTCGACGTCGTCTTTCGACGCGCGGCCGAGCAGCCGCTGCCACGGCTCGACTGGACGCCGTTCGCCGTCGCGCCGGATCAGGCGCTCGCGAACGCGCCGATCTTTGCCGCGCTTGCGGACGAACTCGGCCCGCGCCTGCATGCGGACCTTTCAACGGCACTGCCGGCTGCGCTCGTGCCGGCGGAGATCGTGGTCGTCGAACAGCTGCCGACGCTGCCGAGCGGCAAACTCGACCGGCATGCGTTGCCGCGAGGGCGCGCCCGTCGGACGCCTGTTGCCGCGCCCCGCGAGACGACCGAGGCCACGCTCTGTGACATCGTCGCCGACCTGCTCGGGCTCGAAGCGGTCGCGCCAGGTGACAACTTCTTCCACCTCGGTGGCGACAGCATCAGCTCGATACAACTCGTCACACGTGCGCGTGCCCACGGCATCGAGCTGACGCCGCGCGTCGTGTTCGAGCATCCGGTCATCGGCGAGCTTGCCGTCAGGGTCAGAGGTGATACGGCCGCCAAACGGCAGGCCGCGGTCGGCATTGCGCCGCACACGTGCCCGACCACGCCCATCATGCGCTGGTTGTTCGCCCAGCTGCTTCCGGCTAATTCGTTCAGCCAGTCGGTGGTCATCCGCGTGCCGACCGGTATCTCACGATCCGTGCTGAGTCAAGCACTGACTGCACTCGTCGAGCACCATGAGATGCTACGGGTACGCATCGCCGACGATCGAACCCTGACGTTCGACACGTCGGGTGATAGTGTGCCGATTCCCGTCGAGACGTTGACGACCGCCGGCCTGTCGCGCCGGCAGCGCAACCACCAACTCGAGCGTGCGCGCCGAGATGCCGCGCTGGCGCTCGATCCGCGCAACGGTCCCGTGCTCGCGGCCGCCATCGCCGATGCCGGGCCCGAACAAAAGGCGCGGCTGCTGCTCGTTGCCCACCATATCGCCGTCGACGGCGTCTCGTGGCGGGTGCTGCTCGAAGACCTCGCGTCTGCCTGCGGGGCGCGGATCGCCGGTGCCGCCATCGCGCTGCCGCCGCGGACGACGCCGTTCGCGACTTGGGCACAGGCGCTCGCGGCTACTGCCCACGAACGACGCCGCGAATTGCCGCTCTGGCTCGATATGTGTGCGCCCGTCGAGCCGCTGCTCAGCGCAGCGCTCGATCCGGCGCTCGATACGGCCGGCAGTGCGCGATGGATACACAGTTCGCTGCCGACGTGGACGACCGCCGCGCTGTTGACGCGGGTGCCTGCCGTGTTCGACTGCGGCATCAACGACATCCTGCTGACCGCACTGGCGCGCGCTATCGCCGTTCGTTTCCCGGACCGGTCGTCCACTGCGTTGCGCGTCGATCTTGAAGGGCATGGACGCGAGGTATCGGACGCTCCATCGCTCGACGTGTCGCGCACGGTCGGATGGTTTACGTCGTTGTTTCCCGTTCGACTCGACCCGGGCGACCAGAGTCCGACAGACGCCCACGATCCGGCGGTCGTGCTGAAACGGATTCGCGACCAGCTGGCCGCGGTGCCGGATCGGGGTATCGGCTACGGCGTGTTGCGCTATCTCGACGAAGACAGTGCCCGCCACCTCGGAAAGGCGCCGGCGGGAGAGATCTTAGTCAACTACCTGGGTCGCGTCGCGGTCGGCGATGCGGACTGGCAGCCGACGGCGGAGTCTGCAACGCTCGCGGGCGTGGAAGATCCGTCCACGCCGCTGACGCATGCGATGGCAATCAATGCGGTGACGCGTGACACCGCGCACGGCCCGACCATGGATCTGAACGTGCGTTTCGCTGCGCGTCTCGTCGATGACGATGCGGCGCGCATCTTTGCAGATGAGTTCGCCATGCAGCTGACTGCGCTCGCGCGCTGCGCAGAGCGCCCTGCAAAAGCCCGTCGCGAGCCTCTCTCCGCCGCTGACGATGCCGCTCGCGCCGCGATCGCGACGCGCTACGCCGACATCGAGCACATCTGGCCGTTGACCCCCCTGCAGGCGGGCCTCAAGTTCCATGCCGAGCGATCCGAGGCCGGCGACGATCCCTATGTTGTGCAGTCGGTCTACGAGGTCCCGGGACCGCTCGATCGGCAGCGGCTTCAGAGCGCGTTCGAGCGCCTGCTGACCCGGCATGCCGCATTGCGCGCAGGCTTTGCGGAAGACAGTAACGGCGGTTGGGTGCAGGTCGTGACTCGACGTGTTGAACTCCCCTGGCAGGACCATGACCTTGCATCGCTGCCCGACGATCTGCGCATCGAACAGGCCGCTGCCATCGAAGCGCGCGACCGTTTCCAACGATTCGACCTCGACCGGCCGCCGCTCCTCCGTGCAACGCTGATTCGTCTGGGTGAGACCCGACATCGTCTGCTGCTGACGCTGCATCATGCGATCACAGACGGCTGGTCCGGGCAACTGCTGGAACGGGACCTGGCCGATCTGTACGCAGAAGACGAAGTTACCGATGCGCGCGCATCATTGGGCGACTACCTGGACTGGCTGGCGACACAGCCGAAGCAGCCTGCCGCCGACGCCTGGTGTTCGTACCTGTCGGGATTCGAATCGCCGACGCTGGTCGCCCCGAAGGCTCTGAAGGCCCCGACGACCCACGCCCCAGCACAGTACGACGTGGCGGTCGATCGCGAGTTCGTCGCGCGCGTCGAGTCCGTCGCCCGGCAAGTGGGCGTCACGGTCGCGACGATGCTGCAGGTGGCGTGGGGCGTCCTAATTGCCCGGCGCACGAATCGAACCGACGTCTGTTTCGGCAACGTCGCATCGGGACGGCACGTGCCCGTCGCCGGCATCGAGGGCATCGTCGGGTTGCTGATCACGACGACGCCGCTCAGGTTGCGCACGGCCGGGCACCAGCCCATCGCCGGGTTACTGCGCGACCTGCAGGCCACTCAGGCCGATATGCTCGAGCACCAGCATCTGCCACTCGCGGAGATCCACCGCCTGGCACGCATGCCGGTGCTCTTCGACACGCTGTTCACGTTCGAGAACTTCCCGGCGACGCACCGGAAAGCCGTCGACGACACACTGCGTCTCAGGCTGCTCAGGAGCCACAGCGCCAACCACTATCCGTTGAGCCTCGCCGTGATTCCGGGGCGCGCCATGACGCTCAGACTGCTGTACGACGCGGGGTGCTTTGATGCGGCCACTGTCGAGCGACTCGGCGCGCAACTTACGCGCCTGCTGACACAGATCGTTGCCGACCCGGATCAGCCCGTGTACACGATCGATGGCCTGGCCGTCGAGGAGCGGCGTCGACTCGTGCTCGAGTTCAACGCCACCGATACGCCCACGCCGGCGACGACACTCGTCGATCGCTTCGAGGAACAGGCCGCGCGCACACCCGACCGGATTGCCGTGACCTCGGGCGACACGAGTCTGACGTTTGCAGAACTCGACGCGCAGGCCAACCGACTCGCGTGGCGCCTGATCGGGTACGGCATCGGCCCGGAGCAGGTCGTTGCTCTGCTGCTCGAGCGTTCGCTCGACCGGCTCGTGGCCATACTCGCCGTGCTAAAAAGCGGCGCGGCGTATCTGCCGATCGCGCCCGAGCTGCCGGCGGCGCGGCGCGAGTTCATGCTCGAGGACACGCAGCCCGCGATGATGGTGACGACAGCCGATCTCGCACGAACGGTGACTGACGCCCAATCAGTGCTCGTGCTCGACGAACCCGCGTGCCGGGATGCGCTGGCGCAGGCAGTCACGACTGCGCCCGGCGATCGGCACAGAACGCGGCCGTTGCACCCCGACCACCCGGCCTATGTCATTTACACGTCAGGAAGCACGGGCGTACCCAAAGGTGTCGTCACGACCCATGCCAACGTCATGCGGCTCTTCGATCGTGCGAGACCGTCATTCGACTTCTCGGCGCACGACGTCTGGTCGGGGTTTCATTCGTTCGCCTTCGACTTCTCCGTCTGGGAGATCTGGGGCGCGCTGCTGCACGGCGGCAGGCTCGTCGTCGTGCCGCGCAACGTCGCGCGATCGGCCGAGTCGCTGCGCGAACTGCTGGTTGCCGAAGGCGTTACCGTGCTGAGCCAGACGCCCGCGCCGTTCCATCGGCTGGCCGACGTCGATGCGGCTCATGATACGGCGATGCCCTTGCGTGCGCTCGTCATCGGTGGTGAGCCGATGGATACCGGGCGCGTGTTCGACTGGCAGGCGCGGCAGCCGAATGACGTGCGCATCGCCCATGTCTACGGGCCGACCGAGGCGACGATCTTTGCAACGATGCAGGACCCGCTCCAGCGGGGCGACGAGGCGCCGATAGGCCCGCCATTGACGAGCACGCAAGCGTATGTCCTCGACGTCGCGCTCAGACCCTGCGACATCGGGGTGACCGGTGAACTCTACCTGGGCGGATACGGCCTCGCTCGCGGCTACTGGCGACGCGCAGGTTTGACCGCAGACCGCTTTGTCGCCAACCCGTATCGACATGGCGGGCGCCTATATCGCACCGGCGACCTTGCCGCTTGGCGGGACGATGGCGGCCTCGTGTTTCACGGCCGCGCCGACGACCAGGTCAAGATCCGCGGCTACCGCATCGAGCCCGGCGAGGTCACTGCCGCACTGCGCGACTGCGCGGGCGTGCACGACGGGGCCGTCGTCGCGCAGGCGACCGATGGCGGCGACAAACGGCTGGTCGCCTACGTCGTCGCTGCGGCGGGCGCCGAGGTCGATGCGGCCGCGTTGCGAGCGGCGCTCGCCGACAGGCTGCCCGACTACATGCTGCCTGGCGTGTTCGTGCCCCTCGAGCAATTGCCGCTGACGGCGACGGGCAAACTCGACCGCCGCGCACTGCCGGCCGCCGACGCATCGCGACCGCGCGCCGGCGATGCGGCGCCCGCAACGCCCGAGGCCGGTCTGCTGTGCGAACTTATCGCCGACGTACTCGACCTGGGCAGCGTCGGTGTCGACGACAACTTCTTCGATCTAGGCGGACATTCACTGACGGCCGCCTGTCTCGCCCAGCGTGTCGGGGAGCACCTCGACCGTGAGCTGCCGATACAGACGATATTCGAGCACCCGGTCGTCGCCGACCTCGCGCGGCACATCGGCCTCTCCACCGACGGCCGTACGGCATTCGACGCACTGCTGACGCTGCGCGACACCGGGTCCGGGCAGCCGCTCATCTGTCTGCATCCGGGCAGCGGTCTGTGTTGGGCGTACGCGAACCTGCTCCCGAGCCTGCCGCCCGGCCAGTCGCTGTACGCCGTGCAGGCACGAGGTTTCGGCGGTGATCCACTGTGTACAAGCCTCGACGACGTCGTTGGCGCCGCACTCGAGCAGATTCGCCGTGTGCAGCCGTATGGCCCGTACCGGCTGCTGGGCTGGTCGTTCGGTGGCATCGTCACCCACCGGTTGGCGACGCGACTGCAGGCCGAGGGCGAAGCCATCGAGCGCTTGATCCTCGTCGATGCGTATCCGCCACAATCGCTCTCGGCCCAGGATCGTAGCTCGGCCGGTAGCATCGAGGCGAGCTGGCGTGAGATCGCGCTCTCGGCAGGCATCGACGTCCCGGCGGCGCAACCGACCCTCGACGCCGTTCAGATGCGACAACTCGCCCGGGCGCAGTCGAGCGTGCTCGGCTACTTCGATGTCGACAGACTCGAGGCGCTGGCTGCCATCATGGCCAACAATACGCGACTAGCGGCGACCGCATCATTCGATGTCTTCGAAGGCGACATCAACTTGTTCACGGCCACGCGCGTGACGGCCGGTCTCGACCGCAGCCGCGCATCGCCCGAGCTGTGGCGCCCGTGGCTGCGAGGTGCGATTCACGCCTACATGGTCGACGCCGAGCATCATCATATGCTGACACCGCGCGCCGTCGCGCAGATGGCGGACGCGCTGCGACGCCTGTTGCTACCGCCGGAGCAGAAATGAGCGCCAACGACACGCCGCGTCTCGCGGGCCTCGCGATACGTCTCGGCGTCAACCTGCAGCGCGGGCAGGCGCTCGTGATCCGTGCGCCACTGGCCGCGAGCGATCTGGTACTCGAGTTGACGAGCGCTGCCTATCGGCTTGGGGCCGGTCCCGTTACGTGTTTGTTCGAAGATCCGCGGGCCTTGCGGGCAAGACTGCTGCTGGCCGACGAGCAGGTACTCGGCGAGGCGCCCGAATGGCTGCCGGCGGCCGTGGCCACGGCTCACGAACAGGGCACAGCGCGGCTCGATGTGCTCGGACCGCTACCCGATCTCGTCGACGATGTGCCTTTGACCCGGGCCCTGCAGGGTCACAAGGCACTCGAGGTCGCGTCGCGCGCGGAGACCCGCGTGCTCGAACGCCGGCTCGTCAATGCCAGCACGCTGCTTTTCGCGACCGAGAGCTGGGCGCGGCGCGTGTTCACCGGGAACTCCGTGGAGGCTGCGGTTACCACGCTGAGCGATGCCTTGCGCGCCGCCGCCTATGCTGACGGGCCGGATGCGGCAGGTCGGCTCGGACAGCACCTGGCCGAACTCGACATGCGGGCCACGGCGCTGCAAATGCGCGATTTGCGGTCGCTCAGACTCTACGGCGATGAGACCGACCTGACCGTCAATCTCGCCGCCGGCCATCGGTGGGTCGGCGCCACCGACGTGGCACACAACGGCATCCGCTACGCGCCGAGCCTGATTGCCGAAGACGTGCGCGTCGCCGTCGATTGTCGCAGCGCGCGTGGCCGGCTCGCCTTGGCGCAACCGATCTCTGTCGCGGGCGACGTCATCGCAGGCGCGGCGCTCGAATTCCGCGGCGGCGACATCGTCTCGATGACGGCCGCATCGGGTCGGGCGGCACTCGAGGGTGTGCTCAGTGTAGATAGGGGCGCGGGACGGATTGTTGCCGTCGGGCTAGCACCGGACGGCACGCCGGCGACGCGCTACGCGGCCGAGTTTCACAACCCGACCGTCGACCGCACGTCGGGCTGTCACGTTCGCTTCGGTTGGCCTGACGTGGCCGTCATGCCCGCTACCGTCGGTGACGACGTCGGCCGGAGCGCGATCGGCATCGATGCGTTCCTCGGCGCCGTGGACGTGGACGGCTGCTCTGCCCGGGGTGAGACTGTGCCGTTGATGAGAAACGGCACATTCATGGTGTGAATGCGAGAATGGTGCACGTAGAGGGGGGGACCCGATGAAGCAGACATTTCAGGATCTGATGGCGCCGCGAACCCGGCCGCAGCCGGCACAGAACAAGGACTTCACCGATCGCAAGACATACCTTGCGTTCTGTGAAGAGCAATTCGATAAACCACAGACTACCGACGGCAACGTGGCCGATGCGTACCGCGTCCTCGTCTTGTGGGGCGTCGCTGGCCAGGGCAAGTCCGAGATCCTCTGGGAGTTTTTTCACCGTATCAAGACCCGTGGCAAAGAGAACGGCCGCGATCCGGCGGTCGGCATCGTCGACTTCAACGGCCCCGAGTACCGCGACCCGGTCGGCGCGTTGCTGAAGCTGCGCTCGGATCTCAAGGGCCAGGGCATTTCGTTCGAGACGTTCGATACGGCGTTCGTGCGCTTGTATGAACTCCAACACCCGGGGCGCGATCTGCACGAGGCATACGACGCGCTCGACGAACACGGCGGGACGAGCATCATCCTCGAACTTGTCGAGTACGTCGCCGGTGACGTACCGGGCGCTGGGTTCCTCTTCAATTACGGCCGCAAAATGCTGACGCCGCTTATGCGCAATCGATGGCTCAGCAACGAGATCAAGCAAAAGGCCAACGAAATTGTTGCAACGCCGTCGCCCGAACGCCTCGTGCAGCGACTGCCCGAGTATTTCGGCTCCGACCTACGGCGTTCTATGCAACGCGATGACGTGTCGCGTGTTGCGATTGCGTTCGATCACTATCAGGCGCTCGGCGCGAGCGGCGGGGCCGTCGTTACGCAGACCGATCGCTGGCTCCGATCGCTAATCAAGGCGTCACCGGGCGCGTTGATCCTGATCTTTGGCCGCAACAAGCTCGACTGGTGCAAGGACGACTCGTTCTTCAAGCCGACGACGCTGATTCAAAAACCCACTTACGGATTGCACCCGGAAGACGCCCGCCGTTACCTCGAATACAAGGGCCTGACCGACGATGCAATCTGCACGCGCATCGTCGACGGTGCGCACGGCGTGCCGCTGCATCTGGCGCTCGCCGCACGGCTGTACCACGATCTCGTTGCAGACGGGCGGGCGCCCGCGGTCGAGGACTTTGGCCGCACTCCGATGGAGCTCGTCGACCAGTTCATCGATCACCTTTCGGACAGCGAGCGCAGCAATCTGCGCATCGCGTCCTATCCCGATGCGATCGACGAATCGCTGTATTTCGGTCTCGTCCACCAGTTTCCGGGGCACGTCAGCAACGCCGACTGGGCGCAGCTGACCGGGCAGAGCTTCATGTTCAGGTCGAGTGGCTTCTATACGATGCACCCGACGATCCGTGACGAGCTGCAGCTCCGTGAGTGCGAGCGCAGCAATATGCTGTATTCTCGCGTACACCGCTTCCTGTTCGATTACTACCGGCAACAGGCAGGGCGCCACGGCATCGCTCGGCAGCTCGGCAGTGCGGACGACCGCGCGTTCGTCGCGGCCGCTCGCCATCTCGCCAGGTCCGAGCCCGCGTATTTCCCGACCTGGTTGCTCGACCACGACAGAAAAGGCCAGACACAGCTGTTCGGCGACGGCGACCGTTGGCGCGCGTTGCTGCAGGTGTTCGAGATCGCCGCCTCGGCCGGTCGGGACATCTACAGCGACGAGGACCGGCTCTGGCTCGGTCATCACCAGGCACACGTGCTGCAGATGGCGGGCTGCTTCGAGGACGCGGCGGCGCTGTATGAAAACGCACTCGAGGCGCACGAGTCAATCGTCAGTGACCCGTCGCCGGAACAGGCACTCGAACGCGCAACGATCGTGCATGCACTCGGCGACGTCTACCGACAGCTCGATCCCGACGATTCCCGCTCGGAAACGTGCTATCGGCGGGCGCTCGGGACGTACGACGCCGTGCCGCAAGGCTTCGAGCAACGCCGCGTCGACGTAGAGTTCAGCCTTGGTCTGCTGCGCGATGCAGCCGGCGATGCGACGGCCGCGAAACGCCTCTACGACGACGCGAAGCGACGTAACGCCGCGCTGCACGGCGACGGTGGCGCGCCCTACGCGATGTTCTTGACCCAGCTCGGCCAGGCACATCGCACCTACGGTCGTAATGAGGATGCGCTGGCCGAATTTGCCCAGGCACGTGCGATCCTCTCCGGCGATGGTACGCCCGACGACGGCGTCGGCATCGTGCTGCTCGAGATCGCAGAGTGTCGGGCGGCAACGGGTAATGAGTCCGGCGCGGCCGCATCGTTCGACCAGGCCGTCGCTGCGCTCGAAGCGCACGCGGGCGATGAACACGCGAACACGGCGCACGCGCGCCATCGACAGGCAAGGTTCTGGTTACGCGATCGTTCCCGTCTCGACGCCGCCCGCGCGCAGATCGAGCGAGCGGTTTCTACCCTTGAGGCTACGATGGGTAGCCAGCACGAGTGGACGCGCGAGGCGCGCGCGGACCTCAATGCGGCGGCGTGACATGACCCGTTCAGACCACCTGTTGTTTCGCAGATTAAAGCGTTGGATACCAGTCGGATCTTCTCGGTTTGTCCCGCTGGTGAAGCCTCTGGTCAGAGAGAGTATTCCGGGAAGTCGTCGGGCAGGGGTGTCGCCGGTGGATGTTGAGGCTTTCGCTGATCGGGGCAGAGCCGGTAATCTCTACTTACCGATAAGTGAGAAGAAAGGAAAAGGCCCGCGCGGTGACAGCCGCCGGGCCGTGGCCGGTGCAGCTTCGATTCCAAACGGGGCACACCAGCGAGGATTACGTTAACCGCCAAGCCTGGCGGGAGGCAAGTCTCTCTCGCTGCCCAAACCATCCTCGTGGTGGTTGCTCGTTGGCCCGCCACGGCACCTACGAGCGCAAGACGCCGGCGGGGACACGAATCGCCCGCTGGTACTGCCCTGAGAGTCACACCACCTTCAGTCTGTTGCCGGACCATCTGGCGGCACGGCTGCCCGGTACGCTCAACGAGCTGGAACACGTGGTGGCCGTCGCCGAGCAGGCGCCGAGCATGGAAGCGGCGGCAAGCACCTTGCGCCTGGATATCGAGCTGCCGGGGGCGCTGCGCTGGATACGCCGGCGCATTGTCTTGGTGCACCGTTTCTTGCTCATCGTCATCGCTCTTCTGCCTGACCAACTGGCCGGCTGCCTCGCGACCGTCACTCACCTTCGTGGCCATCTCGGCCATGAGACCGTGCTGATGGCGCTGCGTGCTTCGGCGGCCCGGCAGCTGCCTCAACTGCCGACGCCGGTGGGGTTTTGTCCCCGGGCAACCGCCCACGGTGATCCCAATTTGGCCACCCAACAACCCCTGGGCCTGATCCGCCGCGTTCTCCGCCGTAACGTCTCCTCTCCCGGGCCCAAGGGCTCATAACCGAGAGAAGATCCGATGACTGATCCTGATGATGACCACCGCCAGGCGGTGGCCCTGTTCCGCTACGGCCTGATCGCCGACCTCGTACACTGGCCCCCGGGCAGTGCCGGCATCACCGAGCGGCTGCGCGCCAAGGCAGACAAGGACTATGTGATCCCCGGCAGCCGTCGCTCCCGCGTGGCCGCCGAGACGATCCGCGACTGGCTCAAGCACTATCGGCGCGGCGGCTTCGACGCGCTGTTGCCCAAGCCACGGGCCGATCGGGGGCAGCCCCGGCGACTGCCCGACTCCGTGGCCGAAGCGCTGTGCGCCATCAAAGAGGGGCATCCGAAGCTGTCAGTGCGCGCAGTGATCAAACACGCACGCGAGCAGGGCCTGGTCCCGGCCGAGCAGCCGTTGCCCGCCTCCACCGTGCACCGTCTGTTCACCCGCGAAGGGCTCATGGTCAAGAAGACCGATGCACCCATCGGCACCGATCGGCGGCGCTTCGCCTTCCAGTACGCCGACGAGCTGTGGATGAGCGATGTGATGCATGGCATCACCGCCGCTGATGGGCGGGGCCGGCGCAGAAAGACCTATCTCATCGCCTTCATCGATGACGCCACCCGCGTCATCCCCTATGCGGCCTTCGCCTTCGCCGAAAACACCGGCGCCTTCCTGCCGGTGTTCAAGCAGGCTCTCATCCGCCGCGGGATCCCCCAGCGCCTTTACGTCGACAACGGCGCCAACTACCGCTCCCGCCAACTCGCCCTCGTCTGCGCCAGGCTCGGCACGGCGCTGATCCACGCCCGACCCCATCAACCTCAGGGGAAGGGCAAAATCGAACGCTGGTTCCGCACCGTCCGAGCACAGCTGCTCACCCAGCTCACCGCTGAGGATACGGTGAGCCTCGAGGCCCTCAACCGACGCCTGTGGGCCTTCATCGAGGGCGAGTATCACCACACCCCGCACCGCGGCCTCGACGGCAAAACGCCCCTCGAACAGTGGGCCCTGGTCGGCGATCAGATCCGCTTCCCCGATCCCGGCCTCGATGCGCTGTTCCTCTGCGAGACCAAGCGCCGGGTCATGAACGACCGCACCGTGAGCCTGAACGGCCACGTCTATGAGGTCGACGCCGTGCTCGTCGGCGAGACCGTGACCTTACAGTACGACCCCGCCGTGCCGCCCACCCGGCCCCTGACCGTGGTCCATAAAGGCCAGCCGGCAGGACAGGCCACGCCGCTCGATGCCTATGCCAACACCACCGTGCGCCGCGACCGGCCCTCCTGGCGCCTCGACACCGATACCCCAGCCTCCGAACCGCCCCCGTCGCGTCTCACCCTCGGGGCCTTCGACAACCCGCACAATGAGGAGAACGACTAATGTATCTGCGCCACTTCGCGTTCACTCGCTTCCCCTTCGAGAATACCCTCGAGGCCGATGAACTCTATGCCTCCACCGCCCGCCGCGAGGCCGAGGCCCGGCTCACGCACCTCATCGATCTGCGCGGCATCGGCCTGCTGACCGGCGAGGTCGGCTCCGGCAAAACCACCGTCTGCCGGCACGTCACCGCCGGACTCCATCCCGGCCTGTACCGCGTCTATTACGTCTCCCTGTCCACCGGCAACGTGCTCGATATGTACAAGTCCATCGCCTGGGAACTCGGCCTGCCCACGGAGCGGTCCCGCGCTACCGCCTACCGCGCCATCCGCGTCGAGATCACCCGCCTGGTGCAGGAGGCCAAGCAGCTGCCCGTGTTGATCGTCGACGAGGCGCAGCACCTACGCAATGACGTGCTCGAGGATCTGCGCCTCTTGACCAGCTACGCCATGGATGCCGACAACCGCCTGTGCCTGCTGCTGGTCGGGCTCACCGAGCTGCGCCGACGCCTCGCCATGGCCGTGCACGAGTCGTTGAGCCAGCGACTGGTGGTGCGCCACCACCTCCCCGGCCTCTCGCGCGACGAACTCGATGACTATCTCATTCACCGCCTGCGCCTCGCCGGCGCCGAGGCCCCCATCTTCACCCCACCCGCAACCGAGGCCCTGTTCCAGGCCTCGCGCGGGCTTCCGCGCAAGGTCAACCGCATCGCCCACTACGCCCTCACTGCCGCCGCGCTGGACAACCAACACCACGTCACCGAGACCCACCTCCAGACAGCGCTCGACGAGCTGCAACCGTGAGACACCACACCACCATGAACGACGACGATCAGACCCTGCCCGACCACCTCTCCGACGAGGCCGCCGCTCAGATGGTTGACCTCCTCTACGCCATCGCCCAGACCCTCGAAAACCGCTACTTCGCCGAGATCACGCGCTACTACCAGAACACCAATCCCAGACAGCCCGACCTCTGGGACTGAATCCCAGTCTTTCCCAACCGCAACCGCCGCCACAAGCGGCGCCCATCTCGCCAGACCTCCAGCTTCTTCTCATCCTATCCTGCCCGCGCTCTTCCACCGGAGCGCTCAAACCGAGAAAACTGCAGCCTACTCGCTCGGAATAAACCGGGAAATTACTGGTGGAATAATTTGAGATACAACACCACCTCGCGGCCGCACTGACCGGCGAGTTCGGTATTGCGCGGTTCAATGCCGAAGTGCGGGAACGGTCCTGGTGCAAGTTCGACGCAGCGTTCGACGCCGAGCAGACCGACGCGTGGTTCGACGTAGCACGCCTCGAGCGTGTGCTCTCGGACAATGCGGCGCTCCCGAGCGTCGACATCTATGCAGACGGCCACCTCAAGCGCCTCACAGACATGCAGAAGAAGTCGGGACATTCGGCGCTCGACGTCGCGACGTGCTGTTTCCGGGAAGGCCAGACCGTTCGGTTGCGCGATGCCGACCACTACGACCGGCACTTGAGCGACCTGATCGCGGCCGTCAAACGCGTTTTCGTCGGGGCCACACAGGCGAATATCTACCTGACGCCGCCGCGTAGCGACGGCTTTCCGCCGCACTTCGACATCACCGACGTCTTCGTCGTGCAGTTGTCGGGCGCAAAGCGCTGGACGATCTTCCCGGACTACACGAATCGGATCGAGTTGCCGCTGCCGTCCACGGACTGGGACCCCGAGCGCTACACGCCGACGGACGACTTCACGGCGTTCGAACTCACGCCCGGAGACGTGCTCTACCTGCCGCGCGGCGCGATGCATTCGGCGGCCTGTACTGAGCGCGAGTCGATGCATCTGACGATCAGCCTCGCTCCCGCGACGCTGTACGACCTGCTGACACGCGCGCTCGCGCAAGCGGCCGACGCCGACGTCGCGTTGCGCAAACGCGTAGCCGCGACGGGACCCGATGCGCCGACGGCCGAGGAGATCCGTTCGCGACTCGTCGCGGCCCTCGACGAGGTCGACCTTACGCCGATTCTGGCCACTATGGAGGCGGACCGCGAAGACGACGTGGGAGGTTGGCTGGCTGAAGCTATCGCCGACGTTCGGTCAGGCCTGAGCAGACCGTCCTAGCGGGACGGTTTGCCGGACCTAGGCGTAGTAGTCGGGTGCGCGCCTGAGGTTGTTCGCGAACGCCACGTCGTGCTGAATCCAGAGCGCCGCACCTTCCGCTTTGGCGGTCGCTTCGAGTGCCCGACGGCTCGTCGTCGCGATCTCGTTGCTCGCGTGGTTGACGAACGCCGCATCTCGTTCGAGTTCCTCTGTGTAGTGATACAGGTCGCCGGTCAGGATGACGGGGCCGGTCTCGTCGAGGCGCAGGAACAGCGACTGGTGGCCGGGCGTGTGTCCGGGCGTGAATTTGAGCACGACGCGGCCGTCGCCGAAGACGTCGTGGTCGCGATTCTCGATGACGGTCGTCTCGCTCTGCTCGAGATCACAGAAGAACTGGCGCGCCGGCAGTATCGGGCCGTTGCGCTCGGTATCGGGCTCGTCGGCGAACATCGCCTCACGCTCGGCCCGTTGCACGAGCCAGTGGCAACCGCTTAAAGCATTGGCGTTGGCGACGTGATCGTTGTGGTAGTGCGACATCGCGAGATACGTGATCGTATCCGGGGTGTATCCCAGCGCATCGAGCTGTGGCAGCAACGGCTTCGTGACCGTGAACGCCCTGTCGGTCGTCGGTGTACCGTCCGCGTTCAGCGCGTTATCGGGGATCTCACCCGTTTCCCACAGCAACGTACCCTTCGGATGCACGACGAGGTAACAGGCGCTGAACATCTCGGACGACAGCGAGCCGCCCTCGAAACCGAACTCCTCGGACGTGACATCGGTGATCTTGCCGCACTCTAGTACATAGAGCCTGAGCGAATCGGTCAGCGTTTGTTGTTGCATTGTTCTCCCCTGCACTACCCTTTCCTTTGCCGAATTGTCGCTGTCTGCGACACAGGGTTCAAGCAAAGCGGACGCCGGCGACAGTGCGCGCCGGCCCGACGACGGTATCGATCGGGCCGAGCGAGCTGTCAGGCGCCGGGCGGCTCCGACGCACCGTCGAGATGCAGCGCCTTCATCTTTCGAGTCAGCGTGATGCGGTCCCAGCCGAGCAGCTTCGCCGCTTCCTGGCGATGCCCCTTGGTGCGGCGCATCGCAATCCGGATCAGCGCCTTCTCGAACTCGGGCAGCGCCGACGCTAGTAGCGGCGTCTTGCCGGCCGTCAGCTGACGGTCTGCAGAGTTGGCCAGCACGCGAGTCCAGTCCGGCGCTTCGCGAAAGTTGCCGACGCCGCCTAGTTCGGGAGGAATATCGGCCACCACGATGACGTTGCCCAGTGTCGTCACGGTCAGGCGTCGCGTCGCGTTGATGAGCTAGCGCACGCTGCCGAGTCAGGCTAACACGGTCAGCGTGTCGGCGGATAGTAAGGTATAGAGCCCCCTCTTGGGCCGAGGGTTATCATCGATGATGGATGTCTCAAGTGGTTGATCGATAGATGAAAACAAGGGGGCGTCTATGAGACTGAATGCAATTGACGTCGGAATCGATGGCGATGATGTGCGCTACCACGGTTGCGCGCTGAATCAGTGCACGGGTGAGGCACTTCGGTTTCAGTCTCGTGCAACGCTGAAAGGGCTGCTGAGTCAGCTCGAGAAGGTCAGCGACTACTTTGGCGGCATTGAACTGAATCTGTGTTACGAGGCGTCTTACTTGGGTTTCTCTCTTCAGCGCGATCTGTGTTTGCGAGGCGACGACTGCGAGGTGATTGCGCCGACAAATCGCTGCGAAGATTGGGAAGAGCGCACACCGCCTGCTACTCGCCAAGGCATTGATGTACTGGCGATGCGCGGTCGTCTTGATGACCCGTCTGCCGTCTTTAAGTGCGCATGCCTACGGATATTATGACATTCGACTTCAGTCGTTGGTTGCCCATTTATTCAGCACCTTTTTGCCAGCATCGCCAGCATCATTCGGGATCCACCGATAGTAAACTCGCGCCGTAAAAGTCCAGTCCCTGTGCCCCATCTGCGCCGCGACCCACTGCGGCGACTCGCCCGCCATCAACGACATCGAGGCAAACGTGTGACGCATCTGGCCGGGAGGCCGGTAACGGACGCCAGCCCGCCGGCAAAGCGTATTCCATTGCCGAGTGCGAAGCGCCTGGTCGCCTGTCCACCGTTCTCGCGTATGAGGATTCTGGAAAACTTCAGCGCCCTTCAGAAACGTATGTTCCTTCTGGGCCTTCAGGGCGGCAAGAGCCGGTGGCAGGAGGTTGACCGTGCGCTCGCCAGCTTCCGTCTTCGTGTCCTCGATTTCCTCCGCGTCCTGAGTGAGTGCGCCTTCGACGTAGATTCGATCGTTAATCCAGTCAACATTGCCCCACTTGAGGGCGAACAGCTCGGAGAGCCGTAGCCCCGTCCAGAACCCGAACTGGACCAGGTTCTGGAGCTGTCCCCTGGCGGCCCCGATCAGCGCAGTACGCTCCTCGTGGCTGAACGGGTCGATCTTGGACTTAGTGCTGGCTACCGATTCGCTCCGCGACTTGCGGCGGCGAATGACCTTGTTCGCCATCGGGTGATTGTGGATGAGCTCTTGTTCCACAGCCTCGTTGAGAGCCCGCCGCAGGACGCTGAGCTTGTTGTTCTGGGTCTTTCCGCTCCAGCCTTGGGACTTGGCCCAGTCGCGGATCATGTGCCACTTCAGATCCGTGAGCGCGAGCTGACCGAACTCGGGGATGATCTGGTTGAAGACGATTCGCTTGTCGACGGTGCGGGTAGAGGCCTTCAAGTCCTTTTCCTCACCGCGCCACCAATCGGAAAGGAAACGCTCGACGGCAATCGTCGCGCCCGGCTGGTCGCTGAAGAGCGGTGCGCTCTTTGATTCCGGGAAGGTGGTCGCGTAGTCGAAGGTGCTTTTTTCGATCGCGTCTAGAATGGCAGCGCGATGGCGCTCGGCCCGCTTCAGGTTAGCGGGGGTGGGCTTGAGCTTGATCTTCTCGCGGCAACGCTTTCCCTGATAGGTGAAGGAGATCTCGATGGACGAGGCGCTGACTGCCCTGACACCCGTGCGAGGCTTTCTACCCAATGGTGATATCCATCCACGCTAATCAGAATTCTGCCGTCCGGGGCTTTGCTCCAAACCTGGCCCTCCAGCCATACGCCGTCCCTGAGTTTGGTGCGAATGGCATTCTCAGAGTACCCCGTCTCCTCTGAGAATTTACGAATTGTAACCCAGTTCACGGCCACCGGTTACACCAGCGATGGAAAAGTCGGGACCGATGGTACAAGTATGACTCCACGGGGGTTGTGGTGGACGGCGCTTGCTTCGTGGAAACTGCTTGGTGCTAAGGTTGAATCGATCACGGTAGGCTTGAGGTGGATTCATTAATCATCTGATTTCTAAAAGGTATTGCAGCAAGGCAGCGGTTCCGAGAGTAAAGTCAAGGAAGTTGGCGTAGGTCGGAAGGTAGACTGCTTAGTGCCTACGCTGACCGTACTCATGCTATCTAATCCAGGGTCGGGAAAAATTCTGGATAGCGGGCCAAGGAGAGCCAGCTATTGGCCTTGAATCCAGTCGATCCACCGGCCAGGAGCGTCGAAAGGACGCTCAGGTATGGAGACTCTTAATCAGTAGGTCGAAGGTTCGAATCCTTCACGGCCCACCAAAAAAATCAATAAGTTGCAAGAATAACCTTATATCACTATCAAGAATAATCTACCGGATTATCTACTAACGCTCCGGCAATAGTCCGACAGGAAGGACCCACATTCGGGTCACGAGCAAGGAGGCACCGGCCATGCCCACCCTCCGCATCGCAATTACTCTTGTTCTTGGGGCCCTTGCCTTGCGGGCCCATTCTGCCCCGCAGTGCGACATCCGTGGCCAAGTGGTCCGGGGTGGATGGTGATACCCCGCAGCTGGCAGAGAGCCCCCAAGCGCGGTCGGTAAAGGTTCGGCTCGCCGACATCGACACCTCGGAACGCGACCAGGCATACGGTCGCGATGCCACCCAGCTGCTGCCCCGGCTCGCCTTCGGTCGTTCCCTGTGTGCGACCACCACCGTGGACCGTGGCGCAATTTCACACTGGCGACGAATGGAATAACGGCCAACTCGTGGCGGCCGGTGTCGCCTGGGTCAATCAGAAACACCGCGCCACCTTACCGCTGCAGAATTACGGTGACAGTCTCAGGGATCCCCTCATTTTTAATCTCAACAATGACTTGCAACTTGTTGATCTGAAGATCATTCTTGGAGTCCTCACAATCACCATGAGGACCGGCGATGAAAGCAGCACAGGCGCTTCGGCAGGATGACATCATCGAGTTCATTGATACGCTTTTCGACGGCGACTTGCACGCCAAGCGCGTGTTGTCGCTGGCGAACGCGGCCTGGGGGGTGCTGACCAGCGCTTCGCTGGCAGTGCATGCCATCGGTCAGGGTTTGGCGCATGCCCAGGGGACGCTGAGCAAGCATGGTGTGAAGCAGGTGGACCGGCTGCTGAGCAACCGCGGCATCAAACTCGCTAGGTTCTTTGCGTGCTGGGTGCCCTATGTTATCGGCGCACGTACCAAGGTGGTGGTGGCGCTGGACTGGACGAGCTTTGCCAATGACGGGCACGAGACGCTGGTGCTGTCGATGCTGACCCGTCATGGTCGTGCCACACCGTTGCTGTGGCAGACGGTGGAGGCTGCCACCCTCAAGGGCCGGCAGACGGATTACGAGGATGCGTTGCTGTGTCGGCTCTATGAGGTGCTGCCGGCGGGGGTGGCGGTGACGATCGTGGCCGATCGGGGCTTTGCGGACTGCAAGCTGTTGAAGCTGCTGAGCGAGGAGTTGGGTTTCGGCTATGTGGTGCGGTTGCGCAGCCAGTATTACATCACCAACGCCAAGGGCGAGCGGCGCAAGGCAGCGAAGTGGGTGGGTACCCATGGCCGGGCGCGCACGTTGCGCGATGCGACGCTGACCGACTCCCAAGCCCTGCCCGTGGCCACGGTCGTGTGTGTGCAGGCCAAGGACATGAAGGAGCCGTGGTGCCTGGCTGCCAGTGACCGCGAGGCGAAGGCGAAGACGCTCATCGGTTACTACGCCAAGCGCTGGGGGATTGAGACGAGCTTCCGCGACATCAAGGATCTGCGCTTCGGCATGGGGATGTCCTCGCTGCGGATCGGTCGCCCGGAGCGCCGCGACCGGTTGTTGCTGATCAGTGCACTGGCCATCGCCTTGCTGTCGCTGCTCGGTGCCGCGGGAGAGGCGTTGGGCTACGATCGCTGGCTGAAGGCAAATACCGTTAAGCGGCGTACCCACTCGCTGTTTCGCCAGGGACTGATGCTCTACGAACATATTCCGAATTGGCCTGAGGAGCGATTGCGCCCGTTATTCGAGAAGTTCACCGAACTCCTCCACGAGCAACGCGTGTTCCGCGATGCCTTCGGTATTATTTGAGTTAAAAATGAGGGGATGCCTAAGGGTGACAGTACATTTAATTGGCTCCCTCGCCGCCTCCGGTTAGCTTCGTTCCATGGCTCGCCTCGCCCGCGTCGTTCTTTCGCATGTTCCGAATCACGTGACCCAGCGCGGCAACGGGCGGGCGCGGACGTTTTTTGAGGACGCGGACTATCACCTCTATCGGGACCTTCTGGCCGATCATGGCCGACAACACGGGGTCGGTATTTGGGGATGGTGCCTGATGCCGAACCACGTTCATCTGATCCTGACGCCGTCGGACAAGGACGGGCTGCGGGCAGTGCTGTCGCGGGTTCACCGGGTGTATGCCGGGCATGTTCATGCCCGCGAACGGCGCACTGGTCATTTCTGGCAGGGCCGGTTCGGGTGTGTGGCGATGGACGAGGGACATCTGGTCGCGGCCATGGCCTATGTGGTGCTGAACCCCCTGCGGGCACGGCTGGTGGAAAAAGTGCAGGACTGGCCCTGGTCATCCATCCACGCCTACCTTCGTCCCGGTAAGGGGGATGGCGTGACGGACGTCGAGGCGCTGACGCCGTACCTGGTGGCCGCGAAGCAGATCATCGCTGCCGGCGGAGAAGACGCCCGGTTCGACGCCCTGCGCCGGTCGGAAACCATCGGCCGCCCCATTGGAAACGATGCCTTTCTGAGGCGGGTCGAGGAGCAGGTCGGGCGAACGCTGAAGCCCGGCAAGCGGGGGCCGAAGCCGCGATAGGCGAGGCGGCGGTGATGGGTAGCGGAAATAAATGCACTGTCACCGTAATGCCCACCGTAATGCCAAATAAATGCACTGTCACCGTAATGCGTAATGCAAACGGACTTGAAAGCTGAACGGGCGGCAGTCGCTCATACAGGTACAGTAGCCGCGTCACCGAGCGCGTTACCTGCACCGTGGGGTTTTGCTTGGCCAGAAAAGAAACAATTCAGCAGTTTATGAAATGCTGAAGGAGCAGGGTTCCCAGATGCGCTCGCTTCTTCTATTTCCGAAACCTGACCCTCCGGCCGTCCTGGGCTAAAATCCCTCCTCAGGAGGGACCCCTGACCATGCTCAAATGTAACGTTTCGTGTTAACTTTCGCAGCATATCGTCGTATGTGCGGATAGTCTAACTCAATGGGATTTCGAGAACTGGAAACATAAGTCATCCCCCGTTGATGAACTACTGACATTCTTATAGGAGAGCACATTGAACAGCATTAGCGACATCATTGGTTTTGTCAAAGGCGTACTTGCTTTTGCCATTATAGGCTCCTTGCTCATATACGCTGCGGGAGCAATATACTACGGCGACTACGTGTTGGCGATGATCTTGCTATTTCCGTTTGCACTATTCATATTAATAATGGTGCCAATAATGATAATAAACGGAGATTGGTTCTACAATTTCAACCGTCGGAAAGGTTGACCTAACCATCCTCTACAGCATTTAATGTCCGCGCAGTCAAGGAAACACGCGGAGAACGAAGTCTAGGAAAAATAAACGCCCTTTTCACCTAAGTCCACCAGTAGTGGGACTGCTAATGACCCACCTGACACCCATTCAATATCCCTGATATTTGGCCTGCATTGCACTACTATCAACCAAAACTCGCCCTCTTCTCTCCACAGCCAGTTCCATTCCCGCTACCCGGCAAGGCGAAATCCTGCCACCTGCATAAGCCAGCATCTTGAGTTGAACCGTGTGTTTTTTCGGGATCGTCAGTTGAACAGGCCCTTCTGCAGGCCAGCCGGCGGCGCCCGACTTTCGGGTAACGCCCTGGACTCGCGGGTTTCGGCTTTGTGCTTCAGGTGATCGAGGATCTGCTTGATCACCGCCGAATCCTCGATGCAGGCGATGACTCTGACGGCCCCGCCGCAGTCGCTGCATGTCTCACAATGTCGATATTGAATACACGCTTGAGCCGCTGTGCCCACGTCATCGACGCACGGCGTTCGACGGGTGTTGGCGTTTCATCCGTCGTCTTGGCTGGGTTGCCCTTGCCCCGCTTTGCCGGCGTCACTAACGCCCGGTGCTTGCTGTTGGGAGTAAACACCCCATGGAACCGGGTTAGGTTGACTCTGGGCCGGGGCACCAGCGCCGCCAGCCGGGCAATGGAATCCAGCGGCTCAAAGATCACATACGTGGTGCCGTCCCGGTACGGTGTCTTGAGCTGGTAACGGATGTTGCCATTGGGCGTCAGCGACAGGCGCTTCTCAGACACCGCCGGGCGACTGACGTAGCGACACAGCCGTTCGAGATTCGTACGTTCATCTGCCCGCGCCGCTACACCAGCATGCAGGCTGAAACCGGCGACCTTGCCGACAGCATCACCGAACGGATCCTGTGGATCACAGGCCGGCAGCGTCTGCAGCGTGAATACCTTGCGGCTCTGTCGAGGACCGACTGTGCGATGCGGTAGGTGATCGAGCACCCCAGGAGCTGAGCCATCGGCCCCTCATCCATGGCATCCTCGGCGAGGTAACTATTCTCGGCGTCTCGTTCCAATAGGCCTTGCCGTTCCAGAAAGCGGCCCACACGGTGCGCGATGGTGTGCGTCAGTTGCGTGAGTTCGGCACTGGTCGGCGCCTTGACCCAGCGAAACCGAGCGCTGCTCTCGGGGCCATCGACGTACACCCCATCGAGAAACAGCATATGAAAGTGGATGTTGAGGTGATTCCGGGGATCCTGCCCTTCACCCCCCTCCGGGGCCGCCTTCGGCTGTTCAAAATCGTTCCAAGTGATTTTGTGAGCGCACTGCTGAAGCGCTGAATCAGCGTAACCGCACCGGTCTGCGCCGTCGTACGGCAGAACTCCGCCTGCTTGATCAGATGCGTGGCAATACAGCGGTAGACGATGCCCAGCACACGCCCCATGATCTCGGGCCAGCTGGCGAACAGAAAGCGCAATAGAATCGGGAAACTCAGCACCCACTGGCGAATGGGCTGCTCGGACAGCACCTCGTCGACCAACAGCGCCGCGCTTTCGGCCATGCGCCGCGCCCCGCAACTGGGGCAAAAGCCACTTCGTTTGCAACTGAAGGCAACCAGGCGCTCGGCGTGGCAGGACTCGCAGTGCACCCGCAGGAAGCCGTGCTCGAGACGGCTGCATTTGAGATAGTCCTCGAACTCCCTCTGCACGGCAGCGGCCGGCCCTGCTCCGCCAAATGAGCGATGAACGTCGGGTAGTATTCTCCGTAGAGGCACAGCGGTCCACGCCGAGGGTCTTGTAATAGCCTTTATATTTCATCCTGAAGTATTTCTATGCTATTTATCAATAAGTTAAGAAGGACTTCTTGCTTATTTTCTGAATTCTAAGTAAGGACCTGCACACAACGCATAGTAGGATTCTACTCCCTGTCTCTAAAGTCTCCCTCCAACCAGACGATAGCGTTAATGGACGGGTGAAGCCGAACCCACGAAGTGGGTTCTACTTACAGTAGGAGGCTGTGTGATGTCAGGAAGCATTGCAAAGGAACTGGACATTCAGGGAGCGGACCTAGTGGGCGACCTCTTCGACGACGCTTTCTTCGAAGCAATTAAACTTCTGTGGTTCGCTTGGAGTGAAGAGGACCACGGATACTTTCAAACAACCTACGAGATTCAAAACGCTGACGGCGAGGCACTAAAGCTCAACGTCGAGCAGGTAGATTACAACTCATCAGAGGGCGACAACGGATACGGGGAGCATGTCATCCTTGTGTCGATCACGAACGATGAGGTCAATGCTACATCGGATACCACTGAGGTAGCTGACGGATGCTTCCTCGTTCAGATGATCGTGTTTGATCGAATGGGCTACAACAGTGAGGAAATGGAGGAACCCACAGTCTCACACCATCTTGAAAAGGTTGTAGAGAGAAGATTGTTCATGGACTTCTTTTCATCAGAGCCGATCAGGTTTGTAAGCAAGGTGAGGGCATAGCAATGTCGGAAGGTAACGAGAAGTCTAACCTCCTAGAGAATGTGGGTGGGTAGTGAAGTGGACCGTCAACGAGGGTGATGTTGAGGTTGAGGTCGAGCACATTGGATTCACTTCCGACTCCAGCAAGGTTGAGGAGTGGCGCAAAGGTCTTGCTGAGAAGGTATTCCTTTTCTCACATTGGATGACAGATAGGCTGACTGACCCGGCAACATGCCAGCACAGATGGAACCAGTTGGAGAGGTGATTCGCCCCGGGAAAGAGTTCCTAGAAACTGCATTACTAAATGTGTTCGCTTCTTCTCCAGGCGAAACCTGGACCAATTTCGCAATTAGGGCTAAACGACATTGCCACACGGGAGGCAGTGACTAGAAATCTGTCGAAGGCCCGTCAATGACGGTGAATGCTATGGACAGCCTTCCCGTACCTCGCGTGCCCCCGAGCACCGCACCGTATTTTTGGGATCGCGAGGAAATATTCCGTGTTTTAACACGGACACTTTTTAGTTATTCAGACTGTTATGTGCAACAAAAAGGGAAAATCAATGCTTAATTCAGAAGCATTAAGCATTAGATGCAAGAGAAATATGTGTGCATATAAAGAAAAATGAAAAATCTTTAGATAATCAAGGCAAGAAGGAATTGGTTCAAGACGCGTTAAATAAAGCAGGAGATTGCAAAGATTATATCGAGATTGCGTGCGTTTTGTCACATCAAGATAGTATCAACGACAAAGAATGGGCTAAGATCGTTTTCGGAAAAGCTTACGAGAAGGCAAAATGTGTCTCGGATTTTGAAATGTTGGCCTATAATGTATCAGCCAAAGAATTATTGGATGATAAACATTGGGGGAGAGTGCTTTTTAAAGAAGCTTTAGATAAGGCAGACGAAGATTCTAGTGACATTGATATTTACCGTGATATCGCCTGCGATATTACTGATCCAGACGGCCTAAACGATAAGCAATGGGCAAGAGGATTATTTGAAATGCTCCTTAGCAAAAACTTAGAAAATGGTGACATTATTCACATAGCACAATATATTGCGGACAATTCGATATTGGGAGACAAAGAATGGGCGTCAAGACTAATCGAAGAAGCAGCTAAAAATATTACGTATTGGAATGACTATTTAGAGATCGCATTTTGTTTGGCGCATACGCCGAAACTGAACAACAAAAGCGAGGGGCGTAAATGGTTTGAGAAGGTTGTGGAATTTGAGAGCCAAATGTCTTGGCCGGATTATTTTGATACTGCAAAAATAATTGCAAATGAAGAAATATTAAATGATAAGAGCTGGGCTATAGAACTATGCATTAATAGCCTCAGGCCAATAGAACTCAAGAGTCCCGAGTTCTCGGCGGTTATTGCTCCCCGTACTGACCCTCGAGCTCGTCGAGCCAGTCTTCGGTGAGCGCATCGAGTTCGTCTAGTTGTTCCCGGGAGTAATCTTCCGGGGCGTAGTGCTCGAGCCAGGAGATCAGGAAGCTCGTAATACGCTCACGAGGGAAGTCCGGATACGCCTTCTGTATGCATTCGATGGACTGATCGAAGCTGAGGCGTTGGGCCTCGGGCCAGATGATCTCGCGTCGTCCGGGATCGAGCTGCACGTCGTCCATGAGCGCCCAGAGAGCGTCTGAAACTTCGATGGAGCGTTGGCCCTGGGACGAGCCCATGTAGTCGAGTAGCCCGCCGGCGAAGGGATGCTTCTCACTCATGTCGATAGCATAACACTGGCGGACGTTCGATCATCAGGTACGCAAGGCGCTGCCGCCGAGTCATCGATGTCGTTTGACACCCTAGCTGAATGAAGCTAGTCTGCTGGTCGTCACGGACACGGATCGGCAGCGATGGGCAGCTACTTCGGATCGAAGGCGACGTCGGGTTTGTGCCAGGCGATCATCGCCCTGATGCCGCCCCACGACACCTACATCGAGAGCCACCTCGGCGGCGGGGCGATCATGCAACGCAAGCCGCCGGCGCTCGTCAACATCGGCATCGACCGCAATCGGCGAGCACTCGCGAAGTTCGAATGCCCCTATCCGGTCGAGCTGGTGCATGGTTGCGCGCACCGATTCCTGGCCGAGTATGCGTATCGGGGGCGAGAGCTCATCTACTGCGACCCGCCCTATCTGCAGCCGACCCGCCGCGGCGAGCGCCGATACCGTTTCGACTACGAAGAGCACGACCACGTGGCGTTGCTCGAGCTGCTCAAGTGCCTGCCCTGTCACGTGATCCTCTCCGGCTACCCCTCGGCGCTCTACGACGAGCGGCTGGCCGGGTGGCGCAGCCTCGAGCTTCAGGTGATGAACCAGGCGGGCGTCGTCACCGAGAAGCTGTGGTTCAACTTCAGCGTCGAGCGCCTGCACTGGGCGCGCTATGCGGGCAAGAACTTCACGGACCGCCAACGCATCAAGCGCAAGGCGGTGAGCTGGGCCCGCCGCTACGAGGCCATGCCGCCCGCCGAGCGCCTGGCGGTGCTCTCGGCCGTGATGGCCGTGGAAGTCCAGGAGCCCGAGCCCGGCACGCCTTCTCCATAACCGGCCCCGCGCGGTGGGCCAAATCACCGTTTCATTCACTTCATGGGAGGTGGACGATGTCGCTATGGGAGTCCTGGTGGAAAGCAATCTGGCTGCTGCGTCCGGCGTTCTCGCGCCTGCGCACCTTCCTGTGGTTCGCCACCGCCGTGGCCGGTCTCACCGTGCGAGGCGATCTTTAGGCGTGACCAGCCTCGTGCGGGCGCTCGCCCTCAAGCCCCGCTTCTACGACAACCTGCTGGATTCGTTCCACAGCCGCGCCATCAAGCTCGAGCGGCTCGCGGCGCTGTGGACCCAGGCCGTGCTGCGGCTCTTTCCCGCGCCGCTGCTCGTCAACGGCCGCCGCGTCATGGTCGGGGACGGGATCAAGTCCCCAAGCGCGGCAAGAAGATGCCCGCCGTGAAGCTATTGCATCAGCAGTCCGACGCCAACACCAAGCCCGAATACATCATGGGACACTCCCTTCAGGCGGTGAGCCTGCTGGTTGAGGCCGACCAAAGCGTCTTCGCTGTCCCCCTCGCCGTGCGCATCCACGAGGGCCTCGTCTTCTCCAATCGCGACCGGCGCACCCTGCTCGACAAGATGCTCGCCCTGATTCAGACCGTGGCGATCACGGAACCCTTCTACTACGTTGCCGATGCCTACTACGCCGCCGGCAAGATGGTTCGCGGCCTCATCGCCGAGGGCAACCATCTCGTCACCCGCGTCCGATCCAATGCCGTCGCTTACACCCCCTATCACCAGCGCGGCCCGAGGAAAAGAGGCCGGCCGAGACGCTACGGGAAGAAGCTCAAGCTCAGGTCACTGCTGAACGACACGAACGACTTCCAATCCGCGCCAAGCCCCGTCTACGGCGAGGACAACGTCACGATTCGGTACCAGGTCCGAGACCTGCTCTGGCGGCCCGCCGGACAGCTCGTGCGCTTCGTCGCCGTCATCCACCCGACCAGAGGCTCTTCCCTGCTGATGTGCACCGACGTCGCCCTGGACGCCGTCGAGATCATTCGCCTCTACGGCCTGCGCTTCAAGATCGAGCACAGCTTCAAGCAGGCCGTCCGACAGATCGGCACCTTCGCCTATCACTTCTGGATGCAGGACATGAAGCCGCTCAAACGCCGCAAGGGCAATCAATACCTGCACCGGGAAACGCGCAGGTATCGCGAGAACGTCAAACGCAAGATCCACGCCTACCACGTCTTCATGCAGGCCGGCGTCGTCGCTCAAGGCTTGCTTCAGTATCTGTCGGTGGTTTTCCCGCAGCTCATCTGGAAATCCTTCGGCTCGTGGCTGCGGACGATCCGATCCGGTATTCCCCCGTCGGAACTCGTCGTCACTCATGCGCTACGCAACACGCTGCCGGAATTTCTCTTGAGTTCCGCCAAAACCCATTCCCTGGCAAAATTCATCACCGAACGGCAGGACACTGAAAGAATCAGCATGTTCCGACTCGCGTCCTGACGAGAAGTCGGGACTCACGAGAATAGAAGACTCTAATTACTTATTAGATATTGCGTGTTTCTTTGAAGGATTAGACAGGGAGAGATCTATAACTATATTCAATGCAGCTTTGGAGAAAGCAGAATCCGCCATGGATTTTTTGAATATTGCGTGTAACGTAGCGAAACCTGATAAACTAAATGATAAGCAGTGGGGCAAGGAGATCTTTGAAAAGGCATTATCAATGAGTCCAACGGCTGAAGAGCGTCAGTTAATAAATGACTGTATGAAAGAATATCTCTGAAACACATAGCAATCACATGCGCTCGTGCGACAGAGGGACACCTCAGCCGCACCTAAGGTCGGCTCCCTCGGCGCTCCTTCGGTAGCGGGGGCCAGTGCTCGCTTCTCCCAGAAGCGCAACCAAATAGGTTGCTATCTCCCATGAAGGGAAGGCTCGGGGGCCGAGCTGGGAAGGCGGTCTAAGGTTCCGGGGATGGGGATAGTGAGATCTCCTCGCAGAACCACTCCTGTACGACAGCGCTCCCGTTTGCGTGTTCGATACCCCGTAGCCGCAGGGAAGTAGGCCCGATAAGTACCAGGATGGGCTCGTAGAGCGGGGGAAGCAACGCATTACCCGCCGGAGCGGTAGGGTCCTGCAGCAAGGCGACTTTCACGGGGATGCCGCCCTTGGATAACTGGACATGGGTTAAGAGTTCGCCCACCAAAGGCTTGGCGTTCGCCACGTCACGCCAGCGGCGACGGCGGCCTTGATAGCGAAGGGGTTGGACGCGATACCGCATGGTCGTGACTGGTAGCTGTATGGATATATCGGGTATCCCTTTAGCTCCACAGGATTCAATTCTCGTCTTTCTGGGACGTTTCTACGATTTTCCCGTAGGGCACCGGCTTCGTAATCACCGCCTGCTGGAGCAGGCGATAGAAGAGCAGCCCCCGAGATCGCGAAGTTCGGCGATTGAATCGAAATACGAATTCGTCCAGATAGTAGTCCAGCTGGCTCGGTTGGACAGCTCCATGGTGGGTGCCCATCATCCAGCGTTGCAGCAATGCGGCGACCCGGTGAACGCCCGGCATCGATTCATGAGCGGCCGTTTCGGACCCTATATGGACTGTGCGGCGGTGTTTATATCCGGCATCGTCCAGTTTCCGATAGGCGGCAGATCCATCACTGTGAATGGTCGCGCCCGAACGAACAGACTCCTGGATAAAGAGTAGCAGGTGCTCGTAGTCGCCTTGCGCGATTTGCTGAATCCGAATTCTTCCGAACCCTTTGGGTTGAAGCATCTCGACGGCGATGGCAACAAGTGCCTTTGTGGTGCGGCTCTTGCGGCCGAGCGCAGAAACTGGCGTTTTCCGGTCGGTCAGGGCAAGGTAGGTCTCATCGACTTCCACTTCTCCGTCAAGCAATTCCCTGCCGGGGCGCACCATGGCGCGTCGCAGTCTGTGCAGCATCGTCCAGGCTGTTTCGTAGCTCCCCAGCCCAAGCACACGCTGCAATCCCAACGCGCTTACGCCGTGCTTCTGATTGGTGATATACCAAATAGCAGCGAACCAGACCCGAAGCTCAGTGCGTGTCTTGTCGAAAATAGTGCCCGCCGTTACGCTGGTCTGGTGCCGGCATGCCGGACAAATCACTCTGCCACGACTGATTCGCTTGGCTTCGCTTGATGCGCCGCACCTCGGGCAGATCAGGCCATCGGGCCACCGCAGCTTTTCCAAGTAATCGCGACAAGCTTGCTCAGAATGGAACCAGTCAAGGAATTGAACCCAGGTTGTTGGATAGTCCGTACCCGCGATCGGTGGTAGCTTTGGCGCGTCCATGAGCCAATTCTGCCATCTGTGGAGCTAAAGGGATACCCCATATGGATATACAGTATCACCTGAAGAGCGCTCATGCGACTACTCCGCCACCACTTGCTGAATCACGCTGACACCGACGTCCAGTTCTGGGGCTATCTTCAGGATCCTCTTACCCTCAGCCCTGGCGGCTCGTATGGCCTCCTCGACCTCCGGCCGGACCGGAGACCTGCCAAGTTGCTTCCCCTGGCTTCTGGCGCGTGCTTTTGGTGGTGGCCGGAAACAGACCATAGGCGAATCGAGCAGGGGGCTATCTGTAGGGTCGAAACGCCAGACTGTTCCTGACCTTAATGCCAACTTCGGTCCCAGCACAGACGTTGAGGGACGCCATGTCGTTCCGGCGCGGCGCACTTTCAAGACCTCCTTTCATAGGTCTGATCAAATACGAGTTCCAGTTCGGCATGGACGCCACGCAGGCCATCGATCACCTTGTTCGCCCAGGCGAAGTATTCACGCTTGCGCTCATCCGGCCAGTCCGGCGGCGCCTCCAGGATATCCCGGAGGTTGGCGATCTTGTCGGCCAGCTTCACCAGCTTGGCGCCGGTGCTGAGGCTGGGCGCATGCTCCACCTGCCGGGCTTTGCGCTCGGCCTTGGCCAAGCGCTTGTCGTCGGTGACCTCCGCCACCATTCCGGCGATAGCGACTCCGAAGGCTTCCCTCAGCTCCTGCTCCGTGGTCTCCGTGTCTTCGATGGTGTCGTGGAGCAGGGCGGCGCAGATGACATCGAGGTCGGTAATGCCGCCCTCGTTCACCAGGATGTTGGCTAGGGCAATCGGATGGTTGATGTACGGTGTTTTGGCTGCGTCCTTGCGCCTCAGGTTGCGGTGTTTGTGGGCCGCGAAAGCGAGGGCCTTCATGAGCTGCGAAAGCTCTTCGTGTTTCATGGTGCATCTCCTTTCGTCGTGGGGGGGGCATGGGCGGCGGCGAGAGACCGCGTTGTCGTCCATGTGGAGTACGTATTCGTCAGCCATCCTGATCCCGCTTATCCGCAAGCCGGGCCATTCGCCTGGCGTCGCGGCGGGCGTTGCGGGCCCGACGACGCTCGATGAAGCGGTTGACTCGCCACGGCTCGTAGCTGCACTGGAGCACGAGGCCGAGCTCCATCTCTTCATGGATGGCGCGTAACATCTGCTGCCAGGACAGGTCCACCACCTCCGCCGCGGCATTCCCGGGGGCTTCGGTGGTAGGCCGTCGCGGGACGGGGGATCGGGGAAAGGGGACGATGTGGCCACGGTGGCCACCGGGGGTGTGTCTGCTCAAGGTTGTTCTTCTGCTCCCCGGGGCTCAGAGCGCGGGGTCCGGTGGGGAGCGTGAACGGACGGCCAACGCTTTAGCCGGAATTTATAGGCCGCCCCGGTAAGTTGTTGCTTAAATCCGGCGGCTCGCGGGCATGAAAAAACCCGCCTGGCGCAGCCAAAGCGGGTTCTCGCCCGCTTTAGCTGCATTTATAACGCGCCCAGCAAGCTGGTACTCAAATCGGCGCAGTAGTTAGTATACGCTGACCGGGCGGCGCTGTCATGGAATTGGAGGGCCGTGGATATGGACCGAACTGAACGTTTCTACCGCCTGGACCAGCTGCTGCAGGAGCGCCGGGTGGTCCCCATGGAGACGCTCATCGACGACCTGGAGGTGTCCAGGGCTACCGTCAAAAGGGACCTGGAGTACCTGCGGGATCGGCTGAATGCTCCCATCGTCTGGGACCGCGAGCACCGGGGTTACCGCTACGAGGTCCACTCCGAGGACCCGCCCCGCTATGTCCTGCCGGGCCTGTGGTTCAATGCCACCGAGGTCCATGCGCTGCTGACCATGGAGCAGCTGCTGGCGGACCTCCAGCCAGGCCTGCTGAGCGCGCATATCGAGCCCCTGCGGACCCGTATCCGCATGCTGCTGGAGAGCGTCGACCACTCCGCCGAGGCCATCGAGAACCGGGTGCGGATCCTGCACACCGCGGTGCGCCCGGTGCGCCCGGAACTGTTCCAGGCCATCGCCTCGGCCACCCTGGGCCGCACCCGGCTCGTCATCGAGCACTACAACCGCAGTACCGACGAAACCCTCGAGCGGGAGGTCTCACCCCAGCGGATCGTCTACTACCGCGACACCTGGTATCTGGACACCTGGTGCCACCTCAGGAAGGGTCTCAGGAGCTTCAGCATGGACGCCATCGGCCACGTCTCCTCGACGGGAAAAAAGGCCCGCAACGTCGCCGAGGCCAAATTGAAGGCCTTCTTCGAGGAAGGGTACGGGATCTTCTCCGGGCAGGCATCGAGCACCGCGGTGCTGCGCTTCTCCGCGACCAACGCCCGCTGGGTGGCCAAGGAAGTCTGGCACCCGCGCCAGCAGGGCGAGTTCGACGCGGACGGCCGCTACGAGCTCAGGGTGCCCTATTCGGTGGACACCGAGATCATCATGGACATCCTGCGCCACGGCCCCGAGGTGGAAGTGCTGGCGCCTCCGGGCCTGCGAGACAAGGTACGTGAGCGTCTGGCCCAGGCCGGCGCCGTCTACGGCGACTGACGGCGTTGAAGGCTCACCTGGTGAGCCACCACCCCCGTAATAATGGCACCCTCCACTGCTGACCACCGGGGGAGGTCCCCATGTCCGTCATCGCCGAATGCCTGTCCGAAGTCCGCCTGGGGGCGCCCCGGACTCATCTTAACTTGACCCTTTATCCGCTCCTCGCGGAAGGGCCGGCCGAGCCTGGTTACCTGCTGCTGGACGCCGCCCTCGATTCCGGCTGCGCCCACGTGACCGAGGTCTCGGAGTCCGGCAGCGTGCCGGAACTCAAGTTCGTCAACGATTGCGGGAAGCCCGTGCTGCTGCTGGACGGCGAGGAACTCATCGGCGCCAAGCAGAACCGCATCCTCAATCTCACCGTGCTGGCCCCGGCCCAAGCCACCATCGTCATCCCGGTGTCCTGCGTCGAGGCCGGGCGCTGGAATCGCCGCTCGGAGGAGTTCACCAGTGCCAAACGGGCCCACTACGCCGCCGGCCGCGCCCGCAAGGCGGCGCAGGTGAGTGCTTCAATGCGCTCATCCGGCTCGCGGCGGAGTGACCAGGGCGAGGTGTGGTCGGACATCGCAGAGAAGTCGGCCCGCATGGAGGCCCATTCCGACACCGGCGCAGCCGAGGCCCTCTACGAGCGCCACCGGGAATCGCTGGAGGCATTCAAGTCCGCCTTCGTGCCCTTCGAGGGCCAGGTCGGGGCGCTGTTCGCCATCGACGGGCATGTGGTGGGGCTCGACCTCTTCGATAGCCCGGCCACCCTGGCCGCGGTGCAGCCGAAACTGGTGGAGAGCTATGCCCTGGATGCCCTCGACAGCCATAAACGTGAGGCGGGGGCCTCCGACCCCCAGTCATTCCTCGAATCCGCCACCCGGGCCAGGGTGGAAACCTTCCCGGCGTTGGGCGAGGGTGAGGACTTGAGGGTCCGGGCCGATGGCCTCGCGGGCGGCGCCCTGGTGAAGGACGCCCGGGTGGTCCACCTCTGCTTGTTCCGGGTAGCTGCCGACGAGAACCAGCGCGCACAGCGCACCAGCCGGCTAGCCCGGAGCTACCAGCGGCGCCACGGCTACACGGGGGAACGGTCATGAAGGAACAGCACCTCATGCCTGCGCCAGTCCGGGGCCGCTACTCGGTGGTGTGGAAGTTCATGCCCGAGGGTTGGGGCGAGGACATCTCCGCGGCCCCGGCCCCGGGCGCCATGCCCTATTTCGTGGACGGGGAGGACTACGAGCGCCTGGAGCGCAAGGAGCGCGTCCAGCTCAAGGGCTATGCCCTGCTGTGTGGGATCCTCATCTCCTGGTTCGAGCCGGACAAGTTCATGGCGGGGCGCGAGCGGGCGCTCGACTGCTTCCTCGAGGACATGGTGGAGCGCCTGCGCCAGGACCTGGCGATGCCCTCCGTAGAGGCGATGATCCTCGCCGCTGCCGACCGTGTGCGGGAGGACCACGGCCCCCTGCTGGCCTCGCGCATGCTCACCGCCGCCATCCACCTGGCGCCGACCAGCACGCCCGTTCGTTATCAGCTCATGGTGGACGTGTGGCGCTGCCTGGAGACCCTGGACGACGTGGACCAGAATGGCGCCCTGGGCTTTATCCACCAGGTCTACACCGACGCGGACCTCACGGGCGCCGATCCGGACAGGGTGGAACTCATGGACTATATGCACATGGTGGCGCTGCGCTTGACGGCCGGGCCGGACGACTACAAGCGCTTCTTCTGGGAAACGGCGTCCAAGCACATCCACGATCCCGCCCTGCGCCACCGGATGTTTGACTTGATAGAGGACGATTCACCACGATTCCAGGACTATCGAATCGGGACTGACGGCGGGGCGCATGCGGGAGGACGAGATGACAGGGGGTAGGGCGCAGCGTCATGGGGAGAATCGCCGCGACCGCTACCGGGGAGCACTCCTGGGGCTCGCTGCGGGCGACGCCCTCGGCACCACCCTGGAGTTCAGCCCGCCGGGCGGTTTCACGCCCATCACCGGCATGGTGGGCGGCGGCCCATTCGACCTGGAGCCCGGCCAGTGGACCGACGACACGTCCATGGCCCTGTGCCTGGCGGAGAGCCTGTTGGCGTGCGAGGGATTCGACCTCTTCGACCAGATGGCCCGCTACGTGCGCTGGTATCGTGAGGGTCACCTTAGCAGCACCGGCACCTGCTTCGACATCGGCGCCACCGTATCCGCGGCGCTGCGCCGCTTCGAGACCCAAGGCAACCCGCTGGCCGGCGATCCCGACCCGCGCTATGGCGGCAACGGCTCCCTGATGCGTCTCGCTCCGGTGCCCCTGGCCTTCGCCCACGACCCCGCCGAGGCCATGCGCCTGGCCGGGATCATGTCCCGCACCACCCATGCCGCGCCCGAGCCCGTGGATGCCTGCCGCTACTACGCCGGACTCATGGTCGGCGCCCTGAACGGCGTGCCCAAGGCGGCGTTGCTGGCGCCCCGTTACAGCCCGCTACCCGAACTCTGGGAGGCCAAACCCCTGGCGCCACGCATCGATGAGGTCGCCGCTGGCTCGTTCAAGACGAAGCAGCCCCCGGACATCCGCGGTACCGGCTACGTGGTCCAGGCCCTGGAGGCCGCCCTGTGGGCCTTTCATACCACCGACGACTTCGAGACCGGTGCGCTGGCCGCCGTCAACCTCGGCGACGACGCCGATACCACCGGCGCCATCTACGGCCAGCTGGCCGGGGCCTTCTATGGCGCCGATGCCATTCCCCGCTCCTGGCGCGAACGCCTGGCCCGGGCCGAGACCATCA
The DNA here is from genome assembly GCA_034522055.1 of Gammaproteobacteria bacterium. NCBI lineage: Bacteria > Pseudomonadati > Pseudomonadota > Gammaproteobacteria > Gammaproteobacteria bacterium. Next base: position 2,798,086 of record JAXHLS010000002.1, read on the forward strand.
CTGCCATGGCCGACGGCCTGCTGGCATTGTCCATCCGGCTGGCCAAAGGGACCGAAGACCGACTGGAGAAGGCGGCACCATGACGGACGACGAACACATCCCACTGACCTTCGAGGAGGCCGAGGGTCACCTGCGCCGGCAGATCGCCCGGTGCGAGGACCGTGCGACCCGGGAGGCGCTCACGTTAGATCGGGTGGTCCTTTACAGCCGCGCGGGACACCACGCCGAGGCCAGGCAGCTGGTGCGCGAACTCCTCAGGACCCCGGCGAACCCGGCGGACGAGGCCCGGTACTTGCTCAACCTCGGCCAGCTTCAGGAGCAGACGGAGGACTTCCAGGATGCCCGGGACAGCTACCTGCGGGGCCTGACGCTGGACGCGGGCGAGGCCGGGGTGCGCTACCTGCTCAACAACAATCTCGGCTACACCCTCAACCAGCTCGGGGAGTACGAGGCCGCACAGGCATACTGTATCAAGGCCATCGAGATCGACCCGGCCCGCCACAACGCCTGGAAGAACCTGGGCGCCTCGTTTGAAGGGCAGGGCCGGCCAGCAGCGGCTGCCGGGATGTACCTCAAGGCCGCCGAACTACACCCCCGGGATCCCCGGGCGCTGTGCCACCTCGTGGAACTGGTAGCGCAGCACCCGGAGGTACCTGCCGAAGTGGCGGACTTCGACCAGAGGCTGGACCACTGTCGTCGGCGCGCCGAGGCGGCTAACGGGAATGCGTAAGGGAATGCCCATGAAACCCCGAACAAGCAGCACCCATCCCCTGGAAATCGCCACCCTGAAACTGCCCGGCGGCGGCCGGCTGGGCCTCACGTTCTGCCCCGGCAAGCACGACCCCCACGCCATGACCGGCCCCTGGGAGCGGGACCTGGACACCGATCTCGCCGCCATCACCGCCTGGGGCGCCACCACCCTGGTGACCCTCATGGAAACCCCGGAGCTCATCTACCTGCGGGTCGCCGATCTTGGCACCCGCGCCAAGGCCCACGGCCTCACCTGGCATCAGCTGCCCATCCCCGACGTGTCGATACCCGGCGAGGACTTCGAGGCCGCCTGGCCCGCCGCCAGTGCCGACCTGCACCGCCGCATCCAAGAAGGCGAGGGCATCGTCATCCACTGCCGCGGTGGCCTCGGCCGCACCGGCCTGGTGGCCGCGCGGCTGCTCATAGAACAGGCTGAGCGCCCAGAGAAGGCCCTGCGGCGGGTGCGTGAGTCGCGACCGGGTGCGGTAGAGACACCCGAGCAGGAGGAATTCGTGCTTCACAAGTGCCGGGTCCGCGACGTATAAGTGGAAATTTGGAATAACAAGAACTGACAATGGAACCTGCTTTGACATGGCTGGACCTCACGGTGCGCGACCGTGAGAAGATGCAGCGAGTGCTCGACCTCTTCAGCGAGCAGGGTACCGTGGACGAGATGGGACTCGGGACCCTACGCGATGCCCTGTCCGATGCACTTTTCCCTGGCACCTCTTCAATCCAGACTCGCCTGAGGTACGTGCTGTTCATCCCGTGGCTCTACCAGCGGCTGGCACCGCGGGTTCGCAGCGGGGAGATTATGGATGTGAGCCGGGCGGCACGGGATGCGGAAACAGGGTTGATCGGGCCCTTGCTGGATAGCGACGACACACAAGGCGTCATCGGATCCATGGCGAGGTCGCGGCTTAGCCGGCTGCCATCGGAGGTCTATTGGGGCGCCATGGTGCGCTGGCGAGTCTTCTCTCACTCGAAAAGCCAGAGCTGGCTCCATACCCACTTCGAGAGCTTGGCCCACGGCATCTCGGAGACCGGCCGGCCCGATGATCCGGGCATTGTGTGGAGCCGACAGCCCATCTGGCACCCGCGCCTGCCCCCAGCGCCAAAGGGGTTCCCGTGGAAGGCCTCATTCGACCTGGCCGCCGAGGAGGCGGACTTCATCAGAGGGCGGCTCGAGGAGCAGTGCGGCGGGACGCTGCTGGCCTGGCTGGCACGAGCGGGGAGTGCCACCCCGGCCGAAAGCTTCTGGGAAGACCCTGCAGCCCTCGGGGCGAATCGGAAGATTGCATCCACGGTTGAGTTGGCGCGGCGTTTCTCCCTGCACGTGGAGGGCATCCCGCTCCTCTACAATCTGGTACTGGCCGAACACTACGCGAGGCAGCATGGCGACGATCAGGGATTGATCAGTGACTATCAAACGGAGCTTGACGAATGGGCCGCCCGTGAGCGGTCGGAAGCGCCGTTCGGGCCACGGGCCCTGTGGACGTTCGTGGCCGAGCAGGACGGGCGTCTGGTCGAGCCTCAGCGGCGGTTCGTGGAGAGCTGGACGAGGCGGGTTACCGCGATCGGTCCCGCCGCGGTGGCCAGCGACGCGTTCCTGAAGAACCTCGTCGAGCATCGCGAGCTCCAGCTCAAGGGTCCGCGGGCACGGCTGGCCAATGCCGGGCGGTTGCTCGACTGGAGCTGCCGCGGCCGGGTGGGGGTGGGGCGCATGGACTTCCGCTGGTTCCGCGTCCGCCAGCTCCTGACCGATCTGCACCGGGGCCTGGCAGCCTGATGCTCTCGCCGGATACCCGCGCCGTCGCGGTCGACCTGTTGCGCCCGCCACCGGGCTATCGCTTCGACACCGCCGTGATCACCACCTACAGTCTGGACCTCGAGGCCCTCCTGGCCCTGCCACTGGCCACCCTCCAGCGGGTCGACGACGGCATCGAGGAGCTTCTCGAGGACCCGCTCGCCCTCGTGGAGCCACTGCGTGAGGCGGCGGAGCGCATTCGGGTCTTCGTGGACGAGGGGGGCATCGCCATTCCGCGCTCGGCGCGCCCGCTCTATGCCCTGCTGGAGGACAGCGTGCACCCTGTGCGCGCGCCTCACGGCGGCGCCTTCCATCCCAAGGTGTGGGTGGCACGCTTCCTGGACGCGACGGACCAGCCCCTGCTGCGGGTGGCGGTCATGTCGCGCAACCTCACATTCGACCGGTCCTGGGACGTGGCCCTCACCAGCGAGGGCGGACCGCAGGGACCAGGCAGGCGCCGCCCAACCCGTGCCCTTGGCAACCTGCTGCGGGAACTCCCGGGCCTGGCCACTGAAGCCCCACCAGATTCTGCTGTCGCTGCTGTCGAGACACTCGCCGCCGATGCGGAGCGTACCCTCTTCCCGGCACCGGAAGGCGCTGGCGACAACATCGTCTTCCACGTCACCGGCATCGGCCCGAAACCCCAGCGCTGGCGCCCGCTCGAGACGGGCCGGCGCACCCTCGCCATCGCGCCTTTCGCCAACCGCAAGGCTCTCAAGTACCTGGCTGACCTCACCTCAGGCCCTTGCGAGCTGGTGAGCCGCCAGGACACCCTGGACGCGCTCTCGGCCGCGGACCTCGCTCCCTGGGAGTCGGTACATGTCATGGTGGATGCCGCAGAGAGCGAGCCGGAGGATGAGGCTTCGCACCACTTGAGCGGCCTACACGCGAAGCTCATCGTCGTGGAGCAGGGGCGCGAGGCGACTTGGCTCACGGGCTCCGCCAACCTCACTGCCGCGGCCTTCGAAGGCCGCAACGTTGAGGTGATGGCCGAGCTCAAGGGAAGAAAGGCTGGCCCCCGAGGGATGGGTATCGATCGCTTCCTGGACGCGGGCTTCCGCGGCCTCTGTGCGCCGTATCGACGCAGCGAGGCCGATACCGAAGGCGAGGCCGAACGCCACGCCCGGGAGCGGCTGGAAGCCATGCGCGACACACTCATCAAGGACGAGACATTGAAAGTGACCTGCAGCGACAACGGGGAGACTTGGTCCTGGGCTCTGGTCGGCGAATTGGCCATACCCGAAGGAATCGAGGTGCGGGCCTGGCCGATATCGTTGAGTGCGGACCAGGCCCGGTCCCTGGAACTGCCGCTCACTTGGAACCTGCCGGTGGAACAGCTGAGTACCTTCGTGGCCTTCAGGCTCCATGCGCCTGAAGCGCGGGTGGATGACATCGCCCTGACCCTCAAGCTGCCGGCGGAGGGGATCCCGGAGCACCGGCTGGCCTACGTGCTTCGCAGCCTCATCGATAGCCCCGAGAAGCTCCTGCGATTCCTGCGTGCACTGCTCGGCGGTCTCGACAGCCTGGTGATAGTCGACGAAACAACAAACCCAGGGCCGGCAGCCTCTCCGTGGCATATGGGGCCGGGCGGCGACGCCCTGCTGGAGGACCTGATGCGCGTGGCGTCCCGCGACCCGGAACGCCTGGAGCGCTTGCGGTCGATCATCCACGACCTGCGCGAGACGGAGTCCGACCCGCCCCTGGTGCCCGACGACCTGTACGCGATATGGGAGGCGGTAGATATCGTCGTCCGGGAGCGCGGGACCTCATGACGCGGCCGGATCTGAATGCCATCCTGGCACCCTTGAAGCCCTTCCAGCGCCGCACGGTGGACCACGCCTTCCACCGACTGTTCGAGGCCGGGGACAGCACCAGCCGTTTCCTGGTGGCCGACGAGGTGGGTCTCGGCAAGACCCTCGTCGCCCGGGGCGTCATCGCCCGCGCCATTGATCTTTTATGGGATGATGTTGGTCGGATCGACATCATCTATATCTGCAGCAACGTCAGCATCGCGCGCGCAAACCGCGAGAAGCTTCGGGTAAGTGCCGGCGAAGAGCAAAGCGTCGCACTCTCCACACGGCTCACCATGCTTGCCACCGATCTGGCCCCGAAGGAGGGGCGAGCCAGCCTCACCGAGAGCCGGCTCAACTTCGTGAGCTTCACGCCCTCCACCTCATTCGACATGGGGAACTCCAGTGGCCAGGCAAAAGAACGTGCGGTGCTCTTCCGCCTGCTGTCCCCCCTGGTGAGCCGCCGCATCCCGCTTATGAACCTGTTGCAGGGTGGCGTCACCCGCACCGACCGGTGGCGGCGGATGCTGGAGGAGAGTGAGAGAAACATCCCCCTGGAGCCCGGTATCCAGCAGCGCTTCGTCGCCGAGTACGGACGTCGCCCGGACGTGAGTAACGAACTCGAGGCGCTTCTTGACGAATGGTTCGCCCGCCACCGCAAGCACTGGCCGGAGCCGACCCGACAACGGCGCAACCGGCTCATCGGCGAACTGCGCCACCTGCTGGCCGGGATCTGCGTAGACGCCCTGGAGCCGGACCTGGTGATCCTCGACGAGTTTCAGCGTTTCAAGTCGTTGCTGGAGAACAATGCGGAGAAGAGCGACCCTGCGGCCGAACTGGCCCATGCCCTGTTCCGGGCGCGGACACCCGAGGGGCACCCCGTCCGTACCCTGCTGCTCTCGGCCACCCCCTACAAGCTTTACACGGCGGATGCGGAGATCGAGCAGGAGGACCACTACGCGGACTTCCTGGCCACGACGCGGTTCCTGATGGCGGAAGACGAGGCTCGGGTGGCGGGCCTCAAGAAACAGATTGGAGCCTTCAGCGCTGCCTTGAAACGTGCGGCCTTCGGGGACGTAAGCGCGGTCGCGCCCGCCAAGGTGGCGCTGCAGGAGACGCTCCTGGCCGTCATGACCCGTACCGAGCGGGTGGGGGCTACGGCATCCCTCGACGGCATGGTGGAGGAGGCCAGGACGGGGCTCGCGCTGCTGCACCAGGACGTGCGGCAATACGTGGCGGCCGACGCCCTCTTCAGGGCCGTCGGTGACCAGGACCCCATCACCTACTGGAAGTCCGCGCCCTACCTGCTGCACTTCATGCGCAACTATCGGTTCAACGAGCGCCTGGAGGAAGCCCGGGACCCACCTTCTGATAAGCTGACGCGCGTGCTGCACGACCATGCGTCGTCATTCCTGCAGGCCCGGGGCCTCGAAGCGTGGGCACCTCTGGAGCCCGCCAACGCCAAGCTGCGCGCTCTCGCCGGGGACCTGCCTGGACGGCGGGCTGTGGCGCCTGCTCTGGATGCCGCCCACGGTCCCCTACTGGCCGCTCGAAGGCCCCTTCGAGGGCCAGGAGGACCGCACCAAGACCCTGCTGTTCTCGGCATGGAACGTGGTCCCGGAGGTGGTGAGCGGCGTGCTCAGCTACGAGGCCGAGCGCCGGATGATGGACGGGCAACTGGAGGCTTACCAGGACCCTGCCGGTCAGCAGTCACCGCGCCTGCGCCTGACCCACAGCACGGGCGGCAATCGGTCACGTCACCGGCTGTTCCTGCTGCTGTTGCCTTGTCTCCCACTGGCTGATCTAGCCCATCCCCTCGAGGCGCCCCCGGGCGTGGACCGGAAAGCGTGGGTGCGAGGGCAGGTGGAGGCCCTCTTCAGCAGTCCAGGGCTTCCGGACCCGCCAGAAGGGCCGGTGGACGACCGCTGGGAATGGGCCGCTCCATTGCTGGTCGATCCCGGGCTGCGGGGGTTCCTGGAGGCCTGGCACGGCGACGGCGAGCTTCCCAGGCCGAACCCGGAGGTGTTCCCCGACTACATAGCCGATCTGCGCGACCTGGATGTCAGTACGCTCGGGCGGAGGCCCGATCACCTCGAAGAGCTGCTGACGGAGGTCGCCCTCGGCTCGCCCGCCGTGCTCGCGGCCCGGACCCTGCGCAGCGCAGGGCTGGAAGATGACGCACGACGCAGGGCGGGCGTTCGCCTCGCGGAGGCCTTCTGGGGCCTTTTCAACCGGCCCGCCGTCATCTCGCTGCTGGATCAGCTTGCCCGCGGGGAGACCGACACGTCGCGGGAGGAGGGTTTCTACTGGCGCCAAGTGCTGCGTTACTGCATCGCCGGCAATCTCCAGGCCGTTCTGGACGAGAGCTGGCACCTCATGTGGGAGCAGAGGGCGTGGTCGGACACGGCCGATCGCACGGCACTCGCCGAGGCGTGCGCCAAAGACCTTGCAGAGCAGGTTCAGCCCCCCGTCGCACGGGTGCACGCGCACTTCTACAAGACGAGTGATGTCGGCGCCATCGAACGGGATGAGCTTCGAATTCGAACCACCTTCGCCCTGCGCTTCGGCGACATCCGCACCGAGGACGGGAATTTCACCCAGGACCGGGTGCGGGAGGCCTTCAACAGTCCCTTCCGCCCTTTCGTGCTCACCTCCACCTCGGTGGGCCAGGAGGGCCTCGACTTCCATCCCTGGTGCCACCGACTGATCCACTGGGACCTGCCGGGCAATCCTGTGGACCTGGAGCAGCGCGAGGGCCGGATCCACCGTTACAAGGGACACGCCGTGCGCCGGAACGTGGCCGCCGCCCACCACGCCGAGGCCCTGGGCCAGTGGCGGCCAGGCGACGATCCCTGGCAGCTCATCTTCGACCTGGCACATCGGGCGGCCCGGGCCGCTGGCGCCAGCGACCTCGTGCCCCACTGGCTTGCCGCTGGCGACTGGCGTGTCCAGCGCCATGTGCCCCTGCTGCCTTTCTCAAAAGAGGTTGCGGTCTTCCAGCGCCTGAAGCGCCAACTCGCCGCCTACCGCGTGGTCTTCGGCCAGCCCCGCCAGGAGGAGCTGATGACGTTGCTGGAGAACGCCGACCTGGACACCGCACTACTGCGGGACTGGGCGGTGGACCTCACGCCCCGTTCATAGGACAGGAGGGCGGTGAAAGAGGCCCCCCTGCAGTGCCCGGAGTCCCGGGCGTTAGGCGGGCTGCTTGACCCGGCGATCCTCGAGATGCACGATTCATGGGGAAGATTTACTGCACAAATCAATAATCAGGAAAGATTCGGCTTGCCGCGTGACTCGTTACTTGAGCTGGCCCCGCACGCATTGGGGAAAGAAGAGGGAGATGGTGCACTTGGAGAGGGTGAGGTCATTGGAGGGGCGACTGCCGGAAGGCAAATGCAATAGTCCGGCTGTACCTTCCCCTATAGTCAACGACAAATGGCCGGCGCGCGGCAAGGAGTGGGTCGGTGGATAACCCCTTCTTCAATCACCCCGTCCTCAACTCCCCTTACGAATATCCCAAACGACACTGGGAGCTGGACGAGTCGGGCCAGCCGACCCAGAAGGTACTGGAAAGCCGCCGCCCGGCGGAGTTCATCACTCCTATCCCGAAGCCCAAGAAGCAGAAGGGGGTGGCGAAGCAGGCTACGCTGCTGTTCGACGAAGGGAAGGGGCTGACCAGGGGCGACCAGCAGTATGCCCACACGGCCATCATTAACGGCGTCCGCCAGGAAGTAGACCGCTGGCGCGGACTGCCCGCAAGCCAGTGGCGGGTGACTCCCGAGACGGCACGACTGCTCGAGCACTGGCGGCACCACCCGTTCAATGGCATCCGGCCCTTCTTCTGCCAGGTGGAGGCGGTGGAGACGGCCATCTGGCTCACCGAGGTGGCGCCCCATGTGGGCAAGGCCGGTGGACGGTTCCTGGAACACCTTGAAAACGCCAACCGCGAGGCCAACCCCGAGCTGATGCGCCTCGCCCTCAAGCTGGCCACGGGGGCGGGCAAGACCACGGTGATGGCCATGATCATCGCCTGGCAGACCATCAACGCCGTGCGCCATCCCCAGAGCAAGCGCTTCACCCGCGGATTTCTGGTGGTGGCCCCGGGGCTCACCATCCGCGACCGCTTGCGGGTGCTCCAGCCCAACGACCCGGACAGCTATTACCAGAGCCGCGAGCTGGTGCCCAGCGACATGCTGGGCGACCTGGAGCGGGCCAAGATCGTCATCACCAACTACCACGCCTTCAAGCTGCGCGAGCGCATGGAGCTCTCGAAAGGCGGGCGGTCCTTGCTCCAGGGCCGCGGCGAGGCGCTGGAGACCCTGGAGACCGAGGGCCAGATGATGCAGCGGGTCATGCCCGGGCTGATGGGCATGCGCAACGTCATGGTGCTGAACGACGAGGCCCATCATTGCTACCGGGAAAAGCCGCCGGAAGAGGACGAAGAGGGCAACCTCAAGGGCGACGAGCGCAAGGAGGCCGAGAAGAACAAGGAGGCGGCCCGTCTGTGGATCACCGGTCTGGAGGGCGTCAAACGCAAGCTTGGAGTGGCCCGGGTGATTGACCTTTCCGCCACGCCGTTCTTCCTCAGCGGCTCGGGGTATGCCGAGGGCACCCTGTTCCCCTGGACCATGAGCGACTTCTCGCTCATGGACGCCATCGAGTGCGGCATCGTCAAGCTGCCGCGGGTGCCCGTGGCGCAGAATCTTCCCGGCGAAGAGATGCCCATGTTCCGCGAGCTGTGGAAGCACATCGCCAAGGACATGCCCAAGAAGGGCCGGGGCAAGGCGAAGTCCCTGGATCCACTGGCATTACCGGTGCGCCTACAGACGGCCCTGGATGCCCTCTACGGCCACTATCAGAAGACCTATGAGCTCTGGGAGCAGGCGGGTGTCGGCGTGCCGCCCTGTTTCATCATCGTCTGCAACAACACCTCCACCTCGAAGCTGGTCTACGACTACATCTCGGGCTTCCTGCGGGAGAACGACGACGGCACCACCACCCTGGAGAACGGGCGACTGCCGCTCTTTCGCAACTACGACGAGCACGGCAACCAGCACCCACGCCCCCGCACGCTGCTCATCGACAGCGAGCAGCTGGAATCCGGTGATGCCCTGGACAAGAACTTCCGCACCCTGGCCGGCGATGAGATCGAGCGCTTCCGGCGCGAGATCATCGACCGCACGGGGGACCGACGCCAGGCAGAGAACATCACCGACCAGGACCTGCTGCGGGAGGTGATGAACACCGTGGGCAAGCCCGGCCGGCTGGGGGACTCCATCCGCTGCGTGGTCTCCGTCTCCATGCTCACCGAAGGCTGGGACGCCAACACCGTCACCCACGTGCTGGGCGTGCGGGCCTTCGGCACCCAGCTGCTGTGCGAGCAGGTCATCGGCCGCGCCCTGCGCCGGCAGTCCTACGACCTCAACGAGCAGGGGCTGTTCAACGTGGAGTACGCCGACGTGCTCGGCATCCCCTTCGACTTCACGGCCAAGCCGGTGGTGGCACCGCCCCAGCCGCCGCACCAGACCATCCAGGTGAAGGCCGTGCGCCCCGAGCGCGATGCCCTGGAGGTCCGTTTTCCCCGGGTCGCCGGCTACCGGGTGGATCTACCCGACGAGCGCCTGGTGGCGAAGTTCACCGACGATTCCACTCTCGAGCTCACACCGGGCCTGGTGGGGCCCTCCATCACCCGCAACCAGGGCATCATCGGCGAGGGCGTCGACCTCAACCTGGTGCACACCGGGGACTTGCGACGCTCCACCCTGCTGTTCCACCTCACCCAGCGTCTCCTCTACACCAAATGGCGTGACCCGGGCGAGGAGCCCAAGCTCTATCTGTTTGGCCAGCTGAAGCGTCTCACCAAGCAGTGGCTGGACAACCACCTGGTCTGCAAGGGGGGCACCTATCCCGCCCAGCTCATGTACCAGGAGCTGGCCGACATGGCCTGCGAGCGCATCACGGCCGCCATCACCCTGGCCGGCATCGAGACCAGGCCCGTGAAGGCGGTGCTCGACCCCTACAACCCCGTGGGGTCCACCACCCATGTCAACTTCAACACCTCCAAGACCGAGCGTTATCAGACTGACTCCAGCCGCTGCCACGTCAACTGGGTGATCCTGGACAGCGACTGGGAGGCCGAGTTCTGTCGCGTCGCCGAGGCCCATGCACGGGTGAAGGCCTACGTGAAGAACCACAACCTCGGCTTCGAGGTACCCTACCGCTACGGCTCCGAGACTCGTACCTACCGTCCGGACTTCATCGTGCTGGTGGACGATGGCCACGGCGACGACGACCTCCTGCACCTGGTGGTGGAGATCAAGGGCTACCGGGGCGAGGACGCCAAGGACAAGAAGACCACCATGGACACCTATTGGGTGCCGGGTGTGAACAACCATGGCAGATATGGTCGCTGGGCCTTCGCCGAATTCACCGACGTGTGGGAGATGCAGTCCGATTTCGAGGCCAAGGTGGCCGCGGAGTTCGATAAGATGATCGCCGGTGTGGTCAAGATGCCCACAGAGCAGGCACCAGCGGGTGGAGTCAAGTGACCAGAGCAGAGACCCTGAGCCGGCTCAAGTCCGCCAAACCGGAGCTGTCGCGGCGCTTCGGCGTCACGGACCTCGCCCTGTTCGGCTCCCGGGCGCGGGGCGAGGGCAGGGCATCCAGCGACGTGGACATTCTCGTGCGCTTCGACGGCCCCGCCACCTCCGCGCGCTACTTCGGTGTACAGTTCTACCTGGAGGACCTGCTGGGCAGCCCGGTGGACCTGGTCACTCACAAGGCGCTGCGTCCGGAGCTGCGGCCGTTCATCGAGGTCGAGGCCGTCCATGTCTGAGCCAGGAGCGCCAAGCCGTGAATGGCGCTTCTATCTGGACGACATGTGTGCCTTCGCGCGCAAGGTGTTGGCGTATACGGAGGGCCTGGACCAGCAGGGCTTCGTCGCCGACCCCCGCACCTACGACGCCACGCTGCGCAACCTGGAGCTCATCGGCGAGGCCGCCACCCATATCCCGCAGGATGTTCGCGCCGCGCACCCGGAGATCCCGTGGCGCCAGATCATCGCCACCCGCAACAGGCTCATCCACGCCTACCTCGGCACTGATGACGACACCCTCTGGAGCATCGTGAGGGACGACATCCCGCGGCTCGCCGAGGCCCTCGAAAGCCTGATACAGGCAGGGCACTGAGCCGCCATCAGCAAGGAACCGGACGTCGAAATGGCAGGACGAAAGAGCAAGCAGGGCCCCAGGCCCGTCGAGGCCATCACCCACCACGAGGCCACGCGCAGGAACATCCCCACCGCCGAGTACCAGTCGGTGCTGCACAAGGAGGAGCAGGAACCCCTGCGGGTAGCCTACGAGCGCCGCAACCGGGACCTGGACCCCCAGTTGGTGTGGCGCGGCAAGGACGAGCAGGACTGGTCGGACCTTGTGGTCCACGCCCCGCCCCTCTACATCCAGGAGAAGGTCCACCCCAAGGTCCTTATCGACGACCTGCTCCGCCACTCAAAGTCTCCATCTGCCCCCGGGGGCGGTGGCGACCAGCCCGACCTCTTCGCCGACTTCAACGGCCTGCCCGACGACCATGCCCGCACCGAGTTCTACCGGCACGACGCCAACTGGACCAACCGCATGATCCTGGGCGACAGCCTGCAGGTGATGGCCTCACTGGCGGAGCGGGAGGGATTGCGGGGGCAGGTGCAGTGTATCTATATCGATCCGCCCTATGGCATCAAGTTCAATTCGAACTTTCAGTGGTCGACGACGAGTCGAGATGTTAAGGATGGGAATGTCGAGCACATCACTCGAGAGCCAGAGCAAGTGAAGGCATTTCGTGATACCTGGCGAGATGGCATTCATTCATACCTAACATACTTACGGGACAGGTTGACTGTTGCGCGGGATCTACTGACGGAGTCAGGATCTATTTTTATCCAAATAGGTGACGAGAACGTGCATCGCGTTCGGGTAACACTGGATGAAGTGTTTGGAGAAGATAACTTCGTTACAGAGATAATAGTGGTGAAGTCATCAGGGCTCGGTAGTACTACGATCCCTCGGCAGAATGACTTTATTCTTTGGTATGCAAAGTCGGCCGGTGCATTAAAAGTTCGGGCGCTCCGTTTGGAAAAAATTCTGGGTGAAGCAAGCGCAGACGCCTACATGCACGGTATGACCCCGGATTTAGCCATGCGACGGCTAAGCAAGGAAGAGCAATCCGGGCACAGTGCTGTACCCCAAGGCTTTAGAGTATTTCGCTATGACAATCTGACCAAACCAGGGCCTGGCGCGAAATACGAGGTCATACTCAACGGAAGCAAATTTACTAGCAAGTTGCGTTGGTGGGGTATTCAAGAGATCGGAATGGATCGAGCTATTAAGGCAAACCGTGTGGCCGCCGGAAAGACTTCGCTCAGCTACATTCGTTTTCTCGAGGATTCGTCATCCACTCCATTATCCAACCTCTGGACCGACACCGCGACCGGAAGCGGGTTGAACAAGGTTTATGTTGTTCAAACTACCGAAAAGGTCGTTCAACGCTGCCTTCTTATGGCGACTGACCCGGGTGATCTTGTGCTCGATCCGACATGCGGGTCCGGTACGACCGCTTACGTTGCCGAGCAATGGGGTCGCCGCTGGATCACTATCGATACTTCCCGCGTCGCCCTCGCCTTGGCCCGGGCCCGCATCATGGGCGCACGTTATCCTTACTACCTCCTAGCCGACAGCCCTAAGGGTCAGCAAAAGGAGGCGGAGATCACCCGCAGCGAGCCCTCCAGCCAGCCCACGCGTGGCGACATCCGCCACGGCTTCGCCTACCAGCGGGTGCCCCACATCACCCTGAAGTCCATCGCCAACAACGCCGAGATCGACGTCATCTGGGAGCGCTTTGAGGAAACGCTCAAACCCCTCCGCGAGCAACTAACCGCAGCCATCCCGGCCCAATGGCTATCCGACTACCGGGCCAAGCAGAAGTACGACGTAGAGCTGCCCGAGGCTATCCAGGAATGGGAGGTCCTCCGCGAATTTCCGGAGGACTGGCCCGACGCGGCGCGGCCCCTGCATGAGGAGTTCTGGCTGCAGCGCATCGCCCGCCAGGAGGAGATCGATGCCTCCATCGCCGCTAAGGAGTCTGATCGAAATTAACTTGCCATCTTTCGATCTGGCGACTACTACGGATAAGCTCGATGCGGCTATCAGAGTGACAAGCTAATTCTCGTCAGTGGCCTAAGGCCGACTCCGAGTACCTCTACGACAAGCCCTACGAGGACAGGAAGACCGTCAGGGTGGCCGGCCCCTTCACCGTGGAGAGCTTGTCGCCCCACCGCGTATTGGGCGTTGACGAGAATGACGAGCTCATGGACGGCGTTGCGGACGGGGAGGGCGGCGACTACAAGGAGCAGGACTTCGTCCAGATGATCCTGGAGAACCTGCGCACCGCCGGTGTCCAGCAGGCCCACAAGGAGGACCGCATCAGCTTCACCACCCTCGCTCCCTGGCCCGGCGACCTCATCTGCGCCGAGGGACGCTACGTGGAAGGCGGCGTAGATGGGGAAGATGAAAGCGCAGGGCCGGAGAAGCGTGCCGCCATCTTCGTCGGACCCGAGTTCGGCACCGTCTCCCGCCCCGACTTGGTGGAGGCTGCCAAAGAGGCCGCCGAGGCCGATTTCGACGTGCTCATCGCCTGCGCCTTCAACTACGACGCCCACTCCACAGAGCTCAACAAGCTCGGTCGCGTGCCCGTGCTCAAGGCCCGCATGAACGCTGACCTCCACATGGCCGAGGACCTCAAGAACACCGGCAAGGGCAACCTGTTCGTCATATTCGGCGAGCCCGACATCGACATCATCCCCACCACGGGCGACCTCATCCAGGTGAAGGTCAACGGCGTGGACGTCTTTCACCCCAGCAGCGGCGAGGTCCGCTCCGACGGCCCCGAGGGTATCGCCTGCTGGCTCATCGACACCGACTACAACGAAGAAAGCTTCTTCGTCCGCCACGCCTACTTCCTCGGCGCCAACGACCCCTACAAGGCCCTCAAGACCACCCTCAAGGCCGAGATCGACGAAGACGCCTGGGCCACTCTCCACAGCGACATCTCCCGACCCTTCCTACGGCCGGCCTCGGGGCGGATCGCAGTAAAGGTGATCAACCATCTTGGCGACGAGGTCATGAAGGTGTTCAGAACTTGAACGACGCCGCGCAGTAGCACTGGCAAGGGCGGCAACCCGCGTCTGGCTGGACGTTTTCCCTGATATGTCCAGAGACACGAGGAAGCGAAGGGAGGGGTAGCATGGCATTTAAGCGTTTCGGGGACTGGAAACGAAAGCTATTGGCCAGGCACGAGCTGCACCGCCCGGACGGGTGTTAGCGGCTGAGTAAATCCGCGCATAAATGGCGAAGGTCGCAGTCGCAGGTTCAGGCGGCGTGACTCGGCCTCAGCGCGGATAGGTCGCCTCGACTCAAGCCAGGTCACGCCGCCGATTTGGGTTTAAGGGTCGGCTCAGAAGATCAAGTCATCGTCGTCGACTTCAAAGGTCGTTATGCGGTCTTGTTGCATGAGTTCGACCAGCTGCCGATCGTATCGGCTCCAGATGGCATCGCGAAGTTCGTCGATAAAGTCATAGACTGCCAATGCCTGCTCTGGTGTCCAGTCGTCCGGTATCGGGGGATGGGTCATGGTTAGGCTCCTTTGTTGGATTTGGCGGCGGCTCGGCGCCGCTGTGCCTGTTGCTGCTGTCGCTCCTTGGCCTCCTTGAGCCGGTAGGATTCGCCTTCGATGGTGAGGATCTCTGAGCGGTGTACCAGCCGGTCCACGAGGGAGACCACGCAGGAGGCGTTGGGAAAGACTTCACCCCATTCGGCGAAGGGCCGATTGGTGGTGACCAGGGTGGATTTCTCCTCGTAGCGGCGGGAGACGATCTCGAACAGCAGATCGGCATGGCGATTGGAGTAGGCGAGATACCCCACCTCGTCGACCGCTAGCAGTTGAGGGCGGGCGTAGCGGGCGAGGCGCCGCTTGAGGGCGCTGTCGCCATCCTGGGCGGCCAAGTCATTGAGCATCTGGCCGGCGCTGGTAAAGAGGACGCTGTGGCCGGCCAGCACCGCTTGATGGGCGATGTTGCGGGCCAGGGTGGATTTGCCGACCCCGTTGGGTCCCACCAGGATGATATTGACCGCCTCGGTGAGGAAGTCGAGGCGCATCAGCTCACTGACCAGTTCCCGGTCGCAGCGGCTGGGCCAGCCCCAGTCGAAGTCGGCCAGGGGTTTGAAGCGGCCCAGCCGCGCCCCTTTCATGCGCCGCTCGAGGCTGCGGTGGGCGCGTTCCTCCTCTTCCCACTGGATCAGGGACTCGACCCAGCCAGCGTCGGCGCTCTCCTCCCAATGGCTCAGCAGGCCATGGAGCTTGAGGGCCGTGGCCCGTTCTTTCAGGGATGCGTTAGGGATCATTGGGGCTCCTCCTGGGCGTCGTCTTCGGTTTCGGGCGGGGTGGACTGCAAGGCGTCGTAGCCGCCCAGATCATGGGTGCGTACCACCAGCCCCCTGGCGCGCGCGTGGTCGATGCGCACCCCCACCCGGGGCGGCTGGTTTCTCGCCTCGCGCCTACGCTGCAGGGCGATGCGCACGCCATTGGGGTGAGCCACCCCGTGGGCCAGGCTCTCCTGGATGGCCGCCTCCAGCTCGGGGGCGCCGTAGGCATCGAGGAGGCGCAGCAGGGCTGCGGTGATGGCGCCGAGGTTGTCGCCGCGCTCGGCGGCCTGGACAGCCAATTGCCGGCTGGCCGGTGCGGCTTGGGCCAGGTGGTCCTGGCCGCGATGATGCCGGGCCTGGCGTTTGATCTGGACCAGTGCCTCGATGTGTTCCGGCTGTTCGATCTGCCGGCCCTTGTCGTAGCTGCGCGGGTGGCGGGCGATGACGTCTCCGCCGTCGAGGATCCGCACCTCGGTGGGTGAGGCCGAGACGGTGAGGGTGCGGCGCACATGGGTGTGGGGCACGCTGTAGTCGTTGCCCTCGAAGCGCGCGTAAGGGGTCTTGCCGATGTGGACCTCGACCCGCTCGTCGGTGGGATAGGGGTTATCGGGCAGCGCCAGCAGGGGCTCCTGCTCGAAGGCCTGGCGCACCGAGAGGGCACGGTCCTCCGGGCAGGGCCGGTCCATGGCCCAGCCGTTGCACCAGGCCTCGGCCTGGGCGTTGAGATCATCGATGTCGGTCCATTGGCGGGCCGGCCAGAAATTATCGCGTATCGTGCGGATGGCGCGCTCCACCCGCCCCTTCTCGTTGCCCCGGGCCACCGCCACCGGACGGGGCTCAAAGCGGTAGTGGGCGGCGAACTCGAGCAAGGTGGGATGGAAGCGGATGGCCTCACCCTGGCGCTCCAGCACGGCGCTTTTCAGGTTGTCGTAGAGCAGGACCTTGGGCAGGCCGTTCGAGGCAGTGAAGGCCGCCTCGTGGCCCCGCAGGAAGTTGGCCATCTTGGCACCGAGGAAGAAGCGCAAAAATGCGCCGGGAGTAGCTGAGCACCATGACAAAGGCCATCAGGGCATGGGTTGCGCGGCCGATGGTGAGCTTGCCGAAATGGCCCCAGTCGATCTGTCCCTGTTCGCCGGGCAGGGTCTTCAGGCGCAGAAAGGCCTCGGGCTGGGGGCGTGGCCGGTAACAGGCGAGCTGGTGGCGGAAGTGGTCGGGGCCACCGGGGTAGCCCCGTTCACGCACCATGCCGTAGAGGCGGCTGGCGGTGAGCCTGGGGAACTGGGCCAGGGTGTCGGTGATGAACGGCAGATAAGGATCGATCATCGACGGCTGCGCAGCCCGCTCGACCTTCGGCATGCCGGCCTGGGAGAGCACCCGATTGACGACGTTGTGGTGCACGCCCAACTGACTGGCAATGGTGCCCACCCGCCACTTCTCGACGTAGTGATAGCGCAGGATCTGCGCCTCTTGTTCTTTGCTGATGGCCAATGCGTTTCTCCTCATCTCGTGGCCGGGCGGCTCAAGGGGGCTGAGCCCGGGCGCCCGGCGGCCCCTGTCGGGTGAGTGTTCCGAGCGCAGCGGCGGCGGTGGTGCGATGAAGCGGGCCGGTACGCAGGAAGGGCCCGCACTCACGGCCGCAGAAGTGGCAGCGAATGGACGCCATCATCGGCGCGCCATCCGTACCGCGGCGGCCAGCCGGCCTCGCCGGAACGGGGGATAGTGGATCATGAGGGGACGGGGCCGGGGAACCCTGATGCGTCACTTTCTGCCTTCTCGCCCGGTAGCGGCGTTGCCGCTCGGCATGCTTGTGCCGGCCATTGCGGCTCTGCTGGTAGCGCCAGCCGGCGGCCCGCAGAGACGCGCTTCGTGCCACCTGCGCACACCCTTCAGGGCAATAGATGTTGCCGCGGTCACAGCGGCTGCAGATCATCACCTGCCGGTGACAGCGAGCGCAGTTGTACAGGCGTGCAGAGTTCTCCATCGGCGACCCAGGCCGATGAGGACTTGATTGTCAGGGGAAAACGAGAAATAGTGTGCGGGCTCGTGCTCTGCACGGCCCGGGGTGCGATACCGGGGTCGACGGCCAAGTCAATTACACCCGGTATCGCACCTGTCTCAACGGCCCCTCTTCATCTACCCGATTCCGGCACTCCTGTCACCGGTTGCTCGCGGCCGCCCGCCAGCCGGTTCAGCGACTGGTTGGCCTACCAATCAATCCTTCGCCAGATATGCGCGGGTTTTTACAGCCATCTACAGACGGGTGAGTAGCGCCACCTATTTTGATGGTGATTTCGCTTTCTGAGGTCTAGTTTGGTGATGGTTTGAGGGGGATCCCCATCGGGGATCTTGACTAGAAGATCCCCTCCGGGGAGTCTCCGGTTACCAAGCCAGGAGACCCTGTAAGTGTGCCACGTCCTACTGCAAGATCCCGCTTTTTTTCATCTCCTTATCTCCATCGACCAAGAACTCGCCGCGACGACGCGGCTGCAGGGTTGCCGGGCGTGCGGGGGGCCACTGCATGTGGCGGACTATCCGCGTAAACCACGTGGCTGTCCGGCGGCGCTACAGGAGGCTTATTCCCGGCGTTTGAGCTTCACCTGCGGTCGCTGTGATCACCGCACGACGCCGCCGTCGGTGCGGTTTGCGGGCCGTCGTGTGTATCTGGCGGTGGTGTTTATGTTGCTCTCGCCGCCGGGCAGCGCTTCGGCTCGAACCGTGTGCGCTCGGTTGCGCATCGCGGCGGTCACGCTGAAGCGCTGGCGGGCGTGGTGGTGCACCACTTTTCCCGCGACACCGTTCTGGCGATCGACCTGCCAGCACTTCATGCCACCGGTGGCGATTCACCAGTTGCCGCAGAGCCTGTTGCAACGCTTCGAGGCGAGCGCGCTGAGCGATCGTCTGGTGCAAGCGCTGCGCTTCATTGCGCCCCTGAGCACCCGTGCCATGGTCAGGTAATTCGCGGGTTGCCCGCTACCCGCAGAGGATGTCGATAGACTGCCGATCAGGCACTTTGTAGCCTGCGTTCCCATCAACAAGGCCACGATGGGAGCGAGCATGAGCAACGAGGACGATCTACCGCAACGCGATCGTTGGGCGCGACTGCGCTTTGCGATCATCGGACCGCTGCTCGCCGCGCCGCCGGCCCCGGGCCAGTTGCGCGCCGCGCTGAAGGACTTGGCTGCGAAGACCTGGCGTCATCCGTTCACGGGGCTGGAGATGCGGTTCGCCGCCTCGACGCTCGAGCGTTGGTTCTACGCCGCCAGGCATGCCGCCGATCCAGTGCGGGCGCTGCGCAATCAGGTGCGGCGCGACATCGGCCGCTTTCCGAGCCTGTCAGCCGAGGCCGTGCAGGCGCTGACGACCCAGTACCGCGAACACCCGGGCTGGACCGCCCAGTTACACCATGACAACTTACGCGTGACCCTCGCCGACGCGAAGTCGCCCTCGTATCCGAGCGTGCGGCGCTATCTGAAAGCCCAGGGACTCGTGCGCCAACGAACGCCCAAGCGCGCCACTGACGGGGCGATGGCCGCCCGCGACTGGCTCGAACAGCGCGAAGTGCGCAGCTACGAAGTCGCGCATGTGCTGCAGCTCATGCATCTGGACTTCCATCACGGCTCGCGCAAGGTCCTGACCCGCCGTGGCGAGTACGTCAAACCGCTGCTGGTCGGCTTCATCGACGATCGCTCACGGTTCTTGTGCCATGCCCAGTGGTACACGAACGAGCGCACCGAGGAGCTGGTCCACGGCCTGTGCCAGGCCTTGCAAAAGGTCGGGTTGCCGCGCTCGCTGATGACCGACCGCGGCGCGGCGATGATCTCGGCCGAGTTCACCGCGGGGCTTCATCACCTGGGTATTGTGCACCTGCCAACGTTGCCGTATTCGCCGCATGTGAATGGTAAGCAGGAGAACCTCTGGGGCCGCGTCGAAGGGCGCCTGCTCGCCATGCTCGAGGGCGAACCGAACCTCACACTCGAGCAGCTCAACGTGGCGACCCAAGCCTGGATTACCCGGGAATATCATTGCACCGTGCACAGCGAGCTCGGCGAGACACCGCTCGATCGCTTACTCGCCGGCCCCAACGTCGCGCGCGAGTGCCCCGGTAGCGACGACTTGCGCGCCGCCTTCCGCCTCGAGGTCAAGCGCAAGCAACGCCGCTCTGACGGCACCGTCAGTCTCGACGGCCAGCGCTTCGAGCTGCCGTCGCGCTATCGTCATCTGAGCGAGGTGCACCTGCGCTATGCCCGCTGGGACTTGAGCCGCGTCGACCTGGTCGATGCGCGCACGGGCACCATCCTCTGCCCGGTGCGCCCGCTCGATAAAACGGCCAACGCCGACGCCCTGCGCCGGCGCGTCGAGCCGACCCACCCAGCGCCGAGCGCCGCGACCAACACCGGCATCGCACCGCTGATGAAACAAATGATCGCCGACTACGCCGCCACCGGCCTGCCGCCGGCCTATTTACCCACCAACGAGAAGGATTGACCCCGCATGAACCAGAAACTCCTGGCGCTCTATGGCCTCAAATGGAACCCCTTTACCCCCGACGTGCCGACCGAAGCGCTCTATGTGCCGCCCCAGATCGAGAACTTCTGCTGGCGTATCGAGCAGGCGCACCTGCGCGAGGGCGGCTTCGCGCTTGTCCATGGTGATCCCGGCTCCGGCAAAAGCGTCGTCATGCGACTGCTTGCCGAGCGCCTCTCACGCCTGACGGACTTGTCGGTCGGCGTCATCCACCATCCGCAAAGCAACTTGAGCGACTTCTACCGCGAGCTCGGTGACATCTTCGGGATCGCCATGCGCATGAGCAACCGCTGGGGTGGCTTCAAGGCGCTGCGCGCCCGCTGGCTCGACCATCTCGGCTCCGCCAATCGACGCCCCGTCATCCTCATCGACGAAGCCCAGGAAATGACCCCCATGGTCTTGAGTGAGCTGCGCCTGCTGGCCAGCGCACGCTTCGATTCCCAATCGCTCCTGTGCGTGGTGCTCTCTGGCGATGCTCGCCTGCTCGACAAGCTGCGCCGCGAGGAACTCATCCCCTTGGGCTCGCGCATTCGCACACGCCTCGCCACCGGCGTCGCAACCCGTGAAGAGCTCCTCGCCTGCCTCGAACACCTGCTCACCACCGCCGGCAACGCCGGCCTCATGACCCAGGAACTGCGTCACACGCTCGCCGATCACGCCGCAGGCAACTACCGCATCTTCATCAGTATGGCCGCCGAACTGCTCATGGCCGCCGCGCAGCGCGACATCACCGTGCTCGACGAAAAACTCTATCTGCAGGTCTTCGCTGCACCCGCAACGCAACCGCCTCGACGCAGCGCCGCTGGAGTCCGCTGACATGCACGACGATGCCGATCGCTTCGCCTTCCCCGAACTGCCCGACGAAGCCGTCGTTGCACTCAATGAGTTCCTCGAAGACTTCTATACCGCCTTCCAAAACCACTACTTCATACAAATACACCGCTGGTACCACGACCAGCGCCCCCACGATAACCAACTGACCCTGCCCTTCGACCCCTCGTCCTGATCTGTGCGTGTGACCGCGGCGGCAACGCCGCCCTCACCACTGTCGATGGAACCATCACCAATCGTGAAAATCAGTCCATCAAATCGGGTGACCGCTCTCACGGGCGGCCGCTTTACCTGTACCGATTATCATCAACCGAGTTTGAAGAGCTCGAGGAATTGCTGCGGTGCTGGCTCGGCAAGCTGCTGGACCAGTTCAGCCTGGCGCAACTGACCCGCCTGGACGCCTTTTCCGCCCTGTTCGTGCTGTACGGCGCCGAGTGGTGGCGACGGCGCTACGACGGCTCGGGGTTCTCCTGGGAGCCCCTCCTCGAGGATCTGGGAGCCGATCCCGAGGACTGGAGTCCGAGTCAACGCAGTGATTGCGTCGTGGAGGGCTTCAGGGAGTGGGGGCTGAAGCCCCGTTCCTCGGGTGCGTTGCGGTTTCTTGGCAGTGTGGCCGTCCAGGGTGGCCTGCCCCTGCGCCTGGTATCGGAGGCGCGCGGGCGGACCTGGGAAGTACTGAGCCGTGTCCTGCACCTCGCGGGCAAGGGGCAGAGCACGCAGGGAGATATCCAGACGTGGGTGGAGAGCCTCGGCCACGTGCTCCCGAAGAGCTATCGCCAGGCGACTATCTTTACCCTCCTGGCTGACGTGGCATGGACGGTGCTGCTTCTCAAGAAGCAGGCGGGCCTTCGGCCTGGCGGCGATGCCATCGCCACCCTGGATAAGAATATTGCAGGCTGGCGGGACCGGCTCCCGCTCGCCATTGACGACGCCCATGCCCAAGGGCTTCTGAACCAGCTGGTGCGGGATGCCGCCAACGTCAAGACCGAGCGCAAGGCCGTTTGCCTGCCGGTGGAACGATTTCTCGAGGGCGCTCCGGGGGAGGGGTGGGTGCTACGGTCCCAGGTTTTCCTTTCGGACACCCTTGATTTTGATTCCCTCGCAACGCTCCTTGGGGCTACCCAGGATGCACTGCCTCGCACTGGAGAACTCTCGCTTAGTGCGGGCGAACAACGACAGGGCACGACGTTGCGTCGGTTGGCGGGTCACGCGTCCTATCGCGTGGAGCGCAAGCCCTGGGGCGCATCCGCCGCCTGTGCGGCCAGTGAACATGTTCTCAGGCTGACAGCGGGAGATGGATGCACCTGGGTGGGCACTGCTGCGAGAGGGGAGCCATTGGAGGACGAGCTCCCATGGGTTTTCTCGGCTGAGGATGCCGGGATCCGTTTCGCACGACAGGGCAGTGGTGGAATCACGGGGGCCGAGGGATATGTGGCGGTACCCCCAGGTTGGCGTCTTTTACCGAGACCAGAGGCAGATGCGAAATCGCTGGGGCAAATGCACTCACCGGCGAGGGAGATCTTCCACATCCGGGGTGTTGTAGAGGCCGATGACGGAGCGGGCAGTGTATACCGGATCCGCACTGGGCATGCGGCATCTCAGGAGGAAAGCTTCGAGTGGGTGGGTGATCGGTTCTGGCTGGACTTCCGCAATCCGGGGACTGCCTTCCGTGGCCTGCCTGAACTCTACAGGGTGGACGAGGAGGGAAACAGGCGCAAGGCGGAAGGCCGCTTGAGTTGGAACGCGCCCGGGGCCTCCGCGCTCGAGCGGCCCCTCGGGCCCGTTATTGTGAGGTGGCCGGAATTCGGTGCCATCGAGCGCCGGGCCCGCATGGTGGTTCTCCCGGCGACTGCAAGTGTGAGGATGGAGCCCCATGATGCTTCTTCGGGCGTTCTAAAGTTAGTTGGCTGGAATGCCGTCGACGCTCGCGTTCTCACTGCGAATGTTCACGCCGTGACCAAAAGAGACGGGAACGACTTGATACTGTCCCTAAATGCCCGGAATAGTGACCGCGTTCCTGAACGTGTGGAGATCGAGGCGTTATGGCCACACAGTTCCAAACCAGCACGCCTTACTATGCCATTTCCTACAAGAGGGGCAAGAGCCTTCCGTGCAAACGGAGAGGAGATAACCTCCGGTGCCCTGATTGCCAGCGGACAGATACCAGGCACACGCCTTCTGGTCCTGGGTGGTAAGCAGGCGACACGCATGATCCTTGAGATTGGTGCTGACCATGGAACGGTAGCGCGTATGCATGACCTGAAACCCTCGCCGGACTCGGCAGGCATCGAGATACGCCTCCAGGACCACGCGGCAGATATCAACCACATGCTGTCCATGAATGACAGTGCCTATGCGACGGCACAGGTCGTGTTGCGGCTCGGTGGCATCGAAGAGTTCCGCCTCAACGTCGCGAGGTATGCTGCCACCCTCCGTAAGGATGGCTCCAGGGTCTGCCTGGAACCATCGGCTAGCCGGCAGCTCGGTCCCGATGCGCTTGGGGCACTGGGTGTGAGCGCCTTGATGCTAGAGCGTCCGGGCGACGAACCAGTTGCATTGGATGGACATTTCTCTGAGGACGTGGCCAGTGGCTGCTGGGAATTCCTCCCAGAAACCCGAGAGCCGGGATCGTGGTTGCTCTTTCCTGACTCCAGTTCCACCTTCCCTTTTCACGCCACCCTTTGGCCTATAGGTGGTAAAACCACGGCGGAGAGCGCCTTAGCTCAAGCGATTGGAATCAGTGATCAGGACGAGCGGGAAACCATGCTGGATGAGGTGCTCACCCAGATGACGTTGGACCTGGTGGACCCATGCTGGATAGAAGTGGAACAACTCGCTGGGCAGACGGCTCACCTGCCTCTCTCGACACTGGACTTGTGGCGACGCTTCGCCCGTCAACCGAGGGCCATGGCCGCCCTGGCGCTGCGGTTTAGCAGCCTTCCCGATGGATTTGTTGATCGATTCGACCAGGAGCTCCCGTTCGCGTGGGAGGCCGTGCCCTTCGAAGCGTGGCGCGACGCCGCGAGAGGCCTCCAAAGGCAGTGCAGGAACAGCTTCGGGGAAGACGCTGGTGCCTCCCTGTTTCAAATCCATCTGGATTCAAGAATCAAGGACATCACTGCCATCCATGGGGCCCTGGCCTTCCTCCTTGGCATCGTCAAGGCGGAGTTTGACGCTGATGCCAGACAACAAAAGGAACTCCTCCGTATAACAGCTGAGCAGACAGCTAAAACCTTTTTTGAAGAGAAAGACAGCGATCTGATGCGACTTCAACAGATCCATGCGGATGATGAATGGCCAGAGGACTTCAATTGGGTTCTCAAGAGTCCCGAGTTCTCGGCGGTTATTGCTCCCCGTACTGACCCTCGAGCTCGTCGAGCCAGTCTTCGGTGAGCGCATCGAGTTCGTCTAGTTGTTCCCGGGAGTAATCTTCCGGGGCGTAGTGCTCGAGCCAGGAGATCAGGAAGCTCGTAATACGCTCACGAGGGAAGTCCGGATACGCCTTCTGTATGCATTCGATGGACTGATCGAAGCTGAGGCGTTGGGCCTCGGGCCAGATGATCTCGCGTCGTCCGGGATCGAGCTGCACGTCGTCCATGAGCGCCCAGAGAGCGTCTGAAACTTCGATGGAGCGTTGGCCCTGGGACGAGCCCATGTAGTCGAGTAGCCCGCCGGCGAAGGGATGCTTCTCACTCATGTCGATAGCATAACACTGGCGGACGTTCGATCATCAGGTACGCAAGGCGCTGCCGCCGAGTCATCGATGTCGTTTGACACCCTAGCTGAATGAAGCTAGTCTGCTGGTCGTCACGGACACGGATCGGCAGCGATGGGCAGCTACTTCGGATCGAAGGCGACGTCGGGTTTGTGCCAGGCGATCATCGCCCTGATGCCGCCCCACGACACCTACATCGAGAGCCACCTCGGCGGCGGGGCGATCATGCAACGCAAGCCGCCGGCGCTCGTCAACATCGGCATCGACCGCAATCGGCGAGCACTCGCGAAGTTCGAATGCCCCTATCCGGTCGAGCTGGTGCATGGTTGCGCGCACCGATTCCTGGCCGAGTATGCGTATCGGGGGCGAGAGCTCATCTACTGCGACCCGCCCTATCTGCAGCCGACCCGCCGCGGCGAGCGCCGATACCGTTTCGACTACGAAGAGCACGACCACGTGGCGTTGCTCGAGCTGCTCAAGTGCCTGCCCTGTCACGTGATCCTCTCCGGCTACCCCTCGGCGCTCTACGACGAGCGGCTGGCCGGGTGGCGCAGCCTCGAGCTTCAGGTGATGAACCAGGCGGGCGTCGTCACCGAGAAGCTGTGGTTCAACTTCAGCGTCGAGCGCCTGCACTGGGCGCGCTATGCGGGCAAGAACTTCACGGACCGCCAACGCATCAAGCGCAAGGCGGTGAGCTGGGCCCGCCGCTACGAGGCCATGCCGCCCGCCGAGCGCCTGGCGGTGCTCTCGGCCGTGATGGCCGTGGAAGTCCAGGAGCCCGAGCCCGGCACGCCTTCTCCATAACCGGCCCCGCGCGGTGGGCCAAATCACCGTTTCATTCACTTCATGGGAGGTGGACGATGTCGCTATGGGAGTCCTGGTGGAAAGCAATCTGGCTGCTGCGTCCGGCGTTCTCGCGCCTGCGCACCTTCCTGTGGTTCGCCACCGCCGTGGCCGGTCTCACCGTGCGAGGCGATCTTTTAGGCGTGACCAGCCTCGTGCGGGCGCTCGCCCTCAAGCCCCGCTTCTACGACAACCTGCTGGATTCGTTCCACAGCCGCGCCATCAAGCTCGAGCGGCTCGCGGCGCTGTGGACCCAGGCCGTGCTGCGGCTCTTTCCCGCGCCGCTGCTCGTCAACGGCCGCCGCGTCATGGTCGGGGACGGGATCAAAGTCCCCAAGCGCGGCAAGAAGATGCCCGCCGTGAAGCTATTGCATCAGCAGTCCGACGCCAACACCAAGCCCGAATACATCATGGGACACTCCCTTCAGGCGGTGAGCCTGCTGGTTGAGGCCGACCAAAGCGTCTTCGCTGTCCCCCTCGCCGTGCGCATCCACGAGGGCCTCGTCTTCTCCAATCGCGACCGGCGCACCCTGCTCGACAAGATGCTCGCCCTGATTCAGACCGTGGCGATCACGGAACCCTTCTACTACGTTGCCGATGCCTACTACGCCGCCGGCAAGATGGTTCGCGGCCTCATCGCCGAGGGCAACCATCTCGTCACCCGCGTCCGATCCAATGCCGTCGCTTACACCCCCTATCACCAGCGCGGCCCGAGGAAAAGAGGCCGGCCGAGACGCTACGGGAAGAAGCTCAAGCTCAGGTCACTGCTGAACGACACGAACGACTTCCAATCCGCGCCAAGCCCCGTCTACGGCGAGGACAACGTCACGATTCGGTACCAGGTCCGAGACCTGCTCTGGCGGCCCGCCGGACAGCTCGTGCGCTTCGTCGCCGTCATCCACCCGACCAGAGGCTCTTCCCTGCTGATGTGCACCGACGTCGCCCTGGACGCCGTCGAGATCATTCGCCTCTACGGCCTGCGCTTCAAGATCGAGCACAGCTTCAAGCAGGCCGTCCGACAGATCGGCACCTTCGCCTATCACTTCTGGATGCAGGACATGAAGCCGCTCAAACGCCGCAAGGGCAATCAATACCTGCACCGGGAAACGCGCAGGTATCGCGAGAACGTCAAACGCAAGATCCACGCCTACCACGTCTTCATGCAGGCCGGCGTCGTCGCTCAAGGCTTGCTTCAGTATCTGTCGGTGGTTTTCCCGCAGCTCATCTGGAAATCCTTCGGCTCGTGGCTGCGGACGATCCGACCCGGTATTCCCCCGTCGGAACTCGTCGTCACTCATGCGCTACGCAACACGCTGCCGGAATTTCTCTTGAGTTCCGCCAAAACCCATTCCCTGGCAAAATTCATCACCGAACGGCAGGACACTGAAAGAATCAGCATGTTCCGACTCGCGTCCTGACGAGAAGTCGGGACTCACGAGTAGATCCTGTTCCTCATCATTTAACAGAATCTGGCTCGCTTGGTGATCAGCGGACAGGCGTGTCCAGAAACGTTCGCCCAATCCCTGCAATGGGCCATCCAGCTCGTGGTGAACTTCGATCTCCTTATCACCCTCGCTCAATGTCGGCGGACGAATCTCCTCTGGAGCTTAGGCATCCCCTCATTTTTAACTCAAATAATGCCGAAGGCATCGCGGAACACGCGTTGTTCGTGGAGGAGTTCGGTGAACTTCTCGAATAACGGGCGCAATCGCTCCTCAGGCCAATTCGGAATATGTTCGTAGAGCATCAGTCCCTGGCGAAACAGCGAGTGGGTGCGCCGCTTGACGGTATTTGCCTTCAGCCAGCGATCGTAGCCCAACGCCTCTCCCGCGGCACCGAGCAGCGACAGCAAGGCGATGGCCAGTGCACTGATCAGCAACAACCGGTCGCGGCGCTCCGGGCGACTGATCCGCAGCGAGGACATCCCCATGCCGAAGCGCAGATCCTTGATGTCGCGGAAGCTCGTCTCAATCCCCCAGCGCTTGGCGTAGTAGCCGATGAGCGTCTTCGCCTTCGCCTCGCGGTCACTGGCAGCCAGGCACCACGGCTCCTTCATGTCCTTGGCCTGCACACACACGACCGTGGCCACGGGCAGAGCCTGGGAGTCGGTCAGCGTCGCATCGCGCAACGTGCGCGCCCGGCCATGGGTACCCACCCACTTCGCTGCTTTACGCCGCTCGCCCTTGGCGTTGGTGATGTAATACTGACTGCGCAACCGCACCACATAGCCGAAACCCAACTCCTCGCTCAGCAGCTTCAACAACTTGCAGTCCGCAAAGCCCCGGTCGGCCACGATCGTCACCGCCACCCCCGCGGGCAGTACCTCATAGAGCCGACACAGCAGCGCATCCTCGTAATCCGTCTGCCGGCCCTTGAGGGTGGCGGCCTCCACCGTCTGCCACAGCAGCGGTGTGGCACGACCATGACGGGTCAGCATCGACAGCACCAGCGTCTCGTGCCCGTCATTGGCAAAGCTCGTCCAGTCCAGCGCCACCACCACCTTGGTACGTGCGCCGATAACATAGGGCACCCAGCACGCAAAGAACCTAGCGAGTTTGATGCCGCGATTGCTCAGCAGCCGGTCCACCTGCTTCACACCATGCTTGCTCAGCGTCCCCTGGGCATGCGCCAAACCCTGACCGATGGCGTGCACTGCCAGCGAAGCGCTGGTCAGCACCCCCCAGGCCGCGTTCGCCAGCGACAACACGCGCTTGGCGTGCAAGTCGCCGTCGAAAAGCGTATCAATGAACTCGATGATGTCATCCTGCCGAAGCGCCTGTGCTGCCTTCATCGTCGGTCCTCATGGTGATTGTGAGGACTCAAACAATGATCTTCAGATCAATAAGTTGCAAGTCATTTTTGAGATTAAAAAATGAGGGGATCCCTGAGCCTCTGGAGAGAATTCCTTATCCGGATGCGCGACAGGCGCGGGGATGGCGGCCTTCACCAGCACACCTTCAAAGGTACCCCATGCGGGGCCAAAAACTAGCGCTTCTTCTTTTTCAAACGCCCATGTCATTGGACTTTTCCCAAAGACTTCGGCTACGAGCCATCCATCCCCCGCCCTTGGCACTGCCGGTACCTTTTTTAACGTCACGCGCGGATGATCTGCAAGACTCGCCAGCAAATACCGGTCGGCCTCTTCTATATCTCCAATCAAATTACCTGGGATCATTATCTCTACGGCTATCTCCTGCGCCGCCAGCCTGTATATCATCTCCCTCAATGGCGATGGCCCGATATCCCACGCCTCAGGACAGCCGCCCGTAAACACTCGAAGACCACGAACACCCTGCCTTGCGACTGTGCTCCAGAGCGCTTCTGGTAGACGCTGGCAGTCCGCTTGGGACGCCGCTCCGAAATACGCCAGCCGCTCCGGGAGTTGAAGGCTGGTCAGCCACTCGTCTGTCAGCAGTTCCAGCGCAGCATGTCGGTTGAGGCGATCAGCGGCAAAGCGCTGATCGAAGTCCAGGATGCAGTGCGGGCAGGCACTATCACAGTGAGCAGGACAGTCGAGTCGCCGACGAGCAATGTGGAACAAGCTATCCAAGTGCTTTTCAGCGCTCGCGGCGTATCCGGCCGCATACCGATCAAAAACCAGAATCGACTGGCAATGCGCCCCCGGTTCTGGACGGGCGGGCTTGATGTCACAGTCAAGCTCAGAGGCTTGAACACCCAACAAATCGGCTAGCGCACCCCGGACAGCGACAGACAGCGTTAGGGCAACCGTTTCGTCGTTTAGCCAAGTGCCATATATCGTCTTGAACTGCAGTTCCAGAACATCTGTCCATACTTCGTGACCAAGTGTGATGCCCGTTCTAGCTTTCCAGTCGTTATCGCTCCCAGGACAGTAGTAATTATCCTTTCGGGTCCTCCTAAGCTTATGATGTGCTTTGGTAAAAATCGCGGGAAGCTTCCCTTCCGCAGACATAGGTTCCGCACGGCCACATTCCAGGCAAAGGGCATATCCAGTTCCATTTACGCCACGGGATTGATGAAAGATATGACCCCGTGCTGAAACCCTAAAACGTCCTCTATCGGGGTTGGCTAGGTAGATCCAATTGCCATCCGCATCTATCCAGGGCCGTTCGACGGGTACGAAATGTTGAGTGCTAATGTCATTGCTTGGCTCCTTATGGAAGTCCACGGCGAATCCGGCAGGCTCAAGAAACTCGCGGATATTTTCTACGGCAATCGCCGCACCACATTCCGCGCACTGGTGGGCTGCCGCCCAGCTATGCGTTGAGCCGCTTGCGCCACAATATTTGCAACGCCAAGCGTGGCGAATATCCTGGACTTCCCGCGCCTCCATATTATCAGCAGGAATATGCCAGTTCAGGGTCACGCCCGCGGAGCGGTAGACCAGACCATCCATCACGACCTCGGAGCCAGGAGCATAATCCCGGAGCGCCGTCGTCAAGTCGCGGTTCGCCATTTCGCGACGCCGATACCGATTATCCTCACGCCCTTGACCTTCCCTTTGGACACTACGCACAAACTGACCACGGGTCAGATTGTCAAAATGAGCGATATGAGTGGGAAATCCATAACCCGGTAAAAAACCGTGGCTCGCGGCTTCACGTAGCAAATACTCCCCTGTCATGCGAGCCTTGTGAAAAGCCACCGCACGAGCCGCTGGAGATTTCTCGCCGAGCGATTGCAGCACCTCCCCCTCTGTCTTGTCGAGATGCTGCCATTCTAAACGCCAACGTTGCGCAAGTTCATCCATCCTTCTGGCGGCTTCGTTGGTTATCCGAGAAAGATCCCAACCTTCGTAGATTGTGCTCTTCACTAGCCTCTCCAGACCATCGGCGAGGCTCGCATGGGTCTTGCGAGAGAACCCCCGGCACCAGGACGAGAATCGGACTGCCAAGGGATCTTCTCCAAGGTAAAACATCCCACATGTCAGGCTCGTTTGCTCTTGACCACTCGCCACGAGAATCTTCGAAAGGAAATGGGATAACATCATAGACTGCGCATGCCGCTGAACAATGGCGGAGCTGTCAAGCGAAACGCCAGGTACGGCCAGAGATGTGTCGAAGGCCCACCTGCTGTTGGAAAATACCGCCTGGTCATGGGGGTTCGACTTGCAAAGCGTCATTGAGACAGAACGGGCTTCATTTCTCCTTCCCGCACGCCCCACCCTTTGTAGATAATTTGCCGGGTGCGGCGGCACATTGTTCATTGCGACTTGGCTAATGCCGCCGATATCAATACCCATCTCCATAGTGGTCGAGCAGGACAGTAGATTAAGATCACCCAGCTTAAAAGCCTTCTCATAGCGTTGAAGGGTACGCGAGTCCTGTTGGGCTGAGTGCTCTGCCGCCGTGAAATAGGGCGCCAGCTCGATCGCGCGATCATTCAGGTCTGACCAAAGCCCTTCCTCCCTCAACTCTTCAATTGCAATCTGTGCGGCCAGCCATTCACGGCCGCGACGGATACGGTCAAGGTCATCTGTAACACCCCCAAAGGGATTGTCATACAGGGGGATATCTACAACGCTCATGAGTCCCGACTTCTCGTCAGGACGCGAGGCGGAACATGCTGATTCTTTCAGTGTCCTGCCGTTCGGTGATGAATTTTGCCAGGGAATGGGTTTTGGCGGAACTCAAGAGAAATTCCGGCAGCGTGTTGCGTAGCGCATGAGTGACGACGAGCTCCGACGGGGGAATACCGGGTCGGATCGTCCGCAGCCACGAGCCGAAGGATTGCCAGATGAGCTGCGGGAAAACCACCGACAGATACTGAAGCAAGCCTTGAGCGACGACGCCGGCCTGCATGAAGACGTGGTAGGCGTGGATCTTGCGTTTGACGTTCTCGCGATACCTGAGCGTTTCCCGGTGCAGGTATTGATTGCCGTTGCGGCGTTTGAGCGGCTTCATGTCCTGCATCCAGAAGTGATAGGCGAAGGTGCCGATCTGTCGGACGGCCTGCTTGAAGCTGTGCTCGATCTTGAAGCGCAGGCCGTAGAGGCGAATGATCTCGACGGCGTCCAGGGCGACGTCGGTGCACATCAGCAGGCAAGAGCCTCTGGTCGGGTGGATGACGGCGACGAAGCGCACGAGCTGTCCGGCGGGCCGCCAGAGCAGGTCTCGGACCTGGTACCGAATCGTGACGTTGTCCTCGCCGTAGACGGGGCTTGGCCCGGATTGGAAGTCGTTCGTGTCGTTCAGCAGTGACCTGAGCTTGAGCTTCTTCCCGTAGCGTCTCGGCCGGCCTCTTTTCCTCGGGCCGCGCTGGCGATAGGGGGTGTAAGCGACGGCATTGGATCGGACGCGGGTGACGAGATGGTTGCCCTCGGCGATGAGGCCGCGAACCATCTTGCCGGCGGCGTAGTAGGCATCGGCAACGTAGTAGAAGGGTTCCGTGATCGCCACGGTCTGAATCAGGGCGAGCATCTTGTCGAGCAGGGTGCGCCGGTCGCGATTGGAGAAGACGAGGCCCTCGTGGATGCGCACGGCGAGGGGGACAGCGAAGACGCTTTGGTCGGCCTCAACCAGCAGGCTCACCGCCTGAAGGGAGTGTCCCATGATGTATTCGGGCTTGGTGTTGGCGTCGGACTGCTGATGCAATAGCTTCACGGCGGGCATCTTCTTGCCGCGCTTGGGGACTTTGATTCCGTCCCCGACCATGACGCGGCGGCCGTTGACGAGCAGCGGCGCGGGAAAGAGCCGCAGCACGGCTTGGGTCCACAGCGCCGCGAGCCGCTCGAGCTTGATGGCGCGGCTGTGGAACGAATCCAGCAGGTTGTCGTAGAAGCGGGGCTTGAGGGCGAGCGCCCGCACGAGGCTGGTCACGCCTAAAAGATCGCCTCGCACGGTGAGACCGGCCACGGCGGTGGCGAACCACAGGAAGGTGCGCAGGCGCGAGAACGCCGGACGCAGCAGCCAGATTGCTTTCCACCAGGACTCCCATAGCGACATCGTCCACCTCCCATGAAGAGAATGAAACGGTGATTTGGCCCGCCGCGCGGGGCCGGTTATGGAGAAGGCATGCCGGGCTCGGGCTCCTGGACTTCCACGGCCATCACGGCCGCGAGCACCGCCAGGCGCTCGGCGGGCGGCATGGCCTCGTAGCGGCGGGCCCAGCTCACCGCCTTACGCTTGATGCGTTGGCGGTCCGTGAAGTTCTTGCCCGCATAGCGCGCCCAGTGCAGGCGATCGACGCTGAAGTTGAACCACAGCTTCTCGGTGACGACGCCCGCCTGGTTCATCACCTGAAGCTCGAGGCTGCGCCACCCGGCCAGCCGCTCGTCGTAGAGCGCCGAGGGGTAGCCGGAGAGGATCACGTGACAGGGCAGGCGCTTGAGCAGCTCGAGCAACGCCACGTGGTCGTGCTCTTCGTAGTCGAAACGGTATCGGCGCTCGCCGCGGCGGGTCGGCTGCAGATAGGGCGGGTCGCTGTAGATGAGCTCTCGCCCCCGATACGCATACTCGGCCAGGAATCGGTGCGCGCAGCCATGCACCAGCTCGACCGGATAGGGGCACTCGAACTTCGCGAGCGCTCGCCGATTGCGGTCGATGCCGATGTTGACGAGCGCCGGCAGCTTGCGCTGCATGATCGCCCCGCCGCCGAGGTGGCTCTCGATGTAGGTGTCGTGGGGCGGCATCAGGGCGATGATCGCCTGGCACAAGCCCGACGTCGCCTTCGATCCGAAGTAGCTACCCATCGCTGCCGATCCGTGTCCGTGACGACCAGCAGACTAGCCTCATTCAGCTAGGGTGTCAAACGACGTCGATGACTCGGGGCAGCGCCTTGCGTACCTGATGATCGAACGTCCGCCAGTGTTATGCTATCGACATGAGTGAGAAGCATCCCTTCGTCGGCGGGCTACTCGACTACATGGGCTCGCCCCAGGGCCAGCGCTCCATCGAAGTCTCAGACGCTCTCTGGGCGCTCATGGACGGCGTGCAGCTCGATCCCGGACGACGCGAGATCATCTGGCCCGAGGCCCAACGCCTCAGCTTCGATCAGTCCATCGAATGCATACAGAAGGCGTATCCGGACTTCCCTCGTGAGCGTATTACGAGCTTCCTGATCTCCTGGCTCGAGCACTACGCCCCGGAAGATTACTCCCAGGAACAACTAGACGAGCTCGATGCGCTCACCGAAGACTGGCTCGACGAGCTCGAGGGTCAGCACGGGGAGCAATAACCGCCGAGAACTCGGGACTCTTGAGTTGGCGGCACGTACCCTCCAAGGCTTCCACATTCAGTCCCGTAACTTACGGGCGTTTCTCCGCCATCTTTGGCATGGCGGAGAGATGTCTGCTGGGACAAGCCGCCCACCAGACCGGCACGGAATGATCTATTGGGAAATGTATTGCGCGGGGGTGGCGCGGATGGGAGCGGTGGTCGTGCCCGGTGAGGTGTCTTCATCCATCCATGTCTTCGGTCCCTGCGACGTGCGATTGGTGGTCATTCTCTCGCCATTTCTCGGCAAAATCCAATGTCCGGACGAGCGCAACCGCGGCCCCGCTGCGGGGCCGTCCCACCTCGGTTAAGACCGCAGGCCTTTATCCTGTTCTACGGCCTCAGTGTTGCGTGTCGGGCGGTCTCCAGAGGGACCGACCGGGCGCAATCTGCGCGATCACGTGCAGTCGCCCGGTCCGGCACTGCGGGCAGGCATAGTCGACACCGTCGTGGTGTGCGGTGCCATCGTCCTTCTCCGGTGGGACGGGGGCGGCCAGGGCCTCACGGATCCGGGCGAGCTTCTCCCTGCGGCCGCGGTTGGCCAGAAAACCGAAGTGGCGAATGCGCATCAGCCCTTTCGGCAGGACATGCATCAGGAAGCGGCGCACGAACTCTTCGCCCTCCAGAGACAATGTCTTATGCCGGTCACGGTCGCGGTAATCCTTGTAGGGGATGGTCACCCGTTCGTCGTCGACCGCGAGGATCCGCGCTGGGGTGATCGCGATGCGGTGGGTGTAACGGGCCAAGTAGTCGACGACGGTGGCGGTATGGTCGAGACAGTGCTTGGTGTAGACCACCCAGTCAACGGCCATCAAGGCGTCGAGTACGGCATCGACCTCGCCGTCGCGCGTGACACGGTGCAGTTCGCCCTGGGTCGCGGCCTGGCGCAACTGTGTCACCATCCGCCCTCGGAAGTGCCGCGAGAGCGCCTTGACGGGAAACAGGTAGGTGCTCTTCGCCGCCCGCCACTGGCCGTCGCTACCCAGGGCTCCGCCGGGCACCAGGCAATGCAGGTGCACATGGCGGCTCAGGTTCTGGCCCCAGGTGTGCAGTACTGCGCTCATGCCCATCTCACCGCCCAGACGCTTGGGATCCTGGCCGAACGCCTTGAGGGTGGACCAGGCCGCCTGAAAGAGCAGGCGGTAGATCACCTCCGGGTGCAGTGCCACCCAGCCGTTGAGGGTATGTGGCAGGGTGAAGACCAGATGGTAATAGGTCACCGGCAGGATGTGCCCCTGCTGACGCGCGGCCCATTGGCGGGTCGCCCGTCCCTGGCACTGCGGGCAGTGCCGGTCGCGGCAACCGTGATACCAAACCTCTTCGTCACCGCACGCGCCGCAGCGCAGCCGCACCCCGCCCATCGCCTCGGTTCGGCAGGCCTGCAGATGGCCACAGACCTTGCGCCGCTGGTAATCCAGCGTGTCAGCGCGCAGGAAGCGGTTCAGAATCCCTTGCACAGTGGCCGCCTCAGTCATGACCCACCCCCAGTCCCGCGATCAGATCGGACACCCCCTGCGCAGCGCCGCGCTGCTCGGGTACCCAATGCACGTAGCGCATCGTCGATTGCAGGTTGCCGTGGCCGAGCAGGCGTTGCAGCCGATGCACCGGCAGGCCGCTCTCCAGTTGATGGGTCGCATAGGCGTGACGCAGGCTGTGGATGCCGCCGATCTTCTCCACTCTGGCCCGGTTCTTGGCGCGACGGAACACCCGCTGGGCGCTGGCGATACTGAGAGGGGTCGTCGTATCGCTTCCGCTGGGAAAGAGCCACGTGGGGGGGCGGTAAACCGCCCAGTAACGGCGCAGCGCGTGAAGCAGGCCGGGCGAAAGGGTGACCAGCCGGTCCTTCGCCCCCTTGCCCTGCTCGATGCGCAGCAGCCCGCGTTCGCCATCGATATCACGCACCCGCACTCGCACCACCTCGCTCACCCGCAGGCCGCAGCCGTAGCAGGTCTGAAGCAGCATCCGGTGCTTGGGGTTGGTACAGGCGTTCAGGATCCGCCCTACCTCATCGCGGTTCAGCAACTCGGGGATCCGTTGGGCCCGCTTCGGCACCACGAAGGACACATCGAACGACGGCCAGATACCTGAACCAGGCCTCCAGCTCTTCGGCGCTCAACTGACTCGGCGAACGCCCGTAGTACCGCGCCAGGGCGGTAACCGCTGCCAGGTAACTCTGATGGGTACGCACTGAAAAGCCACGTTGACGCATGGCATCAATCATCTGCTGCCGCAAGCGTGTCATCGTCGTCTCTCCTCTCCGTCAGACCCACATCGGGTCAACTGAGAGTGTTGACGACGGAAGAACCGCCGGCGTCTATCGAAGGGGAGCTACCGCAGAGCGGTTTAGTTCAACGTAGTTTCTACGCACTCCTTCCGGGACGAAGCACATCTCCGACTCGCTTCATCTGCGCAGGCTCGTTCCCCAGATTGCGCGGTACGGGGTAGGCCTGCAGCCACTCGTTCGGACACGGCCCAACGAGTTCTCTGGCATCCTCAACCTCGCCGAACATCCAAGTGTCCCCCAACTGCGGGTCGAGGATAACCGGCATGCGATACGGGTTCTTACCTGTGTTGTGGAGCGGCCTCATGAACTCGTTGGCGTCGGTCGTGATGATGCCCACGGTGGCGCCTTCGTCGGTCCCGTCCTTCGATGCCCATGGGTTCCACAGACCTGCGAAGAGGAACATGCCGCCGTCCGCCGCGCGAATGCAGTGCCGCTGCTTCTCGCCGTTGACCTCGGGCCACTCGTAGAATCCGGCTGCCGGCAACACGCAGCGCCTCGACTTAAAGGGCGCAGCGTACATCCGGCTCTCCTCGAGCCGTTCGCCCCTCAGATTCCACGTCGGCATGCGCCACGTCTTCTTGTCAGACTTCGGCGGCAGGAGCGTCCAGTACATCTGCTCAAGGGCCCGCTCACCGTCCGCAGCGGCCCGCACCACTGGAACCAAGTTGGTGATCCGGATATCGAAGCTCTGTCGCCACCACGGCAGCACGTGCGAGAGGTAGCTCTCAATCGCTCTTTGGTTCGGCGTGATGTAGCGGGTGCACATGGAGTCAGACTACCATCGGACATGAGGCATTCGCACGCTCATCGTCGAAGCCCTTACCTGCCGCAAAATCTAGAAATTTGGTTTGTATAAAGTGCTGCAGCGCTCAAACCGCGGGCTCGTCCAACACCAGGATAAGATCGCGGCTACGCGCGATCTATCCTTATTCGTTAGCCATCTACACCCCATCACGGAGCTGCTGGCCGCGCAGTTGGGATTCGGCGTCATACTCGCCAATAACCGCGTCAACGTACGCAGCCACCAGTGCAGGGCCTGACAGGGTCCCTGTCCCGAACGCGACGCGGCCTGTCGCGCGATGATCTCGGGTACGGCCTGGCCCAATCTTGCCGGCAGCAGGAAGTCCATTCATCGAGCGCCCGTGCCCACCTCAATGCGCCGGTGCGGCCGGCCTTCTGCCGCGCCCATCGCAAGAGCGCCCACCCGTCGGCAGCCGACGAGACCTTCCGACCGGCCATGGGGCTTCCGGTGATAGCGCCCGCGACCGCCAGGCGTCCCATCGCCTGTTTGACTTGCTTACGGAAAGGCCGTGGTCTATAGATCCCATGGATCGCGACGCGGTCCATGGGATCTTCGTCTTCGGCCAATATCTGCGCCAAAAAGAAAACCGTTTGGCACAGATCGTTGCGATGCGCTCCATATCAGGAACCGTACAGTCCTCGACCATCTGGAGATTACGATGAAAACCACTTTCAAGGCCCTTTTCGTCGGTTCAGCGTTGGCGCTGACCGTGAATCCCGTACAGGCTACCGATGGCACCTTCAACACCCCGACGCTCCTCCCCGAGGTCGCTGTCAAGGCCGTGCAGGCAGCCGTGGATGCCTGTCGCGATCGCGAGGCGCAGGTCACGGCAGTCGTCGTCGATCGCAACGGCACCACTCAGGCGCTGAAGCGCGATCGCTTTGCCGGGCCGCACTCGATCGATACCGCCACCAGCAAGGCGTGGACTGCCGTCAGTTTCCGCACCGATACCTTGGAGTTGCGCGATATGACGCAACCCGGCGAACCTGGCTACGGTATCCAGCACCTGCCCGGAGTCAGCATCCTCGGCGGTGGCAAGAAGATCATGGCCGCAGGCCGCATCGTGGGCGGCATCGGGATCTCCGGCGCCCCCAGCGGCACGATCGACGACGAGTGCGCCGCAGCCGGCATCGAGGCGATCCGCGACGACCTGCTGTAACGCCGACGCCGGGCCCTTCCGTTGGGTTGGGCCCGGCTCTCCGACGGCGTCGAACCCGCCGCCGCGGTCTTGGAGACTCGACCAATCAAAACGGAGCAGGTTTCCGAACCCGCCATAAAGTGGGGAAACACTGGAATTATAGGGGTGAAATGCCGCAAGACCACGGTTTTTCACCCACAGGATTCCGCGAAGAGCCTCCTGGACGAATCTCGGCCACCAACGGTAGGCGAACTCTTCCTCTCCAGGAAGTCGCGCCGGGGCCAACTGGCCCGCCACGTCAGCGCGAAGATCCGGCTCGGGTACTATTTCGACAGGGAGTTGCCCCAATCCCAGCCGGCACACCCCGCAAGTGGGTAAATAGAGGACAGACCACGGTTTCTCCTGTCTCGGCTGTCCACCGTTGCTCGAAGGTACTTCCCCTTTTGGTCCTGACTCCCAGCCGGATGCTTTCAGCCGTGCGCACCTGAACGCCCGCGTCTGGGCCTTCGCCGCACCCGGGCACCGGTCCGGTTATGCATTAATCGTACAAAAACCGTGGTCTGTTCCCGGTTGCGCCTGGGGAGTCAAAAAGGTATCCCGGCATTCTCTTCCAATCCTGCGGACCGTTTGCCGCCCGCGGTGTTAGTGACTTTGCCATTTCCTCAAACCTCCTCATGGTCGTGTTTGTTCCCGAGAATCGGGTTCCGTCGGGTCGACTGGGTCGTTCAACTTCTCCGCAATCCACTCCATCGTCTCCTTAAGGATAGCCATTACACCAGGCTCCGCGAGCCCCTCGAGTCTCAGAATGGGGTAGCGGTCGAGGTTGCTGGTATCCAGCCCGGGATAAATTTCGAGAAACCGCTCGGCCACTGCCCGCCTTTCCTCCACTGACTGGAAGGGTGGAAACGTCTTGAGTAATCCAAACTGGATATTCCCAGCCAAGCCGTCATCGGCGACCGCAACATAGAGCGCGGCGCAGCGCGCCTCCCCGGCGTGGACGTCGAAGCTGATGGTCGGCGTGGTAGCACCCCGACCAAAGCGGAGGGTGATACGTGGATGCACCTCGGCCCAGTCCAGCACCTCGGTGGCGATACTCACCTGGTCGGGGCGGCGCTTGGTCAGAACCTCCAGCAGGCTCTCCCGGTCCCATGCCCTCCCCCGCGGCCGCGGCTTCTTCTTGGCCTCCGCCTGGGCCGTCCTGCCCACCACTCGCGGCACCAGCGTGCGGATCTCATTTCCGGAGAAGTGCTGCAGCTCCACCGCGAGCACCTCCGCGGGTGACATCTGGTTGTTCAGAAACTCCACGATGACCTGGAGGTTGTCCGGCACCCGGTCAGCAACGATGAGCAGGCGAACCTTGCCCGCACGGAGATTGGTCCAGACACGGTCCCAGAAGGCCTCAGCCGACTCTTTCTCGCCGAGGAACTCAGCAAGGACCCTGTCCGGGTCGTCCCCTCCAGCACTTGCCGTCTCTGCGAACGCATCGGAGAGCGTAGCTTCCGGCCAGTAGGCAGTGGCGTTGGCGGCATACTCGAGGATCTGGCCTACGACCTCGCGTCGTACGCGGGTGTCCGTGCCGCGCTTGACCTCGACGAAGGTGGGTATCCCTTCCTGGTCCACGAAGAGATGGTCGACGGACCACCGGTCGCCGCCCTCTCCGCTGTCGGCGATACCCGCCTCACGGGCGACGAGCAGCCACTTGCAGGGCTTGTCCGGCGAGATCTGGTCGCCGGGGAGGAGGTCGGGGTACCGCTCGAGGAGGGCCTGGAAGTCATCCTCAGAAGCGAACGGGGCCTGGGTCAGGCGCTGCAGGCCGGTCGGGGAGACCACGTAGATGCTATTGGAGTTCATGGGTAAGATTCAGTTCGTCGGAATGAACCGCCCGGTCCGGGTGTTGACGACACCACCAGCCACCCCCTGATAGAAGGTGCCGGTCGCCGGGTCGGTGTAACCGGAACCGGTACGGGGCATGATCTTACCAGTATGAGGGTCGTGCAGATTCTGTGGTGCTGCCGGCTGGCTCATGGATGGCTTGGCGCTCTTCGTTGGGCCAACCACGAGAGGGGTGCCGCACAGCGCGTGCATCGCCTCCCGCTTCGCCCTGATACGTCCTGGATCGCGCTTGAGTGAGCGCTGCTGGAGATCATAGCTCCTCACCGCCTGCTCGCAGGCCAGGGACTTCGCAGGTGGTGAGGTGGGCGAGGTGGACTTTGCTCTCGTGCCGACCTTGTAGCGTTCCACAGCTTCCCGTCGCTCAATGGCCGCGGACTCCCGGCGTAGCCCGGAGTTATCAATCACGTTGGGGCGCACATCGACGGACTCGGAGGCTGCCGCTGTCGGGCAGGGTCTGTCTGAGAAGGTCAGGGCGCCATCAGGGCCCTGACACTTGAAGACCGCTCCGCTAACCGGCGTGGCAAGCATGACAAGCGCGACTGCGCCATAACGAATCACTGTTATCTCCCTGGGCGCCAAGCGCCCTCCTTGATGTATCCCGACATATCGGCCCGCTCGAGCGTAGCTTGAACGGCGGCGCTTAACTCATGTTATCCGTGGGTCATGCATGTCAGATCGCCTCGCTGGGGCAGCCCGAATAGGGATCAATTCCCTATTAAGATCTAATAGAGAATTGCAACCAATTCTTTTACCCGAGCCCCCTCTTCACTCGCCTCAGCAGCCGTGCGCACTGGTGCCAGTTCTCGATGGCCTCCTCAGGCGTGCGCCCGCCCACCTCAAGACGCAGCGAGGTGTCGGCGCAGCAGTGCGGTTGAAGCCCATAACCGACGCGGCGCGTAACCTGGTAGACGGTGAACAGCGTGCTGTTGTCCTCGCGCTCCCAGGGTGCCACTCCCTGTTCCTTCTCCCGGCGAGTCGGCCTGTCCCTGCCCCTCCGGGAGAGGGGCCAGTCCACGTTCCAGCCCATAAACGGCACCACCTCCTGCACCGACAGGGAGTAGCCGACCAGGACGCCCCATAACCGCTCCTCGGTCAGCACACGCATGGCCCCCGCCAATGAATTGCGGTAGTACTCCTCGAAGGTATCGGGGCCGACCCCACCGTTTTCCGACACCTCGAACCGGATGGACAAGGTCGCGGGCAAATCCAGCCAGGACGCCGGCAGGCCCGGGAGAAAATCCCGGACCGAACGGTACGACTTGAACGGCGCGCTGCAGAGGATGTCCTCCACGGACTCCTCCTTCCCCGCGAAGCACACCCTGAACAGAATGCTGGAGATGGCCCCCGGCTGGTGCTTCGGTGGGTCAAGCAGCAGGAGCAGCACCTCCGGCTGTGGATAATCGCCCTCCTCTACACCGCTTGGTGTGGCGGCCAAGCCCCAGACGCGGCCGTCCTGGGACTGCCCCAGCCAGTAATCAAGTTCAGTGTCCACGGGGACATCGGAAGGTGGTATGGCGAACCGCCAATCTCCAAGCGACGTCCCGAGCCCATGGATATCCGATTCTGGAAACATGATTTCCATTGCGTTCCTCCTTGTAGAAAGTCAAATCCCGATGATGCAGATCCACTCTTCGTCTTCGTACATCTCCCGTAGCCCGGCGGCCAGGTCGCGGTACATCCGGGCCACGGCCGAGCCCTCCTCCAGCGCCCCTGCCGCGGCCTCCCAGTCGGCCGCCACGCGCAGGCCCAGGACCTTGGGCAGGTTGTTGTCCGTGTTGTACTCGTCGTAGCTCCGCAGGTGCCGCCTCACGGCGAAGTCGGCAATGTGAAAGTCCTCCTCGGCGACGTAAAGGGCGCTCTCGTGCCAGTAGGTCCCGTCTCCGCGCCCGGGGCGAAGTTCCATGAAGCAGGTACTGGCAAACGCGGCGGTGCCCTTGAAGACTCGGTATCTTCCGGCGCCCGGGAGGGGCGTGACGTTGTCCGCCACGCTGCGCTCCCGGTCCGGCCGGGGCCCGGGTTGGCGCGGGTCCCGGGTGACAGCCTCAACCAGCTCGGGTCCCCACACCCGGGATGCCCAAGCCAGCGCCTGGACCTCATCGACGGTGCCGGCTGCCCAGAACGCCTCCCATGGCTGATCCTTCACCCGGACCGTCCACCACTCGACCAGTAGGGCCTCGGCCGCCTCGGGGGCCGGCCGGTCCGCCGGCATGGCGGCCACCGCTCGGTCACTGTACCCGTACCAGAAGCCCCCCTCGTGGGAGGCCACCAGGACGTACTGTTCGTACTCCGGCAGGTAGCCCAGGGTGTAGCCCTCCAGCGAGGGATTGGGACCGCTGTCATGCCAACGCACCGCCAACAGGAACTGCGAGACCACTGGCGACGGGCGCATCCGTTCCACACGTCTCTCGTATGGCACCACCGCCTGCACCTGGTCCACCACCGGCGCGAGAACGAGGCGGGCGACGGCGTTGCTGATGCTCAAGTCATCGAACCTCCACTCCAGCGGATTCTCCTCGCCACCCAGCAGGTCGCTCCGACGCTCGGTCCGAGAGAAAAGGTGCAACCCGAGGTCGATGTCCGCGGCCCCCGGCGGGCGCGCCACCTCCAGGTAATCGCTGATGATGGCGTGGTCGATGACATCGAATTGACTGGACATGGCTTTCTCTCTCACGCGCTCACCATCGCCACGTCGCATGAGGTCTCCTCCTCATCGAAGTCCGGCCGGCGCAACTGGTGGGGCTCACAGCGGAACATCGGCCCGCCCAACACATGGACCCAGTACTCCGCGCCGTGGTCAAGGAGCGCTATAACGTGGGCGTGGACGCCGTCGTAACGGAAGTAATGGTCGGGGTATTGGAGGATGACGAGGTCACCGACGGCAAACTCAGGCATGGTTCGACTCCTTGGACTCCCCGGTCAGATACCCGCGCAAGCGGGCCCGGGGGAGAAGTCGGACCGCTGACGCTTTAGCAAGTACTTGTTATCCCGCCCCTGCAAGCTGTCGCTTCAAATCGGCGGCACAAAAAAACCCGTTCGGCGCAGCCAGAACGGGTGTCTTCCGCTTTAGCTGCATTTATAAAGCGCCCGCAAGCTGTCGGCTCAAATCGGCGCTGATAGGAATGTTAGCAAGGTGGGGTCAGGGAAACAAGAGACGGCGTTCACAATCTGGTTCACGCTGGAAGCTCTTCAAGAACTGTTCGGGCTTCACGCCATTGCTCGCGCGAGAGCTATACGCTCAAGGTGATGTCAATCTCCGGCTTTGAAGTCTCCCTTGGGCTGAAGCAGGCACAAACGCAGGAATACGAAGCTCCCTACAAACAGTACTTTATTGGGCTGTTGGCCACCTGGCATTTGTGTTCGTTTAGGCCGTTTGAGCGGGTTGGTGCACCAGATGGCTGTATCCCTGAGCAATGCCTCAAGTGGGATTCGTAACCTCCGCCTTCGGTGCCGCCCCGGGCTCCTCGGCGTTCACCAGCTGCCGCAGAAACTCCGTTTCCCTGTGGCTGGTAACCAGCAGCTTGTCCATGGCGCGGGTCATCGCCACGTAGAGGAGCTTGGCCTCTACCGCCGCGTCCTCTCCCTCATCCGACATGTAGCCGACACCCGCCACGGCCACGAGCGGGAACTCCAGGCCCTTGCTGCTGTGCATGGTCATCAGCTTCACGTCCTCCTGCCGCGGACGAAAGCGCTTCCTGTCCTGTGAGGAGCCCAGCCACTGGACGGGCACCCCGGCCTTGGCCAGGGCCTCTGACAGTACCTTGCCCATCCAGGTCTTGCGGTAGGTGATGCACATGGACGACCAGGGTAAGTCCTGCTCGTCACGAATACGGCGGAACAGACTGGCGATATAGCGGGCCTCGGCCTCGAAGCTCTCGAATACCCTGACCACAGGCGCGGGGCCGTGGCGACCCGCGGACTCCGGGGTGACCAGCGGAACATGGTCGTCGTCGGCATCCCCAGGGTTGAGGTAGCGACAGGCGAAGTGGTAGGCGAAACGCAGTATCTCCTCGGTGTTCCGGTAGTTGAGCTTGAGCACCGTGGTGCGGCCACGGGCGTGGATGCCTACGCTGGACAGGCTGAAGTCCAGGCGTGACCGTTTCGAGTAGATGGACTGGGCGTCGTCGTACAGGAGCAGCAACGAGTTGGTCTCAGGGTCCACCATCCCGGTGGCGAGCTTCAGCCAGTCGGGCTCGAAGTCATGGCCTTCGTCGATGAGAACCGCGCCGTACTGCCCGCTCGGAATGGCGCCGCGCTCCACCGCCGCGATAACACGCTGGACCAGCTCTTCCACGTAGTCCCCTCGGGGGGCTGGCCGGGCCACGTGATAGGTCCGTAGCTGCGCGCCGCACCAGTCATGAAAGTGATACACGTTGACCCGGTTGGCCACCCCACGCTCGTCCATCAGGTCCCGGAGGCGCGCCGCCAGGGTGATGTTGAAGCAGAGCACCAGGATGGGCTTGTGCATCAGCTTGGCGAGGTAGAGGCAGCGGTAGGCCAGGATCAGTGTCTTGCCCGAACCCGAGACCCCGTGTATCACCCGGTGCCCCTCCCCCAGACTGCGGGAAAGCAGCTCCTGCTGCATGTCCATCACCTTGACGATGTCGGGCACCAGCGCCTCAACGCTCTCGGTGCCGGGCTCGCTGGGAAAGAGGTTGCCCTGCGCGTCCCCGTCGATTCGTACCTCGGGGAACAGGTGCCAACGAATGCGGTCGATCTGAGGCAGCGTGAGTGGCGTCGGGAACTGCA
This sequence comes from Gammaproteobacteria bacterium, assembly GCA_034522055.1. Classification (NCBI taxonomy): domain Bacteria; kingdom Pseudomonadati; phylum Pseudomonadota; class Gammaproteobacteria; species Gammaproteobacteria bacterium. Next base: position 2,842,872 of record JAXHLS010000002.1, read on the forward strand.
CGCTGAACATGTTCCACAAGCGGGTCTGGAACGCCTCGGGATCGACGCTCTCCGTCATCTCATCCCGACAGAGGGTCTGATGCTCGGGCAGCACCTCCCCAAGATCGCTGGACTCGAACTGACGGCGGGTGATGTTGCTCAGTACCACACCATAGCCGTAGGGGAAGGCGAGACGACCTTGATACCGACCCGCCTGGACCACCAGCTGCGGGTCTCTCTCCAGCCGCTGTACGAGAAGGTAGGCGCACTGGCGAACCTGCTGCAGGGGATTACTGACGGTCTTCAGACCGCTGGAGGTGGTGATAGTGGCTGTCGCGGAGTCGATTCGATGTATGGTGTCGAGCTTCCAGTCCTTGACCTCCAGCAACAGCAGGCCGCGGGCGGGATGCAGGATGATGAAATCCGAGTAGCGCTGCCGCTTGCCAACCGGTATCTCGTACCAGCACAGGTAGTCATCCTCGAGGTGGCTGCCCAGACGCCACGCAAAACGCTTCTCGCCAGCCTGCATGCGGCCGACGCAACTGTTGAGCGTGGGTATAAGGGTGGCCATCGCTGATCGTCGCTACCAGTGAAGACAGGCTTAGGCCGTCACCGGCCAGTCAGTAAGTGAGATCGTCAAGGAACTCAGAGGCCGGCTCGACAGCCGTTACCAGGAGCTGATCCCTGGCACGCGTACAGGCAACGTAGAGCAGATGCCGTTCCGTGTCATACACCTCCTCCAGATCCGCATCATCGGCTACGGACTCAATGCGCTCCTGCAGTGGCAGGACCTCATCGTCGCAGGCCATCACTGCGACGGCGCGAAATTCCAGCCCCTTTGCCAAGTGCATCGTGCCGATGGATGCGCGGCTATTGGTGACCGCCAGGCGTTCATCCAGAACGTTGTGGGAAATCCCCGCCCGGGCCACGGCCGCCTTTGCGTGTCCAAGCTGGGCGCCGGAACGAACGAAAACACCAATCTCATGGGGTAATACGCCCTCGGCAACCCGGAGACTCAGCCAGGTGGCGACGGCCTCCTGCTCCTCCTCGCTGCTGTTGAATACTTGAACCGTGGGTTGCGGTCCGTTGAAGACCGACACGGTGTCCCGCCGATTGTCGGTGTTGCCATCTACGTCTGCGACCTCTGGGCCAAGAAGCCGGTCGGCCTGGGCCCTAATCTGGTGGGAGGTGCGGTAGTTCACTCGCAGGGCGTGGGAGCGGCCACGGATCTCCACGCCCAGCGACTTCCATGAAAACGGCGTACGGAAGATGCGCTGTCCGAGGTCACCCGCGAAGAATAAGCCGTTGGCACGCTCCCCGGCCAAGGCCGCAAGGAACCGGAGCTGTTGAACGCCAATGTCCTGTGCCTCGTCGACCACAGCAAAGTCGTACAGGGGGTGGCGGCGGCGGGCCAGGTGCTCGGCCAGCCTGCTGAACATCTTGGCTCGCGTGACCAGTCCCGCCGATTCCAGCCTTTTGGAGACCTGCTCGAACATTGACCAGAGCTCGGCACGCTGCTGCTCGGGAAGACGGGTCTTGCGCCCAAGGCGGCGCACATCGCGGTAGGCCTCCCAGGAAGATAGCTGCCAGGCGTCCACAACGTCCTCCCATTCGCCAAGGAGAAAACGCATGCTGAACCCGGCACCCGACCCTGTGTCGACGGCATCGCGTAGTATCTCAATAATCGTCTCCCGGGTGGCGAGCCTGAGTGCCCCAACCTGTGACGCGTAGAGACGCTCGCCGACCCGGTCTATGGCTTCGACCTCGATACGCTCACTAAGGCGAGGCTCGTGGTCTATCAAACGACGCAGTTTGATCCTGAGCAGGTTGGCCAAGGGACCGGAGAATGTGGTCAGCAGGACCCTGGCGTCAGGAGAGTTCCGAGCGAGATGAACCGCCCGGTGCAGAGCCACGATGGTCTTACCCGTACCTGCAGTTCCCGATACCCGCGCAGGGCCATTGTAGTCCTTCTCCACCATTGCCCGCTGGGCTGGGTGCAGAAAGACGGTCCATTTCTCCCAGGGATAATCAAGCGCCCGGGCCAGCTCGTCGGCATCGGCCATGACACGAAAGCGCCGCCTGGCGTCAGGATGCTCGAAAGGATCAATGGATTGAGTGGGGAAGCCGATCGTTTGCGGCACACTCCCGGTGGCCAGCTCAAGCAACGCCTCCGAGGCCTCGGCTGGGAGATGGTCGGCGAGCGCAAGGAGGCCGTCCTCGTCAACTTGGCGGATGTCCTCCAGCCAATCAGCGGGCACGCCGTAACCGAGGAGATCCTCATCGGAGACGTGGCCGAACAGCGCCGGCTTGGATGCCACCACCTCTTCGCTGGCGACGTACTTGGGTACCTTGATCTCCTCGAAGGTCTCACGTACCTCCACGAGCTGCGCCGCCCCCGTCTTGGGATGGGTCTCCAGACGACGGCGCTCTGCCCACTGGTAGGCCTTGTCATGGTGATCGACGTAGCACAGCAGCAGGCTATCGGGCGCGCGGTGAACGATAACGCGGAGATCCCTGCTGACCCGCACCGACCAGAAGTTCGGATCCCTGGCCCCGCTCAGTTTGTGGAACTTCATCCCCGGGTTGGCGGGGTTCAGCTGGAGATCGAAAGCCGTTGTCTTGACGGCCTTCTGTTCCTCCCCAGCCAACTTGGAAAGGCTGTCGGTAAAGGTGTCTGCAATTCGAAAATTCATCGAACCTTCAGGAATATTTGAGTAGGCAACCGCCCTCCTTCAATCGGCACCGACAGCTCCGCTAAACGAGCACCTTTCTCATCAACGTCTTCTCCCATCAGGTTGAAGGCGCTGGCCCTCCGATCATTTAAGGTGGCTACGCGCCAATATGAAATACCTTGGTCAAGTCGTATGGCTAGAGTCCTTCCCGATGACCATCGTGTATTAAGCAACCGGCTATGTCCCACCTTTGAAGTATCTGCGGCCTCAATCGACGCACTAATACCGACGTAGTCGAACATCGCCTCTGCCGTACGGTCACGCGTACCCATGTTTGGCCAATCAGACCACAACGTCCCCCGCGTTCTGTTGTCTCCCCCAGCCCGTTTATGCGTAGTTAGGATTTTGAACTCATCTACGGACCACCGTCCCAGTCCAATGCGATCCCGCAGGGCGACTATGATTTCCCCCAATAGAGCCAGCGATATTGGAGTGAACAGGTATCGATCCTGATACTCGATGCCGACTAGATCCTCAAGAGTCCCGAGTTCTCGGCGGTTATTGCTCCCCGTACTGACCCTCGAGCTCGTCGAGCCAGTCTTCGGTGAGCGCATCGAGTTCGTCTAGTTGTTCCCGGGAGTAATCTTCCGGGGCGTAGTGCTCGAGCCAGGAGATCAGGAAGCTCGTAATACGCTCACGAGGGAAGTCCGGATACGCCTTCTGTATGCATTCGATGGACTGATCGAAGCTGAGGCGTTGGGCCTCGGGCCAGATGATCTCGCGTCGTCCGGGATCGAGCTGCACGTCGTCCATGAGCGCCCAGAGAGCGTCTGAAACTTCGATGGAGCGTTGGCCCTGGGACGAGCCCATGTAGTCGAGTAGCCCGCCGGCGAAGGGATGCTTCTCACTCATGTCGATAGCATAACACTGGCGGACGTTCGATCATCAGGTACGCAAGGCGCTGCCGCCGAGTCATCGATGTCGTTTGACACCCTAGCTGAATGAAGCTAGTCTGCTGGTCGTCACGGACACGGATCGGCAGCGATGGGCAGCTACTTCGGATCGAAGGCGACGTCGGGTTTGTGCCAGGCGATCATCGCCCTGATGCCGCCCCACGACACCTACATCGAGAGCCACCTCGGCGGCGGGGCGATCATGCAACGCAAGCCGCCGGCGCTCGTCAACATCGGCATCGACCGCAATCGGCGAGCACTCGCGAAGTTCGAATGCCCCTATCCGGTCGAGCTGGTGCATGGTTGCGCGCACCGATTCCTGGCCGAGTATGCGTATCGGGGGCGAGAGCTCATCTACTGCGACCCGCCCTATCTGCAGCCGACCCGCCGCGGCGAGCGCCGATACCGTTTCGACTACGAAGAGCACGACCACGTGGCGTTGCTCGAGCTGCTCAAGCGCCTGCCCTGTCACGTGATCCTCTCCGGCTACCCCTCGGCGCTCTACGACGAGCGGCTGGCCGGGTGGCGCAGCCTCGAGCTTCAGGTGATGAACCAGGCGGGCGTCGTCACCGAGAAGCTGTGGTTCAACTTCAGCGTCGAGCGCCTGCACTGGGCGCGCTATGCGGGCAAGAACTTCACGGACCGCCAACGCATCAAGCGCAAGGCGGTGAGCTGGGCCCGCCGCTACGAGGCCATGCCGCCCGCCGAGCGCCTGGCGGTGCTCTCGGCCGTGATGGCCGTGGAAGTCCAGGAGCCCGAGCCCGGCACGCCTTCTCCATAACCGGCCCCGCGCGGTGGGCCAAATCACCGTTTCATTCACTTCATGGGAGGTGGACGATGTCGCTATGGGAGTCCTGGTGGAAAGCAATCTGGCTGCTGCGTCCGGCGTTCTCGCGCCTGCGCACCTTCCTGTGGTTCGCCACCGCCGTGGCCGGTCTCACCGTGCGAGGCGATCTTTTAGGCGTGACCAGCCTCGTGCGGGCGCTCGCCCTCAAGCCCCGCTTCTACGACAACCTGCTGGATTCGTTCCACAGCCGCGCCATCAAGCTCGAGCGGCTCGCGGCGCTGTGGACCCAGGCCGTGCTGCGGCTCTTTCCCGCGCCGCTGCTCGTCAACGGCCGCCGCGTCATGGTCGGGGACGGGATCAAAGTCCCAAGCGCGGCAAGAAGATGCCCGCCGTGAAGCTATTGCATCAGCAGTCCGACGCCAACACCAAGCCCGAATACATCATGGGACACTCCCTTCAGGCGGTGAGCCTGCTGGTTGAGGCCGACCAAAGCGTCTTCGCTGTCCCCCTCGCCGTGCGCATCCACGAGGGCCTCGTCTTCTCCAATCGCGACCGGCGCACCCTGCTCGACAAGATGCTCGCCCTGATTCAGACCGTGGCGATCACGGAACCCTTCTACTACGTTGCCGATGCCTACTACGCCGCCGGCAAGATGGTTCGCGGCCTCATCGCCGAGGGCAACCATCTCGTCACCCGCGTCCGATCCAATGCCGTCGCTTACACCCCCTATCACCAGCGCGGCCCGAGGAAAAGAGGCCGGCCGAGACGCTACGGGAAGAAGCTCAAGCTCAGGTCACTGCTGAACGACACGAACGACTTCCAATCCGCGCCAAGCCCCGTCTACGGCGAGGACAACGTCACGATTCGGTACCAGGTCCGAGACCTGCTCTGGCGGCCCGCCGGACAGCTCGTGCGCTTCGTCGCCGTCATCCACCCGACCAGAGGCTCTTCCCTGCTGATGTGCACCGACGTCGCCCTGGACGCCGTCGAGATCATTCGCCTCTACGGCCTGCGCTTCAAGATCGAGCACAGCTTCAAGCAGGCCGTCCGACAGATCGGCACCTTCGCCTATCACTTCTGGATGCAGGACATGAAGCCGCTCAAACGCCGCAAGGGCAATCAATACCTGCACCGGGAAACGCGCAGGTATCGCGAGAACGTCAAACGCAAGATCCACGCCTACCACGTCTTCATGCAGGCCGGCGTCGTCGCTCAAGGCTTGCTTCAGTATCTGTCGGTGGTTTTCCCGCAGCTCATCTGGAAATCCTTCGGCTCGTGGCTGCGGACGATCCGACCCGGTATTCCCCCGTCGGAACTCGTCGTCACTCATGCGCTACGCAACACGCTGCCGGAATTTCTCTTGAGTTCCGCCAAAACCCATTCCCTGGCAAAATTCATCACCGAACGGCAGGACACTGAAAGAATCAGCATGTTCCGACTCGCGTCCTGACGAGAAGTCGGGACTCACGAGTTGGAGGGTACGTGCCGCCAAAGGTAAGGAAGCTAATCCGACTCCCGGCGCGGCTTACGGTTCACGCAGCCTCCATTATTTACGGGACTGTTAAAATAGAGCTTTATCGACACAACTTAGCAAGGAGAGAGAGCTTGGATCTTAGAGTAATAGTGGCAGGTGTTGTCGTGGCGTCATTCCTGGCTGGCTGCGCTGGACGAGCAGCGAATCCCGTGATGGTTCATCAGTATGGTGATGACAAAAAGTCTTGTCAGGCTCTTGAATGGGAAATGGCTTTTATACAGGGCGAGATGCAACGGCTAATACCGCAGACTGATAAAACAGGGAAAAACGTCGCTTTGGGCGTGACCGGGGCTTTGTTTATCGTGCCTCTTTTCTTTATGGACCTAAGCCAAGCGGAACAAATGGAGGTTAACGCCTACCGGCAACGATACAATCATCTTCTTATAATTGCCGGTGATAAACAGTGTGGAATTGAAGGTGAACAGCTGCCTGCTTTTGTAAAGGAAGCGCCACGAGATGAAGGATAGACGAAGCGGCTGGGTACGCATACGTTTCCGGACTGCAGACCTTTATGGGCGCTAAGGGTTATACCAGGCTCCTGTAGCGGGGCTGGCGCTCGGTGCATGCCTCGGCATGAAAAGTATCGGAAAGCCGTGTGCGGGATCCCACAGGGTCAGACACGATATTTGCTCACCGTCGGAGTAGCTGCTGAAGACCGATGGCGGGCAGCGTTTCCGTGTTTCGCTTTTCCCAAAAGCGAAAGCGTTTGGGAATGAAAGTATTCTCTCAACGCGCTGGCTACGGAGTTACCCAAGTACAGTGGACGGGGACGCTTTCAAGCGGCCGTGCACCATCCCGCCCACGCCTTCATCAACTCCCGGCGGCGCTCCAAGAGGTCCCCGCGCTGGTAGGCCGCCTCGGTCTTGCTGTCCAGCACGTGGGCCAGCGCCGCCTCGGCGAGTTCCCGGGGGTAGTTGGTGTGCTCGGCGGCCCAGTCGCGGAAGGTGGACCGGAAGCCGTGGACGGTGATGTCGGTGCGTCCCAGGCGGCGCAGGACGCTCGTCAGGGTCATGTTGCTGAGCGGCCTGCCGCGCTTCTGGCCGGGGAAGACGTAGGGCTCCTCTTCAATACGGGGCAGGCCCTCCAGGAGCGTCACGGCATCCTCGGGCAGTGGCACCCGGTGAGGGCGGTTGGCCTTCATGCGCTCGGCCGGGATGGTCCAGACTTTCTGGACGAGGTCGACCTCGTCCCACCGGGCGCCAAGTACCTCGCCTGAGCGGCAAGCGGTCAGGATGGTGAACTCCAGGGCCTGGGTTCCGAGGCCGTCCTGGGTGCGGAGCAGGGCCATGAAGTCGGCCATCTCGGCCCAGGGCAGGGCGGGGAAGTGTTTCACCCGTTTCACCTTGCTTACCTTGGGGAGCAGATGGTCCAGGTGGCCCCGCCAGCGGGCCGGATTGGGGCCCGTGCGCTGCTCCAGGGCGATGGCATAGTCCAGCACCGCCTCGATGCGCTGTCGGACCCGTGAGGCCGTCTCCGGCTTCTCTGTCCAGATGGGATTCAGGACATTGACGACGGCGTCCGTGTCCACCTGGGAGACGTCCAGGTCACCGAGGGTGGGAAAGGCGTAGCGCTCCAGGGTCGAGGTCCACTGGGCGGCGTGCTTGGCGTTGCGCCAGCCGTGCTGCTTTGATTCGATGAGCGCGGTTGCTGCGGCGAGGACGGTGGCCCGCTTCCGTGCCCTGTGCTTTCCTCTGGCCTCCAGGGGGTCAACCTGATCCACCAGGAGGGCCCGCTGCTCTTCGGCCTTCTTGCGGGCCGTGGCGAGGTCGATGGTGGGGTAGGGGCCGAGCCCCATGTCCCGGCGCCTGCCGTTCAACATGTAGCGCAGGGTCCAACTCTTGGTGCCGGAGGGCTGGACCACCAGATAGAGCCCGCGGCCGTCGGCATGATAGCCTCGCTTGGCGGTTTTGACCTTGGCGGCGCTCAGCCAGTAGGCCCCACTCCGCTTGGGGCGTCGTGTCTCTGTCATCCCATCATCCATCCCATCAAAGAGGGTAGGATTGTACCACATCTCATGGGACGGTATGGGACGATGGCGTCAACTAAGCTACTGAAATAGATGGACGATATGGGGCTGGCCCGGACTTTGCTGGAGTCTGCGCGGGCGGACTCCCTCTCCGCCATTTACATAAAACCGGTTCTCTGAAACCGGTTATTTTGCGTCAGGGCCCCGCAATTTCGGGGCCTTTCGGTCGGTTCAGGCGTAACGAGGCGATTAGGCGGGTTTCGCACTGGCGAAACGGCTGCTTGCGGGCGAGAGACAGTGTTATGCCGCCACGCTAATCGAAACGTGCATGCCCAGTCGATGGACCATGTCGACCAGACTGTCCAGACGAAAATCGCTGATCTTCCCTTGCAACAGGGCGCTGACTCGGGGCTGCGTGATGTGCAGCACCTCGGCAGCCTGAGTCTGCGTGAGACCCCGTTCTTTTATCTGTTCAGCGATCTCCATCATCAGCGCAGAGCGTAGCTTCAGGTTTTCCTGTCGTACCGGGTCATCCTCGAGGGCGTCCCAGACGCTGTTGAACTGATCTTGCTCACTCATCGCTTATGCCTCGCAGTCAGAGTTGCGTCAGGGCCTGCTTTGCTGCATCGATATCCTGGTTTCTCGTCTTCTGCGTTTTCTTCTGGAAGGCATGCAGGACATAGACGGAATCTGAAAACTTCGCGATATAGATCACCCGAAACTGACCCTCATGCATGATGCGGATCTCCCGGACGCCTGGTCCGATCAATGGCATCGGCTTCCAATCGGTGGGTTCCAATCCGTGTTGAACACGATCCAACTGATAACCGGCCTCTCGCCTGGCGACTGCCGGGAAGCTGCGGAGCGCCTCGAGGGAGCGGCCACAGAACTGGATGTCCTTCATGTCGGGACTATATCTCTACATGTATATGAATTCAAGTGCGGACAGAAATGGTCACGCTCGGGTGTTGTCCTTTCTCCAGGGCACGTGGGGTCGGACCCGCGTAACGCAATGATATCCCTGGAAAGACAGTCAGCTTCGCGCTCATATCCGAGCTTATCGGGGCCATTATTTCCGAAGAATGGGGCGTCCAGAGTGCCGTGCTTTGGCCGCCTTCAGCGCGAACGGACAATGCCGAGGCCGGAAAGGGGCCTCTAAGCGGCTGGAGAAGGCTGGCCACGCCCTGAAATGCCCTTGGTTCAGGGACTTGTGCTGGTCCGACCCTGTGGGATCCTTGGCTCCGAGGGCTTAGCCTGCTTCAGAGCAGGGAGCGTGACGGGTCGGAAGAACGTCCCCTCGCTAAGGCGCCAAGAACGCCAAGGGAACAGCAATTCTCTTCCAGCCGATTGACGATGGGGGTGACCTCGTGCTTCAGCCCGACAGCCTGCGGGTGGTATCGACCCGGCGCGAGGTAAGGGCGGCGGGTTTGAATGTCGGGATGAATCCCGACCTACATCCGTGCCAAAGGAATGGGCGGTGGGGTGTTGTGTAGGTCGGGCTTCAGCCCGACAGTCTGCTTGAGGGCCATCCGGATAGGCGCCCGTGGGATCAGTCTCCAATGGAACTCGAAGCGGCCTTCCTGGCTGACGCCTTGCGACGAGGCTTTGCGACTTTGACCCCGCCCGAGGCTACTAGATAGCCGACATCGCGCAGAGTGCGCTTGAACGCGGCCTCCGATGAGGCCGGCACGACGAGATGTCGCTCGCCCGCCAGCATGCAATGTTTGCGTGTTCGCGAGTCGTCGGCGATGAGCGCCGCCAAGGCCGGATCGGCGCATTCGACAAGCCGCGCCAGGCCCTGGTCCTGGATCTGGGTGCTGCGGGCCGCCACATCGTCTAGAAGGCGTGCGACGGTATCGGGGATTGCGACGCGACTACGCGCGGTGAGGAACTCCCGGACCTCGTCGATGGGGCGGCCTTCCTCGATCGCGGCAAGCAGTTTGGCTTGATCCAATCGCCAGACGAGATCCGAGACTCGAGTTGCATAGGTGTCGAGCGCGATGCGGTCGCCCTGTTCGAGCTTGGCGCCTACGGCGACGATTTTGAGGTTGGAAAGAACCCGGAGTACCGGGTTTGTTTTCACGGGGGCCGGTTGGTAGGTGCTTTCGGTGCCGAGGCAGTAGGCACCGAGTGGCGTGATGCGGAAGTACATCAGCCCGTCGTAGCGGCTGAAGTAGACGAGTTCGTCCGTGCCCCAGAGGTCACCGTAGTCGGCGCGCGCTCCGGCCGGCGGGATGAGCGCGACATCGATCACCCCGAAAGTCGCCGCGTATTCCAGCAGGAATGCGAGAAGGTAACGGTTATCGAGAATCTGCTCACCGCCTTGGTGACCCAGCGATCCGTAATGCTTTTCGCAGACATATAGGTCCCATGCGTTGCGGGCGACCACGAAGTCGTTGCCCGAGGCGCACATGAAACGGTGGAACTCGTCGGTGGAGATCCAAGAGCCCGCAGGGCACTCGGCCAGAGTATCGGCGATGGCGTCTCGGCGGGACGATGGCGCGGTGAGCCCGCGCTTGCCCTTGCCGGTCTGTCCCTTGACGCACTCGATGCGCGATAGCTCGTCGAGTATCGACGTATCGAACCACTTCGACCAGAGCTTGTGCAGGGTCTCGGCGGCGGGCTCCGAGAGTGCTTTGCGACCGGCCTTGGTGAGCTGTAGCTTCGAGCCCGAGAGCTGCGCGAGCCCTCCGGCTTGCACGATGAGTGGCCAGGCGAAGGCGCGGATCGGCCCGGCGTTCTCATCGTGCCACTTGCTCGTGACCAGGACGACGGGGTAATAGTCGCCGCCTTCCAGGATATTGGTGATGGTCTTGATGGTCGCGGCAGAGGGTCGTCGCGTCTTATCGCTGACGGTAACCTTGCCGGAATCGATGAGGCGCAGCACCGAGAGCAGCTCTCGTTGAGCGGTATATTCGGTCTGGTGAACTGCCAGTGGCACTGCTTCCGTGCCTTTTTCCTTCGTTCTGGTCTCCGAGTTCCACCTGGACCAGGGCAAGTCGTAGGCGGCGGGAACCTCAGACAAGGTCTTGACCTTGGCCGTCTCAGGTTTCGGCACGAAGGCCTTGAGCCGCGCCTTGAGATCGTCGGGCATCACTCCGCCGTAGAAAAAGAACGCCAGGGGAGATGGGGTTCGGCGATAGCCATACCTGTCGGCGACGCCCCAATCGGGGCTGCGGCCGTACTTGGCGGTAAAGCGGTCGGCGAGGAAATGGGGCGAGTTCGAATGGACCACCTCGGCCACTGCCGCGCGTTGCAGGTCGTCGAGGCCCTGCCAGACGGTTTGCAGCCTCTCGCCATCCAGGTGCCGTTTGATCACGGCGGCGATGTCGGCCTTCCTCGTCGGAATCTTCTGGTTGGTATGTTTCGCCAGCCTCTTGAGGTCGTCGGCGTTCATGTGCTCGGAGAGCGCGACCTCGAGCGTAGGGATACTCCCGTCGGAGCAATATCGTTTCATTGCGTCTCCGTTCCGCGCTGTTGATCAAAAAATCCATTATCTCTCACGGAGGCACAGAGGCACAGAGAATCAAGCCGAAAGCGCATTGCTTTCCGTTGGGTATGCGGAACAGAAATCTCTCGCCAAAGCCGCCATTCAGACCCAGGAACTCTGTCTTTCTCCGTGCCTCCGTGAGAGCCTATATTGCAGGCCTGCTTAATACTTTTGTTCATCGAGAACTCCGTTTTTTCACGTCCCAGCGCGCCTTGGCGGATTCGAGGAACGAAGGTTCGTCGCCCGGTCCTATTCCACCAACCAGGCGTTCAAACTCTGGCATGAAGCCGCTCTTGCGGTGGTGGTCGGCGCGAACCTGGCGCACAGTCTTGCTCCATTCTTGTTCGAGCCCGGCACGCTCGAAACAGCGCTTTGCGCGTTCGAAGCTGGAGAGCGCGGCATCGTAGTACTTGCTCTTCTTGGCGTTGACGATGCGCAGCCCCTGGGCCTGCCAGAGCCGGGCCGCCAGATCGGGATGGGGTTTCTCTAACTTCCTGGCCACGGGTTCGGTGGCGTAATGACTAAGGCTTTCCAGGTCATCGTCCTTGCTCTTACGAACAAGTTCGGCGAGCCGGTCCAGTTCCTTGGTCTTGAGGAGCAGTTCCATGATCGAATAGAGGTCGGTACTCATAGCCGCTGCGATGGCCTTCTCGTGCCACTCCTTGCGCTGGCCTTTGGGCACGTACTTCATGAGGTCGTCGTAGGTGTAGGTGCTCGGGTGCTTGCGATAGTCCGACCAGGCAGCGTCGAGTGCCTCGTCACCCCGATCGAGCTTGATCAGAAGCTTGCGCTTGAGCTTGGCGAGATCGTAGCTGGCCATTGAGCTCTGCGGGGTCTGCTTGTCGATCTCGAAGCCGCGTTCCACCCAGGAGAGGGCCTCCTCGGGTTTGCGCTTGGACATGAGCAACTTGGCGATGGTATGGCAATCCTCCACCGTGAGGCCGGTCTCCTCGGCGAGAGCTACGTAGGCCGCGACGTCCTTCTGGGCCGCATAGAGTGTGCGCAGGACCTCGCTCCAATGGTGGCGGAGGTAGTCGGGTCGTTCCCCGGGCTTGTCATCCTTCTTTGCTGTCTGCTGTGCCGCAGCGTCGAAGCGTTCGCGGACCCGCTTCACGAAGGCGGCGAGGTTGGCCTTGTTGAAGACCTTTACCGCGTCCATCTCGAGCTGGTAGCAGAAGCCGTAGTCGTCCTGGTCCATCCAGGTTAGTAAGCGCGAGGCGGTCTCGTCGGCATCGGCTCCATCAGCCTGGCGCGCCGCGATCCAGCCACAGTAAAGATCGGTTACGAACTGGCCGAAGCTGCCGCTGGAGTCGTCCAGCTCCTCGATCTTCAGGTAGCACGCGGCGAGGAAGGTCTCGTACAAGGTGATGGCACGTGCCGGGTCACTGCTGACCAGCTTATCGATCCTGGTGGCGACATCGTCGAGATCAATCACGAATGAGAAGCAGGCGTCATCCGAAATGAAGTCTCCTGGATCGAGCGCCAGTTCGATTTCGTGCTCTATGGGGTCGCCCTTGGGGCGTTGCTTTCGGGGCATCGATTTTGCTCTCTGAATGTTTGGCGCCGTCGCGATGAGCGCCACCGCCGCCAGACGACTCGTGGTCGGGGAGCTTGACCATGAAGCTCCCGTATTCCGGCATTGAACTCGGCGCCAGGGTTTATTGTCGGGCTCGTCCGCGGAATCTGTGGGTAAATGTTGCGCTCACGCCATCCGCCAGCGTTGGGTGTCGGGCTGAAGCCCGACCTACACAACACCCCCACCGCCCATTCCTTTGGCACGGATGCAGGTCGGGATTCATCCCGACATCCGGCGCTATTCCAGGCACCACCGCCCGGTCGAAACCCACCAGCCCGTAGGTCGGTTGCTCCTGGCAACCGACATCCCGCCCGCAACCCGCCGGGGTCCCGTCGGCTGCCAAGAGCAGCCGACCTACAGCACGACCTAAAGGTGCGCCGCCACCGCCGGTTCCCGGGGCACGGATGTAGGTCGGGATTCATCCCGACATTAAACCTCAGGCTGCAGGCCTTTGCACCATTGCAGTTCTTGGACGCGATCTGGCCATGGCGCCTTCGTAAGATATTAAAATGACTGAGAACACCGAGACCGGTCATGTTTCCCGGATGCTGATAGATCAGGGTTGGGATTTCGCTTCGCCGCCGGTCGCGTGGCGTTTGGCGGCGGAATTGATTAACGTAGGCGCTGGTTAACTCTCATGGCGATACGCGCCGCCCAAGATGATGACAGAGGAGCGCGTATCGCCATGTTCGTTCCCTCACCCCATCCCTGTACTCCGGGCATCTTGCCCTTCGTGCTCCGGGCCGCGCCGAGGCGCGTTCAAATCCGTTCCCGACGGATTTGTCCCAGAGGGAGAGGGGGAGTTCGTGCTTCTGGACTTTCACGTTAAATGATGGAGATCCAACCTATGTCCCCGACAGCCACCGATCCCCTCGAACAACTGCGGCGTGAGCATAGCGAGGGCCTCGCGTTTGCGGACAGGCTCGAGGCCATCGCCAGGGAGGGTGATGAGGCCGCGGTGGCCGAGGGCGTGGCGCTGGTAAAGCGATACAACGAGGAGGAGATGGAGCGGCACCTGCAGCATGAGGAGCAGCGCATCATTTCGGTGCTGGTGCGGGAACACGCGAAGCATATGCCCCTGTGTATCCGGCTGGGTCGGGAACATGGCGAGCTGCGTACCCTGGCGGCTGGTATCGGTCTCGCCGACCCGTGCAGGGAGCTGGCCGAGTTTGCCCGCTTGTTGCGGGAGCACACCCGGGCGGAGGATGAGGAGTTGTTGCCCCTGGTGGAGTCCCTGTTCACACCCGAGCAGCAGGCGGCCATCGTGGACTTCGAGCCGTTGCCCTTCCGCCCGCTGCCGGTTGTGCAACCATAGCCCTATAACCCGAGGCGACGCGACGTCATGAGCGAGCACGATATCAAGCCCCTCAGCCCCAAGCAGGCGTGGGGCATCATTCAGCAGGACCCCAGCGCGGTCCTCATCGATATCCGGTCCACCATGGAATACCTGTTCGTCGGTCACCCCACGGGTGCGGTCCATGTGCCCTGGATCGACGAGCCGGAATGGGTGGTGAATCCCCACTTTGCGGCCGAGGTGCGCAAGGTGCTGCTGGGGGGGGGCGCGTGCACGGCCGGTGAGGGCTGTGTGCCAATCATTCTGATCTGCCGCAGTGGCAAGCGCTCCCTGGAGGCCGGCAAGGTGTTGAGGGAGGCGGGGTTGCCAGACGTCTACCACGTGGATGAGGGCTTCGAGGGAGAGCTGGACGAGAACCATCACCGCAGCACTCAGGGGGGCTGGCGTCACGCGGGCCTGCCCTGGGAGCAATGCTGAAGGGGCGTCCGTCTTCGATATGACGGCGGGCACGGCCCCGCCGGCCCGCGGTTGTCGCGGACACGTTGCTCGCGAGGTCTGGGACGTGAGCACCCATGCCGGGCACGTGGCTGGTCTTTGCCGGCAGTCACGGGACTCAGTCACAATAGTGGCTTACCGATACCAGCCACGGGACCATGTTGATCGAAGACGCCATTGCCGCGGGATTCAGTTCCCCCCTCATCATGGGGGTCCTCAATGTCACACCGGACAGCTTCTCCGATGGTGGCCGTTTCACCAGTGAGGCGGTAGCGGTGGAGCAGGGCCTCAGGATGGCGGCGGAGGGGGCGGACATCATCGATGTGGGGGGGGAATCCACGCGGCCGGGTGCGGAGCGGGTGGCTGCGGCGGAGCAGATCCGTCGAGTGGAGGGCATCATCGCCCGGCTGCGTCGGGAGCTGCCCGCCACGTGTTCCATCAGTATCGATACCACCCGCGCCGAGGTGGCGACCCGGGCCATCGAGGCCGGTGCGGACATGGTCAACGACGTGGCGGCGGGGCGGGATGATCCCGCCTTGTTCGAGGTGGTCGCCGCAGCCGAAGTGCCCCTGGTGCTGATGCATATGCAGGGCGATCCGGCCACCATGCAGCAGGCCCCCAGCTACGGTGACGTGGTGGCCGAGGTCCGGGCCTTCCTGCTGGAACGAGCGGCCGCCGCCGAGGCGGTCGGAGTGGCACGGCAGCGCATCATCCTCGATCCCGGGATCGGCTTCGGCAAGAAGGTGGAGCACAACGCGCGTCTCATCGCCCGCCTCCGGGATCTGGTGAGGGCGCCCTATCCGGTGCTGCTGGGTACCAGCCGCAAGTCCTTCCTCGGCAAGGTCACCGGGCGCAATCGCGCGGATGAGCGGATCATCGCCACCGCGGCCACCACGGTGATGGGGGTCCTGGCCGGCGTGAAGCTCTTTCGGGTACACGACGTGGCGGCGAATCGCGACGCCATGGAGGTGGCCCTGGCCATCGTGGCGGCAGACGACTGACGAGCCCGTTGTTACTGCCCGCGCCGTGCGGCGGCTATTTCCCCAACAGGCCCTCCAGCAGACGGTCCTTGAGCTGATCCTCCAGTCGGTCACCCGCCTTGCGTTGCAGTTGCTTTTCCAGCTTGCGCTTTACCGCCTGCCTGGCGCGTTCCTTAAGCAGGCGACCCGGGTCGAGGGAATAGGTGGGTTCGGCGAAGGTGCCTGAGAAGGTGATGGGGATGGTGACATCCCTGAGTTCGCCCACCTCCCTGCCACCCTGGCCCTCGGCGGTGTCCACCAGGGAGGTGTCCAAGCGGTAGTCGAGGCGTCGTGTCACCAGGTTGGCGGTGCCCCGGCCATGGACCCGGAGCAGAGGGGACTTGCCGCTGAGGTCGTCGTTGCGCAGGCGGCCATTGGTGATGCTGAAGCTGCCGGCAAGGGTGGTGAAATCTGTTTCCAGGGATCCACCGGCGGGTAAGGCCTTGCCCCTGACTGCGGCCTCGGCTTGGCGCAGGAGGCGGGCGATATTGACACCCTTGATCGCGCCGTCGCGCAGATCGAAGCCACCCTGGCCGTTGAGGCTGGCCGTCATTTCCACCTCGTCCACACCCGTCGACTCCAGTTCCACTGCCACCGCGCCGGTCCCGGTGATCCGTGCCTCGCCCTGGAGGTCCACGAGCAGCTTGCCCACGTCGATGGTGCGGGCGTCCATGGCGAAGCCCGCCCGCGGGATCTTGCCGGAGGTATCGAGCACGATGCGCTGGGTCACCTCGCCGCCGTACATGCGGGCGGACACGGGCGCGATGCGCAGTACGCCCCGTGCCAGTTCGAGTGCGGCCTCGACGCGGGTGGTGCGTATGCCCTGGACCTTGAGTTCGCCAATGGCGAGGTCTCCGGTGATGGCCACGTCCCGGGGCAGCAGGGGCAGCGCGGCCGCGCCCGCCTCCATGGCCGATGCCGTTTCCCCGTCCTGGCCTGGGATCCTCGGCATGTAGCGGTCCACGTCTAGATGGTCGATATCCAGCCTGAAGTCGGCGCGGGTGGGGGCCCCATAGGTCACGTCGAGGGCGCCGCGGATGCGGCTGTCATCGAGCCGGATATCCAGGGTGTCGACGCCCGCGGATGTGGGGGTGGCGCTGAAGGCGCCCTGGATGCTCAGGGACTTCATGGCCGTGGGATCCGCGAGGAATGGCAGGGTCAGGCCCAGCGCGGGCAACAGCGCATGGGGGTCGAAGGGGTTGGTGACCAGGGCGCCGCTCCATGTGGCACCCTCGCGGATGTGTTCGCCGCGCACCGAAAACTTCGCCTCCATGCCGAGGGCCTGCATGGCGAGCCCTTCCGCGTTCAAGGTCTGGGCCGCCATGTCGGCCTGGAGGTCTCCGGTGAGGGCGACGGCCACGGCCTCGGACAGGGGAGGGGCATCGACATCGGCCCGGGCGCTGAGCCCGGAGAGGGTGACCCGCGGTCCAGCGAGGCCGATGTCCACGTCGCAGGCCAGGCTGCCGGTGGCCTCGAGTTTGCGGGTCGTTTCCAAGAGGTCGAAAGAGGACACGAGTCCTTCCAGGCGCAGTCGTTGCCCTGCGAGTTCCAGCGCGCCTCGCAGGGCGAGGGTGCCGTCGAGGGTCACGGGGATACCCGGGGTGGCCGCGAATGCCAAGTCGGCCTGGATCCGGGGCACCCTCAGGGCGGCCGGCCCGCCATGGATGGGGCCACCGAGGATCGCCTCCATACGCTTCAGGCCAAGGGTGGGCGCGGTAGTGGACACCGCGACCTCGGGCACGTCGAGGACCATCTCGCCACTGTGCAGGTTCGCCTGCAGGGTGCCTTCTCCCATGGTGAACGTCGTCGTGGCAGTGGGACCGCGGGTATCCATGGTGGCCGTCGTGGCGCGTATGGCGAGGCGCGCCTGTCGATTCGTGGCATCGAAATCGAGGTCGCCTTCCAAAGACAATTCCGCGTCCACGATGCGCAGCGATTCCACCGCGAGGCGGCGCAATGCGATGCCGCCATCCCGCAGGGCGAACTGCGCCGCGGCCGGTGCTGCGGTCACCTCGCCCCACAGCCGAAACTCGGTGTTGACGGGTGGCGAGCCAAAAGAACCCTGGCCCGTCAATTCCACGCGCTCCGCCGTAGCCTTGGCGTCTGGAAAATAGCGCCCCTCTCGCAGGTCGAACCCTGCATCGATGCGGTTCAGGCCCAGGGCCGGTGCGCGTCCCGTCACCGCGAGGCTCTGATCCTGCAGGCGCAGCGCCCGGGTATCCTGATTCCAGACCAGGGTGCCGCTGGCCTGGGCTCGCAGCACTGCCGGCACGCCCTGGGGATCCGTCTGGTGCAGCGCGACCCCGAGCGCGTCCACATCGATCCGCAGTTCCGGAGCGCCGGGATGGATCCTCGCGTCGAAGTCGAGGTCCGCCCTGTCCATGGTTGGGATACCGGCGGCCGTGGCCGAGAGGCTTAAACGGATGGGGGAAGATGCCGTTATGACACCCGTGGCGATCCGCGTGTCGCTCAAGGTGATTTGTCGGTCCGTCATGCGATCATCGATGCTAAGGGTGGCATCATCGATGTCGATGCCCGCGAGGGTGTAGGAGAACAGCGATGGGCCGCCTATCGATGCCCCGTCAGCCGTCGCCGGGAGATCCCAGTTGGTGGTGCCGTCGGCGAAGCGCACGATGGAGACCGTGAGGTCATCGAGGGACACGGTGTCTGCCTCGATGCGCTGGCGAAGCAGGGCGAGAAGGCGGATCTTGACGAGTGCCCGGCCGGTATGCGCCAACAGGGTTCCTGACGCGGGGTCCCGCAGGCTGACGTCCCACGCCTCCATGCCGAGCCAGGGGAACAGGCTGAAGGAGAGCCTGCCCCCCAGCACCAGTTCCTTGCCGGTGGCATCGAGGACGGCGTCGGATGCATAGCCCTTGACCTGATCCATGTCCGCCCATAGGGGGATCGTGGCGACGAATGCGCCGGCCATGATCAGCAGCACGAGTATTGTGATCAGTGTTCGGGTGATGAACTTGCCCATCGGTTAATCTCTCATGGGTTCCTGGCGCAATAAGGGGAACGCGAGGGCGGTCCCATTGTCCAGTTTTGAAGTATCCTCGTGCGTCTTACTATAGGTCGAACGGCGGGCGAATTGCGGGGTGTGGGTTTGCAGGCCGCGGCGCTACTGCCTTCTCACTTTCCATACATACCATCGTCGTCCCCGGGACGGCGGCAACCCCAAGGGTTCATGCCATGAAACGAATACTAGCAATGTCGATGATCGCGAGCCTGGTGCTGGTGAGCGGATGCCAGACTCGCAATGAGAACACCGGAACGGTCGTGGGCGGCGTCCTCGGTGGCGTGCTGGGTTCCCAGGTGGGCGGAGGCTCGGGGCGTGATGTGGCCATGGTGGCCGGTGCCATCGCCGGCGCTCTCATCGGCGGCAGTGTGGGACGCTCCATGGATGAGAGTGATCGCCGGCGTACCCAACAGACCCTGGAAACCGCGCCTACCGGCCGCACCGTGGCCTGGGAGAACCCGGATCACAATACAGCCTATAAGATGACGCCCGAGCGCACTTACGATACCGCCAGCGGGCCGTGTCGGGATTATTCCATGGATGCCTGGATCGACGGTCGCAAGGAGACCGTCACGGGTACGGCATGCAGGCAGAGTGACGGCACTTGGAAGACTATGTGATGTACTTAGTGCCTGCACGAAAACCCGTATTTCCCGGCAAATTCCCAGCGTGACACTCAGGTACTGATGGCCGGTGTTCCACCTTGGCGACTGTTTTGAGATGCGTGGCGTCATCCAATGCGAATGCTTCGCATTGATGGTGATGTGCAGACGCTCCTCTCCTGTCCGCGTGGCGCGGTATCGGCTTCGGAGCGCTGCTCAGGCAGCCTTTCGGTAGGGGCCGCGCCTTCGCCGCTCCCGCTCTTGTTCTTGCTGACGCAGCAGCGCGCCAAGGCGGTGAATGTTGCGTGCGAGCACGGCCAGCGCCACATAGCGCTTGAAGCCCTCGATGCCGTGGTCCGGACACTTGTCCAGACCATGAACCTCCAGGGCATTGATGGCCGACTCCACCGCCGAATGGCGATGGCGCAGGCGCAGAAATTCCTCATCACTCTCGCGCACCTTGTCGGCCTGAGAGAGACGACCCTTCTTCGGCAGGACCACCCGCTCCAGACGCTCAGCCAAGGCCGCCTGGTTGGCTGGACTGTGGAAGCCCTTGTCCATGCTAACAGCGCGCAGTGGCGCAAATCGCTCCTTCGTCTCCTCAACCATCGGCACGGCCACCTGATCATCGGTGCACATCTGCATCACCTGGTGGTGCAGGATGAAACGGTCGCTGTCCTCCATCACGCACACCCGCAACCCCAACTCCACCGGCACCCCGGCCTTGCCCTTGCTGATCCACTCGGTGTGGGGCTCGAACAACGAGAAGACCTTCTCATTGTGGGGGATGCGCTCGCCCTGGAGCACGCGGCGGCGGATCTGATCGATCTGCCGATTGGCGTGGGTCATGAATTCATCAAGCTCGCGCAGCAGCCCCTCGCTCAGCGCACAGGAGGCCGGCACTTTCTGGCGGATCTGCTCGGCACGGGTCAGGTGGTCCTCGGCCAGTTCCAGGTAGGTGCCGTGGGCCTCGGCGATATCCTGCAGTTTGGCTTGACGCTTGTCTTCGTCCTTGGAGGTGGAGTGTTTGAGCCGCTGGACGATTCGGTACTGGCGCTTAAACTGGCGCTGATGGTGGGCATGCTGACGCCAACCGGGCAGCGCGTGGAGTTCGGCCAGTTCGGTGCTCAAATCGATGACCTTACGGATGGCGTCGAGCAGCAAGTTGATGTCGGTGGGGAAATGCACATCGGTCTCCACCACGAACGAGTCACAGCGCCCGACGAGCCCTTCTTCTAGGTTTTTTTTAGCGCCTTGTGCCCCGCACGCACCACCTCTTGATTGATCCGGTCCAGGAGCTCCGGGGTGAACAGGCGCAGATTATCCCGTAGCGTCTGCATCGGGTAGAGATAGGTGTCGGTCCAGTCGCCGTGCCCGAGGAACTGGCGGATCGTGTTGTGCTCGTTGGCCAGTTCCCGGACCCTGTCGTAGTCGGCACTGAGCCCCAGGCGCAGTACGCCAAGCACCAGGATCTTCCACTGCGACATCCCCGGCCGACCGGCGTTAGGGGCCACCAGGACATTTTCTGCCTCGCTATCACGTACCGGGCGCACCTCTTCAAGGATCGCGAAAACCCGCTCGCGCAACGCGGGCGTGGTGTAGATGTGCTGCAGTCCCCGCAGGAGCTGCGGGATGTCATCGCGCGATTTGGGATCGAGCCAAATCGCGCCGATGTCCTGCTCGCCGATCTGCATTTGCGGCTCGATCACCTTGCGCATACGAATTTCATCCTGGCGAAGATTGCGTCTCTCAAGGGCCTTGTGCGCCTGTACCGTCCGGCCCTCACCGGTTACGCCGCCATTATATCAATGCAGATCAATGCGTTACAGATTTATCTTGCAATCCAGCAAACGGAACCGTCGCATTCTTCGCGTCGCGATTATTAGCTTATGCCGTTGATCAATAAACTCTTTTGAGTTTCTCGTGCAGGCACTACTTACCTGGCTGCCGTGACCGGCGCCCGATACCTGCATGAAGGTCCGGCTGAATAACACCTGTCACGCGCCTGGTGTCTGCAGACCCAGCAGGCGACGGTAGTCCTTTTCATTGAATCCCACCTGAATCTCATCGCCGTGGCTGAGCAGCGGGCGTTTGACCAGGGTGGGGTTTCTTAACATCAGCACCGCGGCGGTATGTTCGTCGAGGTCATCGTCCTTTGGTACATCGGTGTCCTGCCATGCACGGCTGCGTTTGTTGAGCAGCTTCTGCCATCCCACCTTGGCACACCAGTCCGCGAGCAATGCCGCTGTCAGGCCCTGTTCGCGGTAATCATGAAAGGTGTAAGGAACGTGATTGGCGTCCAGCCATTTCCTCGCCTTTCTCACGCTGTCACAGTTCTTGATGCCATAAAGGGTCGTCACGTGATGCTCCGTCGTCATGGGAATAATGTAAGGCCGGGGGCAGGGTCGCGGATGAATCTTTCATCACCGGGTTGGCAACTTAAACGCATTTATCAAACGAGTTTATGATTTTTTTATCATAAGGTATTGAGTGTCAGCCACTTTGTGGCTACGCTTGTTCATGAAATAAGAACATTACGTTCTTTGATGTTACCTACACCCATCGTACAACCAGAACATTCGCAAGTGAGGGAAGTCATGGCGCGAGTCGCACCCAAGAAGGCCGCTCGAAAGAGTGCCACGAAGAAGAATGCCGCTGCCGGCCCGGCGGTGAAAAAGGCAGCCACCAAGAAGGCCGCCGTGAAAAAGGCAAGCGTGAAGAAGGTCGCACCCCAGAAGTCTGCCACCGGCGGTCTGGTTGCCAAGAAGGCCGCGGTTCGCAAGACGGCTCCGGTCAAGAAGGCGACGGCGAAGACCGCATCCCCGACCACGGCCCTTCGTGATCCCATGTCCAAGGCGCAATTGGTGACGGCGCTGGCGGAGAGCACGGGTCTTTCCAAGCAGGACGTCGGCGCCGTCCTGGGTGAACTCAACACCCTCATCGAGCGTCATGTCAAAAAACGCAGCGCAGGCCAATTCACGTTGCCGGGGCTGTTCAAGATCCGTACGGTAAAGAAGAAGGCCACCAAGGCGCGCAAGGGGCGTAACCCCTTTACCGGCGAAGAGATCATGATTGCCGCGAAGCCCGCCCGCACCAGCGTGAAGGTCATGCCGTTGAAGGGCCTGAAGGAAATGGCGGAAAAGTAGCGGCCTCCGCGCCGCATGAAAAACGCGGGCCGCGGCCCGCGTTTTTTATGTCCAGGGAGGCCGTCCGGGGGCGCGGCGATTCCTCAGATATTCCGCAGCAGCTCGTTGATGCCCACCTTGCTGCGGGTCTTCTCGTCCACCTGCTTGATGATGACGGCGCAGTAAAGGCTGTAACGGCCGTCGCTGGAAGGCAGGTTGCCCGGCACCACCACCGCCCCCGGTGGTACCTCGCCGAAGGTGACATCGCCGGTTTCGCGGTTGTAGATCTTGGTGCTCTGGCCGATGTATACGCCCATGGAGATCACCGCCCCCTCACCCACGATGACGCCCTCCACGATCTCCGAGCGCGCACCGATGAAACAGTTGTCCTCGATGATGGTGGGGTTCGCCTGCAGCGGTTCGAGCACGCCTCCGATCCCCACGCCACCCGACAGGTGTACGTTCCTGCCGATCTGGGCGCAGGATCCCACGGTGGCCCAGGTATCCACCATGGTACCGCTGTCCACGTAGGCTCCGATATTCACGTAGCAGGGCATCAATACCACGCCCTCGCCGATGTAGGCGCCGCGACGGGCCGAAGCCGGTGGCACCACGCGCACACCGGTGTCGCGGAAGTCCTTGGAATTGAAGTCGGCGTACTTGGACGGCACCTTGTCGAAGTAGTTGGTGAAACCGCCCTTCATGAATTCGTTGTCGCTCAGCCGAAAGGACAACAGCACCGCCTTCTTCAGCCATTGGTGAACGGTCCATTGACCATCCACCTTTTCGGCCACCCGCAGCTCGCCACGGTCGAGCTTCCCGAGGACGTCATCCACCGCCTCCTTGACCAGGGTGCTGGCGGAGCGGGGGGTAATGTCCGCGCGGTTCTCGAAGGCCTCTTCGATGGTTGCTCTGGCGTCTTGCATGTTGCTTTGTCTCCCTATGGTTCAGATGGGTTCACGAGGTATCGCTTTGCGGCCGGTGCCGCCGCGGGGGGCGGTATCAGAATTCGTGGGTGATGTAGTCACGAATACGGTATGCCGCCTCCACGCAGTCTTCCAATGGTGCCACCAGGGCCATGCGCACATAGCCCGCGCCGGGATTGCCCGCGGCGGTTTCCCGCGACAGATAGGAGCCGGGCAGGACGGTGACATGACGGTTGGCGAACAACCCGTGTGCGAAAACCGCATCGTCCACCGGCGTGCGCGGCCACAGGTAGAAGGCCGCGGCGGGATATTCCAATTCCATCACCGGGGCCAGGATGTCCACCACCTGCTCGAACTTGCGCCGATAATGTTCGCGGTTATCCGCCACGTGGGCTTCGTCGCACCAGGCGTGGACACTCGCCGCCTGGGTGGGTGGTGACATGGAACAACCGTGATAGGTCCGGTAGGTGAAGAATTGTTCGATGAGTCGTGGCTCGCCGGCCACGAATCCGGAACGCAGCCCCGGCAGATTGGATCGCTTGGACAGGCTGTGAAAGACGATGCAGTGTTCGAAGTCGCGGACCCCCATGGCGCTCGCCGCCTCCAGCAGGCCGGGTGGTGGCGCATCCTCGTCGCGGTAGATCTCCGAGTAGCACTCGTCCGCGGCAATGACGAAGCCGTAACGATGGGCTTTGTGAATCAGTGCCTGCAAAGTCTCCAGGGGAGTCACCGCGCCGGTGGGGTTGGCGGGGGAGCAGATATAGAGAAGATCACAGTGCCGCCATTGCTCTTCGGGCACGGCATCGTAGTCGGGAATGAAGCCGTTGGCGGCGTCGCAGTTGAGATAGACGGGTCGGGCGCCGGCCAGGATGGCCGCACCCTCGTAGATCTGGTAGAACGGATTCGGCATGAGTACCAGCGGCTCATGGCCACGCTCCACCATGACCTGGGCGAAGGCGAACAGGGCCTCGCGGGTGCCGTTCACGGGCAGCACGTGGCGCCCGGGATCCAGGCTGTCGGGGGGTAGGCCAAAGCGCCGGGTGGCCCAGCGCGCGATGGCCTCCCGGAGTTCGTCACTGCCCCGGGTGGTGGGATATGTCGCCAGGCCGTGGAGATGGGCGATCAATTCGTCCACCACGAAGGTGGGCGGCGCGTGTTTGGGTTCGCCGATGGACAGGGGAATATGAGGGAGATCGGCGGGCGGCGAGATGCCTTCCTTGAGGTGTCGCAGTCGCTCGAAGGGATAGGGCTTGAGCTGTGAGAGATCCGGGTTCATAGCGGTTGTGGAGTATATGGGATAGCGCTGCGGACCGACAGTTACGCACCGGAGGGTCCGGGGGCTTGTGGAATCGGCCATGTCATTCGGAGCATGATGGCTCCTGCTGGAGGACGGACTGTGCGAATAGACCATGTGAGCGTGGTGGTGGAGGATGTGGGAGGCGCCCTCACATTCTATGAAGGGATCCTCGGACTCGCCGTTGATCATGGGCGACCCGATCTCGGATATCCCGGGGCGTGGCTGGATGTGGGTGGGCAGCAGATCCATCTGCTCCAGGTCCCCAATCCGGACCCCATCAGCGGACGTCCCGCCCATGGCGGTCGCGACCGCCACATCGCCTTGCGGGTGGCCGATCTGGAGGGACTCGAGGACAGGCTGGAAGCGGCGGGGGTACCTTATACCCCGAGTCGGTCGGGCCGTGCCGCCCTGTTCTGCCGGGACCCCGACGGCAACGCCGTCGAACTCATCGCCGAATGATGCCGCGGCAGCGCGCAGAGGCTAATCGTCTGCGTGTCCCACCTGGCGGTCCAGCGCCCAGCGGGTATGTTCGCGCACCAGGGGGTGAGGATGTTCGAGGCGTGATCTCAGGGCCGCCGTGATGCGCGGCGACGGCGGCGCATTACCGAGGGCCACCGCGATGTTGCGCAGCCAGCGTACATGGCCGATGCGGCGGATGGGGCTGCCCTCGGTGCGTTGGAGGAATTCCGCCTCGGTCCACGCGAACAGCGCTACCAGGTCCGGATCGGCGAGTCCATGCCGGGGCCGGAAATCCGGCTCCGAGGTGGGGCTGGCGAAGCGGTTCCAGGGGCATACCAGCTGGCAATCGTCGCAGCCGTAGATGCGATTGCCCATGAGAGGGCGGAGCGCCACCGGGATGGGGCCATGATGCTCGATGGTGAGGTAGGAGATGCATAACCGGGCATCCAGCTCGTAAGGTGCCGTGATGGCCCCCGTGGGGCAGGCGCCGATGCATCGGCTACAGGTGCCGCAGTGGTCGTCCACTGGTGTATCCGTCGGCAACGCCAGGTCGGTGTAGATCTCCCCCAGGAAGAACCAGGAGCCGGCGGCGCGATCCAGGATGTTGGTGTGTTTGCCCATCCAGCCCTGGCCGGCCTTGCCCGCCAGGGGCTTCTCCAGCACCGGGGCGCTGTCCACGAACACTCGCCAGCCGTGGGCCCCCACCTCGTTTTCGATGCGCCGGGCAAGGCCCTTGAGGCGCCCGCGCATCACCTTGTGGTAGTCCCTGCCGAGGGCGTAGCGGGAGATGTAGCCCCGTTCAGCGCGGCCGAGGAGCGCGAAAGGGTCCACATCGTCCGCGGGGAGATAGTCCATGCGCACCGAGATCACGGTGATCGTGCCGGGCAGCAGTTCCGCTGGCCGGGAGCGCCTGGTGCCGTGGCGGGCCATGTACGACATGTCGCCATGGCGCCCGGCGGCCAGCCAGTCCATGAGCCGCGCCTCGTCCGCCGACAGATCGGTATCGCAGAACCCCACCCGCTGAAAGCCGAGTTCTCGGCCCCAGGAACGGATCCGCGTCGCCAGGCCGGCGGCGTCCGGGATATTCCTGTTCATGGCCGGGGTATTCCTGTTCATGGGTCGATGCAGTGGCTATGGCGGCTTAAACGTGAAGGTCGCGGAGCACGATCTCCGTCTTCCTCTGGTCGGGGAATGGGGTGAGGGAGCGTTGCGGGGCGAGGCGGCCTTTCATCTTTCTGGCGTAGGGCGCCTCGCCCCATGACCGTTGGGCGCGGGCGCTCTTTCGCCGGAGGACATTGTGACATCGCCGCGTCGATTACGGTATCCTGCGCGCCTTTTCAGGCGGATGTTTACCCTGCGGACGGTTGCGGGTGAAACCGGCGACGGGGCGGCAGGCGTCGAGCCCTCGGCGTCTTTCCGATGTCCATTACAGTTCTCTTCGAGGTGGTCGGCACAATGGAACGATTCACGAAAATGACCGGTCTGGTGGCGCCGCTGGATCGCGCCAACGTGGATACGGACGCCATCATCCCGAAGCAGTTCCTCAAGTCCATCAAGCGCACCGGTTTCGGGCCCAACCTCTTCGACGAGTGGCGCTATCTGGACCACGGGGAGCCCGGCCAGGATTGTACTGCGCGGCCGTTGAATCCCGCCTTCATCCTCAACCAGGATCGCTATCGTGGGGCCTCCATCCTGCTCGCCCGGGAGAACTTCGGTTGCGGCTCCAGCCGCGAGCACGCCCCTTGGGCCCTGATGGATTACGGTTTTCGCGTCATCATCGCACCGAGCTATGCCGACATCTTCTATAACAACAGTTTCAAGAACGGCCTGCTGCCCATCGTCCTGGAGGGGGCGCGGGTCGCCGAACTTTTCGACGAGGTGGAGCGGACGCCGGGCTACAGCCTGACGGTGGATCTCCGGCAACAGACCCTGACGACGCCCTCGGGGGTGGAGCTGGCCTTCGACATCGAGCCGTTCCGGCGCCACTGCCTGCTGGAGGGGCTGGATGAGATCGGGCTGACCCTCGAACACGCTGGCGCCATCCGGGCCTATGAGGAGCGCCGCCGTAACGAGACGCCGTGGCTGTTCACGGGGGTGGGAGAATGAGCGCGTGCCTGCTGATCCTGCCGGGTGACGGCATCGGGCCGGAGATCGTCGCCGAGGCCCGCAAGGTCCTGGACGCTTTATGTGCCGAGGGCGGCCTGGAGCTGGCGATGGAGAACGGCCTGGTGGGGGGCGCCGCCATCGACGCCGAGGGGGTCCCGCTGCCGGCGCAGACCCTGGCGGCGGCCCGGGGCGCCGACGCCATCCTCCTGGGGGCCGTGGGCGGGCCCCGCTGGGAGCACCTCGATATCGCCATGCGGCCGGAAAAGGGCCTGCTGGGCCTGCGCCGGGAACTGGGCCTGTTCGCCAATTTGCGCCCGGCCGTGCTGTACCCGCAACTGGCGGCGGCCTCGTCCCTCAAGGCCGAGGTGGTGGCGGGTCTGGACATCATGATCGTGCGCGAACTCACCGGCGGCATCTATTTCGGCCAGCCCCGCGGTATACGGACCAATGAACGGGGCGAGCGTGAGGGCTTCAACACCCTCGTCTATAGTGAAAGCGAGATCGAGCGCATCGCCCGCGCGGCCTTCGACATCGCCATGAAGCGCGGCCGCCGCCTGTGCTCGGTGGACAAGGCGAACGTGCTGGAGGCCACGGAGTTGTGGCGTGAGGTGGTGAATGGGGTGGCCGGGGATTATCCCGAGGTGACGGTGAACCATATGTATGTGGACAACGCAGCGATGCAGCTGGTGAGGGCGCCCAAGCAGTTCGACGTCATCGTCACCACCAACATGTTCGGCGATATCCTGTCCGACCAGGCAGCCATGTTGACGGGCTCCATCGGCATGCTGCCCTCCGCCTCCCTGGATGCCGTCGCCAAGGGCATGTATGAGCCCATTCACGGCTCGGCGCCGGATATCGCCGGTCAGGGAGTGGCGAATCCCCTGGCCACCATCCTTTCGGTGGCCATGATGCTGCGCTACACCCTGGGGCGGCCGGAACTGGCCGAACGGGTGGAGGCGGCGGTGAGTCGGGTGCTGGAGCAGGGCCTGCGGACGGCCGATATCGCGGCTGGGAGTGCCGGCGTCGGCACCGCCGAGATGGGCGATGCCGTGGTTGCGGCGTTGCAGGCGACATAGGCTAGATCAGGTGGTGGAGATGAAACGCATCGGTTTCGTGGGTTGGCGGGGCATGGTGGGCTCCGTTCTGATGGAGCGTATGGGGGCGGAGGACGATTTCGCGCATATCGATGAGCCCGTCTTTTTTACCACCTCCCAGGTGGGCCAGGCCGGTCCGGATATCGGCCGGTCCATCCCCCCCCTGCAGGACGCGAGTGATCTGGAGGCCCTCTCGACCCTGGATGCGGTGGTGAGCTGTCAGGGCGGCGACTATACGGCCGCTGTCTATCACAGGCTGCGGGCAGCCGGCTGGCAGGGTTACTGGATCGACGCGGCCTCCAGCCTGCGTATGGCGGACGACAGCGTCATCGTGCTGGATCCCGTCAACCGGGGCCTCGTGGACGAGGCCCTCGAGTCCGGTGTGAAGACCTTCGTGGGTGGCAACTGTACGGTGAGCCTGATGCTCATGGCCCTGGGCGGTCTTTTCGAGGAGGGGCTGGTGGAATGGGTGAGTTCCATGACCTATCAGGCGGCGTCCGGAGCCGGTGCCCGGCACATGCGGGAACTCATTACCCAGATGGGCACCCTGTGGCAGGCCTCGGAGGCGCTGCTCGAGGATCCGGCGAGCGCCATCCTGGACATCGACCGGAGTGTGGCCGAGACCATGAGGAGTGACGATTTTCCGCGCCAGGAGTTCGGCGTACCCCTGGCCGGCAGTCTCATCCCCTGGATCGATCGGGCGCTGGAGAACGGCCAGAGCCGGGAGGAATGGAAGGGCCAGGCGGAGACCAACAAGATCCTGGGGCGCGGGTCCGATCCGGTGCCTGTCGATGGTATCTGCGTGCGGGTGGGGGCGATGCGCTGCCACAGCCAGGCCTTTACCATCAAGCTTAGCCGCGATCTGCCGCTGTCCGATATCGAGACCCTCATAGAGAAGGCCAACGACTGGGTACGGGTGGTCCCCAACGAGCGTGAGATCTCCATCAGGGAACTCAGCCCGGCGGCGGTCACCGGCGGTCTGGCTATTCCGGTGGGGCGCCTGCGCAAGATGAATATGGGCAACGAGTACCTTTCGGCCTTCACGGTGGGTGACCAGTTGTTGTGGGGAGCCGCCGAGCCCTTGCGCCGCATGTTGCGGATAGTCCTGGAATGACCCACGGTTGATAGCGGGTACCCGGGGCCCTTCAGGGTGGGGTTGGAGATTTGGGGATGGATTTCGGGCCTGACTCGGAGTTGAACATACTTGAGACTTTATGAAGAAAAGGTGTTCAAATCGTTGAAATTCTGGTAAAAGCTAATGCGTAAGCTATAGTTGTCGGATAGATGCAGGGGATATAAAGAGCTTTCCCGACCGGCTGGGGGAGGGGTTGGGAGTGTGTTTGAATTCAGGCGACCCACCATGATTCTGGGCCAGCAAAAGAAACAGGTATAGGGATCCGTGATGAAACTGAGAAAGGTCCTGTTGTCGGCCAGCGTGGCCGCGATTCCCGTCAATGTTCTGGCACTCGGCCTCGGCAATGCTCAGCTTTCATCGGCGCTGAACGAGCCGTTGCAGGCCCGCATCGATCTGTACTCGGTGAAGAGTTCGGAGATCGAGGACATCAAGGCGGAGTTGGCCTCTGTGGCGGACTTCCAGAAGGCCGGACTCGAGTGGTCCAGCAACCTGTCGGAACTCCGATTCAGGGTCAACACGGGCCCCGACGGCACACCCTACATCAGCATTACCTCCCGGAAGCCCGTACGCGAGCCCTTTCTCAATTTCCTGCTCGAGGTGAACTGGCCCACGGGACGGTTGCTGCGCGAGTACACGGTGCTGCTGGATCCCCCCGTCTATGCGGACGCCATGAAGACCACGGTGCAGCCCACGGTTACGGCGGAGCCTGCCCGCGACGCCGTCACTCCGCCTGCGACGACCGCCCAGGCACCACAACGTGCGCCGGCGCAGCCCTCCGCACCACCGTCGCGTGCCGGCGGTGTGGTGCGCGATGGCCGTTACGGCCCGGTGCAGCGCAGCGAGACCCTGTGGTCCATCGCCTCTGCGGTGCGCCCGGATGCCGGTGTGAGCGTGCAGCAGGCGATGCTCGCCCTGGTGGATGCCAACCCGGACGCCTTCATCGATGGCAACGTCAATGCCCTCAAGGAGGGCCAGGTGCTGCGCATCCCGGCGCGGGACGAGATGGCGGCGCGTAGCCAGCGGGAGGCCCTGGACGAGGTCAGGCGCCAGTATGCGCGCTGGCAGGAACAACGGCTCGGGCGTGTGCCCGACCGGGCCCCGGTGGCCGGCGCGGGACGTGCCGGCGCGCCGGCGGCGGAGGTGGACGAAGATGCCCGCCTGGAGTTGGTAAGCCCGGGAAGCGGCGAGCAGGGTGCCGGTGCCGGTGGGGCCGACGCCGTCCGTGAGAGCCTGATGCTGGCGGAGGAGGAACTGGATTCCACCCAGGCCGAGAATGCCGAACTCAAATCGCGGCTGGCCGAGACGGAGGCCTTGCTGGAGGACTTCGAGCGTCTCCTGCAGTTGAAGAACGAGAACATCGCCGAACTGC
This sequence comes from Gammaproteobacteria bacterium, assembly GCA_034522055.1. NCBI lineage: Bacteria > Pseudomonadati > Pseudomonadota > Gammaproteobacteria > Gammaproteobacteria bacterium. The sequence goes on from JAXHLS010000002.1 coordinate 2,873,772, forward strand.
AGCGCCGTTTACGGGCCGAGGATCAGGCCGCTGTAACGGAAGAGATGGCCGCGCCGGATGCCCCCGAAGAAGCGGCCGTTCCGGAACTGGCCGAGGCGGAAGTGGCGGAGACGGAGGCCGGGGAAGAAGGGAGCCTGGAGTGGCTGCTCGAGGGCGCGGCCGACGACACCGAGCCAGCGGAGGCGATCCCGGCGCCGGAGGAGGCAGCGGTGGCCCCGATGGAGGAGGAGGCCATGGCACCCGCGCCGGAAGAGCCCCCTGTCGCCGCGGAACCGCCTTCCGCCGTGGATACGGAAACGCCGTCCAAACCCGTTGCGGAGCCGTCCCCCACACCACCCAAGCGTGCCCCCATACTGCCACCGCCGGCGGCCTCCGAGCCGCCCGGTCTGCTGGATTCCCTGCCGGTGAGCCCGACCATCCTGGGCGCGGGACTGGGGGGCATCCTGTTGCTGTTGCTGGGTGGACTGTTCCTGCGCAAGAAGCGCGCCGCGGGTGAATCCCACGAGCCGGAGGCCCCGAAGGCGGAGGTGACGCCCGTGCCAGCGCCCGCCACCGAGGAAGCGCCGCCGGTAGAGGATGCCGACGCCACCGCCGAGTTCGCTGCCGAAGAGACTGTCAAGGACGACCAGACCGCTCCCGAGGCCTTCAACGATACCCTGGTGCAGCAGGCCGCGAGCCGCGACGACGATGCGTTGGACGAGGTCAACGTCTATCTCGCCTATGAGCGTTACGACCAGGCCGAGCAGTTGGTACGCAAGGCCATCGCCGCCAATCCCGAACGCGAGGCCTACCATCTCAAGCTGCTGGAGATCCATCACACCGCCAAGAACACCGAAGGCTTCAGGAAGGATGCCACCGCCCTGCAGGCCCTCGTAGGGGCCGGCGCCCCGGCCATGGCCCAGGCCATGACCTGGTGGGAGGAACTGGCGCCCGGTACCCCGTTGTTCGGGGATACCGACGGAGTCGACGAGGGGGGGCTCGAGAGTGAATTCGAGAAGACCCTGGATGGCGAACAGGTCGCTGAGTCGGGCTCACTCGACGATCTCGATTTCGATTTGTCAGATGACGATGAGGCCCAGGAGTTGGCAGAGGGCGTCGCGGCAGGCGATCAGGGTGGTGCCATGGACCTCGACTTCGACCTCGGCCTCGAGGGTGATGAAGAGGAGCCGGTCACGGCGGAGCGCTCCATGGAGGGCCTCGATCTCGAATTTGACGAAGACACCGGCCCGGCGGCCGAACAGACCGCCGAGAACGATGGCCTGGATCTGGATTTCGACCTCGGCGAGGGCGACGAAGATAAGTCTGACGGCGGGCTGGACTTCGATCTCAGCGAGGGTGATGAGGCGTCCGGCACGGCGGGGGGCGGGCTGGATCTGGACCTGGGTGAAGGTGACGAAAAGGATGCCGGGACGAGCGCCATGGAACTCGATTTCGACCTCGGCGAGGGCGATGACGATAAGGCCGAGGGTGGCCTGGACTTCGATCTCGGCGAGGGCGGCGAGGAGACCACCGGGCCGTCACCGTCGCCGGGTACTGCGGAGGTCGAGGCCGACGAGAGCACCGAGCAACTGAAGACGCCCTCGGACGATGATGGCATGAGCCTCGATTTCGATCTGGGTGAGGTGGACGAGGCGGAGACGAGCACCGCGGAACAGCCTGCTGGGGGGGCCAAGGCCGAGGCGCCGGAAGAGTCCGGCCTCGACTTCGACCTGAGTGCCGGAGACGACGCCGAGGAATCCGGACAGCGGGATGGCGTCCCCGATAGCGAGCGTCTCGATACCGTGGCCCTCGACAATCTGGATATGGACCTCGATGCCAGCACCGCTGAGGACAAACCCGTGGCGGAGGACGGCGGCGTGGACCTCGACTTGGATATCGGAGACGGTGACGAGGCCGCCACCCCGGCCGAGTCCGCAGAGGACGAGGAGGATCTCGACTTCGACTTCAGCGACTTCGACCTGCCGGAAGACGACAGTGGCGCCGGCTCGCCGAATACCACGGAGGGGGCCGCCGCGGAGGCCACGACAGAGAAACCGGAAGACGAAGACTCCGAGATCGACTTCGACCTGGATCTGGGTTTCGACGACGACGATGAGCCGGCCCAGACCCTGGGCCTCGGCGGTGAGATGGGAGGTGAGCCCGACGAGGTGGGTACCAAGCTCGATCTCGCCCAGGCCTACATCGACATGGGCAACGCCGATGGGGCTCGCACCATCCTTTCCGAGGTGCTGAACGAGGGCGACGAGACTCAGAAGACGGAGGCCCAGACCCTCCTCGACAAGCTGGATTGATGGGGCTTCACCGCCTCGCGGGAGCCCCTGCGGCGGTGGCAGGCAGCAGGTGGTCATGGCGTAGTCTGTCCTGGGCCGCCTGATGCGTTGGGCCCTCGGCGTCGAGTACGACGGCAGCGATTTTGTCGGCTGGGAGACCCAGCGCAACGGGCCCAGCGTCCAGGCGGCGGTCGAAGGGGCCCTTGCCGCGGTGGCGGATCACGCGGTGCAAACGGTGTGCGCCGGGCGCACCGACTCCGGCGTGCATGCCTGGGAGCAGGTGGTCCACTTCGATTCCACCGTCACCCGGACCCCGCGCTCGTGGACTCTGGGGGCCAACGCGAACCTGCCTGAGGGCGTCTCCTTATTGTGGGCACAACCCGTGCCCGATGATTTCAATGCCCGATTCAGCGCCTTGTCCCGGCGTTATCGCTACCTCATCTACAACCGCCCCATCCGGCTCGCCAACCTGCGTCGGCGCCTGACCTGGTGGCGGCGACCCCTGGACCTGGATCTCATGCGGCGGGCCGCGGACCATCTGGTGGGGGAGCATGATTTCTCGGCCTTCCGGGCCAGTGGCTGCCAGGCCCGTACCCCGGTGCGTACCGTTACCCGGCTGGAGGTGGCAAGGACGGGCGAGGTGGTGTCCCTGGACGTGGAGGCCAACGCCTTCCTGCATCATATGGTGCGCAACATCGCCGGTGTGCTCATGGCGGTGGGCACCGGCCGGTTCCCCCCCGATTGGGCACGCCAGGTGCTCGAGGGTCGGGACCGCCGCCTGGGCGGCGTCACCGCCCCGCCTGCCGGGCTCTATCTCTACGCCGTCCGATACCCCGAAAAATACCACTTACCCAGGGTTCAGCCGTCGCCCCTGGTCTGGTAGCGTTGAGACTTTAACGTTAAAGTCGCGAAGCACGATCTCCCCCTCTCCCTTTGGGAGAGGGATGGGGTGAGGGAACGAGCATGGCGATACGCGCTCCGCTTTCATCATCCCGGGCGGCGCGTATTGCCATGAGAGTAAGGGCAGAATCACCATAATGGCGAGCCCAAACCCGGTGACCCGGGTCAAGATTTGCGGTATCACGCGGCCGCAGGACGGGTGCGCGGCCGCGGCCGCGGGGGCGGATGCCATCGGCCTGGTGTTCTATCCTCCGAGCCCTCGGGCCGTGACCCTCGCCGTCGCCCGTGCCGTGGTGGCGGCCCTGCCGCCCCTGGTGGGCGCCGTGGCGCTGTTCGTGGATCCGGACCGGGCGACCGTGGAACAGGTCCTGGCCGAGGTGCCGCTGGATCTGATCCAGTTTCATGGCAACGAGTCGCCGGCCTTCTGTCGCAGCTTCCACCGGCCGTATATCAAGGCCTTGCGGGTGACGCCGGAGGTCGACGTGGAGGCGGCCCTGGCGGCCTACGGCGATGCCCGCGCCCTGCTGCTGGACAGCTATCATCCCGAACTCCCGGGCGGCACGGGCCGGACCTTCGACTGGTCCCTGGTGCCGGCCGCGTTGTGGCCGCGGGTGATGCTGGCGGGCGGCCTCGACGCGGCCAACGTGGTGGATGCCATACGCCGCTACAGGCCCGCGGCGGTGGATGTGAGCGGGGGTGTCGAGGCCTCCAAGGGCGTCAAGGACCCCATCAAGATTGCGGAATTCATGAGAGGTGTCAGAAGTGCATAATCCGGCAGCCATCGAACACCTGATCGGCCAGTTTCCCGACGTCCACGGCCACTTCGGCCCCTACGGCGGCCTGTTCGTCTCCGAGACGCTGATGGAGCCCCTGGAGGAACTCGCCGCCGCCTACCACCGCTACCTCGAGGATCCCGAGTTCCTGGCCGAACTCGACGATGACCTGCGGCACTACGTGGGCCGGCCCTCGCCCCTCTATCATGCCCGGCGCTGGTCGGAGCGTCTGGGCGGCGCGCGTATCCTGCTCAAGCGCGAGGACCTCAACCATACCGGGGCCCACAAGGTGAACAACACCGTGGGCCAGGCGCTGCTGGCCCGGCGCATGGGCAAGACTCGCATCATCGCCGAGACCGGTGCCGGCCAGCACGGTGTGGCCAGCGCCACCGTGGCGGCGCGCCTCGGCCTCGAGTGCGTGGTCTACATGGGGGCCGAGGATATCGAACGCCAGTCCGCCAACGTCTACCGCATGCGGCTGCTGGGGGCCCGGGTGGTGGCGGTGGAATCGGGCTCCCGGACCCTCAAGGACGCCCTCAACGAGGCCATGCGGGACTGGGTCGCCAACGTGGACGATACCTTCTACATCATCGGCACCGTGGCGGGCCCCCACCCCTATCCCGCCATGGTGCGGGACTTCCAATCGGTCATCGGTCGCGAGGTGCGGGAACAGATGCAGGCCCAGGAGGGCGGCCTGCCCGACGCCCTGGTGGCCTGCGTGGGGGGCGGCTCCAACGCCATCGGCCTGTTCTATCCCTTCCTCGATGATCCCGACGTGGCCCTCTTCGGCGTGGAGGCGGGGGGTAACGGGGTCGAGACCGGGCGTCATGCCGCGCCGCTGTGCGCCGGCCGCCCCGGTGTGCTCCACGGCAACCGCACCTATCTGATGGAGGACGACCGTGGCCAGATCGCCCCGACCCACTCCATTTCCGCCGGCCTCGACTACCCTGGCGTGGGGCCGGAGCACGCCTGGCTCAAGGACAGCGGCCGCGCCAGCTATGTCGCCGTCAATGACGACGAGGCCCTGCAGGCATTTCATGATCTGACCCGCATCGAGGGCATCATCCCCGCTCTGGAATCCAGCCATGCCCTGGCTTACGCCACCAAGCTGGCCCCCACCATGGGCCGGGACCAGACCCTGGTGATCAATCTGTCGGGGCGTGGCGACAAGGATATCCAGACCGTGGCGCGCCTGGACGGGATAACCCTATGAGCCGCATCGCCGCGCGATTCGCCGCCCTGGGGCGGCGCAAAGCCCTGGTCACCTTCATCACCGCCGGTGACCCCGCACCGGGGATCACCGTGGGCCTGATGCACGGCCTGGTGAAGGCCGGGGCCGACATCATCGAGCTGGGGGTCCCGTTCTCGGATCCCATGGCCGACGGTCCCGTCATCCAGCGCGCCAGCGAGCGCGCCCTGGCCCACGGCGTGGGGCTGGTGGAGATCTTCGCCATGGTGCAGGAGTTCCGCCGCGCGGACGCCGACACCCCCGTGGTGCTCATGGGCTATCTCAATCCCATGGAGGCCATGGGCTACGAGGCCTTCGCCGCCGCGGCCGCCGCCGCCGGCTGCGACGGCGTGTTGACGGTGGACGTGCCACCGGAGGAGTCTGCCGAGTTGGTGGGCGCCCTGGAGGCCCACGGCCTGGATCCCATCTTCCTGGTGGCTCCCACCACCTCGCCCCGGCGCATGGGCGCCATCGCCGGCCAGGCGAGGGGCTTCGTCTACTACGTCTCCCTCAAGGGGGTCACGGGCAGCGCGGCCCTCGATGTGGATTCCGTCGCCCGCAAGGTGGCGGAGATCCGCGAGCACACGACCCTGCCGGTGGGGGTGGGCTTCGGCATCCGCGATGCTCGGAGCGCCGCCCGGGTGGCGGAAGTGGCCGATGCCGTGGTGGTGGGCAGCGCCATCATCGGTTGCCTGGAGGCCAATCTGGGAGACAGCGGGCGCGGCGTCGCCGAGGCCGAGGCCCTGGTGCGCTCCCTGCGCGAGGGCATGGACGCGGTGGCCACCGCGGTGCCGGGTTGACCACCATGAGCTGGTTCCAGCGCCTGCTACCCACCCGCATACGTACCGAGGGTGGCAACAAGCGCAATGTGCCCGAGGGGCTGTGGACCAAGTGCGCCTCCTGTGACTCCGTCCTCTACCGGGCGGAGCTGGAGCGCAACATGGAGGTCTGTCCCAAGTGCGGCTTCCACATGCGTATCCCGGCCCGGCGGCGCCTGGACGGTTTTCTGGACGAGGATGACCGGGTGGAGCTGGGGGCCGATCTCGCCCCCGTGGACATGCTCAAGTTCCGCGACAGCAAGCGCTACAAGGATCGCCTGTCCCAGGCCCAGAAGGGCACCGGCGAAAAGGATGCCCTGGTGGCCATGCGCGGCCGGGTCAAGGGGCTGTCCCTGGTGGCGGTGGCCTTCGAGTTTCGTTTCATGGGGGGCTCCATGGGCTCCGTGGTGGGGGAGCGCTTCGCCATCGCCGCGGACGAGGCCCTGGCCCGGGAGATCCCCCTGGTGTGCTTCTCGGCCAGCGGCGGGGCGCGCATGCAGGAGGCCTTGTTCTCCCTCATGCAGATGGCCAAGACCAGCGCCGCCCTGGCGGAGCTGTCCCGCAACGGCATCCCCTACATCTCCGTGCTGACGGACCCCACCATGGGCGGGGTATCGGCCAGCCTCGCCATGCTCGGGGACATCAACCTGGCCGAGCCCCAGGCCCTCATCGGCTTCGCGGGACCGCGGGTCATCGAACAGACGGTGCGCGAGACCCTGCCCGACGGCTTCCAGCGCAGCGAGTTCCTGCTCGACCACGGCGCCGTGGACATGATCGTGGACCGTCGGGACATGCGGGCCCGCATCGCCAGCGTGCTCGCCATCCTCACCCACCAGGAGGCGCCGGTGAGCCAGCCGGCCACCACCTGAGGGGCCGCGCACGTCCCCCGTTCGGGCCATAGCGCCACGGTGAGCCAACCCATACCCCTCGACCTGCCGGCCTGGCTGCGCCTGCTGGAACAGCGCCATCCCCGCTCCATCGAGCTGGGCCTCGAGCGCTGCGCCCGGGTGCGGGACCGCCTGGGCTGGCACCGTCTGCCCTTCGCGCTCCTGATCGTATCGGGCACCAACGGCAAGGGCTCGGCGGTGGCCCTGCTGGAGGCCTGCGTGCGCGCCGGGGGCTACCGCACCGGCGCCTATACCTCGCCCCATCTGCAGCGCTACAACGAGCGTGTGCGGGTGGACGGCGAGGCGGTGAGTGACGCCACTCTGTGTGCCGCCTTCGAGCGGGTGGAGGCGGCCCGCGGGGACACGCCCCTGACCTACTTCGAGACTGGCACCCTGGGCGCCATGGCGGTGTTCCTGGAGGCGGCCCCCGAGGTTGTGATCCTGGAGGTGGGCCTGGGCGGGCGCCTGGACGCGGTGAACATGTTCGATGGCGACGGTGCCCTCATGACCTCCGTGGATCTGGACCACCGGGACTGGCTGGGGGACGACATCGCCGTCATCGGCCGCGAGAAGGCGGGGGTCTTCCGCGCCGCCCGTCCGGCGGTATGCGCGGACCCCCGGGCCCCGGCCACCGTCGCCGCCACCGCCGCCACCGTCGGGGCGCGTTTTATCCTCGCCGGCCGGGACTACCGCTGGGCGCGCAGCGGTGATACCTGGCGGTGGGCGGGTGATGGTCTGGTCCTGGAGGGCCTGCCGCCGCCGGCCCTGCCCGGGGACCACCAGCTGCGCAACGCCGCCGGCGCCATCGCCCTACTGCACGCCTTGCGGGGGCGTGTGCCCCTGCCCACCCAGGCCATTCATGACGGCCTGTCGCGGGTCCGCTTGGAGGGGCGCCTGGAACTTCGGGACGGGCCCGTGCGCTGGCTCTACGACGTGGCCCACAATCCCGAGGCGGCCCGGGCCCTGGCGGCCTTCCTCGCCGGCCACCGCGGTGACGGGCGCATCCTCGCCATCTTCTCCATGCTGGCGGACAAGGACATCGCGGCCACCGTAGCCGCCGTCGCCGCCCTCGTGGATGGCTGGTGGCTGCCTCAGCTCGACACCCCGCGGGCCGCTCCCGTCACGGAGATCCTGGCCCGGGTGGCAGACGGCTGTCCCGGGGTGCCGGTGGCCGCCTTCGAGTCCCCGCGGGCGGCCCTGGAGGACCTGGGGCACCAGCTGCGGGAGGGGGATACGGTGGTGGTGTTCGGTTCCTTCATCACGGTGGCCGAGGTCAAGCGGCTTGAATCTTCGACGGCCACACCGGAAACTCCGAGCCATGGATGAACGGTTGAAACAGCGGTTGGTGGGGGCCGCCGTGATCAGCGTGGTGCTGGTGGTGTTCGTGCCCCTGATCCTGGACGACAGATCCGCCGATCCCACTCCACCCACCGCCGAGTCCATTCCCGATTGGCCGGATGACGAGCGCTTCCAGTCACGTATCCTGCCCCTCGACGAGGAGACTCGGGACGAGTTGGCCGCAGGGCCGCCGGTCGCCTCTGAAAAGGCCGCCCCGGCCCCGGATGTGGAGCCCCCTCCGCCGTCTTCCCCGGAACCGAAGCCCGAGCCGCGGTCCGAGCCGGAGCCAAGGCCGACGCTGGCACCCGAAGCGCCGTCCCCCGAAGTGCCGTCCCTGCCTGCGGTGAAAGAGGGGGTCGACACCCCCAAGGCGTGGTCCATACAACTCGGCAGCTTCGCGGACCGTGCCAACGCCCTCGGCCTGCGGGATACCCTGCGCAGTCAGGGCTTCACGGCCTTCGATCGCAAGGTCGTGGTGGATGGGCGGGAGATGACGCGGGTCTTCGTGGGCCCCGAGTTGCTGCGTTCCAACGCCCAAGAGAAGCTCGAGCGCCTGGAGAAGGCCTTCGAGCTGAAGGGCCGGGTGGTGCGCCATCCCCAGGGATGACCAGGGCTGAGGAGGCGCCGGCGGGTTGTCCCTATTCCTCTTCGCGCAGGCGCCGCTCGCGTAACAACGCGGCCTGGCGGCGCATCACCTCCTGCATGATGAGGTCTTCCTCGTGGTTGCCGATCAGGTCGAAATCGATGGCCAGCTGGTAGCCCGGGTGGTCGAGGCCGGCCTCGTGGGCGGGGCGGCAGCGGATGACCCGGCCGAGGGCCAGCACCCGCGCATTGGCGGCGGCGGTGATCAGCTCCACCCGCACCGGCTGGCCGGGTGTCATGGCGGTGGGCCAGACCACGCAGATCCCGGAAGCCGACAGGTCCACGTCCACCACCTTCATGCCGGCGATGGCCTGTTCCTCGAGGAGCAGGACCCTGGCCACGGCGTCCAGCTTCTGGTTGAGGGACTGTAGATAGAGGGCCACATCGGCGTCGCGCTCGCGAATGCGGTTCAATACATGGTCCATCTGGCTGGTGGTGGCGGCGAATTTGGCCGCCAGCCCGAAGCGGGTCTCGGTGCGGTTCTCCATCTCCGCCATGAGCCTCTCGACCCCGGCGGCGTCCAGGGCCTCCAGGGTCAGAGGGACCTCGTCCCTGATGCGAAAGTAGCGGCGGCGGTCGTCGTTGGCTTCCGTCATGGTATGGGATCTTCCGCATCGGCCGGGCCCGGCAGGGGCAGGCCCCCGGCCTCCTCGGGGGCACCATCGGCGCCGGTGCGCACGATGATCTCCACCCGGCGGTTGAGGGCGCGCCCCTCGGGGGTGTCATTGGAGGCCAAGGGCGCGGCGTCGGCGTGGCCCTCCACCAGGAAGCGTTCGGGCGCCATGTTGCCATACTCGATGAGATTATGGACCACGGTGACGGAACGGGCCGCCGAGAGTTCCCAGTTGGAACGAAAGCGGGCGGTGGCGATGGGGATGTCATCGGTGTGGCCGGCCACGTAGATGTTGCCCCGGGTCTCGGCCAGCACGGCGGCGATCTTTTCCATGGTGGGCACGAAGCCGGGGGTGACGTCGGCGCGCCCGGAGGGGAAGCTGCCCTTCTCCTGGATGCGGATGAGGGTCATGCCCGGTTCGGTCTCGATCTCGATGAGGCCCTCGTGCACCTCCTCCCGCAGACTCTCCTGGATGAAGAGCTGCTGCGCGTCCGGCGCCGGTTCCTCGTCCTTTTCATGTTCCCCCTCACCCTGTTCCTTGAGGTCGGACTGGCTCCAGTCGAGGTGGTCCCGGGTCTCATCCGTGGTCTGCTGGCGCATCTCGTTGATGACGGTGGGCTGGGGCTTACCGGGGCTGAACTCCTGGGCGATGATGGAGGTGCCCTTGGGCATGATCTTGGCTTCGATCTGTCGTTGCACGCCGAAGGCCTCCTTCATGGAGCCCGCCACCTGCTTGTACTTGATGACGTCCATCTCCGAGAAAGACAGCAGCAACACGAAGAAGCACATCAGCAGGGCCATGAGGTCGGCGAAGGTAGCCAGCCAGGGAGGCAGGCCCGTGGGACACTTCCTGGCCGGGGCGGTATCGCTCACCCGTTCATCCTCAGGCCGCTGCTTCCTGCTCGTCGCCGGTAGGCCGCTGGCTGTCCGGCAGGTAGGTATTCAGCAGGGTCTCCATGACCCGCGGATTGAGGCCTTCCTGGATGGCGTTGATGGTCTCCAGGATCAGCGACTTGTTGATGCGCTCCTCGTTACTGCGGTGGGCCAGCTTGTTGGCGATGGGGAGGGCGAACAGGTTGGCGATGATGGCGCCGTAGAGGGTGGTGAGGAGGGCGATGGCCATGGCCGGGCCGATGGCCTTGGGGTCGTCCATGCTGGAAAGCATCTGCACCAGGCCGATGAGGGTGCCGATCATGCCCATGGCGGGCGCCACGTCGCCGATGGCGCGGAATATGGCCTGGCCGCGCTCGTGGCGCTCGATACCGAGGTTGATGTCCTGGGCCAGCGTACGGCGCACGAACTCCGGTGGATGGCCGTCGATGGCGAGCTGGATCCCCCGGCGCAGGAAGTCGTTCCTGATGTCCATGTTCTCCAGGGCCAGCAGGCCGCTCTTGCGGGCCACTTGGGACAGCTCCATGGCCTCCTGGATGAGGGTGGCGGGGGCCTCCGTCTTGCCCATGAAGGCCCGCATGGCCACCTTGAAGGAGCTGAGGAAGTGGGCCAGGGGAAACTGCATCAGGGTGGCGGCGATGGTGCCGCCCACCACGATGATGATGGAAGCAGGGTTGATGAACAGGATGACACTGCCGCCGGTGGCGATGGCACCCGCAATGACGCCGAAGCCGCCGATGAGCCCGATCAGGGTAGCCAAGTCCACAACATGTACTCCCTACGTCTAAAACGCGTCTAAAAGGGGGCAGTACCCTTTAGCCACCGAACACCCCGAGCACGCGGCCGAGGGGTCGCTTACAGCAAGGGTAGCGGTGTGGATAGGGCAACCTTTAATTCCCGTTCGAGGACGCGGCAGCACTCACCGTAGCGGTGCCGGGTCTGTTAATATCCGCGCTTGGCATTCGCAGCGAATCCCTCTGGAATACCCATGAATTGGGTGGACTTTTTTATACTTGGCGTGGTGCTGTTGTCGGGGGCCATAAGCCTGCTCCGGGGGTTCACCCGGGAGGCCCTGTCCCTGGCGGGTTGGATCATCGCCATCTGGCTGGCGCTGGTGTTTGCGCCGCTGTTAGCGGGGCATCTGGTGCCCTATGTGTCCATACCGGAGGTGCGGCTCGCCATCGGTTTCGTGGTGATCCTGGTGGCCACCCTGGTGGCCACGGCCCTGGTTAACCTGTTGGTGGGACGCCTGGTCAACAGCACCGGCCTCAGCGGCACGGACCGCATGCTGGGGCTGAGCTTCGGTATCGCCAGGGGGGTGTTCATCGTCGCCATACTGGTGTTGCTGGGGGGATTGACCACCTTTCCCGACAGCCCGTGGTGGCGGGATTCGCTGCTGGTGGGACACTTCCAGGCCGTCGCCGAATGGTTGCGCGGCCACCTGCCAGACGATATCGCGAGCGCGATCTCGTACTGATGTTCAATTACAGATGAGGGTCCGGCCATGTGCGGTATAGTCGGAATGGTTGCCAGAGAACCCGTCAATCAGGCGCTCTACGATGCCCTGATGGTACTCCAGCACCGTGGCCAGGATGCCGCGGGCATCGTCACCTGCGACGGCGGTAGGGTCTATCTGCGCAAGGATCGCGGCCTGGTGCGGGACGTGTTCCAGGCCCACCACATGCTCAACCTGCGCGGCAACGTGGGGGTGGGGCACGCCCGTTATCCCACCGCCGGCTGTACCACCTCGGCCGAGGCCCAGCCCTTCTACGTCAATTCTCCCTACGGCATCATTCTGGCCCACAACGGCAATCTCACCAATGTGGATGACCTTAAGCGGGAGTTGTTCGCCGAGGATCTGCGCCACATCAACACCGACTCGGATTCCGAGGTGCTGCTCAACGTGTTCGCCCATGAACTCGCGGCCCAGGGTCGCCAACGGTTGCAGCCCGCCGACATCTTCCAGGCGGTGTCACGGGTCCACACGCGCTGCACCGGTGGTTATGCGGTCGTGGCCATGATCGTGGGCCACGGACTGGTGGCCTTCCGCGATCCACATGCCATCCGGCCCATCGTCTACGGTACCCGCCAGACCCCGGACGGGGTGGAATACATGGTGGCCTCGGAGAGCGTGGCCCTGGACGTGCTGGGTTTCGACCTGGCGGGCAGCATCCGCCCCGGCGAGGCCATCTACGTGACGGACCAGGGGGAATTCCACTCCGCCCAGTGTGCCGCGGCACCCGACTACGCACCCTGCATCTTCGAGTTCGTCTATCTGGCGCGGCCCGATTCCATCATCGACGGCGTGTCGGTGCACAAGGCGCGGCTGCGCATGGGTACCCGCCTGGCCAAGAAGATCCTGCGGGAGTGGGGGTCGAACCACGGCATCGATGTGGTCATACCCATACCCGATTCCAGCCGTACGGCGGCCCTGCCCCTGGCCTATGAACTCGGCGTGAAGTATCGCGAGGGCTTCGTCAAGAACCGTTACATCGGACGCACATTCATCATGCCGGGACAGAAACAGCGCAAGAAGTCCGTGCGCCAGAAGCTCAATGCCATCGATCTGGAATTCCGGGGCAAGACCGTGCTGCTGGTGGACGACTCCATCGTGCGCGGCACCACCTCCAAGCAGATTATCCAGATGGCGCGGGACGCGGGGGCCAGAAAGGTCTATTTCGCCTCGGCGGCGCCGCCGGTGCGTTGTCCCAATGTGTATGGCATCGACATGCCCAATGCCGACGAACTCATCGCCTATGGTCGCAGCGAACAGGAGGTGGGGGTCGCCATCAACGCCGACCGCATCATCTTCCAGGACCTCGCCGACCTGGAGGCCGCGGTGCGCAAGGGCAACGACAATCTCGAGCGCTTCGATTCCTCGGTGTTCGACGGCGACTACGTCACCGGCGATGTGGACGAGGCCTATCTGCGGCGCCTCGGCCTGCTGCGCAGCGACGATGCCAAGGCGCAACGAGGGGAGGGGCCCGGGGATGTGCTCGAACTCCACAACGCCTCTTGACACCTCTTATTGATGGCTACCAGGAGGCCCGGCCATGATTGCAGATGACGACGGGACCCAGGGGGAACCTTGGGGCTTTGACACCTGGGCGGTGCGGGGCGGGCAGGTGCGCACCACCGAGCAGGAGCACAGCGAGCCTATCTTCGTCACCTCCAGCTTCGCCTTCAAATCCGCCGCCGAGGCGGCCGCACGCTTCGCCGGCGATGAACCGGGCAACATCTATTCCCGCTTCACCAACCCTACGGTGCGTACCTTCGAGCAGCGCCTGGCCCGCCTCGAAGGGGGGACCCACTGCGTGGCGACGGCTTCCGGTATGGCCGCCATCCTCGCCACTTGTCTGGGCCTGCTGAAGAGCGGCGATCATGTGGTGGCCTCGCGCAGCATCTTCGGCTCCACGGTGCAGCTCTTCAATAAAATCCTGGCCCCCTTCGGCATCGCCACCACCTTCGTGGACATGGCGGACTACGGGGCCTGGGAACGGGCCATCGGCCCCGATACCCGGCTGCTGTTCCTGGAAACCCCCACCAATCCCCTTACCACGGTGGCCGACATCCCCCGGCTCGCCGCCCTGGCGCGGGACCGGGGCGTGCTGCTGGCGGTGGACAACTGCTTCTGCACCCCGGTGCTGCAACGGCCCCTGGAACTAGGGGCCCACGTGGTCATCCATTCGGCCACCAAGTATCTGGACGGCCAGGGGCGCTGCATGGGCGGCGCCGTGGTGTTTCCCGATGCTGAACTGTGGGAACCGGTATACGGCGTGCTGCGCACCGCCGGGCCCTCCATGAGCCCCTTCAACGCCTGGGTGTTCCTCAAGGGACTGGAGACCCTGTCCGTGCGCATGGCCGCCCACTGCGAGCGCGCCCTCACGGTGGCGCGCTGGCTGGAGGCCCAACCCGGGGTCGAGCGGGTGTTCTACCCGGGCCTCGAGTCCCACCCCCAGCACGAGTTGGCGCGGCGGCAGCAGTCCGGTCACGGCGGCATCGTGGCCTTCGAGGTGGCGGGTGGACGGGAGGCGGCGTGGCGGCTGGTGGACGCCACCCGCATGCTCTCCATCACCGCCAACCTCGGTGATACCCGTACCACCATCACCCATCCCGCCACCACCACCCACAGCCGTCTGACGCCGGAGGAGCGGGAGCGTGCCGGCATCGGCGAGGGCCTGTTGCGGGTGGCAGTGGGCCTGGAGGACCCGGCCGACGTCATCGCGGACCTCGCCCGCGGCCTGGACTGAGGGGGCGTGGACGTCGCCGCGGCACGGCAGCGCCTGCTCGCCGCCTACGCCGGGGCCCTGGAGGCGGTGGATGGGACGGCGGCGACCCGCCGGGCCCTGGTGTCCGATCGCTTCTCCTCCGCCGTCGACGTGGTGGCCGTGGGTAAGGCCGCGGTGGCCATGGCCCACGGCGCGCGGCAGGCCCTGGGGGAGGGGGTCCGGCGCCTGTTCATCGTCACCAAGGGTGGTCACGGCGACGAGGCCCTGTTCGCCCGGCCGGATGTAACCGGCCTGGAGGCCGCTCATCCCGTGCCCGATGCCAGCAGCCTCGCCGCCGGCGCGGCACTGGTGGAGTTCCTGGCCACCGGGCCCGCGGACCGGGAGGTGGTGTTCCTCGTCTCCGGGGGTACATCCAGCCTGGTGGAGCGCCTGCGCCCGGGCCTGGATCAGGCTTTGCTGGAGCGTGCCAATGCCTGGCTTCTTGGCTCCGGCCTCGGTATTCACGACGTCAATCGCGTGCGCCGCGCCCTGTCGGCAATCAAGGGTGGGCGCCTGGTGCCCCACCTGCGGGGGCGCCCGGTCCGGGTGCTGCTCATCTCGGATGTCCCCGGCAATCGCGTCGAGAGCATCGGCTCCGGACTGCTCCATCAGGCACCCACGGACGCCCTGGACGATCTGGACCTGCCCGGATGGTTGCGGGACGCCGTGGCCGGTGGAGAACCGGTTGCGGGGTCTGCCACCGCCACCATCCCTCATCACATCATTGCGGATAATGCCCGGGCCGTGGCCGCCGCCCGGGATCGGGCCGTGGCATCGGGCCTGGAAGTGCATCTGCATGAGGAATTTTTGGAAGGCGATGCCGTGAGCCTGGGCCACGAGCTGTTGTCGGCACCGCCGGCTGCCCGCGGTCTGCACTTGTGGGGCGGTGAAACGACCGTCCGCCTCCCACCACGGCCGGGCCGCGGCGGTCGCTGTCAGGCCCTGGCCCTGGCGGCGGCGCGCGCCGGTGCGGGCCGGGATGACTGGTGCCTGCTGGCGGCCGGCACCGACGGCAGCGACGGTCCCGGCGGGGATGCCGGGGCCCTGGTGGACGGCAACACCGTGGCCCGCGGCGAACTGGCCGGCTTCGACGCCGCGGGATCCCTGGCCACCGCCGACGCCGGCACCTTCCTCGAGGCCAGCGGCGACCTGCTGCATACCGGCCCCACAGGCACCAACGTGATGGACTTGGTGATGCTGTGGCAGCAATAGCTCGTAGTTACCGCTTTTGATTTTTATTTATAACTACGAAATACGCGAAAGGCGCGAAAGAAAAAAGGGCGACGTTTGGAGCGTCCAAGTGGACCTCACACGCCCCGGAGTCCATCGGGATTTCGCCCTTTACCGCACCCGTAATCAGTATCTTTTCTGGTTCTTTCGCGTCTTTCGCGACTTTCGTAGTTACCATTTTTGATTTTTCTTTAAAACTACGAAATACGCGAAAGGCGCGAAAGAAAAAAGGCGACGTTTGGAGCGTTCAAGTGGATATCACACGCCCCGGAGTCCATCCAGATTTCGCCCTTTACCGCCCCCGTAATCAGTATCTTTTCTGGTTCTTTCGCGTCTTTCGCGTATTTCGTAGTTATCGCTTTTTTCTTTTAACGAAATACGCAAAAGAGACGAAAGCGAAAGAAACTGTCTCCGGAACCCGTGAACTCCGGTCTCACTTCTCGCCGGCGGTCCGCTTGACTGCTTGCGCCGCCGTAAGGATGGGGATGCCCTGGAAGCTCTTGAGCACGAGCAGATCGTCATCGCCGGAGACGATGGCATCGGCTTGAGCGGCGACGGCGGTGGCGATCACGGCATCGTCGTCGGGGTCGCGGACGGTGCGTTCAATGACCGGTGCCGTGACCAGTCGGGCCAGCATGCCGTAACGCTGCATGAGGAAGGCTGGGGTGATTCCTTGAGAATCCAGCATGGTCGCGAACTTGTCGCGAGAGAGCACATCGGCTAGCTCATCGAGCAGCACGCTGCTGGTGAACAGGGTGGCCCGTCGGTCTCGTGCCTGATCGAGTAGCCGGCGCGGCACACCGCCCCAGAGCAGGCCTGATATCACGATGTTGGTATCAAGCACCAGGCGCACGGGGTTTTCTCTGTGCGCGTACCGCGTTCACTTCTTGCTGAATCTCGTCCATCGTCATGGGTGGGAAGTCGGCTGCGGCCAGCTTGTCGGCGGCGGCGAATAGGCCATCGACGGCGCGGCGGCGCAGGTTCTCGCGCAACATGGCCTCGATGGAACCGGCATCGAGCAGCCCGGCGTCCTGGGCCTCTTTGGCCAGCGTGTCCGGTAAATCAATGGTCAGTGTGGTCATGGTGTGTACCTCAACGTGCCAGTTTCGATGCGTAAAAACTAACTCAAAGGTGCGGCCCGTCGCCACCATTTGACCATGCACACCATAAACTCTGCGCTCGCCGCGAGCAAAACAATCACCGACAGATTCTGCGGACGAGGCCTTTTTTCTTTCGTATCTTTCACGTGTTTCGTGGTAAAAAACTCTTAATCAGCACCTTTTCGCGTCTTTCGTAGTTGCCGCTTTTTTCTTTTTAACCACGAAATACGCGAAATACGCGAAAGTAAAAGCGATGACAGTTGGAGCGCACAGGTGCCCCTCCAACGCCCTAAGAATCATCGTGCCTTCACTCTTTCCGCACCCGTAATCCATACCTTTTCGCTTTTTTCGTGTCTTTCGTGGTTACCGCTGTTGTTGTTCGCTTTTGTCATTCCGGCGCATGCCGAAGCCCGGGTCCAGGCGGTCCGCGGGCGGGGCTTGTTACGGTCACGGTCATGACCTAGGGTGATACCTGATACCCAACCCAGAGAAGCGGTCATGACCACCATCCGTGCGGCCGATTTCATCACCAGCATCGCCGATGCCTTCCAGTACATCTCCTATTACCACCCGCCCGACTTCATCCACGCCTTGGGGGAGGCCTACGGGCGCGAGGAGTCGCCGGCGGCGAAGGATGCCATGGCCCAGATCCTGGTGAATTCCCGCATGTGTGCCGAGGGCCACCGGCCGGTGTGCCAGGACACGGGGATCGCGGTGGTGTTCGTGGAGGTGGGCATGGAGGTGCGCTGGGCAGGCGCCATGGGCATCGAGGAGATGGTGAACGAGGGGGTACGCCGTGCCTACACCGATCCCGCCAACGTGTTGCGGGCCTCGGTGGTGGACCCGCCCATGGGGGGGCGCCGCAATACGGGGGACAACACCCCGGCGGTGGTGCATATGCGGCTGGTGCCGGGGGACCGGGTGGAGGTGCGCCTGGCCGCCAAGGGCGGTGGCTCGGAGAACAAGTCCCGCTTCACCATCCTCAACCCCGCGGCCAGCGTCGCCGACTGGGTGGAGGAGGTGGTGCCGACCCTGGGGGCCGGGTGGTGTCCTCCCGGCATGCTCGGCATCGGCATCGGCGGCACCGCCGAGAAGGCCATGCTGATGGCCAAGGAAGCCCTGATGGAGCCCATCGACCTGGCGGACCTCAAGGCCCGCGGACCGCGGGACGATGTCGAGGCCCTGCGCCTCGAGATCTACGAGCGGGTGAATGCCCTCGGCATCGGCGCCCAGGGCCTGGGGGGCCTCACCACGGTGCTGGACGTGAAGATCCGCACCCACGCCACCCACGCGGCGTCCCTGCCCGTGGCCCTCATCCCCAACTGCGCGGCCACCCGTCATGCCCATTTCGTGCTGGATGGCTCGGGGCCGGCGCGCCTGGAACCGCCGCGTCTCGAGGACTGGCCGGCGGTGACCTGGTCGGCAGGGGCCGATGCCCGCCGGGTGGACCTGGATGCCGTCACTCCCGCCGAGGTGGCCACCTGGCGGCCCGGTGATCGCATCCTGCTCAATGGCCGCCTGCTGACGGGGCGGGACGCCGCCCACCGGCGCATCGAGGGGCTTCTGGCGGCGGGGGAGGGGTTGCCCGAGGGCGTCGATTTCCGGGGCCGCTTCATCTACTACGTGGGGCCCGTGGACCCGGTGGGCGACGAGGTGGTGGGGCCGGCGGGGCCCACCACGGCCACCCGCATGGATCGCTATACGGACATGATGCTGGGGGAACTCGGCCTGCTGGGCATGGTGGGCAAGGCCGAGCGCGGGCCCGGGGCCGTGGCCTCCATCGCGGCCCACGGCGCGGTGTACCTGATGGCGGTGGGTGGGGCCGCCTACCTGGTGTCCAGGGCCGTCCGCGAGGCCCGGGTGCTGGCCTTTCCCGAACTGGGCATGGAGGCCATCTACGAGTTCACGGTCTCGGACATGCCCGTCACCGTGGCGGTGGACAGCCGCGGCGAGTCGGTGCACCAGAGCGGCCCCGCCGCCTGGAAGAACCGCATCGCCGGCATCCCGGTACAGACGGCCTGAGGCCGTAGTTTCTTTTTAAAAGAAAAGAGCTTAACCGCGAAAGACGCGAAATAACGCGAAAGAAACAAGCAATTTTGGCTCGTGAGTAGAATCCGTGGGTGTAGAAGAGGAGAATTTCCTCTCGCCAAGAACGCCAAGAACGCCAAGGAACCTGTTTGATTGTCGGGATAAATCCCGACCTACATTCGTGCCGCTGGAACGGGCGCTGGGGGATATTTGTAGGTCGGGCTGTAGGTCGGGCTTCAGCCCGACAGCCCGCTGCGCATTCCCGTGCGTTTCGATGGGGCGGTGCTCGAGCGGCTTGGAGCGACGCTGTCCTCCTATCTCGGCCACCTCATTCTGGGTTTGCCCCCGGCGCGCGGCCGCGTTGCACGGGCAGGTCGAGGCGGCGCCAGGTGCGCATGTCGCCCTCCAGCTGGGTGAGGTTGGTGAAGCCGAGGTCCCTCAGGGTGGCGCGGGCGGCGCGGGAGCGGCTGCCGGTCTCGCAATAGAGGACGATGGGGCGCCCGGGATCCGCCAGGGTCTCGGACAGCTGCCCGATGCGGCGCCCTTCCACCAGCCGCGCTCCGGGGATGTGGCCGGCCAGGTATTCCTGCGGTGTGCGGATGTCGAGCAGCAAGGGTGGGTCATGGCCGGCCATGGTTTCCATCAGCTCCTCCGGCGCGATGCGCGGGTCCTGGTCCGTCACCACGTGGCGGTTGGCGAAGGCGGCCAGCAGCAGCACCAGGGCCACCAGCATCCAGGGCATCATGGACTTCGAAGGGGTCGTGGTCTGCTCGCTCATGGTCGACCGGGGCTTCAGCCCTTGGGGCTCAGCCAGAACCACCAGACGATGAGATACATGAGTCCCACGCCCACGAGATTGACGAGGAAGTCCGTCATCGCAGGGTCTCCGTCTTGAATCGAAGCAGGCGGCTGGCGTTGCTGACCACGGTGACCGACGAGGCGGCCATGGCCGCCCCCGCCACCATGGGGTTGAGCAGCAGCCCGAAGGCGGGGAACAGCAGCCCCGCCGCCACCGGGATGCTCACGGTGTTGTAGGCGAAGGCTCCAAACAGGTTCTGGCGGATGTTGCGTACCGTGGCCCGGGACACCTCCACGGTGTCCGCCACCGCCATCAGGGAGCCGCCCATGAGGGCCACGTCGGCGCTCTCCACCGCCACGTCGGTGCCGGTGCCGATGGCCATGCCCACGTCCGCCAGGGCCAGGGCCGGGGCGTCGTTGATGCCGTCACCCACCATGCCCACCTTCTGGCCCCGGGCCTGGAGTTCGCGGATGAGTTCGGTCTTGTCGGCAGGCAGCAGCCCGGCGTGGACCTCTTCGATGCCGAGTTCGGCGGCGATGGCCTCGGCCGTGCCTCGGGCATCACCGGTGGCCATGATGACATGGAGCCCGGCGGCCTTGAGGCGTGCCACCGCCGCCGCCGCGTCGGCCTTGGGGGGGTCGGATACCGCCACCGCGCCCACCAGCCGGCCCTTCCTGGCGACATAGACGATGCTGGCGCCCACGAGGGCGGTGGTGTTCACCCCCTTCGTGGCTATGCCTTGCTCCTCCATGAGTCGCTGGCTGCCGGCGAGGACATCGTCGCCGTCGACCTGCCCCCGCACGCCGCGTCCTCCTCGCCGAGGGTCGCGTGGGTGCCGTCGCAGAAGGGCTGGCTCGACGAGCGTCCGCAGGCGCACCACGAGTAGCGGCGGCCCTCCTCCAGGGTCACCTGGACGGGCCCGCGGGCGGCGACGCGTGGCTTCGGCATGAAAGCTTCTCTGGTTGGTAGGGCTTCTCGGAGCACAGACCCCACTCCGCCCCCGGGGTTCGCAGCGGGCGGGGAGCTTGCGTCCCGAAGCAGATTGCGCCCCCTCCGCCACGTTCCCTCCAGAACGAAGCAGCCGGGACGGCCGGCAGCGCCCGGGACCCAATGTTCCCATGGCGGGGCGAACGCCAGAGGGTCGCCGCGTGCATGGGTGTCGGCATTCTTTACACATCAACCGATGGTGTCGCGACGACTCGCGGCGATCAGCCTATAGCTTTATGATTCTACTATATATGTTTTTAATTGGCGCGAATCCTGCATTTTGTTCTGCCGAACCGGCTGTTCACCGCTGGAGTCACGTGGAGCCACGTTGAAAAGGAGAAATCAGCTCATGCATTGCCTTATTAGAACGATCACTTCCAGTCTGGCGCTCGCGCTTCTGCTCTCGGGCGGCGCGCATGCCATTATTCTGACAAACGGCACCGCTGATGGGGCCGTCGAGATCGACACGGATACATACGGGTCGTTTCGTTCAGCGTTGTTCAATCCGGTCGGCGGAATCGAACGGGCTGATACTACATTTGACAGCTTCGTCTACGTTCCTGACTTCGGCGGCGGACGGGCTCGCACCTCGGACGTGGCCACACGCAGCGCGACCATCGTCTCGGCATCGGACACGGAGCTGGTCACGAACTTCGGCTGGAATGCCCTCAACATCACGCTGACCCAGTCCCTGCAGGACTCGTTCGATGGCCCGGAGCGGGTGGGGACGGTGCTACGCCAGGAGTTCAGGATCCAGAACACGGGGGTCACGACCTCCTTCGACGTGGTGCGCTACCTGGACGGGGACCTCTTGTTCGACGGTTCGATTTCTGATGCCGGCGGTCGCATCCAGGTAGGAGGCTCGGAGATTCTGTTTGAGACCGACTCCACCAGCGACGGCAGCACCGCGACCACCTTTCTCGGCATCAGCCGAACCGTGACGGGCATGACGGAGCCCGTCGATGCGCCCCGCTACGAGATCAACCAGTTCTCCGGCCTTCGCTCGAAGATTCAGTCCGGCCTGGATCTCGACAACACGATCTTCGACGACGGCGACGGCGACGGATTCACGGACGGCACCTATGACGTCACGATGGCCCAGCAGAACGATCTGCGGATCCTCGAGGGCCAGACGGTCGTCTACACCACGAACACCCTGTTCGGGAACGCGGTGCCGCCGCCGCCCGGCTCCATCGCATCTCTGCCCCTGCTTCCCGACGAGATCGGGCCCGACGGTGGCTTCAACTTTAATGTCTCGACGGACGATGTTGATCCGTTCGAGACCTTCTTCATCGATCCCGAGATTGCAACCGGCTACACCTATACGATTACCGGAGCCGAGTTCGGGAGCGTCACTGCCCCAACCTTGGCTGCAGTCAACGACCCTGATGGATACCTCCTCGAGTTCGGCGCGACGGAGATCGCCCTGGCTCCCGGTGACTTCTACGCGTTTGCTCCCGGAATCACCGAATTCCGGATCACCGGCATCGATCCGCTCCTCGAACTCGACCCGACGGATCCGCTTGCTTTCGTTACGGGCGTCTCCTACCAGAACGCCGACCCCACTGTCGGCACTCTGACCATCACCCAGACGCCCATCGTGACCGACACCGATTCGAATGCCGTGCCGGCGCCTGGGTCGCTGTGGCTGATCGGGCTGGGGCTGGCTGTGTGGCGCACCCTGGGACGCAGACCGGTGACTTCCCTTGCCTGACCTTCAGAGCAAACGATGCTGAGATCTGTTTTGGCCGCCGCCGGGGAAACCCGGCGGCCTTTTTGGATGGTGATATGCCTTTGCGTGGCGGTGGCGCTGCTGGCCTTTCCGCCGGTCGAGACACACGCTGCGGACCCGGAAGGACGTTTTGCCGTGGACGGCGTAGGAAGTCGCCAGTGCGAGGACTTCATCAAAGCCGTGAAGTCGGAGGACGCCGTGCTGCTGCAGGCGTTCGGCAGTTGGACCAACGGCTTCTTCACGGGGGCGAACGTGTACGAGGAAGACACGTTCGACGTGACGCCCTGGCAGACTTCGGAGCTTCTCCTGGCGAAGCTTGTGAAGTACTGCGAGGCGAATCCGAAGAAGCGCTACGTGAACGCCGTCGGTCGGCTTCTTACCGCTCTGAAACCGGAGCGTCTCAGCCGGTCGAGCGAGCTGGTGTCGCCTCGGGTGGAGCAAAGGGCCGTGTTCGTTTACCGAGAGACGCTGGAACGGGTTCGGGAAGCCCTCGTGGAGGCCGGATATGATGTGCCCGAGACAGTCGCGGAGTTCGGGCCGGAGTTCGCGGATGCGCTCGTCGCCTTTCAGCGTGATCGGAAATTGCCGCTCACCGGGCTGCCGGATCAGCCGACGCTGAACGCGCTCTTCCAGTAGGCCCGGCCGGCGCGGGTTCGCCCCGGCTCGTTTCGCTGCCCCCGGGATGCTCTTCGGAGTTGCCAGCTTCAAGATCCGCGATCAAGGCGATAGACTGTATGGAAATACAGTACTTCAAGGGCGGGGATCATGTCTCCCACCGCCGCGGCATGCAAGGCCGAGAGGGACCGGTCGGCTGGTCGTTACCAGCGCCATCGTCCCGAGCAGGCCCTTCTCTACCAGCTCGTCGAGCAACATTACCCCGTGTTCGCTGCCCATCTGGCGGCGCAGGGCAGGAGGAAGAAAAGGAAAAAAAGAAAAGCCTCGTCAGCAGAATTCGTGGGCGTTGCGAAAATAATTTCCTCTCGCCAAAGGAGCAGCAATTCTTTTCCAGCCGATTGACGATGGGGGCCACTTTGATGCGAATGAAGTCTGTGGCCAGCCTGTCGAAAAATTTTACACTTTGCTTTGCCTTGCCTTGCCTTGCCTTGCCTTGCCTTGCCTTGCAAGGACCGATGAGTCATGAGTCCCGGATAAGTATTTGTTCTAAAAAATAATCCTGCGCATTCCTGTGGCGTTTCTGTGGGTGGTGGCATGGGATGTGCCTTAACCCCCGCGGGTGCCGCGGGCCGGACTTTGGGACGAGCCGGCGGCGTGATATCTGGGATTGGACCGGTAATGGAGAAGGAGGGGGAGAACATGGTTATTGAGCGGATAGTAAAGGGATGGGGTATGGCGGCAATGCTGATGCTGTCGGGGGCGGCAAGTGCGACGCTGTTTGACCGGGGTCGCGGTCTCATCTACGACGACGTGCTCGACATCACCTGGCTGCAGGATGCGAACTACGCGTAGACTTCCGGGTTTGATGCCGATGGCCTCATGATCTGGGCGAACGCGGTGGTTTGGGCGGACAATCTGGTTTTCGGCGGCTTCGACGACTGGCGGCTGCCCACCCTTGGTCCCATCGCCCCCCCCAACTTCAGCACGAGCCTCAGCAACAACGCCACCACGGACTGGGGCTGGGCGAAGACCACTACCGACGGCACGGACGGTGGCTGGCGCGACGGGGCCGGCAACCCGGTCTCGGAGATGGGGCACATGTTCTATGTGAACCTGGGGAACCTGGGGTTGTGTACCCCGAACGACGCTGACCCGGGTTCATGCATCACACAAACCGGCTCGGGCCTCGCCGACACCGGCCTGTTCGACAATCTTCAGTCCGGCGTCTACTGGTCCAGGTTGGAGCGTATCTCGAGCGCGTGGATCTTCAGCTTCGACAACGGAGGCCAGGGCACTAGCACTAAGATCAACGAGCGGTTCGCGTGGGCTGTTCGCTCCGGCGATGTCGCCGCGCAGGTCGTGCCGGTGCCGGCTGCGGCGTGGTTGCTGTGCTCGGGCGTGATGGTGCTGCTGGGGCTGGGCCGGCGGGCGCGGCGGCATTCGGCGCTTCGGTGATTCGGTGATTCGGGCCCTTTGGCCCTTTGGCCCTTTGGCCCTTTTCCCCTCCCCCGCCTGCGGGGAAGGCGTGAGGGGGGCAGGGGGAGGCCTCCCCCTGCATCGCCCGCAGGGCGATTTGTCGGAAAATTTGACAGTGGCCCGCTACCGGGAGGCAGGGTCAGGTCTTCCTTTTTGCTTTTTTCAGCCAGACGGTCTCTTATCGAAATAGGGTAGGGCAAAAGGCAAGACGTGATCCCGTGGATTACTCTCGGCAACCGACATCCGCGCCCGCAAACTGCCGAATTTCGTCGGCTGCCAAGAGCAGCCGACCTACGCCTCTCTCTGGCGCCAGGGGTCAGCCTGTAGGTCGGGATTTATCCCGACATCCAAGCCCGCCGCGCACACCCCGGGCCGGGCTGGTATTACCCGCGGGCTCCAAGTCCTGCCGGGCTTAACCCGGCATCCAGGGCGGTGGGCGCTACGGCCAGGGGTGGTGCCTCTGGCTTGCGCGGGTGCGGCGGTCCTGGATTACTCGCTGCGCTCGCTTGCGGAGGAGGGTCGGGGAGGGGGCGCGAGGGGGTGCCAGGGGGAGACCTCCCCCTGCATCGCCCGCAGGGCGATTTGTCGGAAAATTTGACAGATCGTAGGTTGGGATGAGGAACGAACCCCAACATGACCATGAAGATGGCGAATACCCGTTGGGGTTCGCAAGCTCACCCCAACCTACGATCTGGCGCGAGCGCATCGCCGCATATCTCAAAGTGAATTGGGTCCGGCGCTCGATCCCCGCGAGCGCCTGGCGCCGGTGGGCAATGGCATCGACTTCCTCGACTTCCTCGGCTACATCGTGCGCCGCGAGCACCGGCTGGTGCGCCGGCGTGTGGTCCAGCGCCTGAAGGACAACTTGGAGGGTTTCGAGGCCGAACTGGTCTCCGAGCGGGACGGCGTGCGGTGCGTGCGTTTCGATGGGGCGGTGCCGGAGCGGTTGGCCGCGACGCTGTCCTCCTATCCCGGGCACTTCATCCCGGGTTCGCCCCCGGCGCGCGGCCGCGTTGCACGGGCAGGTCGAGGCGGCGCCAGGTGCGCATGTCGCCCTCCAGCTGGGTGAGGTTGGTGAAGCCGAGGTCCCGCAGGGTGGCGCGGGCGGCGCGGGAGCGGCTGCCGGTCTCGCAATAGAGGACGATGGGGCGCCCGGGATCCGCCAGGGTCTCGGACAGCTGCCCGATGCGGCGCCCTTCCACCAGCCGCGCTCCGGGGATGTGGCCGGCCACGTATTCCTGCGGTGTGCGGATGTCGAGCAGCAAGGGCGGGTCATCGCCGACCATGGTTTCCATCAGCTCCTCCGGCGCGATGCGCGGGTCCTGGTCCGTTACCACGTGGCGGTTGGCGAAGGCGGCCAGCAGCAGCACCAGGGCCACCAGCACCCAGGGCATCATGGATTTCGAAGGGGTCGTGGTCTGCTCGCTCATGGTCGACCGGGGCTTCAGCCCTTGGGGCTCAGCCAGAACCACCAGGCGATGAGATACATGAGGCCCACGCCGGCGAGGTTGATCAGGAACTCCGTCATCGCAGGGTCTCCGTCTTGAATCGAAGCAGGCGGCTGGCGTTGCTGACCACGGTGACCGACGAGGCGGCCATGGCCGCCCCCGCCACCATGGGGTTGAGCAGCAGCCCGAAGGCGGGGAACAGCAGCCCCGCCGCCACCGGGATGCTCACGGTGTTGTAGGCGAAGGCTCCAAACAGGTTCTGGCGGATGTTGCGTACCGTGGCCCGGGACACCTCCACGGTGTCCGCCACCGCCATCAGGGAGCCGCCCATGAGGGCCACGTCGGCGCTCTCCACCGCCACGTCGGTGCCGGTGCCGATGGCCATGCCCACGTCCGCCAGGGCCAGGGCCGGGGCGTCGTTGATGCCGTCACCCACCATGCCCACCTTCTGGCCCCGGGCCTGGAGTTCGCGGATGAGTTCGGTCTTGTCGGCAGGCAGCAGCCCGGCGTGGACCTCTTCGATGCCGAGTTCGGCGGCGATGGCCTCGGCCGTGCCTCGGGCATCACCGGTGGCCATGATGACATGGAGCCCGGCGGCCTTGAGGCGTGCCACCGCCGCCGCCGCGTCGGCCTTGGGGGGGTCGGATACCGCCACCGCGCCCACCAGCCGGCCCTTCCTGGCGACATAGACGATGCTGGCGCCCACGAGGGCGGTGGTGTTCACCCCCTTCGTGGCTATGCCTTGCTCCTCCATGAGCCGTTGACTGCCGGCGAGGACGTCGTCGCCGTCGACCCGCCCCCGCACGCCGCGCCCGGTGAGGGACTCGAAGTCCACCACCACCGCCGGCTGGATGCCGCCCTCGGCGGCGGCCTTGACGATGGCGCTACCGAGGGGGTGCTCGGAGCCGATCTCGAGGCCGGCGGCCAGGGTCATCACCTCTTCCTCGGCGTGTCTGCGGGCGGGGAGCACGGCGGTCACGGCGGGCCTGCCCTCGGTGACGGTGCCCGTCTTGTCCAGCACGATGGTGGTCAGTTCCCCCGCCGCCTGGAGGGCATCGCCGGTGCGGATGAGGATGCCGTGGGCGGCCGCCAGGCCGGTGCCGATCATCACCGAGATGGGGGTGGCCAGCCCCAGGGCGCATGGACAGGCGATCACGAGCACGGTCATGGCGGTGACCACCATGTAGCCGGTGACGGGCTCGGGCCCGAAGTTGAACCATATCAAGGCGGTGAACACGGCGAACATGAGCACCGCCGGCACGAAGATGGCGGACACGCGGTCGGCCAGGCGGCCGATGGCGGGCTTGGCGGACTGGGCGCGGCGCACCTCGTTGACGATCTGGGCCAGCACCATGTCGCGACCGATGCGGGTGGCCTTCATGAGGAAGCTGCCGCGGCCGTTCACCGTGCCCCCCACCACCTCGTCGCCGGGGCGGCGTCCCACGGGCATGGGCTCGCCGGTGAGCATGGACTCGTCCACGTCCGACTGGCCCTCCAGCAACTCGCCGTCCACCGGGATGCGCTCGCCGGGGCGGATGCGCAGGGTCTCGCCCAGGCCCACCTGCTCCACCGCTACGTCCAGTTCTCGGCCGTCGCGGATGACCCGCGCCTTCTTGGGCTGCAGGTCGAGGAGACGGCGGATGGCCGAGGAGGTGCGCATGCGGCTGCGGGCGTCCATGGCGGTGCCGAAGTTGATGAAGGCGAGGATGAACACCGCCGCCTCGAAGTAGGCATGGCGCGCCAGGGAAGGGACGGTGTCGGGCCAGATGGCCACCAGCATGGAGTAGACCCAGGCGGTGCCGGTGCCCAGGGCGATGAGGGTGTCCATGTTGGCGTTGTGATGGCGGAAGGCCTTCCACGCACCAATATAGTAGTGGCGTCCGCCGTAATACATGGCGGCGGCGGTGATCAGGCCCACCAGGACCCAGAAGGCGCGATTGCCGGGGTCGCCCGTGACGGCGGGCAGCAGCCCCGCCATGCCGGAGATCATGAGTTGGGCGCCCCAGGCGCCGGCCACCGCGGCCTGGATGAGCAGGGTCTCCTGATGGGCCTTCTCCCGGCGCTCCTTCTCCAGGTCGTCCTCGATGCTCACCATCTCCGCGGCGTCGTAGCCGGCATCCTTGACGGCCTTCACCAGGGCCAGGGGCTCCACGTCCCCCTCCACCCGGGCGGTGTGTTCGGCGAAGTTGACGGTGGCGCTGCGCACGCCGTCGACGCCAGCCAGGGCCTGTTCTACGGCGCCCACGCAGCCCGCGCAGGCCATGCCGGAGATGGACAGGTTGTATTCGCCGGGGGTATCCGTCATGAGCCCGCTACGGCGGCGGGATAGCCCGCGGCACTCACGGCCGCGGCCACCGCCTGGGCGTCGGCATCCCCCGTCACCACGCCGCTGCTCCCCGCGTGGTTAAAGTGGGCGTCGGTGACCCCAGGCACCTCCAGGGCGGCCTGGCGAGCCGCTGCCTCACAGCCTCCGCACTTCATGCCGCTCACGGTCAAATGGATCTCTCTCTCTGGCATAGTATCCACTCCTTACAATATCGGCACTTTAACGTGAAAGTCGCGAAGCACGAACTCCCCCTCTCCCTCTGGGAGAGGGATGGGGTGAGGGAACGAACATGGCGATACGCGCTCCTCTTTCATCATCTCGGGCGGCGCGTATCGCCATGAGAGTTTATATGTGCGCGCAGATTATAACCGACCGGGGTCCGGGTAAATGGTTCTGCCGGCTGGGTGGGTGGCTGGCCTGCGTGATGGCCGCCTGCACGATGGACTTGGCGTCCCCGGCCATGGCAAGGGAGGCCTTGGGGCCCGGGGAGATCGCCGTGGTGGTCAACGTCAGGGACGCGGCCAGCGTGCGTGCGGGTCGCTACTTCCAGCGCCGTCGCGGGTTACCGGCGGAAAACTTCATTCGTGTAAGTTTCGACCCCGGCGACCCCGTGCTGAGGCCGCGGGCGTTCGCCGCTATCAAGGCGCGCCTGGACGAGCTCACGCCACCGGCGGTGCAGGCCTATGCCC
This sequence comes from Gammaproteobacteria bacterium, assembly GCA_034522055.1. NCBI lineage: Bacteria > Pseudomonadati > Pseudomonadota > Gammaproteobacteria > Gammaproteobacteria bacterium. Next base: position 2,902,830 of record JAXHLS010000002.1, read on the forward strand.
TGGCCTGGAGCAACGTCACCCGGGTGGGGTGCATGTCCATCACCACGGCGGTGGCGGCGGGTTACGACCCGGCCTTCTGTGCCCGGGGTTGCGAGCCCACCCGTGAGAGCCCCCTCTACAACAGCCGCAGCCACCGGCCCTACGACGATTTCGGCTGGCGCCCTGCCATGCTGTTGCCGGCAGAGGATTTCCATCTCGCCCGGGACCTGGTGGAGCGGGGCATCGCCGCCGATGCCACCTTTCCCTTCGGCGGGGCCTACCTGCTGAGCACCTCGGATGAGCGCCGCAACGTGCGGGCCGCGGAATACGCACGGGTGGTGGAACTCTTCGCGGACCTGCTGCAGGTGCGGGTGCTGGAGCAGGACGCCATCCGCGACCGGGACGACGTGCTGTTCTATTTCACCGGCAGCAAATGGGTGCGGGACATCGACAGCAACCGCTTCCTGCCCGGCGCCCTGGCGGATCATCTCACCTCCGCCGGGGGACGGTTGGAAGGCGGGAGCCAGATGTCCGCCCTGGCGTGGATCCGGGCCGGCGCCACCGCCAGCTACGGCACCGTGGTGGAGCCCTGTAACTTTCCCCAGAAGTTCCCCTCACCCCTGGTGGCCATGGACCGCTACCTGGACGGCGACACCCTCATCGAAGCCTACTGGAAGAGTGTGGCCTGGCCGGGGCAGGGGATATTCATCGGCGAACCCCTGGCGCGCCCCTTCGGGGGCAAGGGGTCCTGATGCGGGGCGACAAGACGGCATCAAAGCCGGCCCCGGCCGCCGGCAGACGACGGGTACTCACCTGGGGGGTTCCTTGGTTAGAGCGCCGTGACGTTGTTGGCCTGCAGCCCCTTCCGGGTCGGGGCATAAAAACGCGGGTTGGTCGTCGCCCGGCAGGCCTTCAGCGGGCCCTCAGGCCGGCAGACATACGCCGCCGCGACGGGGATCGCCGGCCCCGGACATGCGCCCATCGGCGCCATGAAAGCTGACCCCGTGGGCGCCGCCGAAGTACAGGTTCCGGGTCGGCCATACCCGCACGTCGTCGAAGGCCTCGCCGAGGGCCGCGATGGCCGCTTCGGGGAAGCCGTCCTCGACGTTGAGGACGCCGTTCTCGTAATGGATGCGCGGTCGCTCGATGGCGGGGGCGAGGGGCAGACGATGGCGCACGATATTGAGCATCACCTGCAGCATGGCACTGCGGATGCGGTTGGAGCCGCCGGAGCCGAGGGCGTGGATGGAACCGTCGCGCTCATATACCAGGGCCGGCGCCATCATCGATGACAGGCGCTCGTCCGGCTGCCAGCGATGAAAGCCGCGGGGGTTGAGGTCCTCTTCGCCCAGCATGTTGTTCAGCATGATGCCGGTGCCGGGCACCACGTAGCCGCAACCCTCGCCGTTGGATACCGTCATGCTGGCGATATTGCCTGCGGCATCGGCCACACTGATGTGGGTGGTGCCCCTGGGGGCATGGCCGCGCCCGAGGATCTCCGCGCGGTAACGCGCCAGCCGCCGACTGTCGAATAGGTAATCCCGCGCATCGGGGCCGCTGCGGCCCGCCGCCAGGGCATCCATGCGAGCCTTGTTGGTGAGGGCCATGGCCGTCGCCAGAGCCGTCAGCTCGGTACCGTCGTCGGGCCCCCCGGCGGATGGGATCTGGGCCAGCAGATCGGCGGCGAAGGCGATGAGCATGCCACCGCAGGAGGGCGGCGGATTGATGAACACGCGCGCACCATCGAGCCGAAAGAACAGGGGCCGGCGTTCCGCGACGCGATAGGCTGCCAGATCCTCGAGGGTGAGACAGCCGCCCCCGGTGGCACAGGCCGCGGCGATGGCCTGACCGATCTCGCCGCGATAGAAGAGGTCCTCCTGCTCGATGGCGAGGGTCTCGAGGGTGTCGGCCAGTTCCGGAAAGCGCAGCACCTCGCCTTCCACAGCCAGTCGCCCCGGTTGGCCCGGGCTCGCGAACAGGCGGGCCGCCTCGGGTGAGGCCAGGTAGATGGGGGACACCACCTGATGGATGTAGGCCTGGAGGGCGTTCATCCTCACGCCGTCGCGGGCGAGGGCCACCGCGGGTGCCACCACCTCGCCCATGGGCAGACGGCCGAGTTCCCGGTGGATATGAAACAGCCCCTTCACCATGCCGGGGGTGGCCGCCGCGCCGAGGCCGATGTGGAAGTCCTGGGTGGTGGAGCCGAAGTCCACGGTGACGGGGTGGAAGTCGATGGCGTCGGACGGCGCGCGGCGCGGCGTCTGGGTGAAGAAATCGTAGCAGCGGTTGGATCCGTCCCGCGCCACCCGGGCCACCATGAAGCCTCCGCCGCCCAGGGAGCACAGCACCGGCTCCGCCACGGTGGCGGCGAGGTTGGCGGCCACTACCGCGTCAAAGGCGTTGCCGCCGGCACGCAGGATGGCGCATGCCGCCTCCGCGGTCTCCGGATGGCCGGCCGCACACAGGCCGTTCGCGCTCATGGACCGACCCCGTCATGGTGTGGTCGTGAATGCACTGCCTGGTCAGACTCCCATAGCGTCGTGTATGTCTGCGGAATCGCCGGAACGGGCGGCGTTTCCCGTATAGGCCGGAGCGGAGCACCCGCGCGCCGCGGGGCTGGGGCATTGTGGCGAATCCGGGAGCCGCGTACCACAGCCGGGGGCAGGACGGCCCCGGCGCGACCTTCGCGGCCGCCGTCCGGGGGCGGCCATGTCGCGCTTGCTTCCGCGTATGTTTGAAACCATCATTACCGCCCGTTCGGTCCATACGGTCATCACGTGTGACGTCGGATCGCCACGACCCATGGCCCGCCGGAGGACGTACTGCACTACGTCGCCCCGGGGCTTCTTGCGGGTATCCGAGGGAGAAAACATGCTTAAAGTAGGTGATGAAGCGCCTGATATTTCCCTGCCAGATACGGATATGGAATTCCAGAGCCTGAAGGATTTCCTGGATGGCGACCTGGTGCTGTACTTCTATCCCAAGGACGATACCCCCGGTTGCACCATCCAGGCGAACGATTTCACGGACCTCGTAGACGACTTCGAGGTGGCGGGGGCGAGGGTGGTGGGCATCAGTCGTGACGACTGCTTCAGCCACCAGGCCTTCCGCGACAAGTACGGCCTCAAGATCCCCTTGCTTGCCGATGTGGACGGGGAGGTGTGCAGTGCCTATGACGTCATTCAGGAGAAGGAGAAGGACGGCGTGCGCAAGCTGGGCGTGGTGCGCTCCACCTTCATCATCGACCGCGACGGCATCATTAAATACGCGGAATATGGCGTCTCGCCCAAGGGCCACGCCCTGAAGATGCTGGACCTCATTCGCGACGGCGTCTGAGCCTTCTTTCCGGCCCTCGGAGCGATGTTGAAGAGGGCGGTGCATGTCGTGGGGGCCACGGGTGGACCGCACCATTTAAAATATGCGCGTCTCATCCGCGCGGGTCGGATGTCGAGGATTTGATGCGGGACGCATCGGCGTCGCATTCTCCCGGGGGCGGCCCGGCCCCATGAGGGATGATGACCCGGGGTGCCGGCCACCCCCTCCATGGCCCGTCTCGCCCGGGCCGTTCGATCCTGCCACCGGTGTCTTCCATGACCGATTCACCCGCTCCCATTCATTACCGTATCCACCCCGGCGATCCGGCCGCCCATGTCTTCGAGGTGGAATGCCGGGTAGCGGAGCCGGCGGCCGCGGGCCAGGTGTTCTCGCTCCCGGCCTGGATCCCGGGCAGCTACATGATCCGGGATTTCGCCCGCAACGTTTTGAGTTTCACCGCCGCCTCCGCCGCGGGTCCTGTCGGTGTGAAGAAGCTGGACAAACAGACCTGGCAATGCGATGCGGTGGCGGGCGAGCTGACGGTGCGCTACCGGATCTATGCCTGGGAGTTGACGGTGCGGGCCGCCCATCTCGATACCACCCACGGCTATTTCAACGGTACCAGCGTCTTCATGGCGGTGGCGGGCCGGGAGGCCTCGGCCTGCACCGTGGATATCGAGGCCGGTGACCATCCGGCCTGTGATCGCTGGCGGGTGGCCACCGGCCTGCCGCGCCGCGAGGGCGAACGGGAGTGCTTCGGGCGCTTCGCCGCCGCGGACTACGAGGAGCTGGTGGATTGTCCGGTGGAGATGGGGGAGTTCCGGCTGCTGCGCTTCGAGGCCCGGGGCGTGCCCCATCGCGTGGCCATCACAGGCCGCCACCGCCTGGACGAGGCGCGCCTGCGGCGGGACCTGCGGACCATCTGCGAGCACCACATGGACTTCTTCGGTGCGCCGCCCCCCATTGCGGACTACCTGTTTCTCATCACCGTGGTGGGGGAGGGCTATGGTGGCCTCGAGCACCGCAATTCCAGCAGCCTGCTGTGCCGGCGGCAGAGCCTGCCCGCCCCCGGTGCGGTGGAGGTCAACGACGATTACCTGGAGTTTCTCGGCCTGGCGAGCCACGAGTATTTCCATACGTGGAACGTCAAGCGTATCCGGCCGGCGGCCTTCAACCCCCTGGACCTCAGTCGCGAGGTCCATACCCGGCTGCTGTGGGTGTTCGAGGGCTTCACCTCTTACTATGACGACCTCGCCCTGGCGCGCTGCGGCCTCGTCGACGAGGCCCGTTATCTGGAAGTGCTGGGACGTACCGCCACCCGGGTGTGGCGGGGGCAGGGGCGCTTTATGCAGAGCGTCGCCGAGTCCAGCTTCGATGCCTGGACCCGCTTCTACAAGCAGGACGAGAACGCCCCCAATGCCATCGTCAGCTACTACACCAAGGGGGCCCTGCTGGCCCTGGCCCTGGACCTGCGGCTGCGTCGGGACAGCGGTGGTGCCCGCAGCCTCGATGACGTCATGGCCTTGCTCTGGCAGCGCCACGGCCGGCCCGGCTTGGGGGTGGCGGAGGACGCCCTGGAGTCCCTGACCGCCGAGGTGGCGGGCAAAGACCTGGGGGACTTTTTCGCGCGCTATGTCTACGGCACCGAGGATCCGCCCCTGGCCGAGCTGCTGGCCCCCATGGGCATCGCCTTCCACACCCGTCCCGCCGCCTCCCAGGCCGACCGTGGCGGCACCGTGGGGGACGAGGCGGCGCCGTTGCGGGCGACCCTGGGGGTGCGGGTAGTGGCGGATCCCCTGGGGACCAGGGTCAGCCACGTCGTTGCCGGCCAGGCGGCGCAGCGGGCCGGGGTGGCCGCCGGCGATATCATCATGGCGGTGGATGGTCTGCGGGTGAGCGCCGACACCCTGGAGACCGAGGTCGGCGATCATGCCCCCGGGGCGGAGGTGACCGTCCACCTGTTCAGGAACGATGAACTCATGGCCTTCACCGCGGTGCTGCAGGCGGCTCCCGCCGATACCGTCTATCTGACGGTGGATGAGAATGACGAGGCGGGGGCATTGGCACGGCGGTCCTGGCTCGGCGGGGGTGATGGGCCGTGAAACCCTTCTCCGAGGCCTGCGAGCAGAACAAGGGACCCATCCTGGAGGTGTTGCGGGAGGCCTTTCGCGAGCGCCGTCGGGTGCTGGAGATCGGCAGTGGCACGGGACAGCACGCCGCCTTTTTCCCGGCCGCGCTGCCTCATCTCCAGTGGCTGCCCTCGGACCGGGCCGAGAATCTGGAGGGTATCCACCTGTGGGTGACGGAGGCCCGACTGGCCAACGTGGCGGTTCCCGTGGAACTGGACGTCCATGGCTCGCCATGGCCCGTGGCCGGGGTTGACGGGGTGTTCAGCGCCAACACCGCCCATATCATGGATGAGGCGACCGTCGCCATCATGTTCGCCGGTGTGGGCCGGTTGCTGGAAGGCGGCGGTACCTTCGTGCTCTACGGCCCGTTCAACTACGGCGGGCAATACACCAGCGACAGCAATGCCCGTTTCGATCAATGGCTGAAGGCGCGGGACCCCGCCATGGGGATCAAGGACTTCGAGGATCTGGATGCCCTGGCGACGGGCGCCGGCATGGAACTGGCAGGCGACCATGCCATGCCCGCCAACAACCGCTCCCTGGTCTGGTGCCGGCGGGCATGATGGCCTACGACGCGGCGGCAACCCGCAGTGGGCGGCCCATGACGCGCGCCGCGGTAAATCCCTCGCCATGGCCTTAGAATAGGCCCATGCAAATCGAAGCCATCAACCCATGACGGCCCCATCATCCGCCTCCCCGGACGCCGCCGACCGGCGGGACGAGGTGTTGAACGTCGAGGCCCTCGCCCAACTCGGCCACAACGAGACGGTGCGGGTGATGCCCATCCCCGATGCCACCAGTGAGGCCTTCGACCAGACCCTGGCGGTCATCGACCTCAGGGCGGAGCACGGCGAGGTCGCCGGCCCTGACGACGCGGAGGCCCTGGCCGCGCCGCGGGACGGGGACCTGCGTACCGTCTACAAGTTCGCCAGCATCCTCGGCGGGTACGACGCTTTCAACGATCTCACGCGCAGCGATTCCCCCACCATTCGCCTCATCGCCACCTTTCGCGAGGTGATCAAGGAACGGGATCTTACGAGCGACGAGATCGGGCGTCTGGAGGATATCCACCACCAGCTCAAGCAGGCCGTGGACCGTACCCGCCAGCGCTATCGGGAGACTCATTTCGAGGGCCTCACCACGGAGGAGATAAAAGAACTCCATGCCCTGGTGAGCCGGGCGCGGGACATGGCCAACGAGGTGAATCTCATCATCGGCGAGAACCTCATGAAGCAGATCCGCCAGGCGGTGGAGCGCCTCAACGTCATTCGTCTCAAGGCCCTCGGCGTGGAGCGCTCCGTATCCGGCATCTTCCTGGTGGACGACGAGGTGATGTATATCCCCGAAGAGGAACTCGCCGCATCCATCAACACGATCTTCCGCGGGGTGGGCAATCCCCACCTGGCCAACAACATCGACGGCGTACTACTGCTGGCCGCCCGCAACGTGCTCATCGAGGTGGTGTCCTTCTACGCCTATTATGGCAAGCACCAGATCTATCAGCTCTTCAAGGTCAACAGCGCGGTGGACAGGCAGCGGGTCACTCTGCGCATCCGCAACGAGATCCGTAAGATCCTGCGGGCCTGCAAGGAGGACAACAAGCTGGTGCTGACCCGTGTCATGGCCAAGGAGGAGGAACGGCTCGACATGTCCATCGAGGCCATCATGCGGGAGGCGGAGAAGTCGGCGGTGGAGGCGGTCATCCGCATCCTGCCCCCCGAGGCGCCGCCGCCCCCACCCCGCAAGAAAAAGTGGTACCAGCGCCTGTTCGGTTGGCTGGGAGACTGACGCGGGCACCGCGCCCCCATCCGGCGGAGACACCATGGATCATTTGCAAGGGGCATTCTATGAACGCGCGGCGGAACTCATCGCCGCGGGACAACGGCTCTACGAACGCGGCTGGCTGCCGGCCACCAGCGGCAACCTGTCCGCGCGGCTGGACCCCAGCCGCTTCGCCATCACGGTGTCCGGCGCCCCCAAGGGCGCCCTTACGAACCAGGACATCATGGCCGTCAACGAGAAGGGGCATGCCCTGGAGCCGGGCGTGCGGCCCTCGGCGGAGACCCTGCTCCACGTCGCCCTGTACCTGGCGGATCCGGCGGTGGCTGCCGTACTCCACGTCCATTCCCCCGGCGCCACCGTCCTGTCCCTGGCGACCCCCGGCGACCATGTGCGGATCGAGGGCTACGAACTCATCAAGGCCTTTCCCGGCCACGCCAGCCATGACGAGGTGCTGGACGTCCCCATCTTCGACAACGACCAGCATATCCCGCGCCTCGTGGAGGCCGTAAGGGCCCGTCTCGGCGCGAACCCGGCGGTACCGGGATATCTGATCCGCGGCCACGGTCTATACGCCTGGGGCCCCGACATCGCCCGCACCATGCACTACCTCGAAGCCTTCGATTTCCTCTTCAACTGCCAACTGCAAATGGGGGCAAGCCAGCCATGACCGAGCTCAGGGTATACGACCAAGACGGGGCGTTGCGGGAGACCCATGACGACCACGCCCGCATCGCGGAATTGTTGCTGGACGCGGGTATCCGCCTGGAACGCTGGCCCACCCGCTCCCTGGCAGCCACGGCCGGCCAGGACGAGGTGCTGGCCGCCTACGAACCGGAGGTGCAGGCGCTGGAGAACGAGTACGGCTTCCGCTCCGTGGACGTGGTGGCCCTGCGCCCGAACCATCCCGAGCGGGAGGCCATGCGGCACAAGTTCCTCGACGAGCACAGCCATGGCGACTTCGAGGTCCGGTTCTTCGTAGACGGCTCGGGCCTGTTCTATTTCCGTCTGGACGATGGCGTCTACGGGCTGGAGTGCACCCAGGGCGATTTCATCAGCGTCCCCGCCGACACCCGCCACTGGTTCGACATGGGGCCGGAGCCGGATTTCAAGTGCATCCGCTTCTTCACCGTGCCCGACGGCTGGGTGGCGGAATTCACCGGCGACACCGTGGCCTCCCGCTACCCCCGTTACCGTGAATGAGGCGGATGGCCGGGGCGTAGCGGCGGTCCTCACGGATATCGAAGGCACCACGTCTTCCATCAGCTTCGTCAAAGAGGTGTTGTTCCCCTACGCTCGGGAGCGCATGGAGGACTTCATCGCCCGCCACGGCGCCGAGGAGTCCGTGCGCCGCCAGCTCGATGCCGTGCGGGAGGCCGTGGGAGTGCCCCTGGAGGATCACTTGGAGGATGCCGAGGTGGCCCGGGTGCTGTGCGGCTGGATCGACGAGGACCGTAAGGCCACACCGCTCAAGGCCCTGCAGGGCATGATCTGGCAGGAGGGCTACGAGCAGGGAGACTATCGGGCCCATGTCTACGACGACGCGGTGGCCCGCCTGCGCCGCTGGCACGCGGACGGGGTGCCGCTGTTCGTCTACTCCTCCGGCTCCGTGCAGGCCCAGCGGCTCTTCTTCGCCCACACCACCGCGGGCGACCTGACACCCCTGTTCAGCGGCTATTTCGATACCACCACCGGCCCCAAGCAGGCGCCCGAGTCATACCACGCCATCGCCAACGCCACGGCCCGGGCGCCGGGGCAGATCCTGTTCCTCTCCGACGTGGTGGGCGAGCTGGACGCCGCCCGCGCCGCCGGCATGGCCACCTGCCTGGTGGACCGTACGGCCACCCTGACCGCATCCGACCCCCATCCCGTGGTCCACACCTTCGACGCCATTCCCTGTCCCTGAGGAACGCCCTGTCCCAGGTCCACCGGAGCCCCGCCTTTGCCCCGGTCGGCGACAGGCGCCCCGGGGGTGCCGGCGAAGCGCACCCCAACAGCCGAGACCAAAGCGAGCCGACGCACGCTTGATGACGGTACCCCGGTGCATAGCTTCCACATGCTGGCCACCGAGCTGTCGACCATTGTGCGCAACACCTTTCGTACCCCCGATGCCGGCGCCGATGCGCCGACCTTTGACCTGACCACCGTGGCCACCGCCCAGCAGCGCGCACTGGACTTCGCCCGACAGTTCACCATGTAGACAGAACGCTGCACCCGCATTCAAGCTAACTGCTGGAATCGGCGAGCAAACTCGGATCGCTGGTGTAGGAACTTCAGTTTACGGCATGAAGGCCACTTCCTGGTTGACGCAACGGCTATCAAACGTGATCAAACTGGCGGCCGACGCGGGTCACGACGACCTCCGGATGCTTGCCAGATACGACCATCGCCGCGCGGGAGATCTGGCGCGGAAACTCGAATGATTCTAGGCGACCTTCGCCACGGAGATGTCCTCGATTACCACGCCCGCCCCAAGACCGCCAGGGCCGCAACCACGCCATCTATGCGGGAGGCATGATCTGGGTCCACCAAGCGCCGCGCCGCACCCTCCGACACCGCGAGGCGCCGCGCCAGGTCGGCGTTGCCGACACCCTCATCCCGCATCGCGGATCGTAGGGCCAGTTTCGCCGCGACCAAGGGCACCACGAGGACCATGCGCTCCCCTCGTTTGGCGGGCGAGGGTAGCGGCACGTCCTGCCCAGCCAAAGCGTATCCCGCGAGTGCAGCGCCCAGGGCATCGCTCATGGCCTGTATCGTCTCATCCCGCGTCTTGCCATTGGTGACGGCCTCGGGCACGTCCCGCGCGGTGGCGAGGTATTCCCCTTCGATTTTGCGCACTCGCACGAGATAGATGTATCTGATTGGCTTGTCCTGATCAAAAAGGCTCCTCCGCAGAATTCGTGGATGTAGAAAGAAGAATATCCTCTCGTTAAGACAAGAAGGTCGGGCTGTAGGTCGGGCTTCAGCCCGACACCGAACGCTGGCGGGTGGTACCGACCCCGGGCAAGGTATGCGCGGCGGGTTTGAATGTCGGGATGAATCCCGACCTACATCCGTGCTAAAGGAATGGGCAGTGGGGGCGTTGTGTAGGTCGGGCTTCAGCCCGACAGCCCGCCGGTGGGGATTCCGACCCGGCGCGGGGTGCATGAGGCGGGGCCGAGTGTCGGGATGAAGCCCGATCTACATCCGTGCCAAAGGAATTTCATTCTTCATTTCCTGAAAATCCGGCGGTGGAGGTAATTCCAGATTTTTAGCCCGCTTCACCAAAGACCGATTAATGTTGAGATTCTAATCCGAATAAGGCGGGAATCGGAAAATGTTTTTTTTGAGGATGGGCGGGTATACACCCGCCCGTCTATTTTTCCCTTCGTTTAACGCTGGGACTCTTCCTGGTTGCCGCCGAAGGCCGAAATCGAATCATCAGTGCCACTACCGGTTCCGACAAATTTAGCGATTTCCTCACCCGAGACATTCTCGCGCGCCTGGGTCACCGCCTGGGTCACATAGTGACCGGTCGCCGACTCGTCCTCATCCATGCAAGGATCCAAGGCCAAGTCCTCGGCGGAGACAGCGGCAGAAGCACCCGCCACAGCAGCCACGGCAGCCAAGTGAGACAAAACGCGCTTGGAACGGCTCACGGCCAGCAGTATCACGGCGGCGCCGGTCCGACGGGCGCGGTGGGGAAATGAAGCGTTGAGGTATTGACGTGCGTTCATGGGAGTATCCTCGGTCAGTGTCGTTGAGCAGTCTTGTCCGGGTGCCAGGGGCTCGATACGACGCTTTTTCCCTGGACCCGGGCTAGACTCTAGGCGGGGCCGAACGGATTCCCCTGACGGCGAGGTAAAGGTTGGCTCATCTTTTCCTAACGAAATTATTTCCTTTTTAATTCAGCAGGTTAACAACATGAGCGGGAGTGCGGCGGGGCGTGGGAGCGAGGCGGTTGTCACCGCCGGTGAGGGCTCGGCGCGGCTCGTCATCGATGGCTGGGGTCTGGACGAGGCCTGCCATGTGCTCCGGCGGGGCGGGGAAACCGTCAGGCTCGAGCCCAGGACCACCCTGCTGCTCGCCCACCTGGCGCGTCACCCCGGCCAGGTCCAGCGCCGCGAGGCGCTGCTGAAGGCGGCGTGGCCTGGAGTCATCGTCGGCGACGAGGCGCTGACCACCGCCATCAACAAGCTCCGCAAGGCCTTCAGTGACGAACGCCAGAGTCCTCGGATCATCGAGACCATCCCCAAGATGGGCTACCGGCTGATCGCCCGTGTCGAGTTCGAGGAGGCAGCCGGCTCCCCGCCCTGCGTAGCGCCCGCAAATGCCGGGGCCGGATGGGGCCGCGCCATCGCGTTTGCGCTGGTCGTGGTGGCCCTGGCCGGGGGCGTCTTTCTCGTGGGCCGCCACCCGGGGCCCGGACCGGCAGGAGAACCGGGGGCCGGCCTGCCGACCGTCCCGGCGCCACAGGCCGTCACCGAGAGCCCCGTCATCCTGGTGCTGCCCTTCCGTAACGTGAGCGACGATCCGGATGACGAGTACGTCGCGGACGGCATGACCGAGGACGTCATCACCGACCTGTCGAAGTTATCCGGCCTGCGCGTCATCGCCAGCCACACGGCGCTAAGCCTCAAGGACGCCCCCTCGGCCAGGATAGATGCCGTGGACACGGGCCGGCGGCTCGGGGTGGATTACATCCTCGACGGCAGCATGCGCAAGGCGGCAGGGCAGGTGCGGATCAACGTGCAGCTTATGGACGTGGGGGGCGGCTCGCCGCTGTGGGCGGAGCGATACGACCGCGAGCTGGCGAACATCTTTCGCATCCAGGACGAAATTACGGGGCATATTATTGAGGCGCTGGCCATCCGCCTGACCACCCAGGAGCGGGCGGCGCTGCAGGCGAGCGCCGAGGTGAGCTTCGAGGCCTACGATACCTTTCTTCAGGGTCAGCGCAGCTTCCACCTGCTGACCCGGGAAGGGCTGGCGGAAGCCATCTCCGCTTACCGTGAGGCCATCCGCTTGGATCCGGCCTTCGGGCGCGCCTACGGAGCGCTGTCCGTCGCCTTGGTCCGCCAGTACCTCCGTGGCTGGTCCGAGGCGCCCCAGGAGGCCCTCCCCCGCGGCCTCGAGCTGGCCCGCGAGGCGGTAGCCCTGGGCCCCTCGGTGCCCCAGGCTTACTGGGCCCTGGGCTACACGCTGCTCTTCCTCGGCGAGTACGAGGAGGCGACCCGTGCCGTGGAGCAGGCCATCGCCATCTCGCCCAGCTACGCCGACGGCTACGGTCTGCTGGCTCTCATCAATAACAACTGGGGCAGGCCCGAGGACGCCGCGCGTCAGATCGAGCGGGCCATGGAACTCAATCCCTTCTACACCTTCGACTATCCCTACAACTTGGGCAGGGCCTACTACCTGATGGGTCGCTACGAGGAGGCGGTTGAGCTCCTGACCACGGCGCTGGGCAAGAACCAGGCCGCCGGGCCGCCCCGCCTCTACCTGATCGCGAGCTACGTGAGGCAGGGGCTGATGGACGATGCTGAGTGGGAGATGGAGCAGCTCCGGGTGCAGAGTCCGAACGCGAGCATCGCCCAGCTGCGGGATTCCATGGCTTTGACGGATCACCTCATGGGGCCCTTCTTGGAGGACCTGCGCGCCGCGGGCCTGCCCGAGCGGTGAGCGGCCGGAGCTCCCGCTCCAGATAGCCGGCATGGCGTGCATGTGAGCACCGTTTATCGCGCGTATCGGCGAAGGGTGCGGAGTTCGGGTATCGACTGAAGGCCAGGGCAGGCCTGCCGCTTGGAGGGCACCCTGCCCCTATCGCGCCCCGCTTCGGCGGATTTTTCAATCCCGCATCGCTTGAGCGAGGTTCTTCTTTAGCTTCGCGAGGCGCCTCTTAAGTGGTCCGATTTCCCTCTCGATAGCTACGCCCCCCGGGTTGCTGGCGAGCGGTGCCTGGTGGTGAACTTCACCCTGCATCTGGACCCCGGCCTGCTCCACCTGCATCTGGATATGGGCCTGGCCTGCTTGGCCGAGGGTGCGGGCCGGCCTTGAAGAGCATGGCGGCCTTCCTGGCTGCTCTGCTGACATGGTGCTGGCACAGAGAACTTAAGCAGCTGGCGATATTCGGTAAGTGATTGAAATTATTGGTCGGGGTGAGAGGATTTGAACCTCCGACCACCGCCTCCCGAAGGCCCTTCCGTGTGGTTTTCCCTTGCTTACCCAAACATGCTAGTCCTTGCTGAGGCCGCATTCCTAAGCCATAATTGCCTTACTAGGTAAGGCGGTGGTCAGGCGCTGTTTTACCCTGAATTACTGCGGCCTGCTTACCCTGTGCTTACCCAAATGGCCGGGTAAGCAAAACCCGAGGACGGATGAATGGCGAAAATCACGAAGCGATTAGTGGACAGCACGAAGCCTGGCGCGTCGCGGCTTTACGTATGGGACGAGGTTATCCCCGGCTTCGCGCTGGTGGTACAGACGACCGGAAAAAAATCCTACGCCTACCAGTACCGCGACCCTGCGGGGCACACGAGACGCGCGACGATCGGGAGGCATGGCGCGTACACGCCAGACGAGGCCCGCGACAAGGCGAAGGAGTATCAACGGGCCGTCAACGAGGGTCGCGACCCCCTGGCCGAAAAGGAGGGCCGCCGGCAGGCCGTCACGGTCGGCAAGCTACTGGATCTCTATCTCGAATCGGCCGCGTTCGCGGAGAAAGCGGAGTCCACGCAGGGATCCGACCGGGGGCGGGTGAATCGGCACCTTAAACCGCTGCTGGGGCGCAAGGTGGCGGATCAACTCAAGCCCGACGACATCCGCAAGGCGTTCGCGGCTATCAAGGCGGGCAAGACCGCCACAACTGAGAAGACAGGCCTTCGGGGGCTGGCCCGTGTCCGCGGCGGCGAAGGCGCGGCCCGCATGTCGATCCGGTTGCTGAAGTCCGTATATGGATGGGCCATCAAGGAAGGGATGCTCACCGAAAACCCGGCTACCGGAATCGCGATAGGCAAGGACGGGCGGCGCGACCTGGTGTTAACGCTGGATCAGTACCCGGCCCTGTTCGCGGCCATCGATGCTCTTGAAGCCGAGTTCAAGGTCTCCCGTGCAGCCGCCGCCGCCATCCGGGTGATTGCCTTGACCGGGGCGCGGCGCGGAGAGATTGCCGGCCTTCGGTGGCGGCACGTCAAGTTGAAGGAGGGTCTTGCCGAGCTTCCCGCGGAATCCCACAAGACCGGGCGGAAGACCGGAGAGACTCGAACCATAGGACTGCCGAGCGCGGCAGCGGCCATCATCTCCCAGCAACCCGAGGGGAAGGCGGATGATCTCGTATTCCGCCCCGCCAAGGGTAAAGGGGTGATCAACCTGGCGAAGCCCTGGACGGTCATCCGCAAGGAGGCCGGCCTAAATCCCTCTCTAGGCCTTCATGGTCTCAGGCATTCACTGGCCACCGGCATGGCCGAATCTGGTAGCCAAGCCGCCCACATCATGGCGGTGCTGGGGCATCGCGACATTGCTACCAGTCAGCGGTATGTCCACATGGCGCAGGACGTGCGGACACGGCTGGCGGAGAAGGCCGCCAGCGGCATCAGTGCGGCCCTGGAAGGGAGGAAGGCGGCAGACGTGGTGCCCATCCAGACGGAGGGCCACAGCGATGCCTAAGCCGCAACAGACCCCAAAGCCTGGATCCGAGGCACGCATGGAGTTGCGGCGATGAACAAGGACGAATTCAAGCGGGAGGTCACCGAGCGCTTCCAGAGGAAAATTGAACGCTGGCTTGACGGCGACGGCGAGGCCGGAATTGACCTAATGCTCTATGTGCTGGCAATTACGGATCATCCACCGATCCCAGAGGAGGCAATGAACCGGCTGCGAATTGCCTTGATGAAATGGCAGGCCGGAGAGGCGCCAAGCCTTGATCGCGCCTTCGGCGTCGAGACAGGCAAAACCGCTCAAATGGCACGTAGGAAGCGGGAATTAGAAGCGGGAGCGAGACTGGGAGAACAACGGGCGCGCGAAGCGCTGGAGAAGCACAACAGCGGCAAGAGCCGCCGTGCCCGTCACCCTTTCGAGGGCGAAAACGATCCGCTTGAGATCGTCGCCCAGCGCTTCCGCCTGAGCCGTTCGACGTTATTTCGGTTGATCAAGGACGAATAGCGGGCCCCATTTCAAAACGGCGTTTTTTGAAACCCGCGGGGCGCGGTCACGCCCTAAGCTTCTGTCAACGTCAATCACGCGACAGGAGCACCCAACATGACCGACCGTTATCTTTCTCGCAAAGAGGCCTCTGCCTACATCACTGCGCGAGGCCTGAGCTGCGCCGCGACCACCCTTCAAAAATACGCGACGGTCGGCGGCGGACCCCACTATAGAAAATTTGGAAAGCGCGCCGTCTATGCGGAGTCGGATCTTGATTCTTGGATCGAGTCAAAGCTCACGGCGCCCATGGCTTCGAGCTCCGCGGCGGCATAACGGTGGCCCGGACACGAAAGCGCCCGGCGGGCAGGCCGGGCGCCAGGGACAGCATGGATATGCGCGGGGTGCGCACTGCCGATCATAGCACCGCACCGGCTAAGCGCTCCATCATGGCCCGCCTCCGCCGGCGCCTGGCCCGGTTCACAGCCCCCAGCGACATGGTGTTCTCCTCGGAGATGTCCCTGGAGATCGATCGCCTTTTGATCGCGCTCGCGGATTGTCAGAAGCGCTTGGCAAAACTGGAGCGCCGGCAGTGACCACTATCACCTCCGACCCCGCCGCCGACTTCGCAACCGCCATGCAGGCTGCTGGCGTTACCCCACCCGAGCACATGACCGCCGATGGGCGCCTGCATCGGTTCCGCGTGCCGGAAGATAAAAACGGGAGCCGGAATGGGTGGTACATCCTACATGGAGATGGCCTGCCGGCCGGCGCCTTCGGCAGTTGGAAGTCCGGCGTCGAAGGTAAGTGGTGCTCCAAGAGCGATACGCAACTCTCTCAGACCGAGCGCGACGAACTCCGCCGGCGCACCGAGAGGGCCAAAGCCGAACGCGACAAGGCACTGGAGCAGGAGCGCACCGAGGCCCGCCAGAAGGCAGCGGCAGCATGGGAGGCCGCGCAGCCGGCGGGCACAGAGCATCCGTACCTTAAAGCCAAGGGGGTAAGGCCCCACGGACTACGCGTGCGCGATGATGGTGCCCTGCTGGTGCCCCTGCGGGACGTGGCGGGCACCCTACATTCCCTCCAGGCCATTCACCCTGATGGCAACAAGCGGTTCCTCCCAGGTGGCGCAGTAGGCGGGCATTACCACCTCATCGACAAGCCCGACCGCGTGCTGTACGTCGCCGAGGGTTACGCCACCGCCGCCACCATTCACGAGGCCACCGACAAGGCCGTGGCCGTTGCCTTCAACGCGGGCAACCTCCGTACCGTCGCCGAGACCCTGCGGGGTGCCTATCCCACCATCACCATAGTAATCGTCGCAGACAACGACGCCTGGACCGAGGGCAACCCCGGGGCGACTAAGGCCCAGGATGCAGCCGAGGCCACAGGGGCCCGGCTGGTGGTGCCGGAGTTCACAGACACCACAACCAGACCCACGGACATGAACGACCTGGCGACCGCGGAAGGAATAGATGCAGTGCGGGGCCAACTGGAGCGGCAGGGCGAGATTGCATCATCCGGTAACGCTCCCGCCGCTATCGACCGGGACGATGAATCGCACCCCGATCTATCCCACGACGAGCTCGCCTTGCTGCTGGGCAGCATCGGCGGATGGAACAGCCGCGCCCGTTATGTCGCCTCGTGGGACCGGTGGCTATTCTGGAGTGGGAGCCGCTGGGAAGTAGATGACCGCCTGCGGCACATGACCGAGGCGCGTCATTTTCTCCGCCAGGTGGCACGAGACCTTGAGGCCTGGGCGCGGCGTCAAGCGGAGAAGTGCCACGACGCGACCGAGGCCGAAAAGGTAGAGCGGTGGGCGCGCAACGAAGCGAAAACGCTGCGGCAGGCGGGGACGCGGACGAGCGTCGAAAGCACCGCACGCAGTAACCCCGAGCTGGCCGCTAGCGTTGAGCAATGGGACGGCTGTCTGGACCTGCTGGGCACACCCGGCGGCACCGTCGACCTACGGACCGGCGAGCTGCGCCCCGCTGCGCGCGACGACTACATCACCAAACACACACGCATCGAGCCTGTGGCCGGCGAGCCGTCCCTGTGGCTGCGCTTCCTGGCAACGGCGATGCGGGGGGACAGTGAGATGGTGGCGTTTTTGCAGCGCCTGGCCGGGTACGCGCTCACCGGCTATACGACGGAACACAAGCTGCCCTTTGCCTTCGGCTCCGGCGGAAACGGCAAGAGCGTTTTCGCAAACACCCTACACTCGATCCTGGCGGACTACGCTGCCCGGGCGCCCGCTGAGGCCTTCCTGTCCGCGAAGGGCGAGCGCCATCCGACAGACCTAGCCGGCCTACAAGGGGCGCGACTGGTGGTTGGATCCGAGTTGCCGGCGGGACGTGCCTGGAACGAATCCGTGATCAAAGACCTGACGGGCGGCGACCCGATCACGGCGCGGTTCATGAGGCAAGACTATTTCACCTACAAGCCGCAGTTCACGATACTGATCGTCGGCAACCATCAGCCGAGCATCGGCGCCGTGGATGAGGCAATGCGCCGCCGCCTACTGTTAATTCCCTTCACGGCCACGATCCCGGCAAGCCAGCGTGACCCCAAACTGGAAGCAAAATTGCGCGACGAACACGGCGCGATCCTACAGTGGATGATCGAGGGCGCGGTGGAGTGGTACCGGCATGGCCTGTGCGTCCCTGCGAGCGTTATAGCCGCCACGGATGACTACCTCGATGCCGAGGACTTGTTAGGCCAGTTCATGGCGGACGAGATGCGGCTCGATCCTCAGACCGACGTGCCTAGCAGCGTCGTATACGAGCGGCACCGCGACTGGTGCCGAGCCCACGGAACCCGGGAGTGGAGTCAGCGCGCTTTAACTCAAGCGCTGCGGGAGCGTGGAATCACCATTAAAAAGGACCGCGAGGCCCGCAAGCTGCAAGGGTGGAGAGTAGTCACGCTGGTGGAGTCGACGACCTCACAGAGGGATTGGAGATGAGTCTGTGACGCTTGTGACGCTTATTCCATTATTGACCGTCCTCCCAGACTCACCTCTCTTTTTACAAGGACGCCCTATATAGGGGGAAGCGTCACAAGCGTCACAAGGCCGATAAGGCCCGGAGGATGAAGACCATGAAGCGGCGAGTGCTGGAGGTGCGGAAACGATGAGCGCAACGATTGCGGCATACGGCCGTTTGGGTGCCGACCCACGGCGCGTGGCGACCAAGACGGGAAAGGCCATGGCCACCTGCAACCTTGCAGTAGACGCAGGCAAGGACGAGGACGCTGCGCCGCTGTGGCTGAAGCTGCTGGCGTTTGGCGGACGGGCCGAGCAACTACTTGAGCACCACCGGGGCGAGGCTGTCAGCGTGTTCGGCCGGCTTGAACTAAACGCCTGGACTGGTGCCGACGGCGAGGCCCGCGAGACGCTACAGGTGATCGTAGAAGAGCTGGCCAGCGCAAAGACCGTGAGACCACGCGCCAAGGGGAAGCGTACAGAGCAAGGCAAGAGCACCGTGGATGCAGCGAAGGACGGCACGCCGTTCAATGACGACCTTCCGTTCTGAGCATGGCTGTCGCGGGTCCTCCTGGGAACTTGGCTGCGGTTGCGGGGCAGTGCAGTTCTACGCTAGCGGCTGGCGTCCCACTGTGTTGACTGTAAACACTCGGCACTGACGTGGACGCCCTCGGCCCCATTCTCGGCCCCCTGGCCGCACACCTGGCGAAGGACCCTCACGAGCCCCTGCCGCCAGTGGTGGTGGCCAGGTTGCTGGAGGCCTTGCAGCGGGCCGCCACGGGTGCCTCCCTGGCCAAGGCCCTGGCTGTAGGACCGGAGCCGACCCGGGACGCCGCTATCGTCCGTGCGGCGGATGTGGTGGGCGGATCTACTCCGTGGGAGCAGGCGCGGCGCGTGGCGGAGGCGGTGGAGGAGTACGAGCGGGGGCGGATGCCCGATGGCGAGCTGGCGCGGGCGGTGGCGTGCATCGTCACGGCACGGCGGCCGGTACGAACGCCGGAAGGTCTCTATTCCATCCTCCGAGACCTGTCTTGCTAATGGCCTCGTTAGCGCCATGCTGGTTCAAACACCACATGAACAGAGGATCAAGCGCATGACCGAAAACCGCCGAGAGGCCTTTCTCACTCAACTCGCCGACCAGCGCGGCATCTCCGTGGCGCAATTTGCGAAGTTTGGATTTTCGCCCGACGAGCTGCGCCAGTACGGCGCCGATTTTATCAGGGGCCGCGCCAATGGAATCGCTGCGGATGCTTCGCCCACAGTGCGGTCCATGGTGGAGCACTTATCCTTCGGGGATTGGGTCCGTTGCCACGATCCACGCCACGGGCAGATGGATCCTGACTCGCGGGATACCGATCAGATCCTCACCAGAGCGATGACCTCCTCCGACTTTACCGCAAGCCTGGCGAACACCATCGCCGAGATATCGGGCACCACCTTCGATCGCACCGTTGCCGGCGCCGTGAATCTCGCGCGGCCGGTTGGTGTGAGCGATTTCAAATCGACGACCCTTGCCCGGGTTGGTGTCGGCACCCTGGACACCGTTGCCGACGGCGCAGCATATGAGCGCCTGCGGGTAACGGAAGGCCAGGCACTTGAGGACGCCGGCATCGAGGAGCACGGGGGGACGATTTCTTTCTCTCGCAAGGTTTTTTACGGGGACAACGCCGGGCTTTTGCTCACCACCGCCATGGAGGCCGGCGGAGCGCAGGGGCGGACCCTTCTGACTGCTTTGACGAGCAAGCTGGAAAGTACCGCGAACCTGGCCGACGGAAGAGCCCCGTTCAACGCAACTGACGGCAATTTGGTAGCCGCCGGCGCTGCGCCTTCGACGCCGACCCTTGACGAAGCGATCCAGATACTGCGCGGCCTAACGAATCCCGCCGGTGACGTGGTAGGCGTCGGCCCTCGGTTCCTGGTGGTCCACCCCGCCCTTGAAACCGTTTCCCGCGGCGTAATCAATCATATTTGGGAACCTGGCGATCCGGCCCGCGTGGAGCTGGTGGTGCTCCCGTGGCTGACGGACAGCAACGCGTGGTATTTGATGGGGGATCCGCAGGTTGCACCGGCGCTAACAATGCTTCACCTGGGGCAACACGCTGGCCGGCCGTTTCACGTTGAGCCGGTACGGACTAAGGCTTCGTCTTCGGGGGTAGATCTGGCTGTCACGGCTGACTTTGCCTTTCTTTGGACCGGCCGCTTTGCTGTAAAAAACCCTGGCGCTTGATGCGATGACCACCGTAGGCATGGAGGGTGATCACCTGGTGGTGAGGAGCGGCGGTTCAACGTGGCGCCTGCAGCCGACGGCCGAAGCCGTGACCACCTACATCTTCGACCCGCACGTCCGCCAGGCCGCCGACAAGTTCCTACGCATCCGCGCACACCAGCGCGAGGCGGGTCCGATGACAACCCCACCGGCATCGATGCGGCGATGAGGTTTACGGGTCCTCACGGCGGGGGCAACTGCGGAGACGCAAGCCCGTGAATTGCCGCTAGCGGCTGACTTGAAATCTTGATTAATCCAAGGGACACCCGATGACCACCCGACTATCTCCCTTCGTCTGGACCCCGCCCCGGCCTGACCGCGAGGGGGGCGGCTGGCGCGCTCACCCTGGGCGGTCTGTTCCCCGCAACCGGGATAGGCCGCGCCGGGAGTCCCCGCCGACTGGCTGGATGAATCCGCGACGGCCCTGATCGATCGGTTGGGCCGTCGCGGCCCGCGGGTGCATGGCCCCGCAAATAGCGAAAGCGGACGGGGGGTAGTTCCCCACGGTCGGCACCTTCGGCCTGGGGTGAAACCCGGGCCTTTTTTTTGGGCGCCTGCTGGGCCAGGCCCCGGCGGTTATCAATTATTCTTGACGCCCACCGGCTTGCCCCTGGCCGCTGTTCACCCGTATCTGGTGTGCTGGTATCGCCGCTGACCCGTAGGCGCCCCTGGAGGCGCACAGAAGGCCACAGGGGCACCCCTGCGGCCGATACCGTGCCCGTGGTAGCGGGGACCACAACCAAAGCAGAATCCAGGCGACGGCGCGCGATTAACCAGCGGCTTCTATACTGAGGGTCCGCGGACAGTTGCAAAAGGAGGCGCGTCTATGAAGCCAAGACTCATTGTTGTCATGGCTATGGCCATTGCGTGGGGAGGAGCAGAAGCCTTTGAAATGTACAGCTGCGAATTGCCGGATGGCCGAATTACGCGCTCAACAGTGCCCTGTGAATGCATTTTGGAAAACACAGTAGACCCTAGATGCGCACCGGCAACTGTACCTGGGTGGGTCAAGGAGCAAGAGCGGGCAAGGATTCGGGAAAAGAAGGAGGCTGACGAAGCCCAGCGACTAATGCGTAGGGCTGAAGAAACATTACGGACTATTGAGGAGGAGGCCACCGCCATCAGGAAAGGCGTGGAGGATTCCCTGAAAGAAGAAGAATCCAAGGACTGCCAGATAATATGGTGGAAGCGTGACCTAAGCCCGGAGGGCTTCCGGGCTGCTTACACGGGTCTAATCGAGCCGGACTCTGCTTCGATAATCCACGTCGAAATCTGGGACCGGAATTCGCTTCGAGCAACTGGCTGGGGAGTTCCTAACCCCCGGGGCTATTTCGAATTCAACGTTTACTCCAATATCCGAATCGACGAGAACGATGTTCCCGTTTTCAGTTGCGACTAGACGACACTGGCCCTTGGGTGTGGAAGCGCGGTAGCTGGCTATAAATGAGGATGTCCCATGAAGGAAGGAGGTAGATGCTGCCGCCCAACTGGCTGATGCTTCTTTTCCTGCTGACGTGCCTGCCAACGCCGGGACTTTATCAATTATTCTTGATAATTCGGCAGGATAATTCGGCAGGCCCGTCCTTGGCCGATGGCGGTAGATGTTCCATCACCACCTTGGTTACCCGCGGCTGGGCTGGTATCGCCGCTGGCCGGTGGGCGCTTCTGAAGGCACACAAGTGGCCTCAAGGGCACCCCTGCGGCTGTGCATTGTTGTGGCGGTTTACTTTTGTTGGCCGGCGGGTTTATCTTTGACGCTAAGCCCGCAGCCGACCCGACCCAAGGCATGCGGGGGCAGAGACGCGGCACGGCATGGCATAGGTGAGCGGATTCGAGCGTGGTCGGGGTATCCGCCATCCTCCCTTCAACCCACGAGTGAGGACGCCATGCAATCGCAGCAACATTCCATTGAGGCCAGAGCCCGCCGGCTAGCAAAGCGTAACGGGTATATAGCAACCAAGTCCCGCCGGTATTCTCCGCCTAATGATTACGGCGAGTTCATGCTGCTTGAACCCGGCATGAATGTTCCGGTATTGGGTTTCCGTTATGACGCGACGCCAGATGAGATCATCGAGTTCTTATCTGATGAGCCCGACGAGACTCAATCTTGAATTTACTCCGGCGCCCTATGCCGACCACGCCCCGCTTCGGCGGGGTATTCAATCCCGCATCGCTTGAGCGAGGTCCTTCTTTAGCTTCGCGAGGCGCCTCTTAAGTAGTCCGATTTCCCTCTCGATAGCTACGACATCGGCGTAAATGGTCCCTACATCCGTCCCCGGCAACCATGAACTCACAGTTTGAACTTCGGTGGTGTTATCGCTAACGATATCATCCGTAAGCCCTTCCATGATTTGAAATCGATGCTTGCAGTACATGCCATTTTCGCCGGCCCGGCATGTGCAGTAAGCGGACAGGTTGCCCCCGTTTCTGATGAAAGTGACGCGGTACGGCTCGGGTGCTGAGCCTTGGACGTAGAACGTGATCTCTTCCATGAACGAATCCGCCTTTACTCGGTGAAAATGTCTCGAACTGTCGCGGGGTCTTGAACGAGCTTGCCGGTCTTCAAGAAAGTAACGAATCGCGACTCACAAGCACTCTGTTTACGTTCCAGCAATTCCGCCTTGACCACGTTCACCTCCAGGGGTGCCTCGATTCTGATCCGCACTTGGTTTCCCTTCCCCCGAGCCCGGCCCCGCGCCGGGCTTTTTTGTGCCTGGCGTCAATAATTCTTGATGCCCCTGGCCGAGCCCGTCCCCCGCTGCGAAAGACCCCCCTGGAGGCCCTGAGCGCCGCCAGGAGCGGCTATCGGGATTCGTGGGTATGTGGACACCGGGAGCACCTGGCAGGGTGCTGGCGGGCATTGAAGAGCACGGCGGCCTTCCTTGCTGTTCTGCTTACCCTGTGCTTACCCGAAGGTGGAGCGCGGGTTAGGTGGTCCGTAAGTCATTGATTTTTGGTCGGGGTGAGAGGATTTGAACCTCCGACCACCGCCTCCCGAAGGCGGTGCTCTACCAAGCTGAGCTACACCCCGAGCGGTAGGGAATCAGGCGGACTTCAGTAGTCCCGCTCCACGGCGAATTCCGCCAGGGCGACCAGGGCATCCCTGTAGGCCGAGTCGGGAATATCCGCCAGCGCCGCGATGGCCTTTGCGGCCTCGGTGCGCGCGGCGTGCGCAGTGTATGCGATGGACCCGGTGGATTCAATCGCGGATGCCACGGCATCGATGTCCGCCAGGCCGCCATTACGCACCGCCTCTCGCAGCACCTCGCGTTGCGCCGGCGCCGACTCGCGCATGGCGTGGATGAGGGGTAGGGTGGGTTTGCCCTCTGCCAGATCGTCGCCGATGTTCTTGCCCAGCGCGGCGGCGGAGGAGCTGTAGTCCAGCGCATCGTCCACGAGCTGGAAGGCGGTGCCCAGGTGGAGCCCATAGCGGGCCAGGGCCGTCTCATCCTGCCGCGGGCGGCCCGCCAGTATGGCGCCCAGCTGGCTACCGGCCTCGAACAGCTTGGCGGTCTTGGCCTGGATCACCCGGCGGTATTGCTCCTCCGTGGTGTCCGGTTCGTGACAATTCAGCAGCTGCTGCACCTCGCCCTCGGCGATGACGTTGGTGGTGTCGGCGAGGATCTCCATGACCCGGGGGTTGCCCACGGATACCATCATCTGAAAGGAGCGTGAGTAGAGAAAATCGCCCACCAGCACGCTGGCCTCGTTGCCCCAGATGGAATTCGCCGTTTCGCGGCCGCGGCGCAGGTTGGAGGCATCCACCACGTCGTCGTGGAGCAGGGTCGCCGTGTGGATGAACTCGATGACGGCCGCCAGGGTGATGTGATGTTCGCCGCGATAGTGACAGGCGCCGGCGCTTAGCAGCACCAGCAGCGGACGCAGCCGCTTGCCCCCGCTGTTGATGATGTAGTGGCTGAGCTGGTCGATGAGCACCACCTCGGAGCTGAGACGCTCGCGGATGGTGAGGTCGACGGCGGCCGCGTCCTCCAATACCAGGGCCCGGATCTGGTCGAGATCGAGGGATGGCTGGAGGACTGTGCCTGAGTAGGCAGGGGATATGGATTGACCCTTCTCTAGCATGGCGAATGTATGGCGAGGTGGCCCCTGAAAAATGGATGGTTCAAAGCCGGCAGCGTCGGGCACCGCCCGCGGCCGGGAAGTTAGTCGCGCCGCAGGCGTGAGCCTCCCCGAAGCCGGAGTCAATGCCTTGGTGTACCGCGGTGATCAGCACGCCGCCGGGGCCACAACCACTGCCTGACACCCCCCATGTTCCCACATTCTTTCTGGAATACCCACAATGGGGCAGCGGCCGTGGTCCGGTCTGGGCCTGGATCGGAGGGGAGGCGGGGGTTGCCCTGCAAACATAATGTCGTGTGCGGCTTTGCACGGCGTCTACCACCTTGTTTGTAAGCGTGAAACCGATTAGAATCCCGCGCTTTTCCGGCGTCCCTAATGAGGGGCGACAACCAGTATGCGGAGCACTTCGATGTACGCGGTATTTATTACGGGTGGTAAACAGTATCGGGTCAAGGAAGGGGACCGGATCCGTGTCGAGAAGCTGGTGGGCGACGAGGGTGCCAGCGTGGATTTCGACCATGTCCTGATGGTGGGTGAGGGAAGCGATGTCCGGATCGGCGCGCCCTACGTGGCCGGCGGCAGGGTGACCTGCACCGTGAAGGGCCAGGGCCGGGGCAAGAAGGTGAACATCATCAAGTTCCGGCGCCGCAAGCACCACATGAAGCGTATGGGGCACCGGCAGGCCTATACCGAGGTCGAGATCACGGGCATCAGCGCCGGTTGAATGGTCACCGGTTGAATGGTCAGGAGAGCATAGATGGCACATAAGAAGGCAGGCGGCAGTACCCGAAACGGCCGCGATTCAGAATCCAAACGCCTGGGCGTGAAGCGCTTCGGCGGCGAGACGGTCAACGCCGGCAGCATCATCGTGCGCCAGCGGGGCACCCGCTTCCACCCCGGCTTCAATGTGGGGCTGGGACGGGATCACACCCTGTTTGCGAAGGCCGACGGCCGGGTGGTGTTCGAGGTCAAGGGTGCCAGCCAGCGCAAGACGGTGAGTGTGCGCCCGGATTAGGCGCGATTGATAATGGATCATGGAAAGGCCCCGTTCTTACGGGGCCTTTTTGGTACGGCACCATGAAATTCGTCGACGAGGCCACCATCCGGGTGGAGGCGGGCAATGGCGGCAACGGTTGTCTAAGCTTCCGGCGCGAGAAGTACATCCCGCGGGGCGGTCCCGACGGCGGCGACGGCGGCGACGGCGGCAGCATCTATCTGGAGGCCGATCCCAACCTCAACACCCTGGCGGACTTCCGGTATACCCGGCGCTTCAAGGCCACGCGGGGGGAAGACGGCAGGGGCCGCCAGATGACCGGTAGCAGCGGCGAGGATCTGGTTATCCGCGTGCCCCCCGGGACCGTGGTATCGGTCGCCGAGACAGGGGAACTCATGGGTGACCTCACCGCGGAGGGCCAGCGCCTGTGTGTGGCCCGTGGCGGCCACCATGGCCTCGGCAATATCCACTTCAAGAGCAGTACCAACCGCGCGCCGCGGCGCACCACCTCGGGTACCCCGGGAGAGCAGCGGGACCTGCGACTGGAACTGCGCCTGCTCGCCGACGTGGGGTTGCTGGGCCTGCCCAATGCGGGCAAGTCCACCCTCCTGCGCGCGGTGTCCGCGGCTCGCCCCAAGGTGGCCGACTATCCTTTCACCACCCTGCATCCCCAACTCGGGGTGGTGCGGGTGGGGCCGGAGCAGAGCTTCGTCATCGCCGACATCCCGGGTCTCATCGAGGGGGCCGCCGAGGGCGCCGGTCTGGGGATCCGCTTCCTCAGGCATCTCGCCCGCACCCGTCTGCTGTTCCACCTGGTGGACGTGGCCCCGCCGGATCCCCTCCAGGACCCGGTGGCGGGGGTGCGCGCGGTGGCCCACGAGTTGCGGCGGTTCAGTCCCCGGCTGGCCGGGCTGGAGCGCTGGCTGGTGCTGAACAAGGTGGACCTCGTCGAGGAGGGACGGCGGGACGAGCTGTGTGACGCCATCGTGGCCGCCCTGGAGTGGGATGGGCCGGTGTACCGAGTATCCGCCCTGGCGGGTGTGGGACTGGATGCCCTGGTGAACGAGGCCATGGCGCGTATCTTTCATCTGACCCGGGAATCTCCCCCGGCGGCAGAGAGCCCCGCCGGCGATTTTGACCAGCCCTTCACGGTGGATGATGACCCCTGGCATGACGCCTGAACGCGCCCGCTTCGCCGCCGCCCGCCGCTGGGTGGTCAAGATCGGCAGCGCCCTGCTCACCAACGACGGGCGGGGCGTGGATCGTCAGGCCATCGAAGGCTGGGTCAGCCAGATGGCGGGCCTGCTGCGGCGGGACATCGAGATCATCCTGGTATCCTCGGGCGCCGTGGCCGAGGGCATGACGCGCCTGGGTTGGACCCGGCGGCCCCACGAGGTGCACAAGCTTCAGGCCGCGGCCGCGGTGGGCCAGATGGGGCTGGTGCAGGTCTACGAGCAAGCCTTTCAGACCTATGGCACCCACACCGCCCAGATCCTCCTGACCCGGGAGGACCTGGCCAACCGCGAGCGTTACCTCAATGCCCGCACCACCCTGTGCACCCTGCTGCGCCTCGGGGTCGTGCCCATCGTCAACGAGAACGATACGGTGGCCACGGACGAGATTCGCCTGGGGGACAACGACACCTTGGCGGGGCTGGTATGCAACTTGGTGGAGGCCGAGTTGCTGGTGATCCTGACGGACCAGGAGGGCTTCTTCCGCGCCGATCCCCGTATCGACCCCGGGGCCGAACTGATCTCCCTGGCCGAGGCGGGCGATGCCACCCTGGAGGGCCTCGCCGGTGGCAGCGGGGCTTTCGGCCGCGGTGGCATGCAGACCAAGCTGGCCGCCGCCAAGCTCGCGGCCCGCTCGGGTACCGCCACCATCATCGCCTCGGGGCGGGCCCCCGATGTGCTGGCGCGGGTGGCCGGGGGCGAGGCCATCGGCACCCTGTTCAAGCCGCCCCAGCCACCCCTGGCGGCGCGCAAGCAGTGGCTGGCGGGGCAGCTCCGCCCCAGCGGCATCCTCACCCTCGACGCCGGAGCGGTGGAGGTATTACGCCGTTCCGGACGCAGCCTGCTGGCAGTGGGGGTCAGCGCCGTGGCCGGCACCTTCCAGCGCGGCGAGGTGGTGAGCTGCGTCGGCCCCGATGGCAGGGAGGTGGCCCGGGGGCTGGTGAACTACGATGCGGCGGAAACGGATCTCATCAAGGGCCAGCCCAGTGCCCGCATCGAGTCCATCCTCGGCTACGTGGACGAGCCGGAGCTTATTCATCGGGATAATCTGGTGTTGGTGTGAGGCATACTCTGGGGAAATGGGAAATGGGAAATGGGAAATGGGAAATGGGAAATGGGGAGTAGGGAACGGTGAACAGAGAATAGTGAATAGTGAATAGTGAATAGTGAATAGTGAATAGTGAATAGTGATAGGGAATAGGGAAGGGGTTGGGTTGGGGCGTAAAAAAGCCGGCGCGGGGGCCGGCTTTTGCGGGGGGCGGTGCCGCCCCCCCCATATGGCTGACTATGGCAGGCGATGGTAGACCACGGCGTCAGGCCATGGCCTTGATGCGGGCGTTGAGCCTGCTCTTGTGGCGCGCCGCCTTGTTGCGATGTAACAGATCCTTGTCCGCCATGCGGTCGATGATAGGCACGGCCGCCGTGTAGGCCTGGACGGCGGTCTCGCGGTCACCGGATTCGATGGCATTGACCACCTTCTTGATAGACGTGCGCACCATGGAGCGCTGTCCCTGGTTTCTGGCCCGGCGCTTCAGTGCCTGGCGTGCTCTCTTGATGGCTTGGGGGGAGTTGGCCAAGTCGCTACCTCTCGTGAGTCCGAATAACCGCAATCAGTAAAAGGACCATTTTGAACGATTTGCCCTTTGCCGGTCAAGAGACTTTGACGCATCATGGGCACCCGGGAGTGCCGATGGATGCGGCTTGTCCAGTGGGGCCCGGGCCGGGTGCGCGGCGGTTTCGACCCGGCGGGTTCGATCCGTGATGGATCGAGAGATTATTTCGTCAGTCAATGAATTCCGGCGGTTTCATGCGGGGCCATCGCTCCCGTGACCGCCCCTCGAGGAGACGACCCTGTCCAGTCGCCTTTTCCGCTCCACCCTCGTGGTCAGCGTCCTCACCACCCTGTCCCGGGTGCTGGGCTACGTCCGCGATGTGCTCTACGCCGTGCTCATCGGTGCCAGCGCCGGGGTGGGTGCCGACGCTTTCCTGGTGGCCTTCAAGATCCCCAATTTCATGCGCCGGCTGTTCGCCGAGGGGGCCTTTGCCCAGGCCTTCGTGCCGGTCATCTCGGAGTACCGGGTGAAATACGGCCAAGGCGACGTGCGGGCCCTGGTGGCGGCGGTGAGCGGCATGCTGGGGGGCGTGCTGGCGGTGGTGACGGTGGTGGGCGTGGTGGCTGCGCCCGTGCTGGTGGCCCTGTTCGCGCCCGGGTTCATCCACCAGGAGGAGAAGTACGACCTGGCGGTGGAGCTGCTGCGCATCACCTTCCCCTATCTGCTGTTCATCTCCCTCACGGCGCTGGCCGGCGGGGTGCTGAACACCTACGGGCGTTTCGCCGTGCCGGCCTTCACGCCGGTGCTGCTGAACCTCGCCATCATCGCCATGGCGGTGTGGGTGGCGCCCCACACCGCCCAGCCAGTGTATGCCCTGGCCTGGGGAGTGTTCTTCGGCGGTATCGCCCAGTTGCTGCTGCAACTGCCGTTCCTGGCCCGTTTGGGCCTGCTCACGCGGCCGCGCCTGGAGCCCGGCCATCCGGGGCTGCGGCGTATCGTCACCCTCATGATTCCGGCCCTGTTCGGGGTCTCGGTGGGCCAGATCAACCTGCTGCTGGACACCCTGCTGGCGTCTTTTCTCGTCAACGGCAGTGTGTCCTGGCTGTACTACGCCGACCGGCTGGTGGAATTCCCCCTCGGCATCTTCGGCATCTCGCTGGGGGTGGTGATCCTGCCGGCGCTGTCCCGGGCCTACTCCCGGGGCTCCCGGGACGTCGTGTCCCATAATCTCGATTGGGCCCTGCGCTGGGTGGTGATCATCGGCTTTCCCTCCACCCTGGGGCTGATGCTGCTCGCCGAGCCCATCCTCATCACCCTGTTCAATTATGGGGCCTTCACCATGGTGGACGTGCGCATGGCCGGTCTCGCCTTGGTCGCCTACGCCATTGGGCTGGTGGGCTTCATCCTGGTGAAGGTGCTGGCGCCGGGGTTCTTTGCCCGCCAGGACACCCGCACGCCGGTGCGCATCGCCATCATTGCCATGGTGGCGAACATGGTCATGAACCTCATGCTTATCTTCACTCTGGCCCATGTTGGGCTGGCCCTCGCCACCGCCCTGGCGGCCTGGATCAACGGCGGGCTGCTCTACGGCATGTTGCGTCGCGACGGCACCTACCGGCCGGGGGCGGGCTGGCCGCTGTTCGGGGCGCGGGTGGCCCTGGGGGTGGCGGTCATGGGGCTGATGCTGTGGCTGGGCGTGCCGGGGGTCGATGACTGGGCGGCCATGGACGTGTTCGCCCGTGCCGGCCATCTCGGCCTGTGGGTGACGGCGGCCCTGGCGGTCTATGGCGCCACCCTGTGGGCCAGCGGCCTGCGCTTCCGGGAACTCGTGCGCCCCGTGGCGGGTGCGTGAACCGACCCCGCCACCGTATAATCCGACCTTTCCCAACCAAGACCGTCACGTGGAACTCATTAGGGGCCTGCACAACCTGAAGGATCGACACCGCGGTTGTGCCGTCAGCATCGGCAACTTCGATGGCGTGCATCTGGGGCACAAGGCGGTGCTGGACCAGTTGGCGGTCCAGGCCCGGAGGCTGGAGGTGCCGGCCCTGGTGATGCTGTTCGAGCCCCAGCCGGCGGAGTATTTCGCGCCGGAGCGCGCGCCCGTGCGGCTCACGCGGCTGCGGGAGAAGCTGCGGGCCCTGGACGGGGACGCCGTGGACCAGGTGCTGTGCGTGCGTTTCGATGCCGCCTTCTCGCATATCACCGCCGACTCCTTCGTGCGGGACATCCTCCACCGCCGCCTGGGCGCCCGCCACGTGCTGGTGGGCGACGACTTCCGCTTCGGCAAGGGTCGGGCCGGCGACCTTGCCTTCCTCAGCGGCCTGGCGCCCGAATTGGGTTTCACCGTGGGTTGCCGTGACACCTTCGAGGTGGACGGCGAGCGTGTCAGCAGTACCCGGGTGAGGGCGGCGCTGCAGGCGGGGGACCTGGAACTCGCCCGCCGTCTGCTGGGATACGACTACAACTTATACGGCCGCGTGGCCCATGGCGACAAGCGCGGCCGTACCATCGGCTTTCCCACCGCCAATGTCCATCTGCACCGCCTCAAGGTGCCCGTCAGCGGCGTGTTCGCGGTACGCCTGCACTGCAACGGCGCCGCGCCCTTGCTGGGGGTGGCCAACCTCGGGCATCGCCCCACCGTCAGGGGGAACGAGCCGGTGCCCCTGCTGGAGGTCCACCTGCTGGATTACGACGGCGACCTCTACGGGCGCCACGTGCGGGTGGATTTTCTCAAGCACCTGCGGGACGAGCGGCGCTTCGAGTCCTTCGATGCCCTCAAGGCCCAGATAGAGGACGACGTAACCGCGGCCCGGCGTTATTTCGCCACGTCCCCCTGACCCCGCCCAGCCCTAGAGAGTGACCTTGACCGACTACAAAGAGACCCTGAACCTGCCCGCTACCGCCTTCCCCATGCGTGCCAATCTTCCCCAGCGTGAGCCCGGAATGGTGGAGCGCTGGCAGCAGATGGGGCTGTACGCGCGTCTGCGGGAGGCGCGCCGGGAGTGCCCGAAATACGTGCTCCACGACGGCCCGCCCTACGCCAATGGCGATATCCACATCGGCCACGCGGTGAACAAGATCCTAAAGGATATCATTGTCAAGGCCCGTACCCTGGACGGCATGGACGCCCCCTACGTGCCCGGCTGGGACTGCCACGGCCTGCCCATCGAGCTGCAGGTGGAGAAGAAGGTGGGCAAGCCCGGCGGCAAGGTGGACGCCGCCACCTTCCGGCAGAAGTGCCGCGAATATGCGGCGCAGCAGGTGGACCGCCAGCGCACCGACTTCATCCGCCTCGGCGTGTTGGGGGACTGGGACCATCCCTACCTCACCATGGACTACCACACCGAGGCCGCCATCATCCGTGCCCTGGGCAAGATCGTCGTGGCCGGGCATCTCACCAAGGGCTTCAAGCCCGTCCACTGGTGTGCCGACTGCCGCTCGGCCCTGGCCGAGGCGGAGGTGGAATACGAGGACAAGACCTCCCCCGCCATCGACGTACGTTTCCGGCCCGTGGACGATGCCGATTTCCTGGTGCTGGCCGGCGCCGTGGGCCAGGGCCAGGTGTCCGCGAGCGAGGGCCCGGTATCCGTGGTCATCTGGACCACCACCCCCTGGACCCTGCCGGCCAACCGGGCGGTGGCGCTGAACCCCGAGCTGGAGTACGCCCTGGTGCAGGTGGACCTGGGCTCCGGCCCGGAGCGGCTGCTGGTGGCCGATGGCCTGCTGTCCGACGTGATGCATCGTTACGGCGCCGACGATCACCGGGTGTTGGCGCGCTGCCGCGGCATCGCCCTGGAGGGCATGCTGCTGCACCATCCCTTCTACGAGCGCACCGTGCCCGTCATCCTCGGCGACCACGTCAGCCTGGAGGCCGGCACCGGCGCCGTGCACACGGCCCCCGGCCACGGCCAGGACGACTACGTGGTGGGCCGGCGTTACGGCCTCGAGGTGGATAACCCCGTGGGGCCGGACGGCCGCTTCCTGCCCGCTACCCCGTTGTTCGGCGGCGAGGAGGTGTTCGCCGCCAACGACCGGGTGCTGGAGGTGCTGCGGGAGCGCGGCGCCCTCATCCACGTGGAGAAGCTCCACCACAGCTATCCCCATTGCTGGCGCCATAAGCGCCCCCTCATCTTCCGCGCCACCCCCCAGTGGTTCATCGCCATGGACCACCAGGGGCTGCGGGAGAAGGCCCTGGAGGCCATCCGCGCGGTGACGTGGATACCGGAATGGGGCCAAGCCCGTATCGAGGGCATGGTGGCGGGGCGTCCCGATTGGTGCGTCTCCCGCCAGCGCACCTGGGGGGTGCCTATCCCCTTGTTCGTCCACCGTCAGAGCGGCGAAATCCATCCCGACACGGAGGCCCTGCTGGAAGCGGTGGCCGGGCGGGTGGAGGAGGGGGGCGTGTCGGCGTGGTTCGAGATGGCGCCCGAGGAACTGCTGGGCGAGCAGGCTGCGGACTACGAGAAGGTCAACGACACCCTGGATGTCTGGTTCGATTCCGGCGTCACCCACGAGGCCGTGCTGCGCCGGCGCCCGGAGCTGGCCTACCCGGCGGATCTGTACCTGGAAGGCTCGGACCAGCACCGCGGCTGGTTCCAGTCCTCCCTGCTGTCGGCGGTGGCCATCAACGGCTCGGCCCCCTATCGGGGCGTGCTCACCCACGGCTTCACGGTGGATGCCCAGGGCATGAAGATGTCCAAGTCGCGGGGCAACGTGGTGGCCCCCCAGCAGGTGATGAACGCCCTGGGGGCCGATATCCTGCGCCTGTGGGTGGCGGCCACGGACTATCGCGCGGAGATGAGCGTGTCCGACGAGATCCTCAAGCGCATGGCGGACACCTACCGGCGCCTGCGCAACACGGCGCGTTTTCTGCTTTCCAACCTCGATGGCTTCGACCCCGCCCTCCACACCGTGGCCCCCGGCGACATGCTGGCCCTGGACCGCTGGGCGGTGGACCGTGCCCTCGGCCACCAGCAGCGCATCCGCCAGGCCTACACGGAGCACCAGTTCCATGTGATCTACCAGCTGCTGCACAACTTCGCGGCGGTGGACCTGGGGGGCTTCTACCTGGACGTCATCAAGGACCGCCTCTACACCACCCGCCCCGACAGCCGGGCGCGCCGCTCGGGCCAGACGGCCCTGTATCACATCGCCCAGGCCTTCGCCCGCTGGCTGGCGCCGGTGCTGAGCTTCACCGCCGAGGAGATCTGGGACAACCTGCCGGGTGGGGGCGGCCACGAATCCGTGTTCCTCGCCACCTGGTACGACGGGCTCTTTGCCCTCGACGACTCGGGCATGAACGGTGCCTACTGGGAAACCGTCATCGAGGTGCGGGATTGCGTCTACCGCGCCCTCGAGCCCCTGCGCGCCGACGGGGTCATCGGCGCCTCCCTGGAGGCCGAGGTGGACATCTACTGCGAGGGCCCCATCCGCGAGGGCCTGGAGCGCCTCGGCGACGAGCTGCGCTTCGTGCTCATCACCTCCTATGCCCATGTCTACCCCCTGGAGGAGCGCCCCGAGGATGCCATGCTCCACACCCTGGCGGGCCGGGGCGAGGTGTGGGTGTCCGCCTATCCCTCGGAGCACCGCAAGTGCGTGCGCTGCTGGCACCGGCGCGAGGACGTGGGCAGCCACGCCAGGCATCCCGAGTTGTGCGGGCGCTGCGTGGACAACGTGGATGGGCCGGGCGAGGCGCGGCGTATCGCATGAACCGCACCCTGCGCTGGTACGCGGTCTCCGCCGTGGTGCTGCTGGTAGATCAGATCACCAAGGTGGCCGCCGCCGAGGGCCTGGAGTTCGGGCGGTCGGTGACGGTGGTGGCGGATTATCTCTATCTCACCCTGGCCCACAACCCCGGCGCGGCCTTCAGCATCCTGGCCGATGCCGGCGGCTGGCAGCGCTGGTTCTTCGTGGTCCTGGGGGCCGGGGTGGCGGCGGCCATCAGCTTCTGGATCCTGCGCATGCCCCGGGAGTGGGTGTGGCAGCCCCTGGCCCTGGCCCTGGTGCTGGGGGGCGCCCTGGGCAACGTGGTGGATCGCCTGGTCTTCGGTTATGTCATCGATTTCGTGCAGGTCTACCTGCCCTTCCTGCCGTGGCGGTTGTTCAACCCGTGGCCGGCCTTCAACGTGGCCGATGCCGCCATCTCCGTGGGAGCGGTGATGCTGGTGGTGGACGTCATCCGCGGAGGCAAGGCGCAGGAACGACGGGAGGACGGCTTGTGACCGTGGCGGCGCCGGGACGGCGGGTGACCCTCCATTGGACCCTGGCCATCGAGGGCGGGCCGGTGGTGGACTCCACGGTGGACGAGGAGCCCATGACCATCACCCTGGGGGACGGCACCCTCCACGAGCGCTTCGAGAACGTCATCGAGGGCCTGGATACGGGCACGCGGGCAGTGTTCTACCTCAGCGGCAGCGAGGTCTTCGGTGCCTACGACCCCGCCAACATCCACACCATGCCGCGCTCGGACTTTCCGGCCGACATGGTCCTGGAGGAGGGCCATGTGGTGGGCTTCACGACGCCCGCAGGGGACGAGCTGGCGGGCACGGTACAACGCCTCGGGCCCGATGCCGTGGAGATGGATTTCAACCACCCCCTGTGCACCCGCAATCTCTCCTTCAAGGTTCAGATTCTCGAGGTCTTGTAGGGGCACCGGTGCCGGTGATGCCGCGAGTCTCCTGCGGAGGTTGGGGATTCCTCTCACGGAGGCATGGAGGCATGGAGGCACGGAGGCACAGGGGCGCCGAGCCCAGTAGTTCAGGCCAGCAGTATTGGGTCTGGTTCGGGAAGGTCGTCGCGACCCCCCCGCCGTGACGAGGGATCCGGAATCATTGCCTTTCCCTGTGCCTCCGTGCCTCCGTGAGAGATCCGAGGTCTGGCTGGGCTGGCGTGGCCTGTTCGCCCCCGGGGGCGCTCCGGGGACTTCTCCGGGACGGGTTCCCGGGCTGGGTATGGGTTTTCCCCGGCGGCGGGACAGACTACCATTTCCTACCCATTCCCACCTGCCGTGCCATTCATGGATGTAAAACTCGCCAATCCCCGCGGTTTCTGTGCCGGCGTCGACCGCGCCATCGCCATCGTCGACCGTGCCCTGGAAATATATGGGGCACCCATCTACGTGCGCCACGAGGTGGTGCACAATCGTTTCGTGGTGGACTGCCTGCGGGACAAGGGGGCGATGTTCGTGGACGAACTGGCCGAGGTGCCCGACGGCGCGGTGGTGATCTTCAGCGCCCACGGCGTGCCCCTGCGGGTGCGCGAGGAGGCGGAGGGCCGCGGCCTCAAGGTCTTCGACGCCACCTGTCCCCTGGTCACCAAGGTGCACCTGGAGGTGGCTCGCCACCAGCGGGAAGTTCGCGAGTGCGTGCTCATCGGCCACGCCGGGCACCCGGAGGTGGAGGGGACCCTCGGCCAATATAGGGGCCAATATCGGGACCAGCATGGCGACACCGGCGGCGGCATCTACCTGGTGGAGAAGGTGGCGGACGTGGAGGGGCTGGAGGTTCATGATCCGGAGAACCTCGCCTTCACTACCCAGACCACCCTGTCCATGGACGACACGGCCGCCGTCATCGCTGCCCTCAAAGAGCGATTTCCCGCCATCGTGGGGCCGCGCAAGGACGACATCTGCTATGCCACCCAGAACCGCCAGAACGCCGTGAAGGAGCTGACGGAGGACTGCGACCTGCTGCTGGTGGTGGGCTCCGTCACCAGCTCCAATTCCAACCGCCTGCGGGAGATCGCCGAGAAACGGGGTGTGGAGGCCTACCTCATCGACAGCGCCGATGACCTGGATGCCGCCTGGCTGACCGGCAAGCGCCACGTGGGCGTCACCGCCGGGGCCTCGGCTCCCGAGGTGCTGGTGCAGGAGGTGCTGGAGCGCCTGCGCGGGCTGGGGGCCACCGTCACCCTGGACGACGGCGCCAACCGCGAGGACGTGGTGTTTTCCCTGCCCCGGGAACTGGCCGCCGCCGGCCGCTGATTCCCGCGGCATGAATGTAGGTCGGGATTCATCCCGACATCCGGCCCCGCTCCGTGCACCCCACGCCGGTTGGCCCCCTACCGGCGGGCTGTCGGGCTGAAGCCCGGCCTACAGCCCGACCCACAATCCGAACCACAGGTGCGCCGCTATCGCCGGTTCCCGCGGCACGGATGTAGGTCGGGATTCATCCCGACATCAAACCATCAGGGCGCCGTCTTTTCCTTGCTCAGATCCTCCAGGCGTTGCTCCATCAGGCGCAGTTGCTCGCGGTATTCGGCCTTCACGGACTCCAGTTCCCGGCGCAGTCGTGCGCTGGCGGTTGGGGGCTCCGCCGTCTCGGCAGGGGGTCCGGCCAACAAGGCCAGCGCCCGGTCCCGCTCCCGCCGGGCCGCCTCGGGGCGGTCGCGGCCCTCGAGGAAGCGGGCACGGAACAGGGCCAGCCCCGCCTCCGCGGTGGCGCGCTGGCGGGGCGTGAGGGCGGTCAGGTAGGGGTCGGATCCCCACGGCGTATGGCCGGCGATGTCCTCCAGCAGCTCTAGCAGGGGCGCGCCGGTGAGCCAGGAGCTGGCGGCGGTAGCCACCGCACGCTGAGTGACGGGGGCGAGGAACTCGATGGCCGGCCGGTCGTCGGTGGACAGGGGATAGCCGGCGAACAGCTCCCGGGTCTCCGACAGGTTGCCGCCATAGTAGAGCAGCAGTGGCAGTCCGTCCGCCCCTTCTGGGCCCTCATCCCCCGTCTGCTGCCAGATGCGGTCGCGCGCGATCACGGCGCCGGCATCGAGCGGGGCAGGGTCGGTGTGTCCCACCAGGGCCACGATGGGGCCGGTGGGCAGGAAGTCGCCGCGCCACAGCGTGACGTGGTCGAATGCCTCCAGGAAGGTACGTGTGATGACGCCGAATTCCCGCTCCGAGAGCTGGTACAGGGGCAGCCACTGGGCGAACAGGCCGCCCGGGTTCAGGCGCGCCCGGGTACTGGTGAAGTGCTCCAGGGTGTACAGGCCGCCGGCACCGGCTCGCCAGGGGATAAACAGGTCGCCGATGATGACGTCGTAGCGCTCCGGCGTGGCCGCCAGGTGATGGCGCCCATCGGCGGCGATGACGGTGGCCCGCGGATCGTCGAAGAGGCCGTGGATCCAGGGTCGGAAATACTTGCGGGAGGCGGCGATGGCCTCCGGCAGCAGTTCGGCCGCCACGACCCGCTCCACATCATGGGCCAGGGCCGCGCCGGCGGTGATGCCGGTGCCGAGACCGATGAAGAACACCGAGCGCGGGTCGGGATGCAGCAGCAGGGGAAAGTGGGCCTGGCGTTCCTCGTAGCCCCGGCCCGCGGTGCCCCCCAGGGTGTAGTAGTTGTTCACCTTGGTGCGCAGGTCATCGCCCCGGCGCACCACCGCCACCGCACCGCCGCCGCCCTCCCAGATTTCATAGATGCTCTCCTGGCTGCCCACCGGGTCGATGCGCACCAGGGGCAGCCGGGAACTGTCCAGCACGGTGAGCAGCAGCATCAGTCCTACTGCCGGTGCGGTCACCAGGGCCCGGGCCCGGCGCGGGCCGTCCTCCGCCAGCGGTCGTATGGCCAACAGCACGGCCACCAGATAGAGGGCGGCCATGAGCTGGATGGAGCGCCACAGCCCCAGCCATTCCAGCAGCAGGAAGGCCGCGCCCAGGGCGCCGGCGATGGCCCCCAGGGTGTTCAGGGCCACGAGCTCCCCCACGGTGTGCCCGGCATGGCGGCTGACGGGCTCGCTGACCCTGGCGAGGTAGGGAAATACCAGGCCCAGTATCAGGGTGGCGGGCAACAACACCACGGCGGTGGTGCCGATGACGGTGGCCACATAGCCTGCCCAGTCCGTACCTGCCCCCACGTAGCCGAGGCCATCGGTGACGTGATGGAACACCTGGGGTGTCGCCGCGGTGAGGAGGGCGCCGGCCACCAGCATGGCGGCCAGTACGGGGCGGGGTGCCGCCTGGCGGCGGGCGATCAGGCGCGCCGCCAGGGCACCCAGGGCTAGGGCCACCAGGAACACCATGAGCACGGCGGCGAAGGTATAGACGGAGTTCTGCAGCACCTGGGCGAACATGCGGGTCCATAACACCTCCAGGGCCAGGGTGACGAAGCCGGAAAGAAAGGCCAGGGCGCGGATGGTGGGTAGCCCGATGCCGGCAGGTGCCCCAGGGGCGGGTTTCGGGGTGACCACCGGTGCCGCGGCTGACACCGGAGCCCGCAGCGCCAGCAGGCCGGCGGCCGCCGCGATAACGAGCACGGCCCCGATAGTTACCCCGTAACTCGTCCGGTAACCCAGCGCCTGGGGCAGCACGAAGGCCGCCAGCAACACCCCGCCGGCGGCCCCCAGGGTGTTGAGGGCGTAGAGCAGCGGCACCCGGCGGCCCAGGGTGGCCGGGCCCCGCACCACGTACTGGCTGAGCACCGGCAGGGTGCCACCCATGAAAAAGGTGGGCGGCACCAGCACGGCCATGGCGATGAGTACCTTGATGGCCAGGAACAGCCCTGGTTGGTCGCCCCACCACCGATACAGCGAGCCGTAGAGGGCATGGAACAGAGCCATCAGCCCGAAAAAAAGCAGCGCGCTGGCGGCCACCGCGAGTTCCAGCAGGGCATAGGTCCGCAGGGGATGGGCGAGTTTGGGGGTGCGACGACCCCAATAAGCACCCCCCGCCGCGAGACCGAGGAAAAAGGCCCCCAGGGTGGCCCCGGCCGCCTGGGCGGTGCTGCCGAAGAGCAGCGCCAGCTCGCGCATCCACAACACTTGGAACACCAGGCCCGTGAAGCCCGACAGGAAAAACAGCAGCAGCACCGCGGTGAGGTGAGGGCGAGAGTGGGAGGTCATCCGTCCTTCCATCAGGGTTGTAGAGGGGGTTGTTATGATATAACATTTTTCGCTTCTTCTCCGGACCAACCCGTGGACCCTGCCCGGTGCTGACTCGCTTCGCCACAATGTTCTTACCGGCCTGCCCTTTGCGGTGGCAGGCATTGAGCACCCGCGCGGTGGCATCATGCACAGGAGGCAGGGGCGGCTTTACCCGCGGGAAGCGATCGACTCACGCCGGCCTGCGGAATCCCATGGATGATGACCGGAAGAGCCCTCTTGGCAACTAGGCGCCGCTGGCCCATGTGGCTGCTCGCCGGCCTGCTGGCGGTGGCCCAGGCGGTGCTGGCACAACACGAAGTCCATCATCCCGACCATGACGACGATCCCGCGGCCTGCGGGTATTACCTCGTGGGCGGTGATCTCAAGCACGCCGATGCCGGCACGGCAACTTTACCCCTCGCAGACCTCAATCACGTCCTGAAAGCAGGCCTGGTTCGTCCCTGCGGCCCACCGCCCTGCACCCCCCTCGGCGTCGCCCGCGGTCCTCCCGCCTGACGGCCGCCGGGCGTTGCCGTCTCCCAGGAAGGCGTCGGCGTCCGGCGGGTCCGATGGTTCGCTCCCGTGCCATGAGTCTGGCGGCGGCCCGGCGGACCCTCTTTCCCTTGAATGCACGAGGCGTGGCCCATGGGAGGGCCACCCTCCGGCGCCGGCATCGTATCCGCCGCGCGCCACCCACTGAACGTCGAGAGGAACAGAGCCATGAAGCAGTTGATGACCGGCGCCCTGGCGGCGGCCGCTCTACTGGCACCCTTGGGTGCCGGCGCGGCCGATGACGCGGATATCGCCGAACTGAAGACCATGATCCAGCAGATGAAGACGGACTACGAGCGCAAGATCGAGGCCCTGGAGTCCCGTCTCGAGGAGGCCGAGCGCACGGCGGGCGAGGCCGCCGGCAAGGCGGACAGGGCGAGCCGCGAGGTGGCGGCGAAGCCCGTCCCGTCCGCCAGGCGGGGGGGCAGCCGCGGCGCCGTCACCTCGGGTAACGCCTTCAATCCTCAGATCTCCGTTATCCTGGACGGCAATTACTACACCGACGATGTGGACGGCGAGGGCACGGAGCTGCTCGGCGAGGCCTTCCGCGCCGGTGCCGGCCATGGTCACGAGGACGAGGGCGGCGGCGAGAACGAGCATGCCCACGGCGGGGCCGAGAAGGGTTTCAACTTCCGCGAGGCCGAGGTGTGGCTTTCCGCCACCGTGGATCCCTACTTCGACGCCCAGGCCACCCTCACCTTCGACGACGGTGGCGGCGGGGAGATCGAGGAAGCTTTCCTGGAGACGCGCTCCCTGCCCGGTGGCCTCAAGGTGAAGGCCGGCAAGTTCTTCAGTGACTTCGGTTACATGAACCGTCAGCACCCCCACGAGTGGGATTTCGTGGACCAGAACCTCGCTCACCAGAACCTGTTCGGCTTCAATCTGGCGGATACCGGCGTCCAGCTCACCTGGCTGCCGGAGCTGCCCGTCTACACCCTGTTCGGGGTGGAGGCCTTCCAGGGCGAACAGGAACGCTTCGGCGCCTTTGTAGAAGACGAGGATGAGAGGGACGAGCTGGCGCTGGATGACGAGGACGACGGACCCCGCCTGTTCATCGGTTTCGTCAAGGTGGCCCCGGACCTCGGCTTTAATCATGCCCTGCAACTCGGGGCCTCGGTGGCCCACGCGACTCAGTCCCAGCTCATCGGCGAGATCGAGGAGGAAGAGGCGGGCTTCGACGGCGACGAGACCCTGTGGGGCCTCGACCTGGTGTACAAATACGACTCGCCCCGCTCCTACGGCGCGGGGGATTTCGTGCTCCAGGGCGAGTATCTCTTCGATACCAAGGATATGAAGATCACCGCCTTCGAGGACGACCCCACCCTGGTGGGTGGCACGCGCAAGTTCAAGACCGATGGCTGGTATCTTCAGGGCTGGTATGGCTTCGCGCCCCGCTGGCAGGCCGGCCTGCGCTACGACGCCCTGGGGTCTACCAACAAGGTGACGGGCACCGGCGGTGGCGAGAACTTCGACGAGTCGGACCGTTGGACCGCGGCCCTGACCTACCGGCCCAGCGAGTTCTCCATGCTGCGCCTGCAGGCCGCCACGGCGGATATCGTCACCGGCGAGGACGGGACGTCCGAGGACTTCGACTACGTCTATCTCCAATACATCCTGAGCCTCGGCAGCCATGGCGCCCACAAGTTCTAAGGACGCGCAGGGCGGAACAAGCGCAGTGGTCCCATCGCTGCGGCGGTGGGCCGGGCCAAACGGCGAAAAGCGTAACCACGAAAGACACGAAATGCGCGAAAGGGGAGAAGCCCGGGAAGGTGTGTAGGGTGGAACAAGCGCAGCGGTTCCACCGTTGCGGCGCTGGGCCGAGCCAAACGGCGAAAAGCGTAACCACGAAAGACACGAAATGCGCGAAAGGGCAGAAGCTCGGAAAGGTGTGTAGGGTGGAACAAGCGTAGCGGTTCCACCGTTTGCGGCGGTGGGGCGTTGCCCGGCGTTTGGTTGTTAATCCTATGAAGGAATTCATCATGAATCTATTAAGACGATTGTTAATCCCCGGCATGTTGTGGCTGCCCCTGGCGGCCCAGGCGGCCCTCGATGTGGTGGCCACCAGCACGAGCACCGGCGCCCTGGTGCGCGAGGTGGCGGGCGATCATGCGAAGGTCACCGTCCTCGCCCCCCCGGACCGGGATCTCCATTATTTGCAGGCGCGCCCGACCATGATGCGGGCCCTGCGCAGTGCCGACTTGGTGGTGGCCCTGGGGGCGGACATGGAAGTCGGCTGGTTGCCCCCCGCCATCCGTCAGGCCGCCAATCCGGCCATCCTGCCGGGGCGTGCGGGCTACTTCGAGGCCGCGGCTCAGGTGGAACGGCTGGATGTCGGTGGGCCGGCGGATCGCGCCCGCGGGGACGTGCACCCCGTGGGCAACCCCCACGTCAACATGGACCCCGTGCGCATGGCGCGGGTGGCGCTGGCCCTGGCCGATCGTCTGGCGGAGCTGGACCCGGACCATGGCGGCGTATACCGGGAGCGGGCGGCCGCCTTCGAGGACAAGGTGCAGGCGCGCATGGAGGAATGGCAACGGCGCACAGCCGGTACGCCCGGGGTGGTGAGCTTCCACAAGGATGTCGTCTATCTGCTGGATCGCTTCGGGGTGCCCCATCTCGGTACCCTGGAGCCGGTGCCCGGGGTGCCGCCCAGCGCCAGTCATCTCCGGGAACTGACGGACAGGCTGGCGGGCCGTGACGGCGTGATCCTGTATGCCACCTACCAGCCGCAGCAGGCGGCGGACGTCCTGGCGCAGGCCCTGGGGTGGTCCACCATGAGATTGCCCCTGGAGCCCCCCATGGGTGCGGACGGGGAGGCCTATCTGGACCACATGGAACGCTGGGTGGACGCCCTCGCCACGGACGGTTGATGGCGGCCCCGCTGCTCGAGGCGACGGACCTGGTGGCCGGCTATGGCAAGCCGGTGGTCGGTCCCTTGTCCTTCACGGTGGAGCCGGGGGAGGTGGTGGGTCTATGGGGGGCCAACGGCAGCGGCAAGTCCACCCTGCTGCGGGCCATCGCCGGCACCGCCCGCGTCTTCGGCGGGCGCCTGGAACGCCGGCCGGGGCTCGCCGTGGCGTGGCTGGCCCAGCAGCCGGTGCGCCTGGAGGAGATGCCCTTCAGTGGCCACGATTACCTGCGCCATGCCGGGGTCCGGGACACTCCCCCCGGTCGCCTCGCCGGTTGGCTGGACAGACGGGTCGACGCCCTGAGCGGGGGCCAGTTTCAGCTGCTGGCGGTGTGGTCCGTGGTGGGTGGCCCGGCGGACCTGGTGATGCTGGATGAGCCCACCAATAACCTGGATCCGGAAGGGGAGGCCATGCTCGCCGGTATCCTGAAACAGGAACGGGGCCGGCGTACGGTGCTGCTGGTGAGCCACGAACGAGGTTTCCTGCAAGAGGCCTGCAGCCGGGTGTTGGAGGTCGGGTCGTGAACTGGGCCATGGTGGCGGACCCCTTGTTCCATCTGCCCTTCGCCGCCGGTCTGGTGATAGCTCTGGTGCTGCCCCTGCTGGGAGTGCTGTTGCGGTTGCGGGACGAGTGGCTGGCGGCCCTGGGCCTGGCCCACCTGGCCGGAGCGAGCGGACTGGTGGGGCTGGCGGTGGGGCTGCCGGTGGTCCTCGGTGCTCCCCTGGGCGCCCTGGTCGGAGCGGCCCTCAAGACCTTCGGGCGTTTCCGCGGCAACACCGTCTACGGGGTTATGATCCTGGTGGGCTGGGCCACCACCCTGCTGGTGGCTGCCAACACCGCCCTCGGCAGCGTCATGGGCCATGCGCTGGTGGAGGGCCAACTCTACTTTGCCGGCCCCATTCATCTTGGGAGCGCCCTGGTTTTCGCCGTGGTGGCGGCGGCGGTGCTGCCGTGGGTCATGCCCCGGCTCATCCGCGCCCGCCTGTTTCCCGGTCACGAGACATCCAACCGCTTGCCGGCGTGGCGCTGGCATCTCGCCTTCGACATGCTGGTGGCCCTGGGCATGGCCATGGGCACCGGCATCCTCGGCCTCATGGGTGCCTTCGCCCTGGTGTTCGTGCCTCCCTGGGTAGCCTTCCGTCTGGCGCCCCACTGGCGCGCCTGCCTCGTCATCAGTGCCGCCATCGCGGTGGTCGCCTATCTGGTCGCCTTCGCCATCGCCCTGGCCGGGGACCAGCCCTTCGGCCCGGTGCTGGTGGCCGTGCTGGTGGCGGCGGGCGGGCTGGCCCTGGTGCCGGTCAGGCGCTGAGCCGTTCCCTGGCTGAATACTGTGATGGCCCTTATCGAAGGGCCGTCAGGTCCTACAAGCATTCCGTCCCTCGCCCGTGTCGGCACCCTCCACTGGATTACGATTAATTCCCATTTGCAATCTTCGTAAAAGGAAATGAGAATTAGTCGCGTTAGTATGTATTTGGCAACTCATCGAGGGAGAAGACCCATGGCAAGCATGTACAGAGGCGGCAGCGCCTGGTTGGGGGATCGGGGGGTGGTGATCATCGACGGCGACCAGTCCATGGTACGCCTGGTGCGTGCACCGGGGCGGGAGGCCGCGGAGGATGATCCCGACCTGTGCGAAAGGATGGCCCGCAATATCCTCAAGGGCTATCTTCACATCACGGAACAGGGCTGAAGGAGCAGGACCCTGGCGGCGCCGTGGATTTCATCACCCCCATCGCCCACGACGGCCCGGGCACCCGGTTGTTCATCAATGGTGACAGCCACGGCCAGGTGCAGGATACGTCGCCCTCAATCCCCGCCTCGGAGTCATCCACCACCCGACCCCCGACGTCGAGGTGTTCGCCAACCTGAGCCGCCTCTACGAGCCGCCCACCAACTTCGAGGTGGACGACGACGTGCGGGGCGGCAACGAGGCCCTGGATGCCGTGCGCTGGATGGTCTTCGAAGTGGGCTCCCGGGGTACCCGGGCGATGGCTCTGGGCGCGCT
This sequence comes from Gammaproteobacteria bacterium, assembly GCA_034522055.1. Classification (NCBI taxonomy): domain Bacteria; kingdom Pseudomonadati; phylum Pseudomonadota; class Gammaproteobacteria; species Gammaproteobacteria bacterium. The sequence goes on from JAXHLS010000002.1 coordinate 2,947,572, forward strand.
CCTGATCGCCGGAGTCACGGGCATGGGCATAGCGCTGTTCCTGCGGGCACCGGGGCGGCGATGATAAGCGCCATGGAGGCTGCGAGGGTCCTGTGGACGGAGCGGCGGGTTGATCCGCGTGCCTATCCATCGGTCCCGGGGCTGGGCACGCGCCATGGGCCAGGCCCATGTTTTGCAAATGCGAATCATTATTAATATACTGGCGGCGGTGGTCTTTCGTACCCGTGCTCGAGGCCTCGCCCGGCGCGGCCGGGTGTCGGCCAGACCCCCAAGATCGACTATTTCAACCGTATTTAGAGGAGTCCCAGATGAGCCATTATTCACGGATACTGATTCTCGCCGGCAGCCTGGCCCTGGCCGGCGCGGCCCCGGCCAGCGACGATGTCGAGCATTACGAGGGCAAACCGGCCGAGACCCTGGAGCAGGCGGTGGCCAATTTCTCCGAGTACAATGCCAAGCTGGCTGCGGTGCTGGAACAGAAGGAGCTGACGCCCCAGGATCTGGCCACCGTTCACCAACTCACCTATACCCTCGAGAACGCATTGGAACGCATCAACCACGACTTCTCGGCATTGGCGGAGACCCTGGAGGCCATCCATCTGGCATCGGAAAGGGCGGATGCCGAAGGGGTCGGCTCGAACGGTGCCCGCTACCTGGATACCGCCCGCAAAGTGGTTCCCTGATGGCGGTGGGCGGCCCGGGCCTGTAACGGGCCGGATGCGGCTTGCCCCGGAGCGGGAGATGGCCTCGGGCGTGCCGGCAGAAGGTCGATAGATCGGGGCCTTGGCACCGGATCCCAGGGGTGGCGATCAACGCCCTGGTGGTCCGTTTCTGGGACGCGCCGGCGTGGTGAAGCAGGGGGCGAACCAGGGGTGTCGCAGCTCCTGGATGGCGCCTCAACATTGAACGCAATCGACCGACGTGATAAAAATGATTCGTATTAGCGCTCCGTAACGGCCAGACCGTGGCGGGCGGTTGCGCATCCATGGTCTCGAGGAAATCCGGCAATGAACGACCAATTACAATCTGAACTCACGGCCCTGGGGGCATCTGGGGGCGAACCTTTGATGGAGGGCTTGCGGGAGTTGCTGGCCACCGGCGGGCCGGTGGTCGCCATCCTGCTCGCGATGTCGGTGACGGCCCTCACCATCGTCCTGGTCAAGCTGTGGCAGTTCAGTGCCGCGCGCCTCGGCGACCGCGAGACCGCCCACCGTGCCCTGGCCCTCTATCGCTCCGGCCGTATCGGCGATGCCGTGGCCATGGCGGCGGGCTCGCGCAATCCGGTGGCCCAGGCCCTGGCCCGGGCGATCCGCGGCCAGCAACGCAACCTGCCGGAGGCCAAGGTGCGGGAGGAGGTGGTGCGCTGGGGCAGCGATGTGCTGGAGAGCCTGCGTCACTGGTTCCGGCCCCTGGAGGTGATCGCTTCCCTGGCCCCCCTGCTGGGCCTGTTCGGCACCGTGCTCGGCATGATAGAGGCCTTCCGCCAGTTGGAGCAGGCCGGCAACCAGGTGAATCCCGCCATCCTGTCGGGGGGTATCTGGGAGGCCCTGCTCACCACCGCGGTGGGCCTGGCGGTGGCCATTCCGGTGGTGGTCCTGCTCAACTGGCTGGAACGCAAGGTGGACCGCCTCGCCCACGAGATGGACAGCGTGGTTACCCGGGTATTCACGGAGGACCTGTCGGACGTGACGGACGAGGAAGACCATGGAGTCGAACGGCTCAGCCCAGCCGCTGCCGCGGCTGGCGAATAACGCCCGCCGGCGGCGCCCCCTCATCAGCCTGACGCCACTCATCGACGTGGTGTTCATCCTGCTGGTCTTTTTCATGCTCGCCTCCAGCTTTCTCGACTGGCGGTCCATCGACCTGAGCGCCCCTGCCCGGGCGACGGCGGCCACCACCCTCGAGGGCGCGCTGCTGGTGGAGCTGCGGCCCGAGGGGATCCGGCTCTCCGGCGAGTCTCTGTCTCTCGATGCCCTCGCCGCTCGGGTGGCCGAGCGGGTGGCGCGCCGCCCCGATCAGCGGGTCCTGGTGAGGCCCGCCCGCGGGGTACCCCTGGAGGCGGTGGTGGACGTGCTCGACCGGTTGGCGGGGGCCGGTGTGCGTTCCTTGTCCCTGGTCCGCTCTCAGGGGGGCTGAGCCATGCGTTTCGAGAGCCCCCGCCCCCGCAACGACGAGGAGCGCATCCTGCCCCTCATCAACGTGGTGTTCCTGCTGCTCATTTTTTTCATGGTGGCCGGCCGCCTGGCCGCCTCCGATCCCTTCCACATCGAGCCGCCCCGGTCCGCCAGCGGCGCGGCGGCGGAGGTCCGGGACATGCTGGTGCTGGTGGGGGCCGACGGCCGCCTGGCCCTGGACGGCGCCGTGGTGGATGAGGCCACGCTGGAGGGCGCGGTGGCCGAGCGCCTGGTCCATGAGACCACGGCCGAGGTGCGCCTCAAGGCCGATGGCGGCGCGGAGGCGGTGCGGGTGGTGGAGGTCATGGAACTGTTGCGTGAAGCGGGCGTGGAGCGCCTGAAACTCCTCACGGTGCCGGTGAAAGGCCCGTGACCATCCAACGTGGCTACTGGTTGCCTGCTTTCGGTGTGGCGGCGCTGCTGCATCTGGGGGTCGCGGCCGCCATGTTCTGGCAATGGTCGGATCCCGGGTCCGTGGACGCGGGTATGGGTGGCCTGGAGGTGGCCCTGGGCCCCGCCGGCGGGTCGGCCGGGGCGCCGATGGAGGAGGCCACCGCGGCCGCGTCCGTGGAACCGCCGCCGGCCCCGGTACCCGAGGAGGTTCGGGCGGTCGAAGAGCCACCCCCCGAGGTGGTCGCGGCAGTCCCGGTGGAGACGGTGGAGCCGGAACCCGTAGAAGAGTTGGTGCCCGAACTCAAACCCGAACCTGAGCCTGAACCCGTGGTCATCACCGAGCCGGAGCCTGTCAAGCCGGAGCCCGAGGTGGAACCGCCGCCCGAGCTCGTGGCGGTTGCCGAGCCGGTTACCGAGCCTCTACAGGAGGTCAGTGACGTGCCGCCGGAGCCGGCAGATTCCCACGCCGGGCCCGGCCAGGTGGCCACCGCCGACAGCAAAGGTCAGGGCACGCGTGACGCCCGGGATACCGGCAGCGGTGACGACAGCTCCGGCGGCGGAATGGCCGGCGCCGAAGCGGATTACGCGGCCATCCTCCAGGCCTGGCTGGAGCGCCACAAGGAGTACCCCCGGCGCGCCCAGCGGCGCCGCCAGGAGGGTACGGCGCTGCTCTACTTCGTGATGGATCGCGAGGGCCATGTCTTGAACTACCGCATCGAGGAGAGTTCCGGCTTCGGCTTGCTGGACCGCGAAGTGGAGCGCATGATCGAGCGCGCCCAGCCCCTGCCGCGCATGCCCGAGGACATGCAACAGGCGCAGCTCGAACTCAAGGTGCCGGTGCAGTTTTTCCTGCGATGAGGCGCGTTAACGTGAAAGACGCGAAGCACGCTCTCCCCCTCTCCTTCTGAGAGAGGAATGGGGTGAGGGAACAAACATGGCGATACGCGCTCCTCTTTCATCATTTCGGGCGGCGCGTATCGCCATGAGAGTTAACCACGAAAGACGCGAAAATAGGAAAGTAAAAGAGGTTCGTTAGCAGAATTCGTGGGTATAGAGGGCATAATTTCCTCTCGCCAAGATGCCAGGAACGCCAAGAAATCAGCTGTTTGAATGTCGGGATGAATCCCGACCTACATCCGTGCCAAAGGAATGGGTGGTGGGGGTGCTGTGTAGGTCGGACTGTAGGTCGGGCTTCAGTAGGGTAGGTTGGGGTGAGGAACGAACCCCAACATCAACACTGATCCCAGGCGTCGGTAACTCATGGGGCCACCGCGTCGATGCCAGGCACCGCCGATGATTGCTCCCCGTAGGCTGCTGCGGTGGGCCGAGGTTACCACCGCCCTCGCGCTCGTCGCCATCTTCGCCGCGGTGGTGGCCTCGGCCTTGCAGGACGCGCGCTTCGAGGTGGTGAACGCCAGCGGTGAGGTGGCGGAGGTCACGGCGCTGTGGCGCGATCGGCGGCGGGAACTCGGTCGCGTCGCCCCGGGCCAGCGTCTCGGCTTCACGGTCGACGACGAGGGGGGCATGGCCTTCGCGGCTCGTTTTCCATCGGGGCGGACCCTGGCCAGCGAGCCCGTTTACTTCACCGACGGCACCGCCGTAATCGTCACCGTGGGGGATGGCGGCATGGACGTCCGGCATGACTTTGACGGCGCGCCGGCGGATTGAGACTCGGGCCGCCCCTGGCGCGGGGAGAGACCTCGGAACCCTACGGCCTACAGGAACAGATGCAGGCGCCAGCCATCCCCGCCACCGTCCCGCACCGACTGGGTCTGAGGGCGATGGGCTGGGGGCCTCGGGGGAGGAATGGTCGCCGGGTGCTATGCGTCCCCGGCCTTGCCGCTACGGCCGCCCGCCAGGGCGTTGATCAGGATACCGATGGTGGTGCCGTTGTGGAGCAGGGCGCTGGCCACCGGTGACAGCCAGCCCGCCATGGCGCCGGCCAGGATGCCGGTGTTGATGCCCACCGCCAGGTTGAAGTTGGTGCGGATGAGTCCCATGGTGTGAGCGGAGAAGCGGCGGGCGTCCGCTACCGCCCCCAGGCGGTCCTCCAGCAGCACGATATCGGCGGTGGCCCGCGCGATGTCGGCGCCGCGGGGCATGGCGATGCCCACCTCGGCGGCCGCCAGGGCGGGGCCGTCGTTGACGCCGTCACCGACGAAGGCCACCCGGTGACCCTGCCGCTGCAGGGCCTCGATGACTCCCGCCTTGGCCTCCGGCTGCATCTCGGCGTGCACCTCGTCGAGGCCGAGTTCCGCGCCCAGGGCCTCGGCCTTGGCTCGCTGATCACCGGTGATCATTATCAGCCGCTCCACCCCCAGGGCGCCGCAGGCGTGTCAGGGCGGCGGCGGCCTCGGCGCGCAGGGTGTCCCGCAGTGCCACCAGCCCCAGGGGCTCGCCCGCGCTGCCCACGTAGAGCAGGGTCTTGCCGGCCTCTTCGAGGCCGTCGATGAGGGGCTGGTGGGGGGCGAAGGAGAGGCCCTCGTGTTCCTCCAGGTAGTGGCGGCTGCCGATGACCACCCGCTCGCCGCGCACCTCGGCGGACATGCCATGGGCCACCAGGTAATCCACCTCGCCGTGAGTGATATGCTGCAGGTCCCGCTCGCGGGCGGCGTCCACCACCGCCCTGGCCACGGGATGGCTGGCATGCTCCTCCACCGACGCCACCAGGGCCAGCAGATCCCCTGCGGTGCACCCGGCATCCGGCGCCACCACCTCCACGTCGGTGACTGCCAGCTCGCTGTGGGTGAGGGTGCCGGTCTTGTCGAACACCACCGTGTCCACCGCGGCCAGGTGTTCCATGGCCTGGCCGCCGCGGATCAGCACGCCGTGACGGGCGGCCTGGTACATGCCGGACTTGAAGGCCACCGGGGTGCCCAGCTTGAGCGCGCAGGAGTAGTCCACCAGGAACACCGATTCGAGTCGCGTGAGGTCCCGGGTGAGGGCATACACCAGGCCGCCGGTGATGAGGGTCAGGTAGACCCGCCGGTCCGCCAGGTCGTCGGCCATGCGCTGGGTCTCGGAGCGTTTCTCCAGGGACTCCTGGATGAACCGGGAGATGCGGGCGGTGGTGGTCTCCGCGCCCACCTGGGTGGCCTCGACCACCACCCGCCCCTCCTCGATGACCGAGCCGGCCACCACGCGCCTGGGTGCCTCCTTGCGCACCGGGGCGTCCTCGCCGGTGACGGCGGACTGGTTGACCAGGGCCACGCCCGCCACCACCCGGCCGTCCACCACCACCGTCTCGCCCACGCCTACGGTCACCCGCTCCCCCTCGCGCACCTCGTCGCCGGCCACCTGCACCAGTACCCCGTCCCGTTCCACCCAGGCCATGGCGGGCTCGGGCCGCAGCAGCCGGTCCGACTGGCGCTCGGTGCGCTGCTCCAGGTACTCCCCCAGGGCCAGCAGCAGATCGGTGATGGTAGCCGTGTAGACCTGGCCCCGAGCCGCCGACAGGCCCACCGCCAGGGCATCCAGCACCTCCACCTTGACGCCGCGATGCACCAGGGTGTCGGCGCCCCTGGCGAGGGTGGAGCCCACGGTGGCGAAGGTGAGCAGGCGCTGGGCCGGGGGCGGCAGGAAGGGCAGCAGCAACAGGCTCGTGGCGGCGCCGAGGATGGGCGCCATGCCGGCCTCCGATCCACGTCCCGGCGGCGTTGCCGGCGCCTCCGGCGGGCCATAGGCCGCCAGTCGCGCGCGGATGGTGGCCGTCAGGTCCAGGTGCGGCGGATACTCCACCACCAGGGAGCGGGCGCCGCGGTTGACCCGCACCCGCTCCACCCCCGGCACGGTCTCCATCCAGGTCTCGAGCAGACGGGGATCGGTGGAGGGCTCCGCCAGTAGTGGCACCCGGAGCCGCAGGCGTCCGGGGACCTCGTGAACCACGCTGCAGTCGCCACCAGCCATGATCTAGCGCCGGCCGAGACCCAGGGCCCGCCCCACCACGTAGAGCAGGGCGGCGCCCGCCGCCAAGCCCACCACGAGGCGGTCGGCCTTGATGGGGGCATGGTGGCCGTGCGGTGGCCGGGCGCCGCCCAGATGCAGGGAATGGGGCGTCGGCCGCGCCGGGCCGCGGCGCGGGAACAGGACGCGGACCTCGGGACTAGCTCCCTGCCGTGTCATCGCTCTTTACCGCTTCCGCCGCCCGCAACCCCGCTTCGGCATCCTGAAAACGCTCTTTCAACTCCTCCGTGCCCCCCTGGATGAGGGACCACAGTTTCACCGCACCCTTGATGGCGTTGCGCTGCACCGTCTCGTTGGTCAGCAGGTAGGCGGCAGCCGTCCCGGCACGTGGTGGACGATGGTGATGAAACGCCGGAGGTGAAGCAGATCCTGGGGGTCCAATGGTCGAGCAGTTTTCAGTTCCGGTCGTCCACGTATTCGTAGACATCCATGGGGCCCAGGTCGCACTTGTTGCAACCGGCGGTGCACTGGCCGGGCGGCAGGTGGCGGACCCGGCCCTTGCGCTCCAGTACCGCCAGCATGCCGCGCAGGGCATCGGTGTCGGTATCGAAACGGTAGGCCATGTCCTGGAGGGTCACCCGCCTGTGCTCGGCCAGGTAGCGACGCAGCTCGGAGAGGATCATGGGCGTCCCATCCCGCCCGACGCATGGGCCGCCACGCTTCCGGCCTCCCGCGACGCCGCCATCAGGCCCGGCCCTCCGTGACCGCCACCAGCCGGCCCTTCTCCCGCATGCCCCACCAGCGCAGGGCCAGCACCACCGCCGTCCATGCCGCCAGCATCGCGCCGATCCAGGCCAGGGAGGCGGCGGGGTGGCGGCTGAAGACGGCCGCCTGATAGAAGATGGTGGCAGCGGCGTAGGCCATGCCCGTGGTCCAGGCGGCCACGAACAGGGTCCAGCCGGAGCCCGATTCCCTGTAGATGGCCGCCAGGGCCGCGGTGCAGGGGAAATAGAGCAGGATGAACAGCAGATAGGCGAAGGCCCCGGCGGCGCCGTCGAAACGGGCCGCCATGGCGCCGAAGGTGGTGCCGTCCACCCCCAATGATCCGGCGGCCGCATCGGTGCTGGAGATATCGCCCACGGAGATCCCGAGGGGATCTGTCCAGGTGGTCAGGGCGGCGGCCAGGTTCTCCGGTACGCTGAGGAAGGCCGCCGACAGGCCGCCTCCCAGGCTGAAGCCCTCCTCCTCCGCGACGGCCTCCCCGGCGGCGAGGGCGTCCGCCCGCCCGAGGGCGGTGTACATGGAGTCCAGGGTGCCCACCACCGCCTCCTTGGCGAGCACGCCGGTGAAGATCCCCACCGCCGCGGGCCAGTTGTCGGCTTCGAGGCCCATGGGAGAGAAGGCGGGCGAGATGGTGCGGCCCACCTCGGAAAGCACCGAACTCTCGGTATTCTCGTGGCCATAGCTGCCGTCGGTGCCCATGGAGTTGAGGACGTTCAACACCAGCACCATGGGCACGATGATGCGCCCGGCCCGGAACATGAAGCCCTTGGTGCGGTCCCAGGTGCGGATCAACACGCCCTTGACGGTGGGCAGATGGTAGGGTGGCAGCTCCATCACGAAGGGCGTGCTCTCGCCCTGAAGCAGGGTCTTCTTCATGATGAAACCGGTGAGCAGCGCCACCGCGATGCCGATGAGATAGAGCCCGAACACCACGTTCTGTCCCCCCACCGGGAAGAAGGCCGCGGCGAACAGGGCGTAGACCGGCAGGCGCGCGCCACAGGACATGAAGGGCGCCATGACGATGGTCATGATGCGGTCGCGGTGGTGCTCCAGGGTGCGGGTGGCCATGATGGCGGGCACGTTGCAGCCGAAGCCCACGATGAGGGGCACGAAGGACTTGCCGGGCAGCCCCACGGCGCGCATGAAGCGGTCCATGACGAAGGCCGCCCGGGCCATGTAGCCGGAGTCCTCAAGCACCGACAGGAACAGGTACAGGAAGGCGATGATGGGGATGAAGGTGGCGACCACCTGGATGCCGCCGCCGATGCCGTGGGCGATGAGCACGGTGAGCCAGTCCGGAGCCCCCAGGCCGCCCATCAGTTCGGCCATGCCGTCCACCAGCAGGGTGCCGGTGAACTGATCGAAGAAGTCGATGAACGCGCCGCCGATGTTGATGGTGAACATGAACATCAGGTACATGACGGCGAGGAAGATGGGGATGCCGAGGGCGCGGTTCAGCATCACCCGGTCGATGCGGTCCGAGCGGTTGCGGGACACCTGGGCGCGGCGCGTCACCGCCCCCTGGGCCAGGGTGTTGGCGAAGCCGTAACGGCCATCCGCCAGCAGGATGTCCACGTCGTCCGCGAGGCCGGCCCGCAGTTCCGCCAGGCGTTCGGGGGAGAGGGCCGGACCGGCGAGGCGGTGGGCCAGGTCGTCACCTTCCAGCAAGCGGACGGCGAGCCAGCGCGGATCGGCGCCCGCCTCCCGGGCGGTGGCCTCGAGCCCGGGCAGCAGGGCATCGATGGCCTGCTCCAGGCTGCGGTCGTAGGTGATGGATGCGGTGGGGATGGGCGGGTCTTCGACCGCTGCCGACACCGCTTTCTTCACCGCGTCGATGCCCTCGTCGTTCACCGCCACCACCGGCACCACGGGGCATCCGAGGTCCGCCGCCAGTCGTTCCACGTCGATGTCCATGCCCAGGGTGTCGGCCGCGTCCATCATGTTGAGGGCCACCAGCAGGGGCTTGCGCATCTCCACCAACTGGGCGGTGAGATAGAGATTGCGCTCGAGGTTCGAGGCATCGACGATGTTGATGACGAGGTTCGCTTCGTCGTCCTGAACGTAGTCCCGGGCGATCTTCTCGTCCAGAGAGACGTGCTCGTCGGTGACGTCCAGGGAATAGGTGCCGGGCAGGTCGACGACCTCGAATTCGGCGCCATCGTGACGGTAGTGGCCGGTCTTGCGTTCCACCGTGACGCCCGGCCAGTTGCCCACCCGCTGGCGGGCGCCGGTGAGGGCGTTGAACAGGGTGGTCTTGCCACAGTTGGGGTTGCCCACCACTCCGATGGTGTACCTCTTTTCCATTACCCTCTCTCCACTCTCAGGGCGGTCGCCTCGGCCCGCCGCAGACTCAGTTTGAAGCCCCGCACCTGAAGTTCCACGGGATCACCCATGGGAGCGATGCGGGTGATCCGAAACGGCGTACCGGGGGTGAGCCCCATGGCCAGCAGTTTCTTGCGGTAGGCGCGTGTGCCTTCCGCGAAGCCGGCCACGCGACCGGATTCTCCGACGGACATATCATCGAGCGTCATGGAGTCACTCCTCGGATTGCCCGGCGGCTCCCCCCTCATGCGGGTACCACCAGGACCTTCATGGCCATGCCGCCGCCTATGGCGAGGCGTCCGGCGCCGCGCGACACCACCAGGCCGCTGCCCTGGCGCTGGATCACGGTGATTTCGGTGCCCACGTTGAGCCCGAGTTCGGTGAGCCGGCCATCGAGGTTGCGGCCCGCACGCAGGGCGTGGATGCGGACTCGCTGGCCCTCCGCGGCCATGGCGAGGGCGAAGGGTTTTTCTGAGCCGTGAGTCATCGCCGCTGGTGCGCTGGGAAAGGAGTCGCCTGGGGGTTGCTGGAGCATATATTAACTACCATAGCAGGAATGAGAACGATTCCGCTTTGATTTATATCAAGCGTCGGTGGGTGTGGGCAGAGGGACGGGTTTGGGACGGCGGGTGCCATGGAAGGAGCGCATGAGAACGATTTGCATTCCATAACGCGATCGATATACTTTCGGCATGACAGGCCAGCAGCCCCGGAGGGCATTCCCATGAGTCATTATATTCACCATGTACCCGGCCGCTTGCGCGTGCGGTCCAAGGCCTTTCGCTGTAATCAGGGAATCGTCGAGGGGGTCGAACGGGAGTTGCGCGCCCTCGAGGGCGTGCAGGCCGTGCGACACAACCACCGCAACGGCAGCCTGACGGTGCAATATGATGCGGCCACGGATGCCGGGCGCAGGTTGTTCGAGGTGCTGGCTAACGCGGGTTGTATCGCGGTCGCCGAGGCGAGGCACCAGGGCGGCGAGGGCATGGCGGCGGCCTTCGGGCGGGCCATGGTGTCCGCTCTGGCCCAGCAGACGGTGGCGCGCTCGTTCAGTACCCTGGCGGCAGTGCTGCGTTGAGATAAGGTCGGAAAACCGGGCCTCCCGCAAGGCCCGGTGTGTGTGTATCTTCCCTGGAGACCGGGTCGGGATCCGGTGTCTTAACCTCTCCCCTCCGGATCGTTACCATGGCGGTCGTGAATCCCACGATCTTCCCTACGTGTCCTGCCTCGCCGGTACCCCGGTTCCCCCGTCGTGGCTAAACCCATTCCGGCCAATCTGATCATGGGATTCCTCGGTGTCGGCAAGACCACCGCCATCCGCGGCTTGCTCGAGCGCCATCCGGCCGGGGAGCGCTGGGCGGTGCTGGTGAACGAATTCGGCCAGGTGGGGATCGACGAACAGTTGCTGGCGCCCGGTGGGGTGGCCGTGAAGCAGGTGCCCGGGGGGTGCCTGTGTTGTGTCAGCTCGGCGGCCTTCGGCGCCGGCCTGGTTCAACTGCTGCGGGAGCACCGGCCCCATCGCGTCCTCATCGAGCCCAGTGGCATCGGCCATCCCACCCAGGTAATCCACCAGCTTAGCGGCGACGACTTCGCCTCCGCTCTGGAACTGCGGGCCAGCATCACCCTGGTGGATGCGCGCAAGCTTGCGGACGACCGCTATACGACGCATCCGGCGTTCATCGACCAACTGGAGCTGGCGGACGTGGTGGTGGGCAATAAGCTGGATGCCTATGAAGCGGTCGATCGTGAGCGTTTCACCGATAAGGCGCGCGCCTTCGATCCGCCCAAGCAGGCGGTGATGATGGTGGAGCAGGGGCGCTTCCCGCTGGAATTGCTGGACGCCCCGCGCCTGGTTCGTCATGGACGTTTCCCCGCGGCTCACGCCCACCATCTTCACGGGGACGGGACGGACACCGACTGCGCCCGGCCCGCGGACGATGACGGATGGCTGCGGGTCGAAGGCGTGGCTGCAGACGCCCACAGCGTGGGATGGCGCATCCGTGATGCCGTTCGTTTTCGGCGTGCCGGGCTCGAGGCGTGGCTCTCGGGGCTGGCCGGACATCGGGTGAAGGGCGTGGTGGCGACGGATGCCGGATGGCTGGCGGTGAACCTGGCCGATGGGGTCCTGAAGATGACGCCGGCGGGCGGCGCGGCGGAGAGCCGGCTGGAGGTTATCGCCTTCGGCACCCGTCTCGATGCGGGCGCCCTGGATCGCGCCCTGCGGCGCTGCGCCGCGGGTCACACTGCCGAACCTCGGACCTGACTACACACCGCGCACGTGGCGTTCCGTGCTACGGAGGTCCATCCAGTCCGCCGATCCGGCTCCCCTATCCTGTCATTACGGCGCCGGCGAGTTCTAATCCGGCCGGTGGTACGTGCAGCGGGGATTAATGTCGGGATTAATCCCGACCTACATCCGTGCCGCTGGAACGGACGGTGGGTGTGGCTGTAGGTCGGCTGCTCCCGGCAGCCGATGGGATCCCGGCGGGTGGCGGGTGGGATGTCGGTTGCCAGGAGCAACGGACCTACATCCGTGCCGCTGGAACGGACGGTGGGTGTATCTACGGGCCGGGATGTCGGGATGAATCCCGACCTACATTCGTGCCGCGGGAACGAACGGTGGGGAGTGTTTGTGGGTCGGGCTTCAGCCCGACAGCCGGCGTCGGGGGGTACGACCCGGCGCGGGGGCACGGCGTGGGGCCGCGCTAACACCAGGGGTGTCGCCACCGGGAATCGGGTGGACGTGCCGTGGTGGCTAGGTCAAAACGAGAGGAAACGGTTCTCGGGGGTGAGTTCGGCGGCACCCTGGCCCCGGTCGGTGATGAACTGCACGCGGAGTCGCTGGGTGGCGGGGAAGGGCTCGAACAGTCGTACTTCCATCCGCTCGAGGCGGGTCGGGTGTTCGCAGTGGAAGCGGTAGTTCGCGGTGACGTCCGTATGGGTATCCGTCCCAGGGGTATGGTGATCTTCGTGGTCCCGGTGGTTTCCGGAACGGTCATGGTCTCGGCCGGTCTCCTGGGTTTCAGGTTCGCCGTCGTGGCCATGGTGGTCATGCATATCCTCCGGTCCATGGTGCGCGTCCTCCGTCGCAGGTTCCCGATCATGGGCGTGTCGATCATGGCTGTCATCGGGATGTCCCTCGGTATGCCCCTGGGTATGCCCCTGAGTATGCCCATGCCCGGCCGCCATCAGCAGGGGGCTATCCACGGTGTGGCTCTTTAGCGTACAGGCCGCCCGCGCCGGGAACCCGAACAGGGCGGTCCCTGCCTCGAGGCGCCCCAGGGCCTGGGTCACCGCATCCCGCTCGGCGGGGGAGGTGGGGGCGTGCTCGAAACCGAAGATATTGACCGCCGGACTGTCCAGCCCGATATGGACCTCGTGGCCTTCCCGGGCCACGTTGAGGGTGGCCAGGCCGTGGACATGGGCCCCGTGTCCGCGGCGTTCATCGGCCGCGGCCGGCTGGAGTCCCAGACTGGTGGCGACGAGAGCGGCGGAAAGGGCGGTGGCGACGGTGCGGTTCATGGAAGTTCCTCGTGATGGGGGTTGGCAAAGGCAGCAGGCCCATGGCCGCGGTCAACAGTCCAGGCACAGTAACACCCGGGTCTGGCCGGTGCCGGCTACGGGGGGAGAGCGATGCACCAGGGCGTTGCCCGCATTGCCGGGAAAGAGTTCGCCTTTCATGACGCCGACCCAGAAGGGTTCGAAGCAGGCGGGGACGCCGTGGCGCAGGATGTCCTCGTTGGGCTTGAAATGGGCCTGGGCATGACGGTCCACCTGCGCGTTGCGCAGCCATTCGGTGCCGGGGCCGCGATAGGTGCACAGCAGTCGCAGGTGGGTGCGGTCGACGTGAAAGCGGCGGCAGCCGTCGCCGTCGGTGGTCTCGAGGCGCAGGGTGACGGGTCGGGGCCCCGCGAGTTCGTGGAATACGCCTACCAGTTCATGGATGTCCTCCACCCAATGGGGATAGCGATGGGTGTCGAAGCCCTGGCCCTGGAACAGCGTCGCGACGTCCTGGACCCGGCTGGTCGGCGTGGTGGGGACACGCACGTCGGGAAACGATGAGGCGTCCAGGGTGCCCAGTTCCCCGACGATGAGGGGCGACGGGCCGCGGTACCACAGGGCCAGGTTGATGCCCGGCTCCAGGATGCGGCCAAGGGCAATCTTATCCGTGGTGCCTGCGACATGGCCCGTCGCGGGGAACAGCGGTGGCGGCTTATGGGACATAGGCGTTCATTCGCTATATGGGCTTGGTCAGGCAAACAGATGTTTATGTTATAACATCACAAGATGAGGTCAAGGTCGGCGGGTAGGGCGGTCGTGGTTTCCTGGTCCATCCCGTGGCTCGCTGGTTTGAACAGCAATCTGCCGCTCGCGCAGCGGCAGGGCCGGGATGGGCATGCGAGGGGCGTGCCGAAAGACCCACACGACGGGTGGTGTCCGCGGACCCCCCGGCAGCGTAAAATGATTAACGAGACTCAGTCAGGATGAAGGCGGATTACCATGACCACTACGGGTTCCGATTCAAGCGAGGTCACCATCCACCGGGCCGATTACCCCCTGCCGGGCAGCGTGCCGGTGCCTGCCTATTCCGACACCGAGAAGGCGTCCCTGCGGGAACGCATCAAGGCCCTGCTGAAGGCCCGGGACGCCGTGCTGGTGGCCCACTACTACACCGACGAGGAACTCCAGCGGCTGGCGGAGGAGACGGGCGGCTGTGTGTCGGACTCCCTGGAGATGGCCCGTTTCGGCCATGATCACCCGGCCACCACCCTGGTGGTGGCGGGGGTGCGCTTTATGGGCGAGACCGCCAAGATCCTGAATCCCGAGAAGCGCGTGGTCATGCCCACCCTGGAGGCCGAGTGCTCCCTGGATCTGGACTGCCCCGCCGCCGACTTCGCGGCCTTTTGTGACCAGCATCCGGACCGCACCGTGGTGGTCTATGCCAACACCAGCGCCGAGGTGAAGGCGCGGGCCGACTGGGTAGTGACCTCCAGCATCGCGGTGGACGTGGTGCGCTATCTGCACGACCGCGGCGAGAAGATCCTGTTTGCCCCCGATCGGCATCTCGGGGCCTACGTGCGCAGCGTCACCGGCGCCGACATGGTGCTGTGGCAGGGCGCCTGTGTGGTCCACGAGGCCTTCAAGGCCACGGCCCTGGAGGGCCTGAAGAAAGAACATCCCGAGGCCGCGATCCTGGTGCATCCCGAGTCACCGGCGGATGTCATCGCCCAGGCCGATGTCGTGGGGTCCACCACCCAGCTCATCAAGGCGGTGGGGGAGTTGCCCAATCCCACCTTCATCGTCGCCACCGACGACGGGATCTTCTACAAGATGCAGCAGCAGGCCCCCGGCAAGCGCCTCATCGAGGCTCCCACCGCGGGGGCCGGCGCCACCTGCGAGAGCTGCGCCCATTGCCCGTGGATGGCCATGAACAGCATGCATTCCCTGCTGCAGGTCCTGGAGCACGGGGGCAACGAGATCCACGTGGAAGAGTCCATCCGGCTGCGCGCCCTGCGTTCCACCGAGCGCATGATGGCGTTCCGAGAGGCTCAGTTGCAGGGCATCCTTTCCGATACCGACATCTGAGACGACATCCACCGCCTGTTCCCGGAGCACGGATGTAGGTCGGGATTCATCCTGACATCCGGCCCGGCTCCATGCCTCTCACGCCGGGTTGGAATCCCCACCGGCGGGCTGTCGGGCTGAAGCCCGACCTACAAATATCGTCCACCGCCATTCCCGGGGCACGGATGTAGGTCGGGATTCATCCCGACATCCAGGCCCGGCCGCACGCGCCTCCGGCCGAGACGGAACCACCCGCAGGCTGTCGGGCTGAAGCCCGACCTACAAATATCGCCCCCCGCCCTGTTCCCGGGGCGCGGATGTGGGTCGGGATTCATCCCGACACTCCGGCGCCAAGGTCGGATCTCAATCCGGCATGCCGCGACCACCGTTGCCCGGGGACGCGAGGTGCTGCAATCGCGGGGCGATACCGAGCCGCTCCCGCGCCGTGCCCAGGACCGCCTCGCAGGCGGCCCCCACCTCCAGCAGGCGGGGATCCGCGCCGCCGCGGGCTATCAACTGCAGGCCCACGGGCATGCCCTCGGCGTCCAGTCCTACCGGCAGGGTCATGGCACACAGATCCAGCATATTGGCCATGGCCGGGTTGCGCAGGGTGCGCAGGTTGATCTCCCGGTACGCGTCCCCATCGGCCACGCTCGCCACGGCGGGCGGGGTGGCGGCCAGGGTGGGGGTCACCAGTACGTCCATGGACCGAAAGTGGAGATCGGCGGTGGCGGCCAGTGCCTGCAGCCGGCGCCGGCGCCGCAGATATTCCCGGGCCGGCAGCCGCCCGGCGTCTCCGAGGCGGGCCACCACCCGGGGATCCATGGTGTCCAGCCACGCCGGCAGCTCGCTGCTGAGAAACTCGTGGAGTTCGGGGGCCGCGAGATGGCCGAGCAGGAAGAGTTCGAGGGCCTCATCCAGCTCCGCCACGTCCACGGTGGTGAGTGCGGCCCCGGCGGCTTCGAGTTCCTGCAGGGCCAGGCGCACCGTGTCGGCGATGCCCGGTGAGCAGTCATCCCAGAACAGATGCTCGCACAGGCCGAGGCGGCAGCCGGCAAGGGGCATCGACGCCGATGACGCCGGGGCGGGTTCCAGCCCCAGAGCCTGGTCCAGCGCCTGGTCCAGGGCCTGGAAGGCCAACCGGGCGTCGGCCACGGTGCGGGTCAGGATCCCCACCGAGTCGATGCTGGAGGATAGGGGGACGATGCCGCCGGTGGGCCAGCGGCCGCGAGTGGTCTTGAAGCCCACGGTGCCCGTCATGCTGGCGGGGATGCGGGCCGAGCCGGCGGTGTCCGTGCCCAGAGCAACGAGGGCATCCACGTGCAGGCTTACGCCGCCGCCGGCGGTGGAGCCTCCGGGCACGCGATGGACCCCGGCGTCCCAGGGGTTCACCGGTACGGGCCAATGAGGATTGGTGCCGAGACCGCCGAAGGCGAACTCCACGCTGTGGGTCTTGCCGGTGAATACGCCGAGACGATTGCGCAGGGCGGCCACCACCGGCCCATCCACGGCCCATGGCGCCGGCAGGGGACGGGGGCTGCCGGCGCGGGTGGTGAAACCCGTGACCCCAAATAGGTCCTTGATGGAGATGGGGATCCCCTGCAGCGGGCCGAGGTCTGCGCCGGTGGCGAACGCCGCGTCGGCCGCCCGCGCCTGGCCCAGCGCCAGCCCGTCGTTGCGCTCGATGTACGCCCCGAACCCTTGGTCGTATTCCCCGTAGCGGGCGTTACCGGCCTCGATCAGGGCCGCGGCGGTGACGGTGCCGTCGCGGAGCGCACGCACGATTCGGGCGAGGGAGTCATCGAGGCTGCAGGTGGCGGGGGTCATGGCGGGGGAATTGTCGGCTATGGTGGATGGCCAGTGTAGCAACGCCCGTTCCTTTCCCCCACCGGCGAGCGGATCCTGAGCAGCCCGCGACCCCGGACTCTTCAGCAGATCTCGCGGACGAGCCTCGAGATGAAACAGGGATTTGTCGGTATTTTTTACACGCGGGCCTGTTTAATGTTCCATCTCCGGCCACGCCTAATCCGCAACTAATTGATATGGAGGGTTTTAAACTGTGTCAAAGGCCGGATGGCGTTGATCTTGCCTAAGAGTTGAGTATGACCATGCAACCGCGTTCACGGGCCCCGGGGCCATGCAGCGACTGAAGCTCTCCAACTGGCTGGCGGTGGGTGTCCTGGCCTTGGCCGGCCAGTGTGCGTGGGCCATGGAGGCGCCGTCCGTAGAGGCCCTGCTGCAGCAGGAGGACCCCGCGGTTCTTACCCGCTGGGGCCTGCGTTACGCCCACGGTGAGGGCGTGGAGCGAGACGTGGCGCGGGCGGTGAAGCTCTTCTGCAAGGCCGCCCGGGATAACCACGCGCCGGCCGCCTACGAACTGGGTGTCATCTACATGCATGGCCGCGGCGTGGTGCGGGATGATGGTTTGGCCGCCGCCTGGCTGTCCCGGGCGGCGGCGCAGGATACCCATGCCGCGCGGCTGCTGCGCCTGGTATCCGCGGGGGAGAAACCCGTCGAGCCCCGATGCCTATTGCCGGACGGTAGCGAATACCTGGCCCCCATCGAGAGCGTGCCCGACCCCAGCCCCGAACTCATCCTGACGTGGGTGGAGCGCCTGGCGCCGGAGTATGGCCTGGACCCGGCCCTGGTGGCGGCGGTCATCCGTACCGAATCCAATTTCGACCCCCGGGCCCGCTCTCCCAAGGACGCCCGGGGCCTGATGCAGCTCATTCCCGCCACCGCCCGACGCTTCGGCGTGGAGGACATCTGGGACCCGGTGGAGAACCTGCGCGGTGGGCTGGCCTATCTGCGCTGGCTCCTCGACCACTTCGACGGCGATGTGGAGTTGGCCCTGGCCGGCTACAACGCCGGCGAGAATGCCGTGCGCAGGTATCGCGGCATTCCCCCCTACGCCGAGACCCGGCGCTACGTGCAACGGGTGACGCGCCGGGTCGCCCTGCAGATGTAGGCCGGCCGCGTTATCCGCAGCACTTTTCAGCCGCCCCCGCACCAGGCACCTCGACCCACCCTCCTGCGCGTGTTCAGGCGTCCGGATACCGGGGCGTGATGGGCGCGGAACCCGCGGACAGCTCCTCCCGAGAAGGCACTGAACACCGGGGCTTTGCCATGGTCGAAGGCATAGCACTTCAACCACACCGCTAACCCTGCGCTTGAATCGACCACCACCGGACCCTATGTTCACACCTGCCTTGGGCGCACCTCGATGGGGAGACCTTCAATGCTGATGAGATTGCTCGGCGGCCTGCTGCTGCTGGCCAGCGTGGGCCTGGTCTCCTGTCAGGCCTTCATCCATGCCTTCTGAACCCCGGCCGCTGTTGACCGAGGCCCAGGGGGCGCTGCTGCGCAAGGGCGTGCGGGAGGTAGGGGACCGCCTCACGGCCCTGCGCCGGGGAGTGCGGGGTGTGCTGCTCTACATCCTGCCGCTGCCGCTGGCGTTGGCGGCCCTGGTGAGCCTGGCCTCGGGCAGCTTTCCAGCCGCCATGGCCGCCGCGGCGGCCTTCGCCCTGGTGGTGGTGGGTGGTTACCTCAACCGGCGTGGCCTGGTGGAAGAACTCGTGGCGCCGGAGCGGCGCTATACGCGCCCTTCGCGCCTGCCCTACAAGTATCTTGCTGCGGCCCTGGTGGGGGCCGGCACGGCCCTCGCTGCCTATGGTGCGGTGGGCCAGGGGCTGCTCGTCAGCCTGACCTTCGGCCTGTTGGCAGTGGCGGGTTTTCATCTGGCCTACGGGCTGCCCCGCCCCGGGGTGCTGCTGAGCCGCCCGTCGCCGGGGGGTACGGATCGTCCCCTGCGCCGGGCCCTCGAACAGGCGGAGGGCCGCCTGATCGCTATCGAGAAGGCAGCCCTGGGGGTCCGCAATGCGGAACTGGAGCAGCGGCTGCGGCGTATCGCGGTCCAGGGGCACGGCATCCTCGATCTTATCGTCGAGCGTCCGCAGGAACTCTACCGGGCACGTAAGTTTCTGAACGTCTATCTGGAGGGTGCCGAGCGGGTGGCCGCCCGCTATGCTCGCACCCACCGCCTAGCCCGCGGTGGCGAGCTGGAGCGGAATTTCCGTGCCGTGCTGGCGGAGATCGAGTCGGTCTTCGAGCGCCAGCGCGTGCGCCTGCTGGAGCAGGATGTCCTCGACCTGGATGTCCAGATCGAAGTGTTGCGCAAACGGCTGGAGCAGGAAGGCATCCGCTGAACCCTGTCCTTCACCCCCTGAGGAAACCACCATGTCCCAAGATCCGGAACCCCATGGCAGCGCCATCACACCGGTCGATGCACCGGCCGCCGAGAACGGGACCGTGCCGGATCGCTTGTCGCGCCAGGACATCGAACCCCTGCTGGCGGAGCTGGACCTCACCGACAGCCACTCCGTGCTGTTTTTCGGCAGCCGTTCCCAGGAGCGTCTGACCGAGGTCTCGGACAGCCTGCTGGAGCGGGTGCGCGCCAAGGACGCGGGGCCGGCGGGGGACGCCCTCAACGACATGGTCATGACCCTGCGCGGCTTCGATGTGAGCGACTTGGACCCCAATGCCAGGGTGGGCTGGCTGGGACGTCTGATGGGCAAGGGCCGGGACGCCGCCAAGCTGTTGCAGCGCTACGAGGGGGTGCGGGACCAGATCGAGGCCGTCACCGAGCGCCTGGAGCGTCACAAGACGGCCCTCATGGAGGACATCGAGGCCCTGGACCGCCTGTACGCGGCGAATCTCGAATACTTCCACACCCTCGAACGCTACATCGCCGCCGGCGAGGAGAAGCTGCGGGAACTCGACGAGGAGCATATCCCGGAGTTGGCGAAGGCGGTGGAGGCGGGGGGCGACACCCTGGCCGCCCAGCGCCTGCGTGACCTGCGGGGGACCCGGGACGATCTGGAGCGGCGTGTGCATGACCTGCGTCTCACCCGCCAGGTGACCATGCAGAGTCTGCCGAGCCTGCGCCTGGTGCAGGAGAACGACAAGTCCCTGGTGAGCAAGATGACGTCCACCCTGGTGAACACCGTGCCCCTGTGGCGCCAGCAACTGGCCCAGGCCCTCACCATCCATCGTTCCCGGGCGGCCACCGCGACCGTGGCCGCCGCCTCGGACCTCACCAACGAGCTGTTGCGGGCCAATGCCGACAACCTGCGCGAGGCCAATGCCGAGACCCGCCGGCAGGTGGAGCGCGGGGTGTTCGACATCGAGGCCGTGAGCGAGGCCAACCGCAGCCTCATCGGGACCATCGAGGACAGCCTACGCATCGCCGACGAGGGCCGGGCGGCGCGTGCCAAGGCCAGTGCCGAGCTGAATGCCCTGGAGGCCCAGTTGCGTGAATCCCTGGCCGCCGCCAGCGCCCGTCAGGACGGTGCGGCCGGCAAGGCGCCTTCCTGATGTCCGTTAACGTATTTTTCCTCTGGAGGTCTGATGATGTTTGATGCCAAGCGTTTACTCGATCAACTGGTGGGCAGTGGCGCCGCCGGGGGCTTCGCCGGGGGGTTGGCGGGCGGTGCCCTGGCCAATGTCCTCGGCAGCAAGAAGGGCCGCAAGCTCGGTGGCAACGCCCTCAAGCTCGGCGGACTCGCCCTGGTGGGTGGCCTGGCCTATAAGGCGTGGCGCGACTATCAGCAGGGCCAGGCAGCCCCCGCGGGGGAGGTGCCGGTACCGCCGGCGGGCGCCGGTTTCCTGCCGTCGGAAAACGATGCTCGGAGTGCCGATGATCTCAGCGTGCTGCTGGTGCGCGCCATGATCGGCGCCGCCAAGGCCGACGGCAACATCGATACCCAGGAGAGCCAGGCCATCCTGAACCGCATCAACGAACTCCAGCTGCCGGCCGAGGACAAGGCGTTCCTGTTCGAGGAGTACAGCCGGCCTCTGGACATCGCCGCCATCGCCCGGGATGTGGATTCGCCGGAGCATGGGGTGGAGGTCTATGCCGCCTCGGCCCTCGTAGTGGACCCGCCGTCACCGCCGGAGCGTATCTACCTGGACAGCCTGGCCCGGGAGCTGGGACTCGAGGATGGCCTGGTGCGCCAGATCCACGCCACCCTGGCCCAGGAGACCGGCGGCTGATGGTGCAGTCCGTGCCTCACGACTCGTGGTTGTAGCCCTTGACGATATAGCCGCCGGATTTCTCGTCGTATTCCAGCTCCAGCAGGCCACGCTTGCGGGCCTCGTCCAGCAGCAGGCCGAAGGAGCGGAAGCCATGGTAGCTCTCGTTGAAGCCCGGCTTGCGGCGCTTCAGGGCCTGCTTGACCATGGAGCCCCACACCTTCTCCTCCTCGCCGCGCTCGGCGAACAGATCCTCCACCGTGGCCACCACCAGGTCCAGGGCCTCCTGGGCCTTGTCCTCGTCGGTGGGGGCGGCGGTGGGCTTTTTCTGGCCGGAACCCTTCTTCTTGCTGGCCCGCCGCTTCGGTGGTTCACGCACCAGGTCGTCGTAGAAGATGAAGTCGTCGCAGTTGCCGATGAGCAGGTCCGAGGTGGAGTTCTTCACCCCCACGCCGATCACCAGCTTGTTGTTCTCCCGCAGCTTGCTCACCAGGGGCGAGAAGTCGGAGTCGCCGCTGATGATCACGAAGGTGTCCAGGTGGGCCTTGGTGTAGCAGAGGTCCAGGGCATCCACCACCATGCGGATGTCGGCGGAGTTCTTGCCCGATTGCCGGATGTGGGGGATCTCGATGAGTTCGAAGGCCGCCTCGTGCATGGGGGGCTTGAATTCCTTGTAGCGGTCCCAGTCGCAATAGGCCTTCTTGACCACGATGTTGCCCTTGAGCAGCAACCGCTCCAGCACCTTCTGCACGTCGAAGGCCTTGTAGTTGGCATCGCGTACGCCAAGGGCGATATTCTCGAAATCGCAGAACAGGGCCATGTTCATGTTGCGGGAGGCGGTGGTATCGGTCATATGGGTTCTTTATTCGCATTTTTGACATCAATAGCATCAATCAACAGGATGCCATATATGCGTACCACCATCACCATCGATGACGATGTCATGGCTCAGATCGAAGACCTGCGCCGAAGAGAAAGCCTCTCTTTGAAGGCCGCGACGAACTGGCTCGTAAGCAGATTTCGTGGGTGTAGGGAGAATAATTTCCTCTCGCCAAGAACGCCAAGAACGCCAAGGAACCTCTTTGATTGTCGGGATGAATCCCGACCTACATCCGTGCCGCAGGAACGGGCGGTGGTGGTGCCTCTGTAGGTCGGGCTGTAGGTCGGGCTTTAGCCCGACACCCAACGCTGGCGGGCGGTACCGACCCCGCGCGCGGTATGCGCGGCGGGATTGAATGTCGGGATGAATCCCGACCTACATCCGTGCCAAAGGAGCGGGCGGTGGTGGTGTGTCTGTAGGTTGGGCTGTGGTCGGGCTGTAGGTCGGGCTTTAGCCCGACACCCAACGCTGGCGGGTGGTACCGACCCGGCGCGAGGTATGCGCGGCGGGTTTGATTGTCGGGATGAATCCCGACCTACATCCGTGCCAAAGGAGCAGGCGGTGGTTGTGTATCTATAGCGTCCGGGGTCAGGAGACGCGGTCGCCGGGAGGGCCCAGGCGCACCTGAACGCGCAGGCCCCCGAGGCCGGGGGAAGGCCCGATGGCGAGGCCGCCCCCGTAGAAGTCGACGATGTCCCGGACGATGGCCAGACCCAGGCCATGACCCTCCCGGGTTTCGTCGAGGCGCCGGCCGCGCCGGGCCAGGGTCTCCAATTGTTCTTCCGGCACTCCCGGTCCGTCGTCATCCAGGGTGATGGTCAGGGTTTCCGGCGACGACTCCACCGTCAGCTCGATGCGTTGCGCCGCCCACTTGAAGGCGTTGTCCAACAGATTGCCCAGTAGCTCCATCATGTCCTCGCGATCGGCAGGAAATGCCTCATCGCCGACGATACGGGTCTCCAGGCCGAGGCCGGCATCGCGGTGTATATGCTCGAGGGTGGCCACCAGATCGGCGGCATCGGTGGCGGGCCGGAACAGGGCGCCGGGGGCGGTGCCCCCCATGAGGCGGGCGCGGCGCAGTTCCCGTTCGATGCGGCCCTGGATCAGGGCGAGTTGGCGGGTCATCTCCGCCCGCAGGGGTGGATCGATGACGGGGCGTTCCACCAGGCTGCCCAGCATGGAGAGCGGCGTCTTGAGGCCATGGGCCAGATCGCCGGCGGCCTTGCGGGAGCGCTTGAGGCGTTCCTCCAGGGTCTCCAGCAGGCGGTTGAAGGCCTGGATGAGGGGCTGGATCTCGGCCGGAGCATCGCCGCTAAGCTGGTGGCGGGTGCCGAGTTCCAGTTCCCGCACCTCCCCACGGGTACGTTCCAGGGGGCTCAAACCGCGCCGCAACAGTTGTCGTTGCAGGGCCAGTACCAGCAGGATGGCCACCAGGGTGGCGATGGCGAAGCCCGCCTGCCAGCCCATGATGGTGGCACGCACCGGCCCGAGGTCTTCCGCCACCGCGATGACGATGGCATTGCCCCGGCGCTGGAAGCCGTGGGCCCTCACCAGTAGCCGCGAGGCATCGGGGCCTGCTACCTCCAGGGTGCGGACCTCGCCGACGCCAATGTCAGGGACCGCCAGTTCATGCGTGACTACTTCTTCGAGCACGGTATTGCCGCAGACGCCCGCTTCGTGATCAAGTACCTCGACGAGGAGAAGGGATATGGGCGCGGGGCCCGCAGCAAGCTCTACGAGCTGTTTCCTTATGGTTTTACATGCAGCAGGCCTGCAAGGTGGCGGGAATGAGAAGACCAAGGGCCTGGAGTACCGGCTGAAGCGAACTTTTGGGGCGAGCACGCGGGGGGGGGTGACGTAGAACGGCTGCGCGCACTGGCCACGGAGGCGAGGCGGCACGCCTCCGTGGCTTGCTTCAAACGATCAGGAACTCTCGTTTACCATGTGCGCGACGGCAGCCCGCAGATCATCGTCGCTGCAACTCATGCAGGCGCCTTTCGGCGGCATGGCATTCAACCCATTTTTGACGGAAGAGAACAGGGCGTCTTGGCCTTTGGCGATGCGCGGTGCCCAAGCCTCCTTGTCTTCTAGCTTCGGCGCGCCCGCCGCCCCGGTGGCATGACAGGACTGGCAGGATTGCTGATAGATCTTCTTACCGTCGGCTGAGGCGCTCTGGCCGGCTGCGGGTTCCTGCGCGGCCGTCTGGGTTGTCTCTGGCTTTGCCGTCGGATCGGGGGCTGGGGATGACTTGGCGGACTCCGTGGTCTGCGGTGCGGCCGCCTGGTTGCCAGTGGCGCTTTCGTCGTTCGAGCATCCCGAGGTCAGCGGCATGAGAAATGCCAGTGTCAGCAGCAATGCCATCGGGCCAAACCGTCTCGTACCGGTGGTATAGGTAGACATCAGATTCACCTCCATAGTGGGGAGTCGGGGGATTGGTAAGATTAAAGCCCAAGTTTAGCGGAGTTCCGTCCAAGGGGGAATCGGGCTTCAAGACACTACGCTGGCTTGGCCTTCGCCGGATCCTCAGATTAGATGGCGTAAGCCGGGACGAGCCGCATTCGGGCACTTGAAGCCTCTCCCGGGCCTCTCGTCCTCCTCCCCAGCCAATGAAGCGCCCACGGACATCTGTCCGTCATAGAAACCCACCACATCCCTCATGCTGGCAAGCCCGAGACCGTGACTCTTTCGGGTCTTGTCGAGGCGCTGACCGCGTCGGGCCAGGGCTCAGGGCCACGGGCGCGGCGCGCGATGGATTCAAGATACCCGTTGGCCGAGTGCGTCCAAGCGCACCTGCACTCGGAGGCCCCCGAGGCCGGGGGAGGGCCCGATGGTGAGGCTGCCTCCGTAGAAGTCGACGGTGTCCCGTACGATGGCCAGACCCAGGCCATGGCCCTCCCGGGTTTCGTCGAGGCGCCGGCCGCGCCGGGCCAGGGTCTCCCGTTGTTCTTCCGGCACCCCCGGTCCGTCGTCATCCAGGGTGATGATCAGGGTTTCCGGCGACGACTCCACCGTCAGCTCGATGCGGCGTGCCGCCCACTTGAAGGCATTGTCCAACAGGTTACCCAGCAGCTCCATCATGTCCTCGCGATCGGCAGGGAAGGCCTCATCGCCCGTGAAACGGGTCTCCAGGGCGAGGCCGGCATCGTGGTGTATATGTTCGAGGGTGGCCACCAGATCGGCGGCATCGGTGGCGGGCCGGAACAGGGCGCCGGGGGCGATGCCGCCCATGAGGCGGGCGCGGCGCAGCTCTCGTTCGATGCGGCTCTGGATCAGGGCGAGTTGGTGGGTCATCTCCGCCCGCAGGGGTGGATCGATGACGGGCCGTTCCACCAGGCTGCCCAGCATGGAGAGCGGCGTCTTGAGGCCATGGGCCAGGTCACCGGCGGCCTTGCGCGAGCGCTTGAGGCGTTCCTCCAGGGTTTCCAGCAGGCGATTGAAGGCCTGGATGAGGGGCTGGATCTCGGCCGGAGCATCGCCGCTGAGCTGGTGGCGGGTGCCGAGTTCCAGTTCCCGCACCTCCCCACGGGTACGTTCCAGGGGGCTCAAACCGCGCCGCAACAGTTGTCGTTGCAGGGCCAGTACCAGCAGGATGGCCACCAGGGTGGCGATGGCGAAGCCTGCCTGCCAGCCTAAAATGGTGGCACGCACTGGCCCGAGGTCTTCCGCCACCGCGATGACGATGGCATTGCCCCGGCGCTGGAAGCCGTGGGCCCTCACCAGTAGCCGCGAGGCGTCGGGGCCTGCTACCTCCAGGGTGCGGACCTCGCCTACGCCAATGTCAGGGACCGCCAGTTCATGCGCCCACAGGGATCGGGAACGCAACACCTCGCCGTCGATGGCGATGGCGAAGTAGTGGCCGGAGTAGGCTCGCTCGAATACCGGGTCCGTGGCCAGCAGGGTGGGGCTGCCGCCGCGTCGGCGCTGGTAGCGGATGGCGGCGAGCAGGCTCTCGGCGTCGTGATCGAGGCGCGTGATCATGTAATCGAGGATGCCGTGCCGGATGGCCAGGCTGGAGCCCAGGCCCGCCAGCAGGAACACGATGACCAGAACCCCGCCCAGCCCCAGGGCCAGGCGGTTGTGAATCGACCTCACCGACCCGGGGCCCGCAGCCGGTAGCCGTGGCCACGCAGGGTCTCGATGCGTTCGCTCCCGATCTTCACGCGCAGGCGGCGGATATGGGCTTCGATGACGTTGCTGTCGTGCTCAGCGGCTTCGTCGTAGAGATGCTCGGTCAGGGCGCCCTTTGAGACGATGCGCCCGCATCGGGTCATGAGCAGCCGCAGCAAACCATACTCCATGGGGCTGAGGGCGACCGGCGCGGCCCCCGCCACCGTCACCGTGTGCTGGTCCTCGTCCAGGGTCAGGTCGCCGCGGGTCATACGGCTGCCCTCCTGGCCGCCGCCGCGGCGGCTCAACGCCAGCAGGCGGGCCACCAGTTCCTCCACGTGGAAGGGCTTGGCCAGGTAGTCATCGGCCCCGGCCTTGAAGCCCTCCACCTTTTCGAACCAGGCACCCCGGGCCGTGAGGACGAGGACCGGCAGCCGCAGGCCCCTGGCTCGCCAGTTGCGTAATACCTGGAGGCCGTCCCGGTCCGGCAGGCCGAGGTCCAACACCACCGCGTCGTAGTCCACTTCGGTGCCGAGAAACTCGCCATCCACGCCATTGTCCGCCTCGTCCACGGCGAAACCGGCGGCCACGAGGCGGGGCACCACCTCCCCTCGCAGATCCGGGTCATCCTCGACCAGCAACAGCCGCAAATCAGTGCTCCCTTTTCAGCAGGTTGCCGTCCATGGCGTCCATCTCGAGTTCCCACACGATTCCGTTGTCGTCGACGATCTCGATCTCGTAAATATAGCGGCCGTCGTCCTTCTCGAACTCGGCCTCGAGGACGCGGCCGGCCTGGTGGCCCTCGGCCATCCCCAGCACCTGGCGCAGGGGCAGGATGCGGCCATTACGCACCAGTTCCCGGGCGGCGTGGTGGTCGTCCCGCCGGGCCCGGTCACCGTGATCGTCACTGGCCGGCGCGGTCGCCGTCATGAGCACGATGGCGGTGGCAACCGTCCCGGCCAGCAGGGCGCCCCTCAGCAGGTAGACATTATGCCCTTTCATCATGATTTCTCCTCCGTCTCGATGTGCTTGATGCCCGTCACCATGGACTTGGGCAGGTTCTCACCGGTGAAGATGCTCTCCACCATGACGCCGCCGATATGTGCCGCCACCAGCACCAGGAAGCCGCCCACCAGCAGCCAGTGGCCGATGCGCACGAAGGGGTCCCAGACTTTGATGGTGTTCATGGTTTATTCCTTGGATGTTATGGGTGCAGGCCGGCGACTTGCGGTGCCCGGTGCCATCCCAGGAGAGAAAGCGCCGGGTCCTCATTGCCCGCAACCCGGTCCCGAGCAGGAACCGCAACGGGTGGTACCGCTTCACTGGGTGGCGAAGCGTCCGCCGCCATGGCGGCCGTAGCCCATGCCCCTGCCGCGCATACCGGGCTCGTCGGGCAGGGTGACGCCCTGCTCGGCGGCGCGTTCCTTCATGGATTCATGGCGAGCCACCCGGTAGGCTTGGCGTTCCTCGGTAGTCATGTTCACCATGGCGGCGCGATGGGTGGCGAATTCCTCGTCGCTCATGAGGTCGCGGCCGTGGCGTATCGGGTACTCGTCGCCGGCCATAACGGTGCCGGCCAAGGGGATGAGCAGGGCGATGCCTGCGGCGGTGATGATGGTTTTTCTCGCTTTCATGATGGTGTCCTCTCGTAGATTGCCAGTGGAGCCCGACGCCTTGTCGTCTCCCTGGAGAACAATCTAATCCCGTAAGCTGAAACGAAACTGAAAAGAGACACGAGGCGCGCGGCAGACCGGATTGAATGACACGGAGATAAACCCGGACCGCGCCAGGGGTTGCATCCCGCGGCCAAGGCTCCGAGGATTCGACGCCTGTCCAACGAATTATTCCAGGAAAGGGGTATCCACCATGACCGATTACGCCAAGCTTGCCGAGGACCTTACGCAATCCCTGGCCCTCGCCAATCCGCCGTTGGCCATCACCTTCGGCGAGGAGGCGCCCGCCGGTGTCGAGCCCTTCGCGGACCCCATGCCGAGCCCGACGGCAGACGGCCGCACCGGGCGCGTGGCGGCGGGATGCGTGTTCTGGATGAAGGCGGCGGAACGGACCTTCAGCACCGTGGCCGCGGACCACGGCAACTGCAGCGTGGGCAGCCTGACCCATGGCTTCAAGACCCTGGATGAGGCGGGCGCCAAGGCCGATGTGGGCACCCTGGTGGAGGCGGGCTGGGTCACGCCGGAGGTGTTTCCGGACATCCCCGTGGTCGCGGAGAAACCCGGTGTCGTGACTTATGGCCCCCTGAGAGAGACCCCGGTGGCCCCCGACGTGGTGTTCCTGCGGGTCAACGCCAAGCAGGCCATGACCCTGTCCGACGCCTTCCCCGAGATGCGGTTCGAGGGCAAGCCCCAGTGCCACATCATTCCCATCGCCAAGGAGCGGGGGCAGGTGGCCCTCAGCGTGGGCTGCATGTTGAGCCGGGTGCGTACCGCCATGCCCAACACCGAGATGACCTGCGCCATCCCCGGGGCACGCCTGGAGGAGGTAGTGCAGCGCATCAAGACCACCAATGCCATCGACAACTCGGTGGCCGATTACGCCGGCCAGGACGCTCGGCGCTTCGACGGCTGAGGAATGCATGGCAAGTTCTGGCGCCGGTTGTTCTGTGTTAGATTCCGGTGACCTCGCGGCTCGCCGGCGGGGATGGATTCACACTATTAACTCGCATGGCGATACGCGTCGCCCAAGATGATGAAAGAGGAGCGCGTATCGCCATGTTCGTTCCCTCACCCCATCCCTCTCCCAGAGGGAGAGGGGGAGTTCGTGCTTCGCGACTTTCACGTTATAAGTAGAGCTAGATAGAGGAGGAGTTGCCTTATGAATCTCAGCCGTCGAGAGTTCGTGCGCCTGATGGGCCTGGCCGGCGCGGCCGGCCTGGTGCCCGGTTCCGTCTTCGCCGCCCGCAAGGCCCCGTCCGACCTCTATGAGGTCCCGAGCTTCGGCAATGCGCGCCTGCTGCACTATACCGACTGTCACGCCCAGTTGCTGCCCGTCTACTTCCGCGAGCCCAACGTCAACCTCGGCATCGGGCCCGCCTACGGCAAGGCGCCTCATCTCGTGGGTAAACACCTGCTGGAACGCTTCGATATACCCGCCGGCGGCATCGAGTCCCATGCCTTCACCTATCTCAATTTCGAGGAGGGCGCGGAGACCTACGGCAAGGTGGGGGGCTTTGCCCATCTCAAGACCCTGGTGGACAAGCTGCGCAGCGAGTACGGCCCCGCCAAGACCCTGCTGATGGACGGCGGCGACACGTGGCAGGGCTCCGGCACTGCCTTCAAGACCCGGGGTCTCGACATGGTGGGGGCTACCAACCTGCTGGGTGTGGACGTGATGACGGGCCACTGGGAGTTCACCTACCTGGACGAGGAGGTGATTAAGAACGTAGGCAAGTTCAAGGGCGATTTCGTGGCCCAGAACGTCAAGGTCACGGAGGATGCCCTTTTCGACTACCGCTTCGAGGACTTCGAGGGCTTTCAGCCCGACAGCGGCAGGGCCTTCGAGCCCTACGTCATCAAGGATCTCGGTGGCGTGCGGGTGGCGGTCATCGGCCAGGCCTTCCCCTATACCCCCATCGCCAACCCGGCGCGTTTCATCCCCGATTGGACCTTCGGTATCCGCGACGATGCCATGCAGGAGATCGTGGACCGGGTGCGCGATACGGAGAAGCCAGACGCCGTGGTGGTGCTGTCCCACAACGGCATGGACGTGGACCTCAAGATGGCTTCCATCGTCACCGGCATAGACGCCATCTTCGGTGGTCATACCCACGACGGTGTGCCGGGGGCGATACCGATAAAGAACCGCGGCGGTACCACCCTGGTCACCAATGCCGGCTCCAACGGTAAGTTCCTCGGCGTCATGGACCTCGATGTACGTGATGGCCGGGTGCAGGGTTTCAAGTACCGTCTGTTGCCCGTGTTCTCCAACCTTCTCGCGCCCGACGCGGGGATGGCGGCCTACATCGACGAGGTGCGCAGGCCCCACCTGCCGTGGCTCACCGAGGAGCTGGCGGTGGCCGAGGACCTGCTGTACCGCCGCGGCAACTTCAACGGCACCTTCGACCAGGTCATCTGCGATGCGTTGCGGGTCCAGCTCGATGCCCAGGTCTCCCTCTCGCCGGGCTTCCGCTGGGGCGTCTCGGTGCCGGAGGGTGATGCCATCACCATGGATCACGTGCTGACCCAGACGTGCATGACCTATCCCGAGACCTATGCCCGTGACATGAAGGGTTCGGATATCAAGCTGATCCTGGAGGATGTCTGCGACAACCTGTTCAATCCCGACCCCTACTACCAGCAGGGCGGCGACATGGTGCGAGTGGGTGGCCTGGACTACACCTGCGATCCCACCGCGGAGATGGGTAACCGTATCCAGGAACTCAGGCTCGACGACGGCAGCCTCATCGAAGGTGACAAGACCTATAAAGTAGCGGGCTGGGCCACCGTGGGTTCCCAGTCGCCCGGGGCCCCGGTGTGGGATGTGGTGGCGGATTATCTGCGGGACCGCAAATCCGCCCGTATCGATAAACTCAACACGCCCAAACTCCGCAACGTGGAGGGCAACCCCGGGCTGGCGGACTACGCCAACCAGGTGTTGAGTTAGGAAGCCTGCGTCAATCGCGCCAGCGATTGGAACTGACTGCCCGGCCCGGTCGTGCACCGGGCCGGGTCATCCCTTAGATCGGGGCATGCCTTAGATAGGGTGGTCCGCTCTCCACGGACGGGGTCCCGTCTCTTCAGCGCCGCCGCAGGCCCTCAGCGCGCATACTCCAGGGCGATCAGCATGCCCAGCAGCAGCGCCATCATCATGGCGCCCAGGCTGTCCCGCGGCCGCCAACGCTCCTGGGGCAGCAGGTACAGGCGTCCCTGGAAGCCGCGGCACCTCATGGCATCGAGGATGCGCCGGGAGCGTTCCAGGCTGCGCACCATGAGCATGCCCACCAGCCAGCCGTAGGTGCGCCAAGTGTGGCGGTTGCTTCCCGGGGTGAAGGCCCGCGCCCGCATGGCGAGGCGCATGCGCCGGTATTCGTCGTACATCACCCCCATGTAACGGACGGTGAGCAGGAACAGATGCACCAGCTTGTGAGGCACCCCCAGGCGCGCCAGCGCATGGCCGAGAATGGCGGGATCCAGGGTGCCCGCAAGTGCCAGCAGCATGATCACGATGGCATTGGCCCGCAGGGCGATGGCGACGGCGCGATGCAGTCCTTCCCATGTGGCCACCAGTGGTCCGACGGCGAACAGCGTCTCGCCGGTCACGGTGAAGGGCAGGGAAGCCAGTACCACCACCATGAAGCCCTCCAGAGCCACCAGCCGGCGCCCCAGCAGCCGCGCCGGCAGGCCCGCGGCGGCGGCCACCGCGAGGGCGATGGTCAGGGCGCCTGCCAGTACCCATAGGTCCTGGAGAGACGCGACCACACCGGCGAAGGCCAGCGCGGCCACCACCCGCAGGCGCGGGTCGAGGTCGGCCAGCCACGGTCGCGGTGTCGCGACGACGAGGGCGAGGACGCTCATGGGCCGCGCCGGCGGCTGCGCCACCACAGCACCACCCCGGCGATGCCGAAGATGAAACCGATGCCGCCGACCACGTCGCCGAGGCGGGCGCGCCGGGCATGGGCCTGCAACTCGGCCCGCAGGGGGCCCACCTGGCGGGCCACGGCGCGCTCCACGAGGGCCGCCAAGGGGTCGCCGGCAGGCGGCGCCCCGGGGTCCGTGGCCGGCGCGGGGGCGGTGGTGCTCTGGGCCGTGGTGTCGGCGGCGGCGCCCAACTCCGCGGCGCTCACCGTCCACGTGGCGCGGTGGCCGTCGCCGGTGTCGGCTACTATGCGGTGTGGTACCCGACTCTCGGTGACGTAGTTGAACTCCCCCGCGGCGTCGGGCTCGAGGGTGGCCAGGATGGTGTCGTCCGGTCCCCGCACGGCGATGCGGGCCCCGGCCGCGCGGCCGCCGCCCGCGAAATAGGCGTAGCCATGGATGGTGTCGCCCTCGGTCCAGGCGAAGACGTTCAGCAGGTGCGCCGCTGCCGGGACGCTCCAGGCGGCGGCCAACAGCAGTAACAGCATGCGTCTAGCCAAGGGAGTCCTCCCGGCGTGCCAGCAGTTCCGGTGCCACCCGCCGCAGGAACACCACGGCCCCGCCGGTGACCGCCGCCTCCACCAGCAACAGCGGGACATAGGTGGCCAGGATCACCTTGGCGGCGGGCAGGAAGGCGGGGCCCGAGAGCCCCAGGGACAGGGCCACCAGGGTGCCGGTAAGCGCCACCCCCAGGGCGCCGGCCAGGGCCCCCAGGGCGAACAACGGCGTGCGGCCGCGGGCACGTGCGATGAAAGGTCCGATCAGGGCGGCGCACGCCAGGGCCGGGGCCGCGATGTTGAAGGTATTCACGCCCAGCACCAGCAGGCCGCCGTGGCCGAAGAAAGTGACCTGCATCACCAGGGCTACCAAAATAGTGGGTACCGCGGCCCAGCCGAGGATGAGACCGATGAGGCCGTTCAGGATCAGATGCACGCTGCTGGGCGCCACCGGCACGCTCACCAGAGAGGCCACGAAGAAGGCCGCCGCCATCACCGCCGCCTGGGGGATGCGCTCGTAGTCCAGGCGCCGCACGGCCACCGCCAGGGCGGTGGCGGCCAGCACCCCGCCGCCCACCAGCACGGGAGCGGCGAGGACGCCGTCGGGGATATGGGCGATGGTCCGGCGCCTCCCTACTGCATATCGCGGGCGTGGACCCACATGAGGGCACCTTGTTCCACCGGCACCTCCGCGCCCTCGGGATTCGTCATCGTCTCGTCCCCCTCCAGGAGGGCGGCGAAACCCCACCAGCCGGCGCGGGGCATGGCGTAGGCGAAGACGCCGTTGGAATCAGCCTTGATCACCTGGGTGACATAGGCGTCTGCGGGCGGGGTGACGGACCCGTCGTTACGCCATTCCACCTCCACCTCGGCGAAGGGTACCGGGGCGCCGTTCTTCTTCACCACGCCGCGGAACAGGTTGCCCGTCCACAGGCCGTAGGGGCGGACCAGGGGGGCGATTTCCACGGGGAAGCCGACACTGTGGTCCCAGCCTTCCCCGGCACCGAAGGCGGAGACCACCACCTTCGTGTAGTGGACTATCATCACGCCTTCGGCGGGTTCCCAGTACGGCGCCGGCTCGACGTAGAACACGTAGTCGCCGGGACGCCGGAAGGTGTAGTCGGCTTGGAACGCCGTCTTGCCGTCCACGCGGCGGGTCGCCAGGGATGCTGCAAGGTCCTCGTGCCCGTGGGGGCCGAGGGCGCCGAAGCGGGCGGGCCGTGCCATCTCCATGGCCGGGCCACCCATCATGGGGTGGGTGAATCTCAGATCGAGACCCACGGTGCGATTATCGGCGTCTTCCACGATATCTCGGTCGGGTATCATCTCAAGGAAATGGGCCGCGACCATCGCCGGCCACAACGATGTGCCCGTGAGTATTAGAATGGCACCGATTCGGTTCATCTGCGGCCTCTGCTTGTCGTGTCATTACCGGGATTGGTGGGTGGACCCCGTGGCCACGCCCAGGGGTCCGGAAGGTCTATTAATCATACAAAACTAAATTTCGTAATAACAGGGTCTTCTCAATGTCGGGCTAAAGCCCGACCTACAAACACATCCCTACCGCCCGACCCACAGCCACACCCACCGCCTGTTCCTGTGGCACGGATGTAGGTCGGGATTCATCCCGACATTAAAGCCCGCCGCGCATACCACAGGCCGTGCCGGAACCACCCGCAGGCTGTCGGGCTGAAGCCCGACCTACAGCCCGACCTACAGCCCGACCAACAGCCCGACCCACAGCCCGACCCACAGCCACACCCACCGCCTGTTCCTGTGGCACGGATGTAGCGCCCGCAAACCGCCGAATTTCGTCGGCTGCCAAGAGCAGCCGACCTACGCCTCTGTCCTTCTCCCCAGGGAAAATGGGAAAGGGGAAATGGGAAATGGGAAATGGGAAAAGATTACCACCCGTGCGTCCGCTCTGCTGACGCCGAAACGGTGGATCCGCTGCGCCTTTTCGAACTGCCACTCCTCCCTGACGTTCTCCCTTTTCGCGTCATTTCGCGTCTTTCGCGGTTACGCTTTTTGTAGATCGGGATTCATCCCGACATTCGGCTGTGGGGGGGCGAGACGGATGTCCATGTAGGCGACGACGGGCATTCGGGTAGACGACTGGATGTCTGGGTAAGAGGGTGGGTGTCTGGATAGGGGGATGGCGTAAGAATGGAGTATGGGATGTCTAACGAATTGCTTGCGACTTCGGAAACCTAAGGAAGAATCGGATTGTGACTACCGTTGATACTGGAGTCGATACGGCGGGCTTGCTGCCGAGGCGCGTGGGGCATTTGGACCTATTGACCGGTGTAAAACAACCGCTTTTGGCTGATGGCTGGCCAGAGATGGTGTCGGTGGTGGTTTGTACGTGGCCTTTTGCGGGCACCTGGCATGGTTCTCGCCTGATCTTTTTTCCAACCGCCGCCGTGGTTCAATCCATCGCACGAACATGTCGACCCTTCTTTACATTCTGATCATTCCGTTACTGCTCGCCTTCATCGCGACGCCCGCGCGGGCGGATGGGGAGGCGATGCTGATTCCGGTGCAGGGTCCCATCGGTGCAGCCACCGGGGAGATGGTGGTGCGTGGCATCGGCGAGGCAAAGGAGCAGGGCGCCGCTCTGGTGATCCTGGAGATGGATACCCCCGGGGGCCTCGATGCGGCCATGCGCCACATTGTCAAGGCCATCCTGGCCTCCGACGTGCCTGTGGTCACCTATGTGTCGCCCTCGGGGGCGCGGGCCGCCAGCGCCGGCACCTACATCCTCTACGCCAGCCACGTGGCCGCCATGGCCCCCGCTACCAATCTCGGGGCGGCCACGCCGGTGCAGGTAGGCGGGCTTCCCGGCCTCGGGGATAAGGCGCCCGCGGGCGACGGGGACGAGGCGGAAGGTGATGACGGGGAGCCCGCCGGCGACGCCATGGAGCGCAAGATGGTGAACGACGCGGTGGCCTATATCCGGGGCTTGGCGGAAATGAGAGACCGCAACGCCGAGTGGGCGGAGCGGGCCGTGCGGGAAGCGGTGAGCCTGTCGTCATCGGCCGCACTGGAGGACGGCGTCATCGATGTCGTGGCCGCCAGTATCCCCGAGCTGTTGGAGGCCATCCATGGCCGCACCGTCAATGTTGCCGGGATGGAGCACGAGCTGGACACCGAGGGCCTCATGGTGAATCGCGTCGAACCGGGCTGGCGGACGCGGTTGCTGTCCATCATCGCCAATCCCAACGTCGCCTACATCCTGCTGATGATCGGCATCTACGGGCTCATCTTCGAACTCGCGAATCCGGGGGCGGTGATCCCCGGTACTATCGGTGCGGTAAGCCTGTTGCTGGCCCTCTATGCCCTCCAGGTGTTGTCGGTGGACTACGCGGGGGTGGCGCTGATCCTCCTCGGGGTGGCTCTCATGACGGCTGAAGCCTTCGCCCCGAGTTTCGGTGTCCTCGGGCTCGGCGGGCTGGCCGCCTTCCTGTTTGGCTCGGTGATCCTCATGGACGAGGAGGGTGTGGCCGTTTCCCTGCCCGTGGTCTTCATCACCGGCGCCCTAAGCGCGGGCCTCTCCATCTGGGTGGTGGGCCGCCTGGCGGCCCTGCGCCACAAGCCAGTCGTCAGTGGCACCGGGCGGCTGGTAGGGATGAGCGGCACCGCACGGGAGGACTTCGACCACAGTGGTCACGTGCGGGTGGAGGGTGAGGTCTGGCAGGCGGATACCCGCGCCCCGGTACACAAGGGCGACGCCGTGCGGGTCCTGTCCGTCGACGGCCTGCGCCTCGAGGTTGAACCGGAGAAACAGGAGTAACGCGATGATGAACGAACTGATGCTGACCTATCTGCTGCCCATACTTCTGGTGGTGGCGTTTCTGGCCGCGGCCCTGCGCATCCTGCGCGAGTATGAGCGTGGCGTGGTGTTCTTCCTCGGCCGCTTCCAGGCGGTCAAGGGGCCGGGGCTCATCGTCCTCGTGCCCGGCATCCAGCAGATGGTGCGGGTGGACCTGCGTATCATCACCATGGACGTGCCGGAACAGGACCTCATCACCAAGGACAACGTCACGGTGCGGGTGAACGCCGTGCTGTACTTCAAGGTGGTGGATGCGGAGAAGGCGGTCATCCAGGTCGAGCAGTTCGAGATGGCGACGAGCCAACTGGCCCAGACTACCCTGCGCTCGGTGCTCGGCCAGCACGATCTGGACGAACTGCTGTCGGAGCGTGACCGCCTGAACAGCGATATCCAGGGGATCCTCGATGAACAGACCGACGCCTGGGGCATCAAGGTGACCAACGTCGAGATCAAGCACGTGGACCTCAACGAGAACATGATCCGCGCCATCGCCCGCCAGGCTGAGGCGGAGCGCAACCGGCGCGCGAAGGTGATCCATGCCGATGGCGAGTATCAGGCCTCGGAGCGCCTGCGCGATGCCGCCGGTGTCATCGCCGATCACCCCGAGGCCCTGCAGTTGCGTTACCTCCAGACCCTGGCGGACATGTCCAGTGATCGGGCCACCACGGTGGTGTTTCCCTTGCCCATGGAGTGGTTGCAGTCCTTCAGCAGGACCCCGGCTGCGGGTGGCGCCGGCAAGAAGGGCGCACCGGAAGAGGAACAAGAGGCCTGACACGGCCCGATGCCGATGGGAATGCCGGTCGTGGCTCTCCGGCCGGGTCGACGGTGGCTCCTTCCGCAAAGGCCACGTTGGTAATCACGGGCCTCCCGGACATACCGGCATCGCAGTGTGCGAGAATGGCTCGCGCCGCGGCATCCGCGGCAGGGTGAAAAAGAGTCGGGGGGCATAGCCATGAGTATCGAGCCGCGGAGGGCATCGAGGGTTTTCGCCCCGTTGATTTCCTGGCCCCGTAGCGCGTCACCGCACCGGTGGCGACTCGCCTCCATGGCGATGGCGGGCCAGCGGCCGCGGCGGTATGCGCCATGACGCCGGCCGTGAAGGCGGCCGAGGTGGGGCGTATCACTTTCCGTCTCCACGAGTATGCCCATGACCCCTCGGCTGCGGCGTATGGCCTCGAGGCCGCGGAGAAGTTGGGTGTGGACCCCCAGCGGGTTTTCAAGACCCTGGTGGTGGAACTGGACGGCCGGACCCTGGCGGTGGGGCTGGTGCCGGTCTCGGGGATGCTGGGCATGAAGGCCATCGCCCGGGCCGCCGGTGCCCGCAAGGCGGCCATGGCCGATGAGGCGGAGGTGCGGCGGGCCACGGGTTACGTGCTGGGCGGCGTGAGCCCCCTGGGACAGAAGAAGCGCCTGCGCACCTTCATCGACCGCTCCGCCCAGGGCTTTTCCACCATCCATGTCAGCGCCGGCCGCCGGGGCCTGGAGTTGGAGATCGCCCCCCAGGATCTGGTGCGCCTCACGGGGGGTGTGTTCGCGGCGCTGGTGCAACCGGCCCTGGGGGGGCAACCCGGCGCGGACGATACCCGACCCGCCGCCCAATGGGGCGAGGCCTCGCCGCTCCACGACCCATGGATCCTGGCCCACTTCGAGGCCCGGCCCACGGATGTCCTCATCACCACCGCCCCCAAGGCGGGTACCACCTGGATGCAGCAGATCCTCCATCAGTTGCGCAGCGGTGGCGACCCGGACTTCGCGGAGATCGACGGCGTGGTGCCGTGGCTGGAACGCCAGCGCCCCGGCCGGGACTGGCGGCAGATCCTTGCGGACTTCGAGGCCCTGCCGGACCCCCGGGTGTTCAAGACCCATTGCACCTGGGAACAGACTCCGGGCCGCGACACGGCCCGCATCATCCTCACCCTGCGGGACCCGCGGGACTGCTGCGTGAGCTTCTATCATCACCTGATGGACATGACCGACGCGGCCCTCTCCCGCACCGGACTCACGCGCCCCGCCACCATGGATGAACACGTGTCGGCCTGGCTGGCTTTCGGGGCGTGGTTCCGCAACGTCGCGAGTTGGTGGCCGCGGCGGGAGCGGGACAATGTGCTCTTGTTGCCCTATGCCGATCTCAAGGCCGACCTGCCCGCTGCCTTGGGACAGATCCTGGATTTCCTCGGTTGGACGACCACGCAGGCGGAGCGGGCCCGGGTCCTGGAGTACGCCTCCTTTTCGTGGATGAAGGCCAACGCCCACCGCTTCGTGGGCCAGGGGGAGGACGGCGAGCCCGTCTTCCGTCCCGGCGGTTTCATCCGCAAGGGCCGGACCGGGGACTACCGGACCCATCTGTCTCCGGCGCAGGAGGCCCGCATACTGGAACGTTGCCGGGCGGAACTGCCCGCCGCCTGTTTGGCCTACCTGGGCCTGGACGCCGACTAAGCGCCGGCTGTACGCAGCGTTCCCATGCCACCATCCATGGCCACGATCTGACCGGTCATCCAACTGGCGTCGTCGGAGAGTAGGAAGGCGATGAGGGCGGCTACCTTGTCCGCATCGCCGATGCTCCGGGCGGGGTGGCGGGCGGCCATGTCCTCACGCTTGCGCGCGCTGGACAGCAAGGGAGCGGCCAGGGGGGTGTCGACGAGGGAGGGGGCGACGGCATTGACGCGAATGGCGGGCGCGAGTTCCGCGGCGAGGGCCCGGGTGAGGCCCTCCACCGCTCCTTTCGCGCCCGAGATGGAGGCGTGATAGGGCATGCCCGTGGCAACGGCCACGCTGCTCATGGTCACCACCGCGGCGCTGCCCGCTTGCTTGAGATTCTTCAGATAGTGCTGGATCACCCGCACCGCACCGAGATAATTCACCTGCAGATCCGCCATGATCTGCTCGTTATTCAGCCGACTGAACGGCTTCAGGGTGATGGAGCCCGGCAGGTAGACCAGGCCGTCCAGCGGGCCATCCCAGTCCGGCAGGGCCGAAGAAAAATCGGTGACATCGCATGACCAGTGGGCCGCCACGGCCGCCGTTGCGGGCCCCTCTTTACGGCGACTCATGCTGATCACCCCATGGCCTTCATCGCTGAGGCGACAAGCCAGCCCGAGGCCGATACCGGAGGTGGCCCCGACGATGAGGAAATTCTTCATCTGCGCGGTGCCTCCATGATGTCCCCGGCAGACGGGGCCGATAAATGTTCCTGTCCACCGGACTGAGGGGAGACGAAGGGGAGGGCGAGGATGCTCGCGTCAGCGCCGGCGGCCAGGAAACCCAGTAACAGCACGAGGCCGGACAGATTCCGGCCCCGTTTCGCTGCGATATTCGATTGCCTGTTCATGGGGAGCAGTACGCCGCACCGGCGGCCTCGGATCATGGGGCGTGAAGGGTGTGGCGAACGCTATCGCGAAGGAGCTGAACGGGCTCGGGTTCAGCTGCGGGCCCGCCGGGGTTCCACGATGACGGGGTCCCCCACCCTGATGGAGCCGTCCTCCACCACCGTGAGGCCGACGCCGCCGCGGTGGGCGAGGGCCTTCATGGTACCGGGGCCGAGCATGCGCTCGAGATAACCGCAGGGCGGACGCAGGCGGTGGAAGCGCAGCCGGGTCTCGCCGATGCGGATATGACAGTCCCGGAAGGCCGCCACGGGTATGCCGGCCACCACCAGGTTTCGTCGATGCTCGCCGCGGGAAAAGCACAGGCCGGATTGTTGCTCGGCCGCCTGCAGGTCCTCCAGGGTCACCAGGGTCACCTGGCAGCCGTCGGTGGCCCGCCAATGTCCAGCGCCATTGGCATAGCGGTCACGGGCCAGGCCCTGGCCGGCCACGGCATGCACGGCGTCCGCGGCCTCCATGGGTGCGCCGGCGACGGGAGCGAGGTAGATGGCCTTCAGAGTGCCGCGGAGGTCTTCCGGCGACCAATCCTGCAACCATGAGAACAGACGTCCTTTCACCATTTAATCGTTGCGAGTCGCTCTCAACCCCACTCACCACGGCCGTTGAGATGTTCGATGACCCGTTGCATGCCCTCGAGACCGAGGCTCAACATGAGATCCAGCGGCGGCCTGCCGTTGAAATAGGGATGGGGGGTACTGACCCAGTAGTTGGCCATCTCCGTGCTCTGGGGGTGCATCTGTTGGAGGGCCTTATGGATAGTGAGGACGGCGCTCATATGCCTATGCAGGCGGGCCTCTTCCGCCTCGTCTAGGCCATCGCCGAAGCCCGCCAGCAGATGCCGGGGATCATCGTCAGCCGTTCCCATCAGCCGCGCCTGGCCCGCGGGCGGCACGCCCCAGTCCCGCATGACCTGCAAAACAACGCGGGCCATATCCCGGCGTCGCTGGACATCCAAGTCGCTGATCGTGCCCATGGGCGATTAAACCTGTCTGTGCTCAAAAACTGCAATCAAAGGCGAATATCCAGACTCTACACATCGGCTGGAGCTTGATCCATGGGGGACGCGGTGGCGTAGGGCACATGTCGACACGTCCCTGCTTACTGTTCCCTGCATCCCAGCATGGTGGGCAAGGTGATTGTGGAGGAGTAGTCCATACTCCACGGAGCCGCCGGCCCGCCCCGCGGGGTGGGCCGGCGGCTCAGGGACAAGCGACCCCGGGTCGTGAACGCTGGTTATGCGCCGGGCCTGGCGGCCATGTCATGAGAAAGCGGGTGGTGAGATAGAGAACCAAACCGTTCAGCAGGTGCCACAGAAAATGGGTGCCCACGGGGAGGGTGGCGCAGACGGCGTCGTCGATGCTGCGGAAGACCAGGGAGAGGGTGAATGCCAGCACCGCGATCGCCAACGGCCCGGCGCGGGCCGGTGCCAGGGTGCGGACGTGGATGGCCATGATCACCAGGGCCAGCCAGGCGGGCAGATAGAACACCGAGCCGTTGAGGAAATCCGCCGGCAGGGCCGCCTGCACACCCGCGTTGGCCCCGTGGAACGCCAGGAACAGCAGGGTCCCCGTGCCGAGGTCCGTGCGGGCCACCCGGACCAGATAGCTCACCAGAAAGACGTTGATATAGAGGGTAATGGGTACCACGTCCATCATGGCGGACCAGGGCGTCGCCAGGGTATGCCACAGGAAACTGCCCACGCCGATGGAGAACACCAGGAAGATCAGCACCACCACCTCCCACGCCATGGGCGGCGGAGGCCGGCGTAGCGCTAGGCACAGCAGGGCGATGCCCGCGGCGATGAAGGCGAGGTTGGTGAGGGCGTTCACGGGCTCGGCCCAGAAGGCGTCCAGGGAGCGCTCGCAGTATTCCATGGTCATCAGTTCCCGGCTGCTTCTCGCGCGCCCGGCCGAGGGGTGGAGGCTATCATGACAGGGGTTGGTTATAGATAATAACTAACGATTTCATTGAAAGTTATCATTTTATTAATCATCCGCCTTTGGTTATGGTGTCATCCATCGAGATAAAATTTAACCATCGATTCAACAGCAAACCATTCAGGAGGTTGTCATGGATCCATTGAAAGAAGGTCAACGCGTACCCGATGCGGTGTTCCACACCCGCCAGGGTCACGAATGGGTGGACGTGTCCACCGATGATATATTCAAGGGCAGGACGGTGGCGGTGTTCTCCCTGCCCGGGGCCTTCACACCCACCTGCTCGTCGTCCCACGTGCCGCGCTTCCACCAGCTGGCGCCCGCCTTCAAGGCCGCGGGGGTGGACGAGATCGTCTGCATCTCCGTCAACGACGCCTTCGTCATGAACGAGTGGGCGGCGGATCAGAAGGCGGACAACATCACCTTCCTCCCGGACGGCAACGGCGAGTTCACGGCGGGCA
This sequence comes from Gammaproteobacteria bacterium, assembly GCA_034522055.1. Taxonomy (NCBI): domain Bacteria; kingdom Pseudomonadati; phylum Pseudomonadota; class Gammaproteobacteria; species Gammaproteobacteria bacterium. The sequence continues at coordinate 2,989,430 of JAXHLS010000002.1, forward strand.
TGGGATTGCTGGTGGACAAGGACGACCTGGGCTTCGGCAAGCGCTCCTGGCGCTACTCCATGCTGGTGAAGGACGGCGTCATCGACAAGATGTTCGTGGAGCCGGAACAGCCGGGCGACCCCTTCGAGGTGTCCGATGCCGACACCATGCTGGCCTACATCGCCCCGGAGGCGGTCAAGCCCCTGGATGTCACGGTGTTCACCCGCAAGGGTTGCCCCTTCTGCGCCAAGGCCAAGGGCATGCTGCACGACGAGGGCATCGAGTTCGAGGAACTGGAACTCAACCGTGACTATACTGACCGTACCCTGCGGGCGGTGACGGGGGGCGACATGGTGCCCCAGGTGTTCATCAACGGCGAACGGGTCGGAGGTTCCACCGATCTGGAGGCCTGGCTGGATGCCCGCGACGCCGCCTGAAATGGTCCGCCGCGAGGATGGGCGGCGGCCGCAACGCCGCCCGCCGATTTGCGGTGATCCACGGATTACCGATGTGACCGAGCCATTTCACTACGTTTTTTTGCGGGAAACCGCGCGCCGTGAGGTCTAAAATTCAGCATCAGTCGGAACGGAGAACAGGGAGGCGGCGGTGACATCTGCGGGACGTACCGGCAATCAGGCGGCGGCGATGCTGGCGTGGGGCCTTGTGATCATGATGCTGGTCAGGGCCTATCCCGTTGGCGCCCAGGACTTTGGCCAAGGCGGTTATCCACTCGCGGGTGAAGACCATCCCTGGGCCCCGGGGGGTGCCGGCCAGGCCCTTTTCGCGGGCTTCGACCCGGCCCTGATGGGACCCGGCCTTGGCTCCTCCCCTGGTCCGGGGCATGGCCATGCCGGCGCCTACCCGGAGCCCTTCTCCTCCCATATCCCGTACGGTGCCTCGCCAGGGGGCTTCGGCCGGCCCGGCGGCTCGGGGTGGTATGGGTCCGGTGCCTCTGCTTACGGCGCTTGGGAAGGCCCTGTTCGAGCCCCTCTGTTTGAGCCCTGGACACCCGATTTTCCCGGCGCGCCGAATCCCCTCAACACCCGTTCCGGGGGCAATCCGGAGATGGGGTTCTGGGAGGCGGCGCCCACCGCCTTTCGCTATCGGCGGGTGCCCGTCACCGGCGGGCCGAGCATCTACGCCCACGGTTGGTATACGCCCTGGGGCGAATTCGAAGGGGTGTTGATCATCCGCGGCAATGCCCGTGGCCTGTCCCAGGGCCATGGTTATTGAGCCATGGCTTGGGGCATTGGAGTGGAGCCCTTGAGCCATGGTTTCGTGTTTTTATACCGGGGCTGCGGCGGGAGCATCGACCTTGGCTCATGGATCTCATGTCGAGGCAACATGGAACGATGGAAAGACGTAAATCGAGCGAACAACGACGCCATCAACGTATATCGGCAACCTTTGTCACCGAGGTGTTCGAGCGCAACCGGCTGTCCGGCCGCTTCATGTCCCGCAACGTCAGTGCCGGGGGTATGTTCCTGGAGACCGGTTCTACCTTCCTCGCCCACGGCGACGACATCGAGCTGAATGTCATGGTGTTCGGCGACCGATACCCCATGCGCGGCAGGGTGGTGCACCATGGCCCCGGCGGCGTCGGTATCAAGATGTCCCGTGTGGACGCCCATTATTACCGCGCCCTGATGTCCATGGTGGGATGAAGGAACCTTATAGGGGGGATCCACCCCGGTCCTACGCGCCGGCCGCTCGGCCACGGCGGCGACCACCCCCGGCGGGTCCCGCAGATCCTCCAGCTTGTCCAGGAAGCGCTACAGCACTCGGGCGTCCCCGAGGGCCCGGTGGCGGGCCTCGCCCCCCAGGCCGTGACGGGCGATGAGGCTGCCCAGGGTGTGCTCGATGGCCGCCAACCCGGTCGCCTAATCGATGGTGTCCCGGGATCGCGCTTGACAGGCGCCTCGTCGGACCTTAAAAAGAAGCCGCAAGGCCGGCAAGGACAAGAGGCCGAATAGGCAATCCATTCAGACAAGGAGGTCTGTCATCGCTCCCGATCCCGCCATCGATCCCGTACCCGCCGATTCGGGGCTCGCCTGCCTGTTGCTGGTGGCGCGTTTCCACCACGTGCCGGCGGCGGGCGACCAACTGCGCCATCGCTTCGGTAGGGCAGGCGCCCCCTTCGGCGTGCAGGAGGTATTGCGGGGGTTGCGTCATCTGGGCCTCAAAGCCCGTGCCGTCGACAGCTCGTGGCGGCGCCTGGATGGTGTGGCGCCGCCCTGCATCGTGGTGCGCCGGGACGGCGGTTTCGCGGTGGTGGGGGGCTTCAGGGACGACAGGGTATTGGTCCATGACCCGGCGGATCCTCATCCCCAGGTGATGACCCGGGCGGAGTTCGAGGACACCTGGTCGGGCCGCGTCATCCTGGTCACCCGGCGCGCGACCAGGCCCGATGGCGCCCGGCCTTTCGGCTTCGCCTGGTTCCTGCCGGCCCTCATGCAGCACCGCCGCCTGCTGGGGGAGGTGCTGGTGGCTTCTCTCTTCGTGCAACTGTTCGCCCTCCTCACGCCCCTGTTCTTCCAGGTGGTCATCGACAAGGTGATGGTGCACCGGGGCTATACCACTCTTCACGTGCTGGCGGTGGGCATGATGGCCCTGCTGCTCTTCGATGCTGTGCTGGGCGGCCTGCGTACCTACGTCCTGACCCATACCAGCTCGCGCATCGACGTCACCCTGGGGGCGCGGCTGTACCGGCATCTGTTGCGCCTGCCGGTGTCCTACTTCGAGGCCCGGCGGGTGGGGGATACGGTGGCCCGGGTGCGGGAGCTGGAGACCATCCGCCAGTTCCTCACGGGCTCCACCCTGACTCTGGTCATCGACGTCCTGTTCATCGGGGTGTTCATCGCCGTGATGTTTTTCTACTCTCCCCTCCTCACCTGGGCGGTGCTGGGCACCCTGCCCCTGTACGGGGCCCTGTCGGTCCTCATCACCCCCGTGCTGCGCCGGCGCCTGGACGAAAAGTTCGACCGCGGCGCCGAGAACCAGGCCTTCCTGGTGGAATCGGTGACCGGCATCGGTACCCTCAAGGCGATGGCGGTGGAGCCCGCCATGGAGCGGCGCTGGGAGGAGCAGCTGGCGGCCTATGTGCGGGCGGCGTTCCGCACCCAGTCGCTCGGAAATATCGCGGGACAGATGGCGGGCTTCTTGAGCAAGGCCACTACCGTGATGATCCTGTGGATCGGCGCCGACCTGGTGATCCGCGGCGAACTGTCGGTGGGCCAGCTCATCGCCTTCAACATGCTGGCGGGCCGGGTCAGCGGCCCCATCCTGCGGCTGGTGCAGATGTGGCAGGAGTTCCAGCAGGCGGGGATCTCCGTGCGGCGCCTCGGGGACGTGCTCAACGCGCCGCCGGAACCCACCCACGAGGGTACCCGCCTGCCCCTACCGCGGCTGGCGGGGCGGGTGGAGTTCCAGCAGGTGGGCTTCCGCTACCGGCCCGGCGGGCCGGAGGTGTTGCGCGGGGTCTCCTTCGATGTGCGGGCCGGCCAGACCATCGGCATCGTGGGGGCCTCCGGTTCGGGCAAGAGCACCATCGCCAGGCTGATCCTGCGGCTCCACGTGCCGGAACGCGGTCGGGTGCTGGTGGACGGGATGGACCTCGCCCAGGCGGATCCCGTGGGGCTGCGCCGGCAGATCGGCGTGGTGGAACAGGAGGGCATGCTCTTCCATCGCACGGTGCGGGAGAATATCGCCCTGGCGGATCCCGGCGTGCCCATGGAGCGGGTGACGGCGGCGGCCCGGCTGGCGGGGGCCCACGATTTCATCCTCGCCATGCCCCATGGCTACGACACCCGGGTGGGGGAGCACGGGGCCACTCTGTCGGGGGGCCAGCGCCAGCGCATCGCCATCGCCCGGGCCCTCATCACCGACCCCCGCATCCTCATCTTCGACGAGGCCACCAGCGCCCTCGACTACGAGTCCGAGGCCATGGTGCTGGCCAACATGGATCGCATGGTCGCGGGACGCACCGCCTTCGTCATCGCCCACCGGCTGTCCACCCTGCGCCGCTGCGATCGCATCCTGGTGCTGGCCGACGGCAGGGTCACCGAGGACGGCGACCACGACGCCCTGGTGGCCCGCGGTGGCTACTATGCCCGGCTCCACCGCATGCAGCAGGGGCCGCTGCCGGCGGTGGCCAACTGAGCCGTGGCGCCCCGTGCCGGTAACAACGGGAGCTGGGCATGATGGTGCGCCCGGGCCGCCGCCAGGGGGACGAGCTGGAGTTCCTGCCCGCGGTGCTGGAACTCCAGGAGACGCCGCCGTCGCCGGTGGGCCGGGCCACGGCCGGCGTCATCATGTTGCTGTTCGTGGTGGGGGTGGCGTGGGCCGCCCTGGGGCAGATGGACATCGTGGCGGTGGCCCCGGGGAAGATCGTCCCCAGCGACCGCTCCAAGGTCATCCAGCCCCTGGAGGCGGGTGTGGTGAGGGCGATTCGTGTGGCGGACGGGCAACGGGTGGCTGCGGGGGATGTGCTCATCGAACTGGATGCCACGGCGGCGGATGCCGACGTGGCGCGGCTGGCCAATGAGGCCCAGGCGGCGGCGCTGCAGGCCGGTCGCCTGCGGGCCTTGCTGGCGGGTGCCGACGCCATGGCGGTACCGGCCGGCGCCGATGGCGCCCTGGCGGCCCTGCAGGAACGCTTGCTGGTGGACCAGCGCAATGAATACACCGCCCGCCTGGAGTCGGCGCGGCTGCAGGTGCGGGAGCGTGCTGCCACTGTTGCGGTCACCGGGGCCCATATCGCACGCCTGGAGGCCGTGCTGCCCCTGATCGAGGAGCGCACCGCGGCCATGGCGGACCTCGAGCGTAAGCACTACGGCTCGCGCATGGCGTTCCTGGAACTGGAAGAGGAGCGCGTGGACAAGGTCCGGGAACTCGACACCCTGCGCCATCAGCTCGAGCGCGACCGGGCGGCTCTGGAGGATGCCCGGGCCCGCATGACCCATATCACGGCGGAAGCCCGGCATGGCTGGCGCGCCGCCCTGGCGGAACACGAGACCCGCCTGCGCTCTATCGCCGAGGAGCTGCACAAGGCCGAGGGCCGGCGCCGGCGGCAGCGGCTGGTGGCCCCCATCGGCGGCGTGGTCCAGCAGTTGGCGGTCCACACCGTGGGCGGGGTGGTGACGCCGGCCCAGACCCTGATGGTCATCGTGCCCGGGGAGGACCGGCTCGAAGTGGAGGCCTGGGTGGAAAATAAGGACGCGGGCTTCGTGCGCCGCGGCCAGGCGGCGGAGGTCAAGGTCGAGGCCTTTCCGTTCACCCGCTACGGCACCGTGGCGGGCACCATCTTGGACCTGTCGCGGGAGGCGGTGACCATGGAGGGCGCCGGACTGCTCTATCCGGCGCGGGTGGCTCTCGCGCATACGGCCGTGGAGGTGGGCGGGGCGCCGGTGGCCCTGGCACCGGGGATGAACGTGACGGTGGAGATCAAGACTGGCCGGCGGCGGCTGCTGGAGTATTTTCTCAGCCCTCTGCTGCGGGGCCTCGACGAGAGTGCCCGGGAGCGTTGAGGACGAGGGCCGGGCCCAGGGCCATGCGCGACCGGCTTGTAAATGGCAGCGCTTAGGCCACACTTGGCATACCTATCTGCATCCAGGCAAGGGGGCGTTCTTGGCTTACGAAAATAATCGATTACTGCTGGAACTCGAGAAGATCCGGCGGGACGTGAACCGTGAGGTGATCAACCCGGAGATCCCGGAGTTGTCCATGGCGGACATCGAGCCCATCATCCGCATGGTGGCCAAGGTGCGCCTCGCCTACCTCAAGGAGTTCCTCGACATCGCCAGGATGGACGGCGACATGCCCTCCAGCCACCAGGTGGAGATGTTGAAGGGGCTGCGCCACGCCTACGAGGAACTGGTGGCCGCCGCCAACGCCATGGAGACGGCCATCCAGCGGGGCTACGTGGACGTGCGGGGCGTTTCCGGCTGACATCCGCCCGTCTCCCGCCCCTGGGACCTGAACCAACGACGAGGACCATCCCATGCTGTGGGCCCACTGCCCCCTGTGCGACGCCCCCCTGTTCGAACCCATGCGCCCGCCGCCGGGCGAGGATACGGTGTTCAGCTGTCCCGAATGTGGTGGCTTGCTGCGCCGGGAGTACGACGACGAGAGCGGCGAGGAGCGCCTGGTGGGCGTGGATCCGAGGGACAGGCGATCCTCGGGCGGGCCGCCGCCCGCCTGAGCCCCACGAATTCTGCTGACGAGCAAAAAAAAAGACCCCGCGGGCGCGGGGTCATTCTTAGGAGGATACTTATTGCACGTTGGAAGCGCCTGCATCATCTCCCAACGGCCGCAAGAGTAAAATGACCCAGGTCAAAAACCATCCGCCGCCAGAGGTCTTTCCCACCATCGTGGCAAGCACCGTGGCCCCGTGATGCTGGAACTCCGCGCCCTGTCCAAGAGCTATGACGGTACCGTGGCGGTGGCGCCCCTGGATCTCGCCTGCCTGCCGGGGGAGACCACGGTGCTCATCGGCCCCAGCGGCTGCGGCAAGTCCACCTTGCTGCGCCTCATCACCGGGCTGGTGGCGCCGGATGCGGGCCAGGTGGTGGTGGCGGGGCAGGTGCTCGGCCCCGACAACGTGCGGGCGCTGCGCCATCGCATGGGCTACGTGATCCAGGAGGGCGGGTTGTTCCCCCACCTCACGGCCGGCGCCAACGTCGGCCTGCTGGTGCGTCACCTGGGCTGGCCGGAGACACGCATCGCCGGGCGTCTGGCAGAACTCGCCCGGCTGGTGCATGTGGCTCCAGAGTTGCTCATGCGCTATCCGGCGGAGCTATCCGGCGGCCAGCGCCAGCGGGTGGGTCTGATGCGCGCCCTCATGCCCGATCCGGAGCTGCTGCTGCTGGACGAGCCCCTGGGGGCCCTGGACCCCATGATCCGCAGCCGCCTCCAGGAGGATCTGCGGCACATCTTCCGGCGCCTCGGCAAGACCGTGGTGCTGGTGACCCACGACATCGCCGAGGCCGCCTTCTTCGCCTCTTCCATCATCCTCATGCGTGCCGGCCACGTGGTGCAGCGGGGCACCCTCGAGGACCTGGTGCGGCGCCCCGCCGAGGCCTTCGTCACCGAGTTCATCACCGCCCAGCGCCGGCCCCTGGAGGCCCTCATGGCGGCCACCCCGTGAGGGCCCCCGCGGGGCCGCTGCTGGCCCTGAGCCTGGCCCTCGGCTGGGTCACAGGCTGGGCTGCCCCGGCACCGGCCCACGAGCTGGTGGTGGGTTCCAAGAAGTTCACGGAATCGGTGATCCTGGGTGAGATCCTGCGGCTTGCCATAGAGGCCGCAGGCTGGCCGGCCCGCCATCGCGCCGAGTTGGGGGGTAGCCCGGTGTTGTGGAGTGCCCTGGTGACGGGGGATATCCATCTCTATCCGGAATATACCGGCACCCTGATGGAGGAGCTGCTGGCGCGGGAGAACGTGATGGAGGGGCCGACTTTGGAACGGGCCCTGGCGGCCCGTGGCCTCGCCATGCTCGCACCCCTCGGTTTCAACAACACCTATGCCGTCGGCGTCACCGCGGTACGGGCCCGGGAACTCGGCCTGGGGACGGTGTCGGACCTCCTCCGTCATCCCGGCCTGCGTCTCGGTTTCTCCCACGAGTTCATGGACCGCGAGGACGGCTGGCCGGGCCTCAAGGCCCGCTATGGCCTGCCCCAGGAGCGGGTCACGGGGCTGGACCACGACCTCGCCTACCGTGCCCTGGCCGCCGGGCGCATCGATGTCACGGATCTCTACACCACCGACGCGGAGATCGACGACTACGATCTGCGCCCCCTCGAGGACGACCGGGGCTATTTCCGCGACTACCGGGCGGTCGTGCTCTACCGCCGGGAACTGGCCCACCAAGCACCGGAGGTATTGGCCATCCTCGGCCGCCTGGCGGGCACTATCGACGAGGCGACCATGATCGCCATGAACGCCGCGGTGAAGCTGGAGGGCCGCAGCGAAGGCGCGGTGGCCCAGGAATTCATGGCCCGGACCCTGGGGGTGGGCGGGCGCCACGAGGCGCCTTCCGTGGCGGCGGAAGTGGGACGGCGCACCCTGGAGCATCTGTACCTGGTGGCCCTGTCCCTGTCGGCGGCCATCGCCGTGGGGCTGCCGCTGGGCATCGCCGCCGCCTACCGGCCCCGCCTCGGCTACGCCATCCTCGCCGTCGTGGGGGTGGTGCAGACCATCCCCTCCCTGGCCCTGTTCGTGTTCATGATCCCGCTGCTCGGCATCGGCGCGGCACCGGCGGTGGTGGCCCTGTTCCTCTACAGCCTGCTGCCCATCGTGCGCAACACCCATGCCGGCCTCATGGGGATCCCGGCGGCCCTGCGGGAGTCGGCCCTGGCACTGGGCCTCGCCGGTCCGGTGCGATTGTTCAGGATCGAGCTGCCCCTGGCCTCTCGCGCCATCCTCGCCGGCATCAAGACCGCGGCCGTCATCAACGTGGGCACCGCCACCCTGGCGGCCCTCATCGGCGCCGGGGGCTACGGCCAGCCTATTCTCACGGGGATCCGGCTGGACGACACCGCCGTCATACTCCAGGGGGCGGTGCCGGCGGCCCTGCTGGCGCTGGCGGTGCAGGGCCTGTTCGGCCTGCTGGAGCGCCGGCTGGTTCCCCGGGGTATGCGCCTGGCCGGGGGAGGCCTGTAGGTCGGTTGCTCTTGGCAACTCACAACCCGGGGCCGGGACGGAGCGAAAACGTCGGCTGCCGGGAGCAGCCGACCTACAAAAAGCGTAACCGCGAAAGACGCGAAATGACGCGAAAAGGGAGAAGGTCAGGGAGGAGTGGCAGTTCGAAAGGCGCAGCGGATTCAGCGTTTCGGCGTCAGCAGAGCGGACGCACGGGCGGTAATCTTTTCCCCTTTCCCATTTCCCCTTTCCCATTTCCTCTGGGGAGAAGGGCAGAGGCGTAGGTCGGCTGCTCTTGGCAGCCGACGGAAACTCGGCGCTTTGCGGGCGCGCATGTCGGTTGCCGAAAGCAACCGACCTACAGACTGCTTGACAGGAAACGGAGTATCTACGAGCGGTCGTGGCGCCGCCGCTTGGGGTGTCGCGGTGCGCCGAAGACCCACACGGTGACGAGGATCATGGGCAGGATCCCCACGGGCCACAGGCCCTGGGACAGGAAGGCTAAGGGGACGCCCCACAGGGCCAGCAGCCAGTAACGCATGGGCCCATGATGAACCGCCATCCGGCCGCCGGGAAGGGGGGCGATGATGTGGCACGGATACCCGCGGCCCTCAAGCCCGCCCCGTTCCCGGCCGAATACGTAAAAGGCATGTGAGGAGTGGTTCATGGAGCAGACAATCCAGGAGGAAACCCGTTTCCACGTCGCGCCGCCCCGGCGCCGGGGCCTCCAGGTGCGACGTATCTATCTGGCGACGGTGTTCCTGATGACCGGGGCCTTCCTGCTGTTCGCCATCAGTTCCTGGATCGAGACCCGGCGCACTGCCTCCAACGAGCTCGAGCACGCGAGCCGCATGCTGCATGATGCCACCACCGTGGTGCTGGCCCACCAGGAGTCCATGCTGCGGGTGCTGGGCCGGCGCCTGGAGGACCGGCTGCGCCAGGAGATCGCCCGCGTGGGCCGTTCGGGGCGTAGCCTGGCGGTGATGTACGTGGATCTGGACCAGTTCAAGCGCGTCAACGACAGCTTCGGCCACACCGTGGGGGACGGCTTGTTGCTGGCCGCGGCCCACCGCCTCAATGCCTGTCTGCGGGAGGGGGACACGGTGGGGCGGCTGGGGGGTGACGAGTTCCTGCTGCTGTTTCCCGATCTCCACTCGGCGGCGGATGCCCAGCCCCTGGCGGACCGGGTCCTGGAGGCCTTCGATGGCCGTTTCCTCGTGGAGGGCCGGGAACTCTTCTCCACCGCCAGCATCGGCGTGGCCCTGTGTCCCGATGATGGCACGGACAGTGGGACCCTGCTGCAGAACGCCGACACGGCGCTGTATCGGGCGAAGGACGCCGGGCGCCACGGCGTGTGTTTCTTCAGGCAGGAATACAGCCGCGCCGCCACCCGCCGGGTGGTGGTGGAGAACGCCCTGCACCTGGCTCTGGAGCGGGATGAGCTGCGGGTGGTTTATCAGCCCAAATGCGATGCCCGCAGCCGGCGCTGGATGGGGGCCGAGGCCCTGCTGCGCTGGCACAGCGCCACCCTCGGCGAGGTGTCCCCCGGCGAGTTCATCCCAGTGGCCGAGGACACCGGACTCATCGCGGCCCTGGGCCAGTTCGTGCTCGTGCGGGCCGTGGAGGATCTGGTGCGCATCCAGGCCGTCGCACCGGACTTCACCATGGCCGTCAATGTCTCCGTGCGCCAGTTCGACAGCCCCAACCTGGTGACCGGGGTGGTCGATCTGCTGGAGCAATTCGGCATAGCGCCGGCCATGCTGGAACTGGAGGTCACGGAGAGCATCATGGCCGCCACCATTCCACAACTGGATCTGCTGCGGGAGGCCGGGCTGCGGCTGGCCATCGACGATTTCGGCACCGGCTTCTCCAGCCTGAGCTATCTCAAGCGCCTGCCGGTGACCACCCTCAAGCTGGACCGGGAGTTCGTGCGCGACCTGGAGACGGATCCGGCGGACAAGGCGCTGTTGAAGGCCATGATCAAACTGGCCCAGGAACTGGACCTGGAGACCGTTGCGGAGGGCGTGGAGACGGAAGGCCAGGCGGCGTTCCTGCAGCAGCAGCGGGTATCCCAGTTGCAGGGCTACCTGCTGGCCCGGCCCATGCCCGTGGACGAGCTGCTGGTGCGCCTTCAGGAACCGGGCCGGCGCAGCAGCCGGTAGCTGCCGGTGAGCCGGGCGGGGCCCGTCTGCGGCCCTGGTCGTAAAAGGACCCCGATGCGGTGGGATAAGGAGGAAACACTTGGCCGCACCGGGGCCAAACAGGTGTCCCCGCAATGGACCCTGCGCGCACGGTTTTGCTTTCCCATGCCGTACAATGCGCCGCTCCGATGAAGGTCCCCGACATGCCGCTGCTGTTGACCGCCCGCAACCTGGTGAAGGTGTTTCCCGGCACCCGGGCGGTGGACGACGTGAGCTTCGAGGTGGAGCAGGGTACCTGTTTCGGGCTCCTCGGTCCCAACGGCGCCGGCAAGACCACCACCCTGGAGATGCTGGAGGCCATTCAGGTCTGCACGGCGGGGGAGATACGTTATAAGGGGCGGCCCCTGGATGCCCGCTATCGTGAGGAGGTGGGGATCCAGTTCCAGGCCACGGCCCTGCAGGACTTCCAGAGCGTGAGCGAGTCCCTGACCCTGTTCTCGCGGCTCTATGCCCGCCGCGCCGATCGGGATGAACTGGTGCGGATGTGCAATCTCGGGGATATTCTCCATCAGGACACCCGCACCCTGTCCGGCGGCCAGCGCCAGCGCCTGCTTCTGGCCATCGCCCTGGTGAACGATCCGGAGTTGGTGTTCCTGGACGAGCCCACCACCGGTCTGGACCCTCAATCGCGGCGCAACTTCTGGGGTCTCATCGAGTCGGTGCTGGCTCGCGGCAAGACCGTGGTGCTCACCACCCACTACATGGAGGAGGCCGAGCGTCTGTGCGACGTGGTGGCCATCATCGACCACGGCCGGGTCATCGCCCACGGGCGCCCGCGGGAACTCATCCGCGAGCACTTCCCCGACGTGGTGGTGCGCCTGCCCGCCGCCCACTGGCCGGCGGAGCAGCCCCTGCCGCCAGGCGGCGCGGTCCACGACGGCGAGGTGGAGCTGTTCACCGACGACGTGGCGCCCCTGCTGGACCTGCTGCGGCGCGCCGGGGCGGACCTCACGGAGATGCGGGTGGAGACGCCCAACCTCGAGGACCTGTTCCTCAAGCTCACCGGCCATGCCCTGAGGGCCTAGCTTCATGTGGCAACGAATCGCCGCCATCCTGGTGGCCCGTAACCGCGAGTTCTACCGCGACCGCGCCGGGTTGGCCTGGAACGTGTTGATGCCCCTGCTCATCCTGGTGGCCTTCGCCTTCCTGTTCCAGGGCGAGCCCGAGGACGTGCTGGAGGTGGGGGTGGTGACGGGCGATGAGGCCATGGAGGCCGTGGACTCGCCCTTCCTGGAGCTGGAGCACATCGCCTTTACGCCCTTCGCGGACGTGGCGGTGGGCATGGTGAAGGTGGAACGCCACCAGATTGACCTGTTGGTGGACCTGCGGGGTGCGCCCGTCTACTGGATCAACGCCAACGCCCCCCGTGGCCACGTGGCCGAGCGCCTGCTGCTGGGGGCCTACGGTACGCCGGGCACGGAACCCCGCCGCGAGACGGTGACGGGGCGGGCCCTGCGCTACGTGGACTGGGTGCTGCCGGGGATCCTGGGGGTCAACATCATGTTCAGCAGCCTGTGGGGGGTGGGCTGGGTCATCGTGCGCTACCGCAAGAACGGCGTGCTGCGGCGCCTCAAGGCCACACCCCTCACCGCCTTCGAGTTCCTCGCCGCCCAGGTGCTGTCTCGCCTCGGCGTGGTGATGGTGGCCACGGTGGTGGTATATGCCGGGGCCCACCTGCTGCTGGACTTCGTCATGCGCGGGGCCTTCCTCACCTTGCTGCTGGTGTATGCCGCCGGCGCCCTGTCCCTCATCAGCCTGGGGTTGGTGGTGGCCGCGCGGCTGCGTTCCGAGGAGCTGGCGGACGGGGTGCTGAACCTCCTCTCCTGGCCCATGATGCTGATGTCCGGGGTGTGGTTCTCCATGGAGAGTGCCAGCGCCCCCGCCCGCTTGTTGGCGGAACTCCTGCCCCTCACCCACGTGGTCAACGCCACCCGCGGCGTGATGGTGGAGGGCCACGGCCTGGCGGAGGTGGCGCCGGGCATCGCCGTCCTGCTGGCCATGTCCACCGTGTTTATGATCGTGGCTGCCCGCGCGTTCTGCTGGGAATAGCCGTTCCGCCATGCCCTGGCTCAAGGTGTCGGAGCCTGGCCCGCGCTATCCTGTCCCCCGTGATCACCGAGCATTCAAGGAGGCGAACCATGCATGATGTAAACGGAGAAAAGACCACCTCAGCCGTGGCGAAGCTGAATCAGCAACTGCCCCTCACGGCGCGCCAGCGGCGACTCCCAGAGCCCCTGGCAGCGGCCCACCGCGCCATGCTGAGGTCGCTGGCGGAGCGGGGACGGCCCCTCGATGCTGAGGAACTGGCCGCCCTGGTGGGTACGCGGGACACCGCCGGCGCCCTGGAACGCCTGGGCAAAGACGACCTCGTGGTGTTGAACAGTGACGGTACGGCCGTGGGCGCTTACCCCATGACCATAGAGGACACCCCCCACCGCCTGCGAGTGAACGGCCGGCCGGTGCATGCCATGTGCGCCCTGGACGCGGTGTCCGTGGGCCCTATGTTCGATGCGGAGGTGGCCATCGAATCGCGCTGCGCGGTGACGGGGGAGCCCATCCGCATCCGCCAGCGAGGTGCGCAGATCCTGGCCGCCGAGCCCTCCGACGACGTGCGAGTGGGGGTGCGCTGGCAGCAGCCGGAGGGCCATGCCGCCCACAGCATGTGCATGGAGATGGTGTTCCTGAAGGACGGCGAGACCGCCCGCCGCTGGCTGGCGACGGGCGAGGGTGAAGACAAGAGCCAGTACACCCTCGACGACGCCGTGGCCTTCGGTGCCGGCTTCTTCCTGCCCCTGGTGGAGTAGCATTGCGCAACCGGAAGGGGGGCATTCCGCGCGCATTAACAAAGGATGATCGGCAACAGAGGGCAACTGGCTATGATATGCGCAGTGTGGCCGATCGCCGCCGCACCCAACTCACCAGGAGATCATCGAATGTCTGAAAGGGAAGAGTATATCGCGAAGGCACGGGCCCGTCTCGACCAGTGGAACGCCGAGATCGACAAGCTAAAGGCCAAGGCCGACGAGGCCGAGGCCGAGGCCAGGATCCAGTACCAAAAGCAGATTGAGGAATTGCGTACGCAGCGCGACGAGGCCGAGCGGAGGATGAAAGAAATGCAGGAGGCCGGCGACGCGGCATGGGACGACATGAAGTCCGGCTTCGATCAGGCCTGGGACAGCATGTCGAAGGCCTTCGACGATGCCATGAACCGGTTCAAGTGATGGGGGTGCATATGATGGCTTACCGAAAATCCATACAGGCGTGCCTGCTTGCTGCTGTCCTGTCCCTTGTCGCGATGCCGTCTGTCGCCCAGGACGGCGCCCAGGACAACGAGGCGCTGACCACCACGGACGATTTACGCGCGGAGGTATCCGAGGCGATGGAGGCGATCGCAGAATATTCGGCGCAGGAACGGGATCAGGCGCTGACAAAGGCCCGCGAGACCCTGAAGCAGTTGGATGCCGAGATCGAGCGCCGGGAACACGCGCTGCGCGAGAACTGGGCCGATATGTCCAAGGCCGCGAAACACACCGCCCGCGAGCGGCTGCGGGATCTGCGCCGGGCGCGCAATGCCCTGGGGGAGCGCTACGGTGCGCTCCAGGCGGGTACCAGCAGCGCGTGGGATGAGCTCAAGTCCGGCTTCTACAACGCCTGGGACGCATTTTCCGAGGCCTGGAGCGCCGCCGACGAGGCGCCTAAGAACAACTGATAGCTGCACCAGCGGTGGCGCCAGCCACCGCTGGCACACGCCCCGCCCCGGGGAATCACAGGGTCCTTGCGGGCTTCAGTCCCTGCCCCGGGGCTTGCGGGCCGTTGCCAGTGGCCCCGGGGACTATCCCGTGGCAGCCAGTTGCTGTTTGATCGGCAGGTTGCGCAGGCGTTGACCGGTGGCCGCGAAGATCGCGTTGAGCACCGCCGGCGCGGCGACGGCGATGGTGGGTTCGCCGATGCCACCCCAGAACCCGCCCGAAGGCATGACGATGGTCTCCACCGCGGGCATCTCGTCCATCAGAAGTGACGGGAAATCATGAAAGTTGCTCTGGGCCACGGCGCCGCCTGCGATGGTGCACTCGCCGTAGAGCAGGGCCGACAGCCCGTAGACGAACGAGCCTTCGACCTGGGCCTCGATCTGTTGCGGGTTGACCGCGTGACCGGGATCGGTGGCGGCGACGATGCGATGGATTCTGAGTCCGCCCCCGTCATCCACCGACACCTCCGCGCAGGCGGCGACGTAACTGCCGAAGGTCTTGACCACCGCCAGCCCGCGATGCATGCCCTCGGGCGCGCTCTGGCCCCATCCGGCCTTGTCCGCCACGGCGTCGAGTACCGCCAGGCCCTTGGGGTTGCCCGCCATCAGGCCGCGCCGGAAGTCGAGGGGGTCCCGGCCGGCGGCATGGGCCAGTTCATCCATGAAGCATTCCATATATATGGCGTTCTGGTTGATGTTCACCCCGCGCCAGAACCCCGGTGGCACCGGCGGGTTGCGCATGGCGTGTTCCACCAGCAGGTTGGGCACGGTATAGCTGATGGCATGATCGCCCTCGGCATGAAAGCCCTGGAAGGTGACCGCATCGGCGCCGTCCTGTAAGGCCGCGGGACGCACCGTGGCGAGGATGGACTGGCCGGAGATGCGCACGTGCAGCCCGGTCAGGTTGCCGTCCTCATCGAGGCCGCCCGTGAGCCTGCACTGGGTGATGGGGTGATAGTGGCCGTGGGCCATGTCTTCCTCGCGGCTCCACAACAACTTGACCGGGGTGCCCGGCAGTTGTCTGGCGATGGTCACCGCCTGCGTGACGAAATCATGAAACGCGCCGCGCCGGCCAAATCCGCCGCCCAGGTGGATCTTGTAGACGTCGCATCTGTCGGCCGGCAGCCCCGACGCCTCGATCGCCGCCGCCAGCGCCGCCTCGCCGTTTTGCGTGGGGCACCAGACCTCGCACTTGTCTTCGGTCCACACCGCGGTGGCGTTCATCGGCTCCATGGTGGCGTGGTTCTGATAGGGATAGCGATAGGTGGCCTCGATGGTCCTCGTCGCGCCGTCCAGCGCCTCCCTGACATCACCGGCCTGGTTGCCGACAAATACATCCCCGTCGGAGGTCAGTCCCTCCTCGAGCATCCTGTCGATGGCGGCGCTGTCCAGTTCCGCGTTCGGGCCCTTGTCCCAGGTGATGGGCAAGGCCTCGAGGGCCTTGTGGGCCTGCCACCAGGTGTCGGCGACCACGGCCACGGCCTCCTCGCCGACCCGCACCACCTTGCGTACGCCGGGCATGCCGCGCACCTTTTCCCCGTCGAAGGATTCCAGCCTGCCACCGAACACCGGGCAGGCCTTGATGGCCGCGTTGAGCATCCCCGGCAGTTGTAAATCGGCGCCGAAGATCTGCCGGCCGTTGAGCTTGTCGTCGGTATCCAGGCGCGGGACGGGCTTGCCGATGAGACGCCACTCGCCGGGATCCTTCAGTTCCACGTGCTGGGGCGGGAACAGCTCGGCGGCCGCCGCGGCGACCTGACCGTAGGTGACGGTGCGCCCGCTGGGCCCGTGGGTGATGACGCTGTTGGCGGCACGGCAGTCAGCCGTGGATACGTCCCAGCGCTCGGCCGCCGCCTGGATCAGCATCTGCCGCGCCACGGCCCCGCCCTTACGCACGTAGCGGTGGCTGTCGCGGATCCCCCGGCTGCCGCCGGTGGAGAAGCTGCCCCATACCCGATTGCGGGCACGGTTCTCGCCGGGGGTGGGATACTCGGTGATGACCCTGTCCCAGTCGCATTCCAACTCCTCGGCCACCAGTTGCGCCAGCCCCGTCAGGGTGCCCTGACCCATCTCGGAACGGGCGATACGGATGATCACGGTGTCATCGGGCTGGATCACCACCCAGGCCCCGATCTCGGGTGTGCCCTCGGACGGCAATTCGTCCCACTCACCCGCCCGGGCGCCGCCGCCGAGGGGCAGATAGAGCCCGAGGGAGAAGCCGGCCCCCAGGCCGGCCACGCGGGTGCCGGTGATCAGGAACTCGCGGCGGGATGGATCTAGAGGTTTCTGTTTCATCACGACCTCCCGTCCTTGCCTCGATTCATCCGGGCGGCCGCCAGATGAATGCCCCGCCGCACGCGGTTGAAGGTGCCGCAGCGGCAGATGTTGGTCACCTGCCGGTTGATCTCCTCGTCACTGGGTTCCGGATGCCCGTGGAGCAGCGCCGCGGCGGCCATGATCATCCCCGGCTGGCAGTATCCGCACTGGGGCACGTCCAGCTCCTTCCAGGCCTGCTGCAGCGGATGACTGTTATCGGCCGACAGTCCCTCGATGGTCACGATGGGTCTGGACTCGTCCATGGCCGACACCGGCACCATGCACGAGCGCACCGCCTCGCCGTCCACATGCACCGTGCACGAACCGCACCGGCCGATGCCGCATGCATACTTGGTCCCGGTCAAGCCGAGCTGTTCGCGCAGCACCCAAAGCAGGGGGGTGTCACCATCCGCCTCCACCTCGAGCCGTTCGCCGTTGATGTTCAGTGTCGCCATGGAAAGGCCTCCGAAAAACCTGCCAAGAGTCTAGACAGGCTGATGGCGCGGGGCAACGAGGGTTCGAGCGACGATGGGCCATCGAGAGGAACAGGGCGCGTGATCCGGGAGGTTGTGCGAGTACGCCGCCGGGGGTCAGGTGAACAGAGCCCGCACCAGGCGTACCCCGCCCAGCAACACCAGGGGCACGCCGGCAAGGGCGAACAATGTCGGCTTGGCCCACAGGCGCAGGAAGGAATCCACCACCGCTCGCTGTCGATTACGGGGATCGTAACGCACCGTCACCCGTTCTCCCGCCTCGTAGAGTTTCTTGCCCGCCCCCACTTCGCTGGTGATGCGCTGGGTGTGGCCCTGGTGGTCCTGGAATTCCACTACCGGGTAGTAGAACAGGGCGGGATAACGCCGCGAGGCGGTCTCGTAACCGGAGGTGTAGTCCACCACGGTGCCTTCCACGGGTACCGTGTTCGCCACCAGTTGGCGCGAGGTCTCGTAGGCCTGGAAAGCGAAATACCAAGGTACCAGCCCGACGACCAGCAAGATGAGGGGTGGGAGGATCTTCAAGGGGGTCGTCTCATGGGGTAGCGTTCATCGACCGTCCAGAGTTCAGTGTCGCGCTTCTCGGCTGGATATCGATTTCGCGGGTGTCCGCCGTGGTAGTCCGCGATGGACGAACCACCTGTCAGAATAGGAGTATAAGGAATTTGGCATACCCGTTTCTGCCAGGTCATAGAGGCCCTGACCCGATGATCGCCTTTCCGGTGGTCGATGGTGGCCTCCCCCTTCGACGATTCAGGCCTGCGCGAGCAGGGAGCGGGCCGCGGCCACCACCGGGTTATCCGCATCCGCGCTGCCGTTGTAGTACAGCGTGCTGGCGGCGACATAGCGCCGACGCCACGGTGGGCCGAGGAAGGCGGCATTCTCGAAGGCGGCCTCCACGAACTTGTAATCATGGGTGCCGGTGTTGCGTACCACGGTGTGGTGTCTCGCCAGTTCCATCAGGGCCGCCTCGCTGCCGCCGCCTTCCAGATAGCCGAGCACGCGGCGCGCCGCGGCCACCCGATCGTGGCTGATCTCCCGGAAGATGGCGGTCAGGGCGTCGCCGGGTGCGGCGTCGGGCTCGAGGGGCGTCAGTTGGTCCAGCCGCAGAGGACGCTGGTCGTCCCCCAGGCGCTCGCGGAACAGGGGCATGAAGGCCCCGGCCTGCAGCAACAGCAGCCGCCGTGTCAGGTCCGACGTGGTATGGCGATAGGCGTAGTGCAGGGCGTTGGCCGTGGTGTTGGCGTGGACCGCGATGATGCCGGATCGGCGCAGCATCAGTTCGCCGGCGGCGGCGTGTATCGCCTGCCAGAGGGTGGCGGGGGACAAGCCGCCGGCGAGCCGGGCGGCGAAGGCCTCGGCGGCCTGCAGGTCGTCGCCTTCCCGCAACAGGGCCATGAGTTCGGGGATGGCCTCGTCGTCGGATTCGCCCGCGCCCCAGCGCCGGGGCAGTTCCCGCGCGAGCACGAGATTGTGGCGCCAGGGTCGGTCCGGCACCAAGTCGTGGTGGGCGGGGTTGGGCTCGCCCTGGTGATTGACCAGGGCGTAGGTCAGGGAACGCAGCAGGGGTTCCGCGGCACGCCACCCGAGGACCTCCAGCAGGCGATGGCAATTGGCGGCGGTGATGGCCTTGTGGCCGATATGGCGGAAATCCCTCGCACCATAATGGAACAGGAGGTCGAATACCCGCTGCGGCGGGTGCGCACGCGCCAGCCCCACGATGGCGGCATCGGCGCCTTCGACATCCCATGCCTCCAGGGCGTCCCTGAGAGCGGCTGCGGACCGCTCCCCGGCGGGAACCCGGGCCTCGATCACCGGCGACATATGCCAGCCGCCTTCCGAAAGGTTTCGGGCCTGGGCCCCCTTGAAGGTATCCGCGGCCCACAGCACGGGCAGCCAGCGGTCGGCCGCCCGGCCCTTCACCGTACAGAGGTGCACCGCTTGCAGCACCATGAGGGCGTGATACTTGTATCCCACCACTGGATAGGGCGCCACCTGCCGGGCGGCGGCCACCGCCGCCGCTTCCAACAGCGGTTGATAGCCAAGGCCGCCCCGGATCCGCGACACCAGCCTTTCCAGCAGGGCCTCACGGGGCGTTTCCACCAGTACCGCCACCAGGGATTCGAGGTCACGATTCGCCGATCCGGGCCTGGAATGGGCTCTGGTTATAGTGGTGCGCCCCCCGGTAATGCCGAGGAGCAACACGCCACCGGCGCCCACGCGCAGGAATTTACGTCTTTGTACCATGGCCATTCTCCGGCCGCTGTGGGGTCATTCATGTCTGATCCACAAGACTGGCGGCTGCCTTGGTTGATTTCACCGGGGTGGATGTCCACGTAGCCCCCCACGTAGCCCCCCACGGGCTGTCGGGCTGAAGCCCGACCTACAGCCGGGCCTACGCAACACCCCACCGCCCATTCCTTTGGCACGGATGTAGGTCGGGATTCATCCCGACATTTCCGCCCCGACCCCCGTCGACTGCCAAGAGCAGCCGACCTACGCCTCTGTCCTTCTCCCCCGGGGAAATAGGAAATGGGAAATAGGAAAAGATTACCACCCGTGTGTCCGCTCTGCTGAAGCCGAAACGGTGGATCCGCTGCGCCTTTTCAAACTGCTACTCCTCCCTGCGAAAGACGCGAAAGAACAAAGAGATGACGGTGGAAGCGCCACTAGGAGCGGCACCCCGCCGCGAAGGGGCCGGAAAATCGCGACGAGGGCGTCGCTCCACAGGGGTCATCGAAGCCCCCAGCCTTCTTCCCTTTCGCGCCTTTCGCGACTTTCGTAGTTACCGCTTTTTTTTAACAACCCTGACCTTCTCCCTTTTCACGTGATTTCGCGTCTTTCGCGGTTACGCTTTTTGTAGGTCGGGATTTATCCCGACATTAAACCCCACCGCACGCACCTCGCGCCGGGTCGGAATCCACCGCGGCCGGTTGCGACAACGTGTCGCATTTACCCTCCGCGGATCCGTGGTTAGGGTGCCGTTCGCTTACGCCCCCTATGAATTCGTCCAGGAGTCCTCGATGCAGGTACCCATGTTTCGTTCAGTGTTCGTCTGGTCCGTGGTGCTCGTGATGACCGCCGGCGCAATGCCCGTGACGGCGGCGGAGCCCCTGAGCCTGCCCCCGGTCACCGTCACCGGCGAGGCGGAGGACGGCCCGCGCATGACGGTGGTGCCGGCCCGGACCTCGGTCGCCGGGCCCACTACCGCCGGGTTGTTGAAGCGGGTGCCGGGAGGCAATGTCAACCACAACGGTCCCCTGAGCGGCATCGTTCAGTACCGGGGCATGTACGGCCCGCGCGTCAACACCCGCGTCGATGGCCTGCCCATGGCCTCGGGCGGGCCCAACCTCATGGACCCGCCCCTGCACTATGCCCCCATGCCGCTGCTGGAGGCGGTGGAGGTCCATCGCGGCATCGCGCCGGTGAGCGCCGGCAATGAGTCCATCGGCGGCCACGTGGCCGCGCGACTCAAGTCCAGCGCCTTCACGGACGGCGCCGACTTGGAATTCCATGGCGATATCAGTGCCAGCGCCCAAACCGGGGATGATGGTTACGGCCTGGGGGGGTTGTTGTGGGGCGCCAACCGCAGTCACCGGGTCCACGTGCTGGGGGTCGCGGAGGAGGGCGACGACACCCGCTTTCCCGGTAGCGACATTCACCCCACGGAATACGAGCGCAGCGCCCATGGCGTCGGCTATGGGTTTCGCAGCGGGGGCCATGAGTTCGCCATCGACGTCCTGCGCAACGAGACGGACGACGCCGGCACTCCGGCCCTGCCCATGGATATCCGCTTTTTCGACACCGATAAGGTCAGCCTCTCCTATGAGAGGGCCGTCGGCGCTCACCGGCTCAAGGCGCGGCTGTTTTATACGGACGTGGACCATCTCATGACCAACTTCCACCTGCGCCAGCCGCCGCCTGCCGGGTTCCGCCAGGCCGCGGCCACCAGCGATGCCCGCGGTTTCGAGGTGGGTGTGCAAAGGGCCGCGGGCGCGGGGGAACTGGCCCTCGGCGTGGACGGCCACTTCGCCGACCACGACACGGACATCTTCAATCCCAACAATCCGGCCTTCTTCGTCAATAATTTCAACGGCGTGGAGCGGGACCGCCTGGGCCTGTTCGCCGAGTGGGAAGCCCCCGCGGGCGAGCGCAGCGGCTATGGGCTGGGCGTGCGTTATACCCGCGTGGACATGGATGCCGATGAGGTGGACGGTACGCCGGCGCGGGTGATGATGGGACCGCGGGTGCTGCGGGGCCGCTTCAACGCCGCCGATCGGGACCGTACCGACCACAACGTGGACGTGGTGGCCACGTTCTTCCACGACCTGTCGGACGAGTTGCGGCTGGATATCGGCCTCGGCCGCAAGACCCGCTCGCCCTCCTACCAGGAGGCCTACCTGTGGCTGCCCCTGGAGGCCACCGCCGGGCTGGCGGACCGTAAGCGCTACGTGGGGGACGTGGGTCTGGACCCCGAGGTGGCCTACGAGGTGGACGCCGGGCTGGAATGGCGCCGCGGTGGGGCCTATGCCGCGCCGCGGGTGTTCTACAAACGGGTGGACGATTACATCCAGGGCGTGCCCGCCACCGACCCCGTGGTGATCGCCGTGAGTAAGGCCAACGGTGATCCCCGGCCCCTGCAGTTCGCCAACGTGGATGCCGAACTCTACGGCTTCGATGCCCGCTTCGGCCTCGCCTTCTCGGAGCGTCTGGCCATGGATGGGGTGGTGAGCTACGTGCGTGGCGAGCGCCGCGACATCGACGACGACCTCTACCGCATCGCCCCCCTCACGGCCACCCTGGCCCTGACCTACGAGACCGCGGCGTGGTCCGTCACCACCGAGGCGGAGCTAGTGGCGGAGCAGGACCGGGTATCGGAGACCAACGAGGAGGACCCCACCGGCGGCTACGGGCTGCTCAACGTGTTCGGTCACTATCGCCTGCCCAACGGTCTGATGTTGGGGGTCGGCATCAACAACCTGTTCGACAAGGACCATGCCGGCCATCTGAACGGCTACAACCGGGTACGGGACAGCGACGTGGCGGTGGGTGAGCGCCTGCCCGGCGCGGGCCGCAGCCTGTTCGCCCGGATGAATTACAGCTGGTAGTTACAGGCTCTGCAGTCCTCCGTGCCGCCCTGGGGGGCGGTGGGGCTTGTCAGGTTTCCCTCATATACCGCAGAGTCCATCGTGGTCCCCGGAGGCTCGTAAGTAATAACGGCTCCGGAAGGACGAAGCTGGCGTCGTCATGCCGGGCTTGATCCGGCAACTGCCTTCATCGTCATGCCGGGCTGGACGCGGCATCCGCCCCCATCGTCATGCCGGGCTTGACCCGGCATCCAGGGTGGTGTCTGATGGCGCCGCGGGGTGTCCATGGCCGCCGTGGATCCAAGCGGCCCTCATTCAAGAATCCACTGCCCATGCGGTCATTACGCGTTGCGCCCATGTCACGACATCTGGCGGGATTGCTCGCCTTGCTGCTCGTCGTGCAGGGCCTGCTGCCCGTGGCCTCCCACACCACCCTGGCCGTGGACGGCCGTGGCGAGGTGGTGCAGATCTGCACCCTGGATGGCCTGCAGACACGCGTCGTGGACCAGCAGGGTCGGCTGTCCCCCGAGGCCCCGCCGGGGGACGACATCAACCCGGCCGTCCAATTCTCCCTGCTCACGGCCGAGGTTCTGGGCAGTCTCCAGATGCCGCTGGCCACGCCCGCCGTATTCGATACCCTCCCGGTGGGGGACATCCGTCGCACCGCGCCATCGAGCGCCGTCGCCGGCCTGCGACCCATCCGCGCCCCACCCCTCGCCTGAGCCTTTCCGCGTAAGTTTTACTCGCAGGATCCCCTCGGCCTGATCGCGGCCGGCGAGACGGGTTCGGGGCGTGAGGGAAACGCTGAAGAATTCCGCGACTCCCGAGCGGGGCAGGATCCCCCAGCGTTTTCGATGGCTGCGCCATTGCAAATGACGGAAGACGAGAACCGCGTTCTCTTTTTTCATGCTGATCGGGCCATCTATGGCCAATAATCAGCGTTTCCTTAAGATAAATGCGGTACCCCGTGGCCCTCCGTCCAGGGCCCGCGGGGATACCGTTACCGGAGAGACCATCATGCCCACCATCACCCTGCGCGGGTTCCCCTTCGCCCCCATGGACGGGACGGTGCCGGCCACGGACCAGGCGGTCAGGAACATGCACGGCATCATCCTGATGCGCACCCTCACCATCATCGGTCAGACCGCCGCCGTGGCGGTGGCCAGCCTCCACTATGGCTGGGACATGCCCCTCGAGGCCATCGGTCTGGTCATCGGCCTGCTGGTGGCGTGGAACGTCGTCACCCTGGCCCGCAGCCGCGCCCATGCCCCGGCGGGGGAGACGGAGTTCTTCATCCAGCTGCTGGTGGACGTGCTGCAGCTCACGGCCCTGCTCTATCTGACGGGGGGCGCCGCTAACCCCTTCACCTGGTTCCTGCTGCTGCCCCTGACCATCACCGCCACCATCCTCGGGGCGGGGGCCACCTGGGTCATGGTGGCGGTGACCGTGGCCTGCTACAGCCTGCTCATGGGGGTCCAGCCCGCCCTGCCGGAAGGCGGCAGCCATGGCGGCGGCCACGGCGCCCATGACTTCGGCCTGCACGTGTTCGGCATGTGGATCGGCTTCATGGTGAGCGCGGCCCTCATCGCCGTGTTCGTGGCCGGCATGGCCCGCAACCTGCGCGAGCGCGAGGGTCAGCTTCACCGGGCCCGGGAGCAGGCCCTGCGGGACGAGAAGGTGGTGGCCCTTGGTGCCCTGGCCGCCGGCACCGCCCACGAGCTGGGTACGCCGCTCGCCACCATTCTCACGGTGGTGGGGGAGGTG
Organism: Gammaproteobacteria bacterium; assembly: GCA_034522055.1. Classification (NCBI taxonomy): domain Bacteria; kingdom Pseudomonadati; phylum Pseudomonadota; class Gammaproteobacteria; species Gammaproteobacteria bacterium. Next base: position 3,013,650 of record JAXHLS010000002.1, read on the forward strand.
CAGCGGGACTATCCGGCGGCCCGGCATCCGCAGTTGGCCCGGGACATGGCCCTGGTGCGGGAGCAGGTGGAACGCAGCCGCGAGGCCCTGGGGGCCATCACCTCCGCCGCCGGCGGCGTGCGGGCGGGGGACGGCCGGGCCATGCCCATCGCCGCCTGGCTGGAGGCCATGGTGGCGGAGTGGCGGCGCCTGCGGCCCCACACCCCCATCGACCTGACCCTGGAGGGTGGGGCCGGCGACCGGCCCATTGTCACCGACCGTACCCTGACCCAGGCCCTGCATAACATCATGAACAACGCCGCGGATGCCTCGCCGTCCCGTATCGGGCTGATGGCGCACTGGGACGGGGAGTCCCTGTGTATCGCCATTGAGGACGATGGCGACGGTTTCCCCGCGGACGGCGCCGGCGGGGCCGTGAATTGTCCCCCCAGCACCAAGGATCACGGCCTCGGCCTGGGGTTGTTCCTGTCCCATGCCGTCATCGGGCGCTTCGGTGGCCGCACCACCATCCATAACCGGCCCCGGGGCGGCGCGGTGGTGAATGTCGTGCTGCCCCTCGGCGCCATGGGCAGCCCCGCATGACGACGCCTGATCCGCCCGGTCTGGAGCACCTCCCGGGCCTGCTGATGGTCGATGACGATGAGGTGTTCTGTGGGGTGATGAGCCGCGCCCTGTCGCGGCGGGGCTATCGGGTGTGGAGTGCCCGGGATGTGGCGGGGGCCCTGGCCCTGGCCCTGGAGCGGCGCCCGGAGTACGTGCTGGTGGACCTCCACATCGGCCGCGAGTCCGGCCTCGAGCTGGTGGCCGGGTTGCGGGCCGAGTTGCCCCTGGCGCGCATCGTGGTGCTCACCGGGTATGCCAGCATCGCCACGGCGGTGGAGGCGGTGAAGCTCGGGGCCACCCACTACCTGGCCAAGCCCGCCGATGCCGACAGTGTCATCGCCGCCTTCGACCGCGACGACGGCGACGCGGACCTGGAAGCGCCGGCCGAGCGACCCTCGGTGCGGCGCCTGGAATGGGAGTACCTGCAGATGGTGCTGGACCAGTGCGGCGGTAACGTCTCCGCCGCCGCGCGCCAGTTGAACATGCATCGCCGCACCCTTCAGCGTAAGCTGGCAAAGCGTCCCGTAAGGCGGTAGCGCTATCCGCGGCCGGGGCCACTCCGCCAGCCCGCCCCTGTGGAGCGCGTTTGCGCGCGAACCCGGGGCGCGGAGGTGGCTGGACGGGGATGGAAACCCTTCGCGTGATTCCGGAGTTCCCCCACAGGCTGTCATGGTTTTGCAACGCGGTCTCGATTAACCTGTGTTTGCGATGAACCGGAGGCGTCACCGCGGTCCCTTTCGATGAGGCCGCCATTGGTGCGGATTGCCCATCGACGCGGAGATGCTTTCTTAGAGTCGCCGGCTGCTGGAGCGTGGGCGAGGCCGCCGGCGATGTTATTCCGTTTTCAATAGCGAGACGCGTTTTCAATTGCGAGACGTTGTGCAGCTTTGGACAACAGGGTCATCTTTGACCCAAGGAAAGTCCTATGACCGACAAGCAGTTCTTTATCCTCAAGTGTTCCCTGTGCGCCCTCGCGGTGATATTTGCCACGGTTCTGGTGACCATGCTGGAGGTGGCGCGCTGACTCGAATCCGCTAATTTAGGCGACCTTCGGGGGCCGGTACGCGGCCCCCGAAGGTATGGTTGCTCAGGTACCCGCGTCCCGGTCCACCGGGCAGGAGCGGTCACGCCTGCCGAGCCGCCAGCGGGCGAAGGGGCCGTAGATCCGATCCAGGGGCCCCGTCAGGCGCAGGGCCTGCGTCACGGAGGCGAGGGCCTTGTAATAGGGCAGGTGCCGCCACAACTCCACGAAGCCCCACACCCCCCGGTGCATGTGGCCGACACCGTCTTTGACGTGGAACACCGCCATGGCGGAGGCGTAATCCAGCCCATGACGTTCCAGCAGGTGGGGTTCCCGGACTATGTCCACCCATTGCACGCGTCCCGCCCTGTCGAGTCGGCGGTAGTGAGCGATCTCGCGGCTGCACAGGCTACAGCCCCCGTCGAAAAAGACCATGGGGCGGGCGTCCGCAGGCGGGGTGCTCAAGGTGTCGGGGGGCATCGGGGCCTCGCAGGTTTCACACGCCACGGCGTGGCGTACCCTGAGGACTACGCAGGTTGCGGTGGCGCGGTTCAGATGTCGGCCCCGGCGGCCGGCCGGTCCGCTGTGCTTGACCTGTCCTACGAAGGCCGGGGAGGAGCGCAGGGTGAAACAAGTGCAGCGGTTCCACCGTTGCGGCGCAGGGGCGGTGCCCCGGCACCCGGTCGGCAAGGACGGTGCCGTCTAGTGGTCATGGTGGTGGTGGCCGGCACTGCCCGCGTCGCGCTTGCGCACGGTGGCCACCACATCCGTGGTGCTGCCGTCATCGAACCGGAGTTCGATTTCCACCTCGTCTCCGGCCGTCAGCCCGCGGGTCAGGCCGAACAACATCATGTGCAGGCCGCCCGGCTGCAGCCGCGTGGTGCCGCCGGCCGGTACGTCGATGCGGTCCACCTGGCGCATGCGCATCACGCCGTCGTCGTTGATATGGGTGTGGAGTTCCGCCTTACGCGCCACCGGCGTGCGCGCACCCACCAGGGCGCGGTCGTTAGCGCCCGGGTTCACCAGGGTGAAATAGGCGGCACTGTTCTTCTGCACCGGCGGCAACTCGAAGATGTAGGCCTCCGTGACCTCGATGCCTGGGGCAGCGGTATCAACCGGCGCCGTGCCCTCTTCAGCGGCTGCAACGAAGGCCTCGAGCTCACCCCGTTCCATGTGAGCCACCCGGCGGCGGTCGAATGCCTCCAGGGCGAGGACGGCCACACCGCCGTGCTTGGCCATGAACAGCCGCGCGGCGTTCTCCGTGGCGACCGCCACGGCCTCGTGGCCCATGGGCCCCATGAGGTCCGAACCCACCACGAACCAGGCCTCGCGGGCATCGATCAGGCGCCCGCCGAAGTGCTCGGTGACAGCCACCACATCCACATCCTCCCGGACCCTGTCGGTGGCGTAGCGGGGGACGTCATTCAGGAATTTGAACAGATCCCGGGGGCCGTCGAAATAATGGACTTGGTCATCCTCGAAACGCACCGCGGCCACCCAGTCGGGGAAGCGGGCGGGGTACATGCCGCACACCGGACAGCGGGCCTCGGGCCCGGGTGGTGGGATATCCACGGTCGCCGCCGCGGCGCCCGGCGTGACGCAGGCGAGCACCATGAGCAGGAGCAGATGCTTGAGGCTGGGTGTGGGGTTCATGGGCTATACCTCATCAGGAAGGGGGCGCCGATGCCACGGCCGGCGACGATGGCCGGTGGAGGGGCGTAAAGCACAGGCAAAGGACGTTAGCGAGTTTGCGCCGGGCCGTCAAAGCGTGCCATGGGGGATATCGGGCCGTAGAGGCTGCGAGGCCTTATATACCGAGGTGTGACCGGGGATGCGACAAATGGTCGCAGGGCGTGAGGTGCCTGAGGGCACCCGGATAGGACCGGGAGTGTCTACCCACCCACGCCGTCACCCAGGGCCAATGGCGGCCGCGGCGGGTGTAATGCCCATGCGCTGGTTGGTGTCACTGCCCCGGACGGGTCAAGCCCGGCATTACGGAATAACTCGTAGGTTGGGGTGAGGAACGAAGCCCAACATGACCAGGCCCGTAGGGTGGGTCAAGCGCAGCGGACCCGCCGGCTGCCCCTCTCGGCAACCGACATCCCCGCCCAGGCCCCGTCGGCTGCCAAGAGCACCCGACCTACGCCGTTTCAGTGTGTAGGGCGGAACAAGCGCAGCGGTTCCGCCGTTGGGGTGGTGGAGATATTGCCCCGGCATCCGGCCGGCTCATTGGGTAGCCCGGTAGGAGGGTATGAGAAAGGTGCCGTACTCGAAGGCCCCCATGGTATGGGCGGCCGCGGGCCAGGGGCAGCGGGCCGCGCGGGTATCGCGGTGCAGGGGATCGGCCCCGAGGCCGCCCAGGAGGGTGGTGGGGTAGTCGGGAGCGGAGAGGCGGGCCACCCGGGCCTCGGCGCGGGCGATGCGTTCTTCGAGATCCACGGCGCCGTTGATGTGCTCGCCATGCCGCAGCCGCGTGCGCAGCAGCAGGGCCAGCTGGCGGCGGGCCATGTCCAGCTCGCGGTCCCGCTGGATGGCCAGCCGTTCCGCGTACCAGTCGCTGTGGAGCACGTAGTCGCGGGTGAACAGGCGGCGGATCTCCGGATGGTCGAGGCCGCGGCCGCGATGGCTGCCGGTGGCCATGATGTGGAGCAGGGCCTCCAGGGGCGGGCAGGCGTCGGCCACCGTGCCGTCGTCCAGGTAGGCCCGGGCCGCCCGTTCCTGGGCCTCGGTGATGTTGCGGATGCCGTCGGCGTAAGCGTCGGGGTCCTGGGTCTCGGGCCGCAGCATGGCCTCGTCGAACACCGCCGTGGGGTTGTCGAAGATGCGCCCGAAGTAGGCGTGGACGAAGCGCTCGGTGATGCGGTAGCCGAGGCGGCTGGCCTCTATCCGCTCGCCGTCGTGATGGAAATCCTCCAGCTTCTCCAGATAGCCCCGGGCGATCATGAAATCGGCATCGCGCTCCTCGCGGGGGATGCGGCACCAGATCTCCGGCACCAGCAGGCTGATGTCGTGGTCCACGCGCCGGGTCTCGCCCACGTGGCCCGCCGCCGAGCTGAAGCCCTGGTGGCCGCAGAGGATGAAGGACAGCAGGGCGGCATTGAGGTCCGCCGTGGCCGCGAGGCAGTTGAAGGGGCCCTTGGTGAGGGCGCCCTCGGAGCCGGCGCCGGTGGTGGAGGGGGACTTGCCGGTGAGGCTGGCGATGAAGTCCATGAACAGCTCCGGCAGCTCCTGGTAGTGGATGGGGTTGTAGACCGCCAGGGGACGGATGTCGCGGGCCGGTTCCCCTGGGTTGTTGCGCCGGCCGGCGAGCACGGCGTCGACGGGGAAGAGCACCGGCCGGCCCACGGGAATACGGCGGTAGAGGCGCATCCCCACCTCGGCCAGGTGACGGTCCCGGGGGCGGGCGTGGTCGGGGCGCCTCTGCAGATAGCGCACGTTGGGGCTGGGGCGGCCGTTCACCAGCCGCGGATGGGCCGAGGACACCAGGTATTTCCACTGGTCGCCGGCCACCACCCGGCGGACGAAGGCCTGCATGGGGGGCGAGAACTGGTCGAGGCCCACGGCGTCCCTTACCAGGCGTTCCATGTGGGTGCGGTCCAGGGGCTCGAAGTTGGAGATGAAGTTATCGCCACCAGCCAGGTCCAGCTCGGTCTGCTTGTCGGCACCCCGCACCACCGCCTCGTCGGGGCGCTGGAACAGGAAGGACTCGCAGTTCTCCACCAGCTTCAGGGACGGGCCGTCGCCGCCGCCGAGGGCCGCGGCCGGGAGGGTGAGGGAGACGGATATGTCGTCCTCCATCTGCACCTTGTCGGCGGGGATGTAGTCCTGGCGGGTCTTGAACAGGCGCCAGGCCTCGTCGTCGTCCAGGCCCACCCGCAGGTAGTCCCCCACCAGCTTGCGGCCCATGAAGCGCAGATGGTTGCCGGGGTAGCCGTTCACCTGGTCCACGGAGAAGTGGCGGCGCCAGTCGTCTCCCCAGGCCGGTGAATAGAAACGCTTGATGATGAACACGAGGGCGCGGATGTGCTGGGGGATGCTCGCCACCCAGGCGTTGTAGGCATCGGAGTACTCGGCCTCCGAGGGCGTCAACAGGCGGATGACGGAGCCGAGGGAGCGCTCCGGCGACAGCAGACCGCGGTCGTCCCGGCGGTTGGGGTCCCGGAAGCGGTCGGAGTAGTCGTGGCGGAAGATGCGGTCCACGGTGTCCAGGTCGGTGTGGTAGTCCGCCACGTACAGGGGCCCGGTGAGCAGCGCGCCGGCGATGGACTTGGATATCTCGGACTTGCCGCCGCCGGAGACGGTGCAGGGCTTGTGGCAGAAGGTGCCCTCGGCGTCGGTGCCCACCAGCCGCCACGTGGGGGCGTTGGGGTTCTTCTCCAGCCGGATCTTGTAGCCGCAGGGATGGACGTAGACATGCTCCGCCAGCAGCTCCAGGGACTCCTCGCGCTTCTTGCCCTGCCAGCTCAGGCGCTGGCGCTGCAGGTCGATATGCACGTCATCGGGCACATAGATGATCTCCGGGAAGGCGCGGTCGATGCCGTAGCCCTCGGGACGTACCTCTATGGCGTCGCCGAGGGTCGCCACGGTGTCGGCGAAGCGGTGGTCGTCGCTGCGTATACGCTCGTCGAGGCGGAAGGTGTCGCCGAGGTTGTAGCTGGGAAAGGCCAGGGCGCCGCCGGCGTGCTCCTCCTCCACGCCGCCCATGAGGTTGGCGGAGTAGCTGATCTGGGACTTGATCTCCTTCTTGGAGTACCCGAAGTAGTTGTCGGCGATGATGGTGAAGACGACGCCGCGCTCGTCCCGGCACACCAGCTTGAAGGGCTGGCCGTCATTGTAGAGTTCGTCGGGCATGCGCCAGCACATGCCGTCGCGGCGTGCCCGGGCATCGGCCTCGGCGTGGGGGGGCAGCCCGAGGTCCTGTTTGCGCAGGGTGGTGAGATGGGGGGCGAGGATGACGCAGCCGGTGGTACCGGTCCAGCCGTCCACGTCCAGGCCGGCGTCGAACTCGGGCAGGAAGGGGTCGCCGGCGTTGCCGAAGATGCGCTCCACGAAGTCCAGGTTGGCCACCAGGCCGCCGGGGACGAAGAAGCGGGTCTCCATGCGGCGGCCGGGTCCCACGCCGGCTACCTCGGGCACCACCCGCGGGCGCAGGTAGAGGGACACCCAGGTGGCGGCCCGCTCCTCCTGATCGGCGGTGAAGGGCAGCTCCAGCATGTCCGCCGGCGGGTTCAGGGCGTGTTCCAGCAGGCGCGCGAAGGCGACCACGGGGACGGCCTTCTTGTCCCCCGGAATGGGCAGCCCGCCGGCCACGACGTGGAACACACCGCTGGTGGTGCGGCGATCGCTGCGGGGATTGTGCAGCACTCCCTGGGCCACCCGGTAGGAATCGATGCGGGTGCTGCTGAAGTGGTGGCCGTTGGCGGGCAGAGACAGTTCCCGGGCCAGCCCGGGGCGGTCGAGGATGAAGGAGTCCCGGGGCAGCACGGCGTTCACATGCAGGCCATGCTCCGCCAGGTAGCGGGTAATGAAGTCGCCGATGCGCTCGTCCACGGGGCACTGATATTCCGCCAGCAGATGCCGCTGCTGGCGGAACACCCGCAACAGGTCCTGGGCGGCGATCTGGGTCTCGGTGTCGTCACACACTTGGTGGATGGGCTGCCCCAGGGTGGCGAGCTTGAGATTGATCTGGCGGATCAGGCGCAGGCGCTCCCGCCGGCAGCCGTCCTCCGCGCGTTTGGTCTGGTTGAGGTTCATGGCGATTCTCCTCCTGGGCCCGGGTCAATGACGGACGGATGGCGGTGTGGCAGTGGAGCCTGTCTCGCGAGACCGGCGGGAGCGGGCTTCGCCCACCGCCGCGCCCGAGTGGCCCGCGCCGTGGGCCGGGCAACGCCTGGTGCGATGGTGATGGCGGGGGCGCGCCATATCAGTGCAGGCCGCCGGCCGGCGGTGCCGTGGTCTGGGCGGCGGCCTGCATATCCAGCAACTCCTCGTCGGCGCCGGCGGCCTGGGTGAGTTCCGCCACGTTGTCGCGGGCGAAGAAGCCATCGAAGTCGCCGAAGCGCTGCACGTACTCGATGATGAGGGACGAGTGTTCCGAGGCGCTGGAGAAGATTTGCTTCAGGCCCTGCTCCTTGGAGCCGATGACGTCCAGCAGGAAACGGGTGCCCTGCTCCTCGATGTGGCGTACCACGTATTCGATGTTCTCCACCCCGCCCTGATCGCCGTCGCGCACCCCCACGGCGATGTGGTGCAGCCGCGGGCCGTAGTTGCGCACGAAGTTCTCCGTGGGGGAGGGCAGGCCGTCCAGATGATTGACGAAGTAGGGTGTGTTGTTGGCCGTGAACACCTTGGCGGGGCTGCGGGCCTCCTGGTGGAAATGGACGCTCTTGGTGACGTTGGTGGAGGAGTTCTGGTCGCGGATGTCGTAGGAGCCCCAGTAGTAGTAGCTGGACAGGGACAGCCACTCCAGGATGGCCACCTCGCGATTCTGGCTGTAGACCCGGGTCGCCAGGTGGTCCACCGGCAGGATGAGGCCGTCCAGGCCGAGGCGGCCCTGGAGGGCCTTGGCCTCTTCGTAGACGGCCTGGATGTCGTCGCGGATGCTGCTGATACCGAGGGCGTAGATGCGCCGCTGTTCCCCGGGGCGTTCCATGTAGGCCACGATGTTGTGGGTGTAGGGGGAGGGTTTGCTGACTGCCAGATTCCCCGGCAGTTCCAGGCGCCGCACCTCGTCGGCGGAGAAGAAGCGGAAGCCGCGCCCGGATTGGGCGGCCGCCACCTCGTGGAGGTTGGTGACCCGCAGGATCTCCCCCATGTAGCGGCTGTTGGGTTTGCGCGCGCCGATGGGATAGACCTCGTTGAGGCTGCGGAAGATGCCGCGGATGTTGGGGTCCTTCACCTCCCGCACCAGCAGGTCGGGGGAGTCCATGTCGATGCGCAGGACGTGGGTGAAGTGGGTCTCGCTCTCCAGGGTGACCAGGTAATGGTAGGGCGTCATCAGGCACAGCTCGCCGATGTACTTGGCCGAGCGGCCCGGGTCCACGGTGAGCATCACCGCCTCCACCTCCCGGATGAGGTCGGTGAGGCCGCTGGCGTCGCGCTCGGCGAGGAGGCGCCCGAGGTAGTCCTCGAAAAAGGCGGAGTTCTCTTTGTCTCCGTTGCGGGGGAAGGTGCGGGAGTCGATCACGGGTCTGCGTCCTTGGCGTTGGGGTACCCGCAGGGGAAAGCAATCAGCCCCGCCAGCCGCCGGGACTCGCGGCGCGACGGCGGCCAGCTCGCTAGTTCCTTCCATTCGGTTCCCGAAGGTAAGCCGATGTCGCCGTTCCCTTGCATCCTCCCGGGGCAGAGGTCGGGGAAGATGCCCTATTCCCGGCGCATGCCAGGCGGGGTCGGAAATCGGCGGGATTGGGGTGCTGCATCCACCGCCCCCGCAACGGCGGAACCGCTCTGCTTGTTCCGCCCTACAGCACCTGCCAGCATAGAGCGTAGCTGGCCGACCCCCGACCCCCGACCCCCGACCCTGACCCCCGATCCTGACCCCGATCCCCGATCCCGATTCCCGCCCCCCTCAGACGAAGCGCATGGACAGGTCCACGGCGTGAATGTGCTTGGTGATGCCCCCCACGGAGATGAAGTCCACGCCGCTGGCGGCGACGTCGGCGACGGTCTTGAAGGTTGACGTTTGCCCGAGGCCGCCGAGGGGGACGCGGCCGCCGGCTGACGGCCACCGGCGCGGGCCAGGTCCTCCACGGCGAAGGTCGTCGAACAGGACTCGGGGCCGGTCGACGTCGCTGGCCAGGGCCTCCCGCAACTGGGCCAGGTCCTCCACCTCCACCTCCACGGTGGTCTGGGTCGCTCGAGCTTGCGCCGGGCGTCAGCGAGCTCGCGGGGCCGATGGAGCCGGCGGTGGCGATGCGGTTCCTCGACGAGCACGGCGTCGTAGAGACCCATGCGGTGGCTGGGTGCCGCCGCCGCAGGCCACGGCGATTTCCCGGGCGGTGCGCAGGCCCGGCACCGGTGCTCTGCGGGTATCGAGGATGGGCACCGCCGCTGTCCCCGGCACCCCGCTTGACGTAGTGGCGGGCGACGGTGGCGGTGCCCGACAGGACGTTCGGAGGAAGGCGTTCCAGGCGCGGCGACGCTCGGCCGTGAGCAGGCGGCGGGCGCGGCCGATCCACTGGTGCACAGCATCCGGTCGGGCCTGCACCACGTCGCCGTCCCGGGCCGTCCAGTTCACCTGGGCGGCGCCGTCGAGAGACCTGCAGGTAGCACCTTGTCGAACCACGGTCCGCCCGCCAGCACCGCGTGCTCGCGGCTGGTCACCACGGCCGAGGCGTCGTCATCCTCCGGCACCAGGGCGGCGGTGACGCTCGCTGCGCCCGATGTCCTCGGCCAGGGCGCGGGCGACGGTGTTACGGAGATTCGCGCGGGCGGGCATGGGGCTTCCTCGATGGGCGGGTCCGAATATCCCGTTCGGTCTTCGTGGCGTCACGGTCCCCGACATCTACGGGCGTGTCTCATCCGAGCGCGCGGCGCGGTACTGGCGGGTGAGGCTGAATACCACCGGCGACAGCAGGGCCAGGGCGATGAGATTGGGTACGGCCATGAGGCCGTTCATGGCGTCCGCCAGCAGCCACAGCAGGTTCACCCCCTCGTTCTCACCGGCGGCCAGGGCCCCCAGGGGATGGCGACGATCCACAGCAGCCGGTAGGGCAGGATGACCCGCACGCCGAAGATGAACTCGGCGCAACGCTCGCCGCAGTAGCTCCAGCCGAGGATGGTGGTGAAGGCGAAGATGATGAGGCCGATGCTCACCACGTAGCGCCCCTCGGGGTAGCCCGGCGTCGAAGCGCCGCCGCAGACAGTGGGCCTCCGGCTCCACCGGTGATCCAGGCGCCGGAGATGACGATCACCAGGGCCGTCATGGTGCAGACGATGATGGTGTCGATGAAGGCGCCCAGCAGCCCGATGGCGCCCGTGCGCACCGGGTTCCCGGGCGCGCCGCGGCACGGCGATGGGGGCGCTCGCCGAGGCCGCGCCTCGTTGGAGAACACCCCGCGGGCGACGCCGACCGACGGCCATCCAGACGCTGGCGCTGCGGAAGGCCGCTGCGCCGCCGCGGTGCCGGGCGAAGGCATCGCCTACGATCGGTCGGCGAGGGCGGCGGGTACCTGGTCCACCTGGAGCCCATGATGATCAGGCGCACAGGAAATAGGCGATGGCCATGAAGGGCGCACGGCCGCGCCGCCACCTCGGCGATGCGGGCGAACGCCGCCCAGGATCACCGCGCCCCGCGAGGACGGCCAGGAGGAGCCCGGTGACCCAGGTGGAGACATGGAAGTTGGCGGCCACGGCGCTCGGCCACCGAGTTGGACTGGATGGTGTTGCCGATGCCGAAGGCCGCCACCATGCCGAACACGGCGAACAGCAGGCCCAGCCACTGCCAGCGGTGCCGAAGGCCGTTCCTGACGTAGCAACATGGGGCCGCCGCACATGCATGCCGGCGCCTCGTCGGTCTTCCCGGCAGCGGACCGCCAGCACCGGCCTCGGCGTACTCGGCGGCCACGCCGAGCAGGGCCGATGAGCCCACATCCAGAACACCGCCCCGGGGCCGCCGATGGCCGGATGGCCGCGGCGCACGCCGGCGATGTTGCCGGTGCCGATGGCGGCGGCCAGGGCGGTCATGAGGGCCTTGGAAGGGAGTGATGTCGCCCTCCTCGGCGGAGTGCCGGACTCCGCCACAGGCCGCGGCGATCCGCGCCGATGCCCGGCCGACGGTCATGAAACGCAGGCCCACCGTCAGGTAGATGCCCACGCCGAGCAGCAGGGCCAGCATCGCGCGGCCCCCAGACGAAGCCCGACAGGATTCGAGCAGCGGGTTCGACGGTCTCCCATTGGCGGGTTCTCCCTTACCTCACGGACTGGATCGCTCACGCGTCGTCATCGCCCGGGCTCCGAGGCGCCCGGCGGCACCGTGGTCAACGACGACGCGCTCCGAAGGCACATCGCTGCCGCGCCGCGGCTCGAGGTCGGGTTCGATCCCGACCTTCGACTCCGCCGCCACGCACCTGGCGCCGGGCCAGCCACCCGCGGGCCGCTCGGGCTGAAGCCCGACCTGGAGGATCAGCGGCGGCCACCGCCTGTTCCTGTGGCACGGGCTGTAGGTCGGGTATCCATCCCGACATTCAATCCGACCCGCACGCACCCCGTGCCGGGCCGAACCACCGCGCGGGCTGTCGGGCTGAAGCCCGACCTACAGAACATTTGCCACCGCCCTGTTCGGTGCACGGCACGTCGGTTGCTCTCGGCAACCGACATCCGTGCCGGCAAACCGCCAAGACTCCCGTCGGCTGCCGAGAGCCGACTGACAGCTTCTGCCCCCATATCCCCGCCCAACATGCCTTCACCCTGTCCTCTCTCCCCAGGGGAAATGGGAAGGGGTAAATGGGAAAAGATTACCATTCGTGCGTCGGCTCCGCTGACGCCGAAACGGGTGGATCCGGTGCGCCTTTTCAAACCGGCCCCTCATCCCCGATTCTTCTCCCTTTTCGCGTTGTTCTCGCGTCTTTCGGTGGCGCCAGGCAAAGCCTGGGAAAGGAGGAAAGAGAGTATCTGAGGAATGAAACGGCTTGAAACGGTTCCACCGTGCACCGTCGGTGTAAGTCCTGAAACCGGTAAGGCAGACCCGCCACCGGAAACTCTGAGCGTCGCGCGGGCTGGGGGCGACCCGTTCGCCGCGAAGCGTACACAGGGGGTGTGCAGGCCGCGTGATAGAGCCTCGAAAGGCGCAGCGTGGGGCCGACGCTTTCGAAGGGGCGGGAGGCAACAGGGTGCGGACTGAGTGGGTCGGGTCGTGCTCCCCGCCGGGGTCGGAGAGCAGGGCATGTACACAAGGGTCACCCAGGAACCTGGGAGGGCTCATGCGCTCCTTGCGGATAGTGCGATGCGGGCGTCGCCTAAGAAAAGGCCCCGGAACGACCACCCGAGGGGTGCCGGGCGGGTGGACGCGAAGACGGCACGACGCAAGGTACCGCCAAGCGAAGGCAACGAAGTGCGGCGGGATGGCGGATGAGCAATCGGAGTCGGCGGATAGGACCCGATGAGCGTGGGGGAAACTCACCCGAGAGGACCCACGGGAGGGAAGCGGCCGACCGGCGCAGACAGCTTCTCGGAGGGACAGATGACGCGGACATCGAGCCGCGAGATCATCCCAACGCGACAACGGAAGCGCGCGGAACTGGCGAGCGCAGCCCGGGGCAGGTGGGCCATGCCCATCCGAGGGTCTGTCTCTGACGAGCGGGGTACGTGGTGTACGCCACGTAGCGTTTGCTACATCGAGGAGCCGGATGCCTTAATTGGGCACGTCCGGATTCGCGGGAGCTGCGGGTGAGCAATCACCCGTGGCCACCCGACCGGTTACGCTTTTAGTGGGTGTCGGGTGAAGCCCGACCTACAAGGATCAGCCGCCGCCTGTTCCTGTGGCACGGCTGTAGTGTCGGGATTCATCCCGACATTCAATCCCACCCCACGCACCCCGTGCCGGGCCACTCCTTCCTGACCTTTTCCCTTTTCGTGTTGTTTCGCGTCTTTCGGTGCGCCAGGCAAAGCCTGGGAAAGGAGGAAAGAAGTATCGAGGAATGAAACGACTTGAAACCTTTCACCTTACATTTCGCGCCCCGCGACGAAGTTTTTCCGAATTACTTGGTTGGCGCGAAGGCGTATGAATGTAGGGTGGATGGTGCATGGATTTGTGTGGCAACTCAATGGCTTGTCGATCAACTCGTTATGGCCCGATCAAAATTTTAGTAGGCAAGGGCGCGGGGAAGCGGCACGCTATGGGCTCAAACCAACGCCTGTGCCCATAGCCGATGAACGATCTCGATACCCGGACCCAACAAGTCGATGCGATGCCGCTGCTCAAGCACGCCATGCAGGAACTCCAGCTCTATGCGCTGTTCGACAAGTACGTCCCCAATGACACGAATGCCGAAATCGAACCGGCGCAGGTGCTGTGCATGGTGCTCACGAACATCCTGCACGCCCCGACGCCGCTGTACCACATCCCACAGTGGCTGGAGCCCTTTACGGATGGATTGGGCGAGCCGGGAACGCAGGCGCAGAAGTACAACGACGACCGCAGCGCGCGGGTGCTCGACAAGCTATTCGATGCCGATCGGCTCCTGCTCACGGAGCTGAGCGCACGGGTCATTAAGGTCCACCAACTCGAAAACCGAGCGCTGGCACAACGACACCACCAGCGTGACCCTCACGGGCGCCTACGAGACCCCAATCCCGATGCGCTCATCCCCCGCCACGGCTACAACAAAGACCACCGGCCAGACTGCAAGCAGATCGCCTTCGGCCTGAACGTCACCGCCGACGGCCATGTGCCGCCACTGCACTGGGAAGACGGCAACCGCAGCGACGCCACCACCCATCAGACCAACTGGCAGGCGCTACGCCAGCTGCTCGGCCGCAGCGACTTCATCGACGTCGCCGACAGAAAGCTCTGCGCCCAGGACAACCTCGACCGCATCGCCCAACACGGCGGGCAGTTCATCACCGTCATGCCCCGGAACTTCAAGCCCGTCACCGCCTTCCTCGAGCAGATCCGGCGAGGAACCCACATCCCCTGGCAACAGCAGCTGAGCCGCCCCAATCCGCGCAAGAAAGGCGACGAACAACACGATCGCCGGTTCCAGGCCCCACAGCTGGCAGGGCCATCGCATCGTGTGGGTCCACACCGAGAGCAAAGCCGCCTGGAACGAGGCAATCGTGATCGGACCCTCGACAAGGCCGAACAGGCGCCAACCGAACTGGCCGGCAAGCTCGGCCGGCATCGACTCAAGTCCCGGCAGGCCATCGAAAAGGCCGGCGACAAGGCGCTCGGCAGCGCCCATCCCGACATCGACGCGCAGCTGAGCGAGCACCACCGCTCCGAAAAGGGTGAAAGTCGGCCCGGACGCCCCGGCCCCAACAGCCGGCACGAAACCCGCGAGCACGTCACCTTCGAGCTGCACTGGCAGCGCAACGACCGCGCCATCGCCGCCGCCCGGCGCACCGACGGACTGTTCCCGCTGCTGCACAATACCGACCTATCTCCCGAGGAGGTCTTCCTCGCCTACAAGGACCAACCCCATCTGGAGAAGCGCTTCAGCGCCGGAAGACCGTCTTGCAGGTCGCCCGGTATTCAAAAATAACCCGCGCATCGAGGCCATGCTCCTGATATGGATTGACCTGTCAACTACTGGCACTGGTTCTTCATCTTTGTGTTTCCCGTCAATGGTTTCAGTTCAGGACACGGAAGGCGTTTAGCGACGGTGGATCACTCTGATATGCGTGGGTTGGTTACCGACCGGACTTCACTGCGTCGCGGAGCTGCCCTTCTCTACGGTCGAGGGTCTGCCCTCCCGCAAGAGGACGCCACATAGGAGCGCCAGGGGTTCTCCTCACCGGCCTCCCATACCCTGAACCCAAACCACTGACGGGCACGACATCAGGCCAGCTGCCTCGACTGGCGTGCGGCCTGCCCATGACCTCGCAGGCGATCGCCCAGATAAAGCCGGCCAGTTCCCGTGCCACGGCGCTGGTCACCCGGTTCTTCTCCTTGCCGGCCCGCATCAGGGCCTGGTAGCGCCCGCACAGGCGTTTCTGCGCCGCCCAGGCAATGGCCTGCACCGCCGGCGAGGTTTGCTCGGCCCGTCGCTCGATGCACCGCGTCTGTGCGCGCCGGGAAGCGAGTAGTTCCAAGCGGCCTCCGTCAGCACCCGGCGCACATGGCCGTTGCCGGTGCGGGTGATGCTGCCCTGGCGCCGCGACCCGCCGCTGGAGTGCTCGCTCGGCACCAGTCCCAGATAGGCCATCAGCTGGCGTGGGCGAGTCGAAGCGGGTGATGTCACCCAACTCCGCCAGCGTCGTCATGGCCGTGATGAGACTGACCCCGCGCAAGCGCCATCAGGGCCTCTACCACCGGCGCGCAGAGACCAGCTCTTCAGCGCCCGGCGCATCTGCGCCTCCAGTGTCGTGCCACCCGCCGCTGGGCGACCTTGACAGCCTCGATGTACTCCTGCAGCACGATCTGCTGCACGGGCGTATCGGATTTCGACCGCGCTCCAGCCAGCGCAAATGCGCCTGGGTCCAGCGGCTCGTCCCTTCGCGATACACCTGCCCGTGGCGCAGCAGGAAAGCGCCCAGCCGCTGGCGGGCCTTGCAGCTCCGAGCGACTTCATGTCGTCACGGGCCCGGGTCAGATCGCGCATGGCTTCCTGCTCCAGTGTCCGGCACCCACACCGCCGTCAGCTCGCCCGGCCGGTGCAGCCGCGCCAGGCATCAGCGCATCGCGCCGGTCCGTCTTCAGCCGCTCCCCGCCTTGCGCGGAATCAACGACGGGGCCACCACCGTCGCACTCGTGACCCAACGGCCGTCAGAGTCACGGTACAGCCCGTAACCGCAGGGCCCCGCCTCATAACAGAAGCTCAGCACCTCACCATCCGGACTCAGCCTGCTTCACCAGCTTTGTCACCGCCGCCGCCGTAGGCCCAATCGTCCCCACGGTACACCGGCTCGCCCCGTCCCCAACCCGCCACCGCGACCGCAATGCTGTCCCTTGTGTACATCTAATCCCACGTAATCACTGGTAAACTCGTTCACGACCTGCCCCTCGATTATGGCTCTGTGCTAAATGTTCCCAACCCCAAACATAACCCACGTATTCGAGGTTGCGACCAATCCACAAGGTTCGCCGTGGTTCGTCGCCTCGATGCTGCTGAGCCTCATCGAACGCAAAATCCGGGCCCAGATGCATGAGCACAATATCAGCGCCACCCATCCGCTTCTTCACGGCTGAAGACCAAGGCGCCGACCTGGCGGGTGATCCGTCGTTTCTTCGAGGGCATCAACCTCAGCACCATCCTTCAAGACGGCAGCCCCATCCGCTCCACCCTCAAGGGGCTCACACCCTTGCACGAGCAGGTCTTGAGAAGACGTCGTTGATTTCCTGATAACGTCTATCGACAACTCCGCGACGGATGGTGGAACTTCGCTCCCTCATAACTCCCGGTACAGCGATTACGCCAACGCTTCTTTAAAAATCCGTCCGAAATCCGAAATCCGCAAACTCCTGAAATAACTCGCGCGAAATGTAACGACTTGCAACCTTCGTTGTGACCCCGTCGGCGCGCAAGTCCCGAACCGGTAAGGCCGGATCCCGCGACCGGAACCGAGTGTTGCGTGGATTGGGGGCGCCCCCGTTCGGCGAAGCGTACACCAGGGGGTGTGCAGGCCGTGTGATAGAGCCTCGAAAGGCGCAAATGTGGGGCCGACGCTTCTCGAAGTGACGGAAGGCAACAGGGTGCGGACCGAGTGGGTCGGGTCCGCGCTCCCCACCGGGGTCGGAGGGGCAGGGCGTGTACACGAGGGGTCACCCAGGAACCTGGAGAGGGCTCCATGCGCTCCTTGCGCGTAGTGCGATGCGGGCGTCGCATGAGATAGTGCCCCAGGAACGACCACCGAGGGGTGCCGGGCGTGGTGGACGCGAAGACGCTGCACGACGCAAGGTACCGCCAAGCGAAGGCAACGAAGTGCGGCGGGATGGCGGATGAGCATTCGGAGTCGGCGGATAGTACCGATGAGCGTGGGGAACTCACACCGAGAGGACCCCACGGGAGGAAGCGGCCGGCCGGTGCAGACAGCTTCGGGAGGGACAGATGACGCAGACATCGAGCCGCGAGGAATCATCCCGAACGCGACAACGGGAAGTGCGTGGCACCGGCGAGCGCAGCCCGGGCAGGTGGGCCATGCCCATCCGAGGGCCTGTCTTGACCAGCGGGTACGTGGCGGTACGCCACGTAGCGTTTGCTACATCGAGGAGCCGGATGCCTTAATTGGGCACGTCCGGATTCTGTGGGAGCCGCGGGCGAAGCAATCACCCGTGGCCACCCGACCGGTTACGCTTTTAGCAGGTCCGGATCATTCCTACAGGAGCAATCGTTTTAGTCCCCGGGGGCGCGCAGGGTCAGGGTGTCGCCGCGCTGGGCTATTTCCAGGCGCTTCAGGAAGCTCACGCCCAGCAGCACCTTGTCCAGGTCCACGCCGGGGTTGATGGTGGCCCACACGTCCCGCTCGGTGATGCCCCCCAGTTGCACGCTGTCGAGGCGGGTGGCGTAGCTCGTCACCTGACCCGCGGCGGTGTTGGCGCGCATGGGGTGGCCCGCGCAGGCCCGGTGCAGTTCGCGGGCCAGGCGGCCGGGATGGATACTGTGGTGGCCCCCGTATCCAGCAGGAACTCCACAACGGGTTCCGCTTGTTCATGTGCCCGGCGACGTAATGGCCCATGCGGTTGCGTTTGAGCACGACCTCGTCCCCACCATCGATACTGACGGCGAGGTCCTGGTTGGGCTTGTCCCGCTGGGTGAGCGCACCTGGAACAGCAGGGTCACCAGGCCGAGACCGACGATCCAGGCGCCGATGGTCATGGCGATGCCGATGCTGCGGGTGCTTTGGGGATTGGGGCGGTTCATGGCGTGGCGTCCAATGGCCGTAAATCGTAACATGAGGGCGTATTGCTCTCTTCAAGCCTATGCCAGGCTCAGGAACGATTAACCCACCGAAAGCTACGGCATAATCCATGACACAGGGGCTCCTGCGCTTCCTGCAGGCCATGACAAGCAGCGCGCGGGACCTGGCGCCCATTCTGCTGGTGATTGCCGGCTTCCAGCTATTGGTGCTGCATAAACTCCACGATCCCCGAAGTCCGGCCGCATCCTGGTGGGGACCCTGTCGGTGGTGGCTGGGCTCACCCTGTTCATCCGCGCCGGAGATGGCCCTGTTCCCTCTGGGGGAGACAATGGCCCATGCCTTCGCCCGCAAGGGCAGCCTGCCGTGGCTGCTGCTCTTCGCCTTCGCCCTGGGCTTCGGCACCACGGTGGCGGAACCCGCCCTCATCGCGCGAGCCGCAAGGCCGCCGAGGTGGCGGCGGCGGGCCGGGTCATCGCGGCCACGGATGAGGCCCGCGATGCCGATGCCGCCGGGCTGCGTTACACCGTGGCCCTGGCGGTGGGGGTAGCCATCGTCATGGGTGTGCTGCGCATCATCCGGGCTGGCCCATCCAGTGCCTGATCATCGGCGCATCCGGTGGTGGTGATGACCGGTTTCGCCCCAAAGGAGATCACCGGCGTCGCCTATGACTCCGGCGGCGTCACCACCTCCACCATCACCGTGCCCCTGGTGACGGCCCTCGGTGTCGGTCTGGCCTCCAGCATCGAGGGCCGTAACCCCATGGTGACGGTTTCGGTCTCATCGCCTTCGCCTCCCTCACACCGATGATCTTCGTCATGGGTTACGGCATGGCGTACTGAATGGAGACCCTGCGCACCCTCGATGGACACCGGCCTGTCCACCATCTGGGATGTGCTGCCCATCGTGGTCATCATCTTCGTCTTCCAGTTCCTGGACTGCGTGCGGCCCATCGCGAACCCGGTGCAGGTGCTGGTCGGCTTCATCTACGTGCTGGTGGGGCTGACCGCTTTCTGGTGGGGCTGCAGGAGGCCCTGTTTCCCCTCGGGGAGATTCATGGCCCGCCAGCTCACGGGGGCATCCGGCATCCAGCCATGGTGCCGGTGTGCCGTTTCCCAAGGCGGCGGCGGTGGCACGATCATCATCGGGTCGATCTCTTCGCCCTGGCCATCGGTTTCGCTGTCGCCATCGCCGAACCGGCCCTCATCGCCGTGGCCATGAAGGCCCAGGAGGTGTCCGGCGGCGCCATCCGGGCATGGGGGCTGCGGCTGCCGGCCGCCTGTTCGCCATCGCCTCCTCGGCACCTACCGCATCGTCACGGGCACGCCCCTGCACTGGGCATGGCCGCCTACGTGGTGGTGATGGTGCAGACCCTCTTCCGCGCCGCGGCTGATCATCGCCTTGGCCTACGACTTCGTGGGCGACCACATCAACGGTCAGCATGCCGGTGATGGCCTGGGCTGGGCCCCGCCGCGAGGATGCGCCGTGGAAGGAAATACCTGCCTGTACCGTTCGGCCGATCGCCTTCCGCCTATGTTCCCCATCATGACCGGTATGGGCTATGCCCAGATCAACTGAATGGCGGGCGCGGTCCCGAGATGTCGCTGAATGATGCCCCGGGATGAACGATGCGAAGATTGGGAGGCGGCGGTTGATTGTCATTGACGGGGTGCTCCCACGGGCGCCGAAGCCCGGAAAGGGTGGGGGCATGGAAAGCTGGTATTCGGCGTGTCCACGCCGGTGGAGGTTGTCGACATGCATTTCAAGCTGATTATCGCCCTGGTGGATGGACGAGACCGAACGCGGCGCTCAAGGCGGCGCGGGACGCCGGCGCCACGGGTGCCACCGTCATCAACAGCGCCCGGGGAGGGCATCGAGAAGGAGAAGACCTTCTTCGGCTCAATTGCACCACCGAGCGCGGCAACGTGCTGCTGTTCCTGGTGGAGGAGCACCTGAGCGGGCGCATCCTCGAGACCATCATGGACATCGGCGAGTTCACCGCCAGGAAGGGCACGGGCATCGCTTTCCAGGTCGATGCGGAGACGCCGGTGGGCGCTGCCGATCAGGCCGAGCTTCTGAGAGCAACGGTGGAGGGCGAGCTATGATTGAGAAGAGTCGGATCATGAAGGTGTCGGAGGTGATGAAGACCTCCTTCGACCGTGGATGGCATGGCCACGGTGGCCGAGGCCCTGGCGCAGACGAAGCACGTGGAGACCAAGCGCCATATCGGTGCAGAAGCGGGACGAGCACGACGAGGTGGACGCTGTCGATCTCGGACATCGCGCGCAAGGTGCTGGCGAAGGATTTCGCGCCCCCACCGCATCAACGACGAGATCCATCTGCAAGCCCGCGCCAATGTGCACCGGACATGGCCGACATCCGCTACTGTGCCGTCGCCGTTCACCCGCTTCGAGCTGTCCCGTGCTCCGGTGGTCAGGGACCGTGAGTGGCCGGCATCGTCAGCCTCACGGATTTGGTGCTGAAGGGCATGAGCGCGAGGCCATGATGGTACGAAGCTGCCGGCTGCTCCTTCCCTCGCCGCTCTCCGCCGCGCCGCCGTCGCCCAGCCCGACCTCGAGACCCGGCGCCGACGGCCTCCGCCCGGGACGGCCGCACCGAGGAGGTGAAGGACCTGGTGATGCGCGGCAGTGGCGAACGGGAGCCCGATGCCGCGGGCCGCACGGCTCTCCTGCTGCGGCCGCCTATTACGGCAACGCCACGGCGGCGGGGATCCCTCTTACCGAAGGGGCGGACCCCAACCTTGCGGACCAGCGGGGCCAGACCGCCATCATGGAGGCGGCCGGCGACGGCCAGGCCGAGGCGTTCGGCGCCTGCCGCTGGCCCAGGGCGGCGACCCCGATGCCCAGAACGCCCGCGGCCGCACGGCGTTAATGGCGGCCGCCGCCAACGGCCACGCCGCCACCGCCACCCTGCTGGTGGAACGGGGGGCCGACGTCGAACTCGCGGACCAGGGCGGCGACACCGCCACGACCCTGGCGAGAGCGCGCCGGTCACGACGAAGTGGCCCGGGCTCTCGCCGGGGCCGTTCCCGAGCGGGGATGTCGGTTGCGGGGTAACCGACCTCTAGTTTGTTTAACCACGAAAATCCGCGAAAGGCGCGGGAAGGTCGGAGAAGGGCGGTTGGCCTTTTCCCGGTGCCAGCGCGAGGGATTCCGGCAGTTGGCGGTCGTTTTTCGTGGCCGAAAGACTCAGCGGCAACTGTCCAATCGGCCAGGGGGCTGGCCTCCTACATCGTAAATCGCCTCCCGGTAGGAGCCGAGCCCCCTCGGCGATTCGCCCCGGAGGATGCGAGCCCCTCGGCGATTAACCCTGGGCCGTGGCGCTCCCAGCGCCCAATCGGCGGCAGGGCGTGGCCTCCTACATCGTAAATCGCCCTCGATCCCCACGGAGGGGTGGGCGCCGGGATACGCGCGGGACATCCCCGGCGCTCTGGCCCCCGGAGAACATGGCGCCGGCCTGAAGCGATCGCCTGACCATCCCATCGCGTCCATCGGCTGGCATCTGGTGGTGGAGGCGGCTGTCATGCCGGGAACCACCGCCCTGCCGGCCGCCCGTGCGGGCGGAAGGTACCCGCCGCCGGGCGGTTTTCGTCTCTCCGGTCCCACGCCGATCCGCGGCGGATGGTCGTTGGAGGATCCATTCCCATGACTACATCGACGGACGGCCCGCAGGCGGTCGACCGGCTCGAGCGCCGCCGCCGTTCCCCCGGCCCGTCCGGCGTCCAGCCTGGAGGCGGACGCCCTCGCCAGGGGCTGGTGCACAGCCGGCCCCGCTCCCCTGCCGCCCAAGTATATTCTCACCGACGCCCAGGGGTTCCCGACCTCTTCGACCGCATCTGACGACCCCCCGAGCACGACCCCACCCGGGTGGAGGACGCCCTGCTGCGGCGCCATGCGGCGCACATCGTGGATACGGTCCATCCCTTCCATATCGTGGAGCTGGGCGGCACCTCGCGCAAGACCCGCCGCCTGTTCGATGCCTGCGCGGCGGCCGGCTGCCCGCAGCGTCTACGCGCCCTTCAGGCGTGCCGGGAGCCACGCTGGAGCGCGGCCAGGGCCTGGTGGCGGACTATGACTGGCTGACGGTGAATGCCCCTGGTGGGGGATTACCATGCCGGCCTCGACCACCTGCCGGCCTTCGCCGAGACCACCCTCTACGTGTTCCTGGGGGGGACCATCGGCAACTTCAGCCACGACGAGGCGGTGGCCTTCCTCACGGAGCTGGCGGCCCGCATGAAGCCCGCCGACCGGCTGTTGCTGGGGGCCGACCGCTTCAAGGATCCGGCCCGGCTCCATGCCGCCTACAACGACGCCGCCGGCGTCACCGCCGCCTTCAACCTCGACCTGCTCGAGGTTCTCAACCGCGAGCTGGAGGCCGATTTCGACCCCACGGCCTTCGCCCACCACGCCTGCTTCAATCCCTCCAAGCGCCGCATCGAGATGTACCTGGCCTCCCTGCGCCCCCAACGGGTGCGGCTGGGACGCCTGGATCATGTCATCGAGTTCGACGAGGGCGAGGCCATTCTCACGGAGATCAGCGGCAAGTCCGCCTATCCGGCCCTGGCGGCCCTGCTGGAAGAATCGGGGCCTCGAGGTGCTCGCCCCCTACGAGGCCGACGGCGGCGACTATCCTCCTCATCCTCGCCGGGCGTGGCCGATCGCGAGGACGCGGCAGCCGCGCGGCGCCGGCGAGGGTGCGCGACACCCTGTAACCAAAGGCCCGCGGAAACATGGTAAAAAGCCCCGAGGAGGGCAGCGCCATCGCCCTCGACGGGACCACGGGCTGGCTGGCGGAGGGCGCCGCCCGGGGTGGTGTCCCCGAACTGCGACCAACGGAGCCCTGTGCGGGCTGCGATGTGGAACTGGTGGTGGTGCATGGCATCTCCCTGCCGCCCCGGCCAATATGGCGGCGGCCAGGGTCAGGTGGATGCCCTGTTCACCAACACCCTGGACCCGCGCCGGCAAGACCGTCTTCCTCCAGGAAGATAGAGGGTCTCAGAGTGTCCGCCCATTTGCTCATCGACCGCCGCGGGCGGCCTCACCGAGTACGTGCCCCTGCACGGCCGGGCGCGGCATGCCGGGCCCTCGGGCTTCCGCGGCCGCGGCGCCTGCAACGATTTCTCCATCGGCATCGAGCTGGAAGGCACCGATGACGACCCCTATGAGGACATCCAATACACCCGCCTGGCGGCGGCTGATCCGGAGAATCCGGCGCCACCGGCCCCGCCATCGGTCGACGACATGGTGGGCGGCAGTTGGCGACATCGCCCTTGTACGCAAGACCGATCCCGGGGCCGCGCTTCGCCTGGCCGCGGCTGCACCGGCTGCTCGCAGGGAAGGGCCCATGACCCGGGGTTTCGTGGACCTCATCCGCCACGGTGAGCCGGTGGGCGGGCGTCGCTATCGTGGCCAGCGGGACGAATCCCCTCGAGCGAACGGGGCTGGCAACAGATGTGGCATGCGGTGGGTGAGGACCGACCCTGGCAGCGGGTCATCACCTCGCCGCTCATCCGCTGCCGGGCCTTCGCCGAGGCCCTAACCCAGACCGACGGCGTCCCTCTGCACGTGGAGCCCCGCTTCATGGAGGTGGGCTTCGGTGTGTGGGAAGGCCGCAGTCGCGACGAGCTGCAGGCCGAATTGGGGGCGGAGCCTCGGGCGCTTCGATGCCGCGCCCATGGCCAACCGCCCTAGGCGAGGTGCCGAGCCGCTGGCCAGATATCGCCAGCCGCGTGACGGCCGGTTGGCATGCAGTGGACCACGGGCCACACCAGGGCGAGCGGTCGCCGGCGGGTCAAGACCATGCCGGGGCGATCCGCGCCATCCTCGGCGGGGTCCTCGATCACCTTCCCTCACGAGAACTTCTACCGGCTGAACGTGGATAATGCCGGGCTCGCTGGCGATCCAGTTCTGCGACGAATCGGCCGCCCGTGGTCATGTTCCACGGTGGCAGCCGTGGCGGTCATGCGGTGGAGGACTAGTCCTCCTCATCTTTCCGTCGGCGGCGTGGTCAGCCGCAGGCGCATCTGTTTCTCGATCTCGATGATGGTGAACAGGGCCATGCCGATGAGGATGATGAGCACCCCGTCGAGAAGGGGATGGCCGCGGTGGCGAAGATCGCCTGCAGGGGGGCAGGTCGGTGATGGCTGAACTGGCCGACGGTGACCGACGATGACCACCAGCCAGACCACGCCGGGTGCCGCGTACCGCCTTCCAGGTGAGGGAGGTGCCATACATGTTGCGGATAAAGAACAGGTGGAACATCTCCATCACCACCAGGGTGTTCATGGCCAGGCTGCGTGCCAGATCCAGGCTGTAGCCTTTGTCGATGGCATAGGCGTACGATGCCGAACACGCCGGCCAGGAACAGGGAGGCCACCAGCACGATATGCCACACCAGGCTGCCTGAGAGCAGGGGCTCGTTGCGGGGTCGCGGTGGGCGCCGCATGGTGTTCGCCTCGGTGGGCTCGAAGGCCAGGGCCATGCCGAGGCTCACGGCGGTGATCATGTTCACCCACAGGATCTGCATCGGGGTGATGGGCAGGGTCATGCCGAGGAGCAGGGCGAGGATGATGGTGGAGGCCTCGCCGGCCGTTGGTGGGCAGGGTCCAGCTGATCGACCTTCTTGATGTTGTCGTAGACGGTGCGTCCCTCCCGCACGGCGGCGGCGATGGAGGCGAAGTTGTCGTCCGCCAGCACCAGCTCCGAGGCCTCCTTGGCCGCCTCGCTGCCACCCAGGCCCATGGCGATGCCGGCATCGGCCCGCTTGAGGGCCGGGGCGTCGTTGACGCCGTCCCCGGTCATGGCCACCGACAGGCCGTGGGCCTGCAGCGCCATCACCAGCCGCAGCTTGTGCTCGGGGCTGGTGCGGGCGAACACGTCGGTTTCCAACACCGCCGTGGCGAGGGCGGCGTCATCGAGTCGGTCGATGTCCGCGACCCGTGAGGACGGTGTCGGGATGGCGCAGCCCCACCTGGCGCCCGATGGCGGCCGCGGTGATGGCGTGGTCCCCGGTGATCATCTTCACTCCGATGCCGGCGGCATGGCATTCCCGCACCGCCGCGATGGCGTCCTCCCGCGGCGGATCGATGAGGCCCACCAGGCCGAGGAGGGTGAGGGTCCCTTCCACGTCCGCGTTCTCCACCACGGTATGCTCCGGCGGTACCTCCCGGATGGCCAGGGCCAGCACCCGCTGGCCCTGCTGTGCGATCTCCTCCGCCCGCTGTCGCCACAAGCCCACATCCAGGGGCGCCGTGGCGCCCGGGTCGCTGCGCTGGTCGCGGCACATGGCGAGGATGCGCTCCGGGGCACCCTTGACGAAGATGGCGGCATGGCCTTCGTGGTCATGGTTGAGGGTGGCCATGAACTGGTACTTGGAATCGAAGGGGATGACATCGGTGCGTTGCCACTGCTGCCGGGTCTCGGCCACCAACCGCCCGGTCTTCCCGGCGAAGGCGAGCAGGGCGCCTTCCATCGGGGTCGCCTTCCACCAGCCATGAGCCTTCCTGGTTCTTCAGCTCGGCGTCGTTGCAGAGCACCGCGGCGAGGCCCGCCGCATCCAGGGCCGGATGGTCCTCCGGCGCGACCGTCCGGTCGTCGAGGCAAATGGTGCCGGCCGGCTTGTAGCCGCCGGCGTCCACTTGAAAGGTGTGCGCCGCCGTGGCCAGGGTGGCGACGCTCATCTCGTTGCGGGTTAGGGTGCCCGTCTTGTCGGAGCAGATGACGGATACCGAGCCCAGGGTCTCGATGGCGGGCAGCCGACGCACGATGGCGTTGCGCCTGGCCATGGCCTGGACTCCTACCGCCAGGGTGATGGTGAGCACCGCCGGCAGGCCCTCGGGAATGGCGGCCACGGACAGGCCCACCACCGCCATGAACAGTTCGTCGAACTCGCGGTGCAGCACGAAGTAGCCGAAGGCCAGGATGAGCCCGGCGATGGCGAGGATGAACAGGGTGAGCCACTTGGCGAATATCGCCATCTGCTCCACCAGGGGGGTGGTGAGGGTCTCCACGGTCGACAGCAGGCCGCTGATGCGCCCGATTCTCGGTATGCACCGCCGGTGGCCGACGCACCCCCATGCCCTGGCCGCTGGTGACGGTGGTACCGCTGAAGGCCATGCAGAAGCCGATCCCCCAGGGGAGCCTCCGCGGCCACCGGGGCGATATCCTTCTCCACGGCCACGGACTCGCCGGTGAGGATGGCCTCCTGGATCTGCAGGCCATGGGCCTTCGAGCAGGCGCAGGTCGGCGGGGACCTTGTCCCCCGCCTCCATCAGCACGATATCGCCGGGCACGAGCCGTTCTCCGTCCACCGTGTGGCGGGCATCGCCGCCCGCAGCACCGAGGCCCGCGGCGCCAGCATCTGCCGTATGGCGTCCATGGCCTTCTCGGCCTTGCCCTCCTGGAGGAAGCCAATGAGGGCGTTGATCAGCACCACGGCGATGATGACCGCCGTGTCCACCAAGTGGTCCAGCAGGGCGGTGATCGGCCGGCCAGCAGGACGTCAATCAGAATGTTGTGGAACTGCAGCATGAAGCGCGTCAGGGCACTGCGCCGCGGCGGCTCCGGCAGCTTATTGGGTCCGTGGCTGGCCAGGCGCTCCCGGGCCGCTTCGTCGGAGAGGCCGGAGGGAGTGGAGTCGACCTTGGAGAGGACGTCGTCCCCGGGCAGATGGTGCCAGCCGCGTGAGTCATTCATGCTCGCCATTGTCCCCGTTTTCCATGTTGATTTCAGTGCGCTGCCGGTCATGCCCCCGGCCCTGCCAGCAACAGCCCCAACAGCAGGCCGGCCATGACCGCCACGGGCCAGCGCCCGAGGAACGCCTCGATCCGTGCAGCCAGTCTTTGCGGGGCGGAGCCGGATCCAGGCGCCCGGCCAGGGTCGGGCCGCCATCGCCTGGCCGCGGCCGGCCGTGGCTGGTGGCCCGCAGCCCATGGCGCCGGAGTGCCAGCAGGAGATGGCGTAGCGGCACCACGAGGTCGCCGGGTGGCAGGGCAGGCAGGCGGGGTGTGAGAAAACGCCGGGCCAGCAAGGCCGCCGCCAGGCGGCCGGTACCACCACGAGGGCCGCCGGAGCCAGCACCGGCCACCCCGCCACCGGCCGGTAGGCTGCGGCCGCCAGGGCCAGCAGCACCATGAGGGCGGCGGGTACTGTGGAGCCTCCGTTGCCGGCATGGGCCGGTGGCCCGCGCCGGATGGGGGAATGCCGCAACAAGGCGGAGGCGGCGAGGAAGCCGAGGACACCCATGGCCGAGACCACCGGCAACCATGGGCCGGGGGCCATGGCCGCCAACGCGCCGGGCGCCGCGGCCAGCAGCACCACGGCCGACCAGCCCACTATGCCCTTCACGGCGGTGCCCGGCATGAGCAGCAACGCCGCCAGCGCGAAGGTGGCCTGGATGAGTACCGTGGCCAGGGGGCCGGCCACCCCCTGCCACACGCCGGGGCTCTGCAACTGCTGGCTCAGCACCGCGAGCCACAGGCCGCCGAGGGCGATGGCCGCGTAGGCCAGTACCCCACGGCGGTGGGTCTGCAGCAAACCCGCTCGCCAGGGCATAGGCCAGAGTGACCCAGGCCATCCATCGCAGCACCTCGGCGGCCACCGGGGCCGTCAGATCCCCCAGCGGCAACAGCCGCAGGCCGCCCAGCAGGCCGGCGCCGAGGGTGAAGGCCAGCACGGCGGGGGCGAGGGCGCGCCCGCCGCTCACCATGACCGGAGGGAGCCAGAAGTGCAGCCCCAGGAGCCCGAGCTTGGCGCCGAAACCGGCCATCAGCAGGGTCAGGATGAGGCCGGGGTGAGCGGTGTGCAACAGGGCCTGGCGCAGGGTCCCGGAAGTCCGCCGCCGTGGCGTCTAGGGCGAGGGTCATCAGGACCTCGAACACCATCAGGTCGCCGGCGATGAGGAATATCACCAGCACCCGGGCGGCCCGGCAGCCGCCGGTGTCTGCGGTGATGGCCAGCACCCCGTAGAGGGCGTAGCCGGCGATGGCGGCGGCGGTGTAGAACAGCAGGCCATCGCCGGCCACGGCCATGGCGAAGGTCCCGGCCATGGCCAGCAACATCAGGATGGCGAGGTCGCCGGCGTCCCGGGCCTGCAGGCGCGGGCGCATCAGCAGAGCGGTGGTGAGCCACAGCACCGACATCGGCAGCAGAAACACCCGGCCCGTGGCATCCAGCGCCAGCATGGCTCCCATGAGGGCGGTAT
Source organism: Gammaproteobacteria bacterium (assembly GCA_034522055.1). NCBI lineage: Bacteria > Pseudomonadati > Pseudomonadota > Gammaproteobacteria > Gammaproteobacteria bacterium. The sequence goes on from JAXHLS010000002.1 coordinate 3,042,007, forward strand.
CGAGCCTCAGTTGGGTATCCCCCATCAGCCCGACGGCCAGGGCCGGCAGGGCCGCCCAGGGCACGAGGGCGCGGGCCAGGGCAAGGCCCCTGCCGGTCGCCAGGGCCGTCATCAGGGCCAACAGCAGGGGCGCCAGGGGTGCCAGCGCCAGCAGCAGGGGGTTCCCGTCCATCATGGGTGGTAGAACTCCCGCCGGGTGATGAGTTGCGCCCAGTCCAGGGGACTGAAGGGCAGAGATGCCAACAGGCCGACCCCCGAAAGCCAGGGCGGCGGTGATCAGGGCGGCACCAGCAAGGCGCGACCGGTCTCCCCGGGACCCGAAGTCCCGCTCCTGGTGCCAAGTCGCCGGTGGTGTACCGAACCAGGCGCGGTGGAGGATGGGCAGAAATAGGCGGCGTTGAGGGCACTGCTGGCGGCCAGCACCAGGACTACCCAGTCCTGGCCGGCCTCCAGGGCGCCCAGCCCCAGGTACCACTTGCTGATGAAGCCGGCCATGGGCGGCGCCCCGATCATGCCGAAGGCGCCGATAGTGAAGGCCGCCATGGTCCAGGGCATGCGCCGGCCCACGCCGTCCATCTCGCTGATGCGATGGATGCCCAGGGTCTCGGCGAGGTTGCCGGCACAGAAGAACAGGGTGATCTTCATGAGCCCCTGATGCACCAGGTGTACCACGCCGCCGATGGTGGCGACGGGTCCGGCGATGGCCACGCCGAGGGCGATGTAGGAGACCTGGCTCACGGTGGAAAAGGCGAGCCGGCGTTTGAGGTCATCCTGGAACAGGGCGCGCAGGGAGCCGTAGATGATGGTGAAAGCCGCCACCCCCAACAACGGCGTCAGCACCCCGAGGTCCGCCGCAAACTCCACCCCGAAGACCTCGTAGACCACCCGGATGATTCCGAAGGCGCCGGCCTTCACCACCGCCACGGCGTGAAGCAGGGCATCGACCGGGGCCGGCGCCACCATGGCCTGGGCAGCCAGCCGTGCAGCGGCACCAGGGCCGCCTTGACCCCCAGGCCGGCGATCAACAGGGCGAATATGGCCGCCAGTGCCGGGCGGTGCTCGGCGCCCAGATCGCTGACGAAGCCCCGGGGTGTGAACTCGAGGCTGCCGGTGAGGGTGTAAAGCCATACGCTACCCAGCAGCAGCAGGGCGCCGCCCAGCACCGTATAGATGAGATAGGTCTGGCCGGCGCGCCGGGCCTGTTCGCTACCGCGGTGCACCACCAGGGGATAGGTGGACAGGGTCAGCAGCTCGTAGAAGATGAGGAAGGTGAGCAGGTTGCCCGCCAGAGCGATGCCCACGGTGGCGGTCACGCACAGGCTGAAGAAGCCGAAGAAACGGCTGCGATGGGGTGCCCCCTCCAGGTAACCGATGGCGTAGACGGTGGTGAGCAGCCACAGCACGCTGGACAGGGTGATGAACAACAGGGCCAGGGGGCCGGCCCGCAGCACCAGGTCGAGACCCGGCAGCAACGGCAGGCGCAATTCGTAGTGGGCGCCCTGGGAGACGCCCCACAGCATCAGGCCCACCAACAGCAGCTTGAAGGCGGCGCCGAACAGGTTGAGGGTGGTGCGCAGGCGCACTCGTTGTTCGCCGAGCCCGAAGATGACGAGTCCGGGGATGAGGGAGCTCGCCACCACCAGCAGCGGGACCCAGTTGTTCATGCTCATGGTGCCACCCCCGTCCCGAAGGGATCGGCGATGCCGGCCAGGGCCAGGAATCGGGATGCCAGCAGCCCCGTGAGCAGGGCCCCACAAGCCAGCAGCATGGCTGCCCACTCCATGTGCCGCGGCACGGTCTGGGCGGCGTGGGAGGCGGGGGCCCGGGTGAAGGCGTGGCCCAGCACCTTGAAGATATATGCCGCCGCCAGGATGCCGCCGGCGATGATAACGGCCACCAGCCCCCAGCGGCCCTGGCCGATGGCGGCCTCCAGCAACAGCCATTTGCCGTTGAAACCGCCGCTGGGCGGCAGGCCCATGATGCTCGCGCCGGCCACCGCGAAGGCGGCGGCCGTGAGGGGCAGGCGCTGCACCACGCGGTCGAGATCGGCCACCCGATCATGGCCGCCGAAACGCATCATGTTACCGGCGGCCAGGAACATGGCTGCCTTGGCCAGGCCGTGGGAAAAGGCGAGGAAGGCCCATGCGTTCCATGCCGCCCCACCCGTAGCCGCGGCCAGGGGGAAGACCATGAACAGGTATCCCAACTGGGCCACCGTGGAGTAGGCCACCAGCAGCTTCACCCGGGTCTGGCGCAGGGCCTGCAGGGAGCCCCACAGCACCGCCGCCGCGCCCAGCCCGCCGAGGAGTTCGGCGGGGCCCGCGGTGATGGCGGGGAAGACCTCCAGCCACAGCCGCAGCAGGATATAGAAGGACGCCTTGACCACCAGGGCGGACAGCACTGCGCTCACCGGCGCCGGGGCGCTGGCGTGGGCGGGGGGCAGCCAGAAGTGCAGGGGAAACAGGGCCGTCTTGAGGGCCAGGCCCGCACTCATCAGGCCGAAGGCCGCCCACGCCACGGGCGACGGTTCCACCCGGGCGCCGAGCAGGGCGATGTCCAGGGTGCCGTGGGCGTGGTAGAGCAGCGCCACCCCCATAAGATAGGCGAGGGAGCCCAGCAGGGACGTGAGCAGATAGCGCATGGCCCCGGTGAGGGCGTCGCGGCTGCCCGGCAGGGCCGTTAGGGCCACGGCGGCCAGGCCCATGAGTTCCAGGGTGACGTAGAGATTGAACAGGTCGCGGGACAGGAAGAGGGCGTTCAACGCCGCCAGCAGGAACAGCCACAGGGGCCAGAAGCGGATCCCCGCCGCCGGTTCGAAGTAGCCGCCGGCATACAGGCTCACCCCCGCCCCCACCAGGGCCGTCATGGCGAGCATGAGCAGGCTCAGACCGTCGGCACCGAGGTCGATGCCGAGGGGTGCGCCCCAGCCACCCACCTCGTGGACGGGCAGCGGGCCGCCCAGGGCCTCCAGGATGAGCCCCGCCACGGCCACGGCGCTGGCGACGGCGGCGCGGGTACCGAGGCCCCTGGCCGAGCGCCGGAAACAGGAAGCAGGCCACGGCGCCCGCCAGCGGCAGCAGGAGCAGCAGGCCCTCCCAGGACAGGGCGATGAGCCGCGGCCACCTGGCTCAGTCCGAGCCGGCATCCGCGGCAGCCCGGGGCGCCCCGTGGCCTCGTGGACCTTCAGCATCAGGCCGAGGGCCAGGGCGGTGGCCGAGTACGGCCACCACGACGCCGGCGATCACCATGGCGTGGGGCACGGGGTCCGGAGGACCGTCGCCGCCGCGTCTGGCCAGGGCCACCAGCACCAGGAACACGCCGCTGCCCATGATGTTGATGGCCAGAATCTTGCGTAACAGGTGGGCATGGACGATGAGGGCGTGCAGGCCGATGCAGAACAGCCCCACCCCCAGCAGTGCGTACAGGAAGGGCGCGCTCAACGGTCCTTCCCGTCCGGTGGCGCCGCGCCCAGGAACAGGGCGGCCAGGGTGACGCCGACGGCCGCGGTGGCGGCGGCCTCGATGAAGAAGATGAGGCCGCCGGCGAGGGCCACGGGAGACTCCAGCAGCCGACCCCCGGCCAGCAGGGTCAGCAGGGCAACGGCCAGGAAAGCCAGCAGGCCCGCCGCCAGGACGAGACGCAGGGGCCAGCCGAGGAGCACCCGGGGGGCGCGGTAACCCGCGAGTAGCAGCAACACCCCGGCGGCACCGAGGATGGATCCGGCCTGGAAGGCGCCTCCGGGCGCGTGGGCGCCCACCCAGCAGCAGGTAGGCCGCCACCAGCAGGAATACCGGTACCAGCAGGCGCGTGAGGGCGTCCAGCAACAGCGGGCCGGGGGTCCCGCTGCGGCCGGTGAGTCGCCCAGGGACCACAGGCCCAGCAGGGCGATGAACAACACCGCCATCTCCAGCAGGGTGTCGTAACCCCGGAAATCGAGCAGCACCGCGGTGACCGGATGGGGGCGACGCCGCTGGTATCCAGGTGTGCGTCGGCCAGGGCCCGCAGGCCGACGGGCCTCCTGGGCAGAGTCAGCACCGTATAGCCGAGGCCGCCGGCGAGGGCTAGCAGCAGGGGGAGCACGACCAGCGCAGCGCCGTCATGTCGGACCGCCGGCGCCGCCGCGGCTCGTGGGCTGTCAGTCATCCGGGGTCTCCTCGTCCTGCGCGTTGTCGCCATTCGGTCCCGGTGCGGCCGGCAGGCGCGCCAGGGCCGCCATCAGCAGACGCCCCGGTGAGACGCCGGCGCCGATGGCGGCCTCCGCCAGGGCCAGGTCGGGCGCTCCCAGCCGCACCGAGGCCAGCGCCATGAGCAGCCCGAAGGCGATGAACAGCACGATGGCCCGGAGACAGATCCCGGCGGGCAGGCCAGCAGGCGCCACGCCAGGGCCACCAGCCCGAAGGCCGTCAGGGCATCGCATAGTAGCTGCAGGCCGGCTGGGCTGCAGCGTTTCCACGGTCTGACCCCCCGCCGCAGGGCGCCGGTGGCCACCAGTTGGGCCACGCTGGCCCCGGCGATCACCACCAGCCACCACGCTCAACAAGCAGCCTGGCCGCCACCGACCAGGACTCCGCCTGCGGCAGGGGCCGAGCCCCGCCACCACCACGCCGAGGCCCGCCACGTTGTCGGCCTTGGTGAGGGCGTGGAGGCGGGTATAGACATCGGGGAAGGCGCAGCAGGGCCACGGCACCGGCGCGAGATAGAACCCGGCGCCGCGGTGAGCAGGAGCACGGCCGACAGGTAATCAATCGCCGTCATGATCATCCTCCGTATCCATCCATGCGCGGCGCACGAAGGCCACCGCCGCCACCGCCGCCAGCAGGGCGAACGCCAGGGCGACGTCCCGCAGGGCGCCGGCGATCGAGGCCTCGGCGAGGAGCAGCAGCATGGCCACCGCGGTGGTGCCGAACAACTGCGCGGCGGACATGCGGTCGGCGGCGGTGGGTCCCGCGTACCACCCGCCACATGCCAGCGCCGCAGGTGTGCAGCAGCAGAAACAGCGCCAGGAGCAGGGACAGGTAGTTCGCGATGGCGCCGGGCTCCAGGTATCAGCAGGGGCGTCCCGAAGAGCCGGGCGACGGCCTGCGCCGACGTCCGCGATCTCGCGCATGCTGTTCGGCCCGGGCTCGTCGAGCACATGGAACGGCTGCCAGCCGGTCGCCGTCCACGCCGGCGCCCAGGGTGCCCGGCAGGAGGGAGATGGTGTTGGCCAGCATCACCCGGGCGAGGCCGGCGGGCAGGCGCAGGGGAATCGATGACCGCCGGCGCGATGGGCAGACGGGGTCAGGGCGGCGCTGGGCCACGTCGAGGCTGCCCAGCAGCGAGCGCTCGAGGAAGAAGGGCACGAACGTCAGCAGCTCGCGCCAGACGAGGGGTACGGGCGGCATGAGGGCCGCGCTGGCCACCGCCGCCAGCAGCACCGCCGGCACCCACCCACCATGATGCCGGGCGCCTGCGGTCAGGGCCCACCAGATGATGGCGAAGGGCACGCTGCGGGCGGCCACGGTGGACCAGCGGAAGGTGTCAGTCGTGGCGGCGATGGCTGGGTCAGGGCAGGTCTGTATGAATGGCATTGATCGAGGTGGGTGGCGCGGGGCGTATCCCTGAGCGGGCCATGGCCGGGCCGCGAAGCACGGCCTCAGGCCGCCGTCTCGGCCGCGATGCGCCGCAGGGCCGGCACCTCGACGCCCGCCTCGTCGGCTTGGGCGATGGCGCGGGCCAGGCGTGCCGGGGCGGAAACGGCCGATGCACTGGGCCTGGTGGGGTCGCCGTCGAAGTGCTGGCGAGCACGGCCTCCATGAGGCGCGCCCGCGGCAGGGAGACCCCCGCGGTAGGTGCTCCTGGACGGCGAGCACGTCGGCGGCCACCTCCTTGTGCATGAGGGGGATGGTGTTCCCGCAGCTCGCTGACGGTGCCGCCCACCTTGAGGCCCGCCACGTTGGTGGTGACGATGTAGAGGTTCTTGCGCACCAGTTCGAACAACAGCTGGTCGCGGTCGGCGAGGATGGTCGTGGGGATGTCCAGGGTATCCAGGGCCCGTGCCACCAGGGCGGCGTGGGGGCCGTAGACGGGGGACGGCACCAGCACCTTGTGGTCCTGGCCCTTCTTCTTTTCGAACCACACGGATATCACCGTGGGCTCGAGGTCGTGGGTCTCCCAGTCGGCGGGCAGCAACTCGTTCTGCAGCAGCATCACCCGGGGGCGCCAGGCGGCGGGCAGTTCCCGGAGGGCGGGCTGGAGATCCTTCTCCGCCACCGCCACCAGCACCATCAGGGGCTCGGGCAGTTCCGCCGCCACGGCATCGGGATCCATGTGGCGGGTGACGGGATAGACGGGATGGCCGCAGCGCAGGAAACCGCGGGCGAACACGCGCCGCCATCTCCCCGATGCCGATGATGACGATGGGTGGGTTCATGGTCCGGTTCTTCAATGGTCGCGTCGGCGAGCAGGGTCGATAGGGTCACCGGGCGGAAGCCGGCCTCTTCCCACAGCAGGCCGGAGCCCGCCTCGTACCAGTCGTCCAGCACGATGCGGGTGGCGGTGCGCCCATCCACGCGGTGCCGGTGGACGGCGGGCCGGTGGGTGTGGCCGTGGATCACAGACGCCGCGCCGGTGGCGGCGGAAGGCGTCCTCCACCGCCCGCGGGGTGGCATCCATCGGCATCCGACGACTTGGCCGCCACCGCCGGCCAGGGACGATCGCGGATGTCCGTGGCCAGGCGCCGCCGCTCGCCCAGGGGCCGGGCGAAGGAGGTCCGCGGCGAACTCCCGGCTGCGCATGCGGGCGCGAAAGGCCTGGTAGTCCACGTCGTCCAGGCACAGGGTGTCGCCGTGCATCAGCAGCACCTCGCGGCTGGCCACCGTGGCCACCGTGGGGTCCTCCAGCAGGCGGCAGCCGCTGCGACGGGCGAAACCGTGCCGCCCGCCAGGAAGTTCGTGCGCCGACCCCGCATGAAATACACCGCTGTGCCCGCGGCCGCGGCCCGGCCGAGGGCCGCCATCACCTCGTCATGGCCGGGGGCGTCGTCGTCGTCTCCCAGCCACAGGTCGAAGAGGTCCCCGAGGATGTACACCGCCTCCATGGCCCGGGCCGGGCCCGCCATGAGACCCAGGAATTCCTCCAGGGGGCCGGGGCGGGCGGCGGCGAGGTGACAGTCGGAGATGAACAGCGCAGCCAACGGGCCCGGCCCCCGGCCGGTGTTTTTAGATTTCTTCCGCCTTTTCGATTCACCACATCCTCCACGGGCAGGCGCCCGCCGTGGCCCGCGCGGGGTGGTGGTGTCCACCTCTTTGACGTTGTTGACGGTGTCCATGCCCTCCACGACCTTGCCGAACACACAATAGCCCCAACCCTGGGGCGTGGGGCTCTGGTGGTTGAGGAAGGTATTGTCGTTGACGTTGATGAAGAACTGGCTGGAGGCGGAGTGGGGGTCCTGGGTGCGGGCGATGGACAGCATGGCGCCGGTCTGCGTTGGCCAGGCCGTTGTCCGCCTCGTTGTTGGGGGCGTCGGTGGCCTTCTGCTGCATGCCGGGCCGCAGCCGCCACCCTGGATCATGAAGCCGTTGATGACACGGTGGAAGAGGGTGTTGTCGAAGAAGCCGTCCGGACATAGGACATGAAGTTGGCGACGGTCTCGGGCGCCTTCTCCTCGTTCAGTTCGAGGACGATGTTGCCGGTGATCGGTCTGCATGCGTACTTTCATGGGTAACCCCTGTTGGATGATGGTCTTGGTCGTTCGCAGGCCGGCCGGCCGGGATCGACTCGCCTGCGGCGGAGCCCTCCACCAGGCTGATGCCTTCGATGGCGACGGTCTCCGGGACGACGCCCGCCCATGCCCCGCTGGCGGCCAGTGGGCACCGCCTCGATGCGCTCCACCACCTCCATGCCCCCCACCACGCGGCCGAACACGGCATAGCCCCAGCCCCGCGGCGTCTTGCCGCTGTGGTTCAGGAAGTCGTTGTCCGCAACGTTGATGAAGAACTGGGCCGTGGCCGAGTGGGGGTCGGAGGTACGGGCCATGGCGATAGTGCCCTTGTCGTTCTTCAGGCCGTTGTCGGCCTCGTTTATCACCGGCGCCCGGGTGGGTTTCTTGCGCAGGTCGGCGGTCACGCGCGCCACCCTGGATCATGAAGCCGTCGATGACGCGGTGGAAGAGGGTGCCGTCATAGAAGCCGTCCTTCACGTAGCTCAAAAAATTCTCCACCGTGGCGGGGGCCGGGCGTCGTGGAGTTCCACGACGATGACCCCCATGGAGGTCTGGATGTCTGACCCGCGGCCGGCGGCGACCGTCAGGGGCTGGGCGGCCAGACACAGCAGCAGGAAGGCCGGGAGAAGACGCTGGAAACTCATGGGTGGGCTCCTGAGGCTTGGGGTGTGGTGAGTGGGGATGGGTACGGATAACGCGGCTGGAATACCGCGCGTACTATAGCAGTGGTCCGGCGTGGAAAAAACGCGGCCCCCGTCAGGCTGGCAATGGCGGCGCCGGGCGGGAAAATGGCGGCCCCTTCGCCACCCCATGTCGAGCCCCCATGCTGCACATCCACAATACCCTCACCCGCCACGAAGAGCCCCTGGAACCCATCGAGCCCGGCCCGGGCGGCCGCAGCTGCACGTCGCTGTGCCGCCGCATGACCGTCGTACGACGTGACCTGCGCAGCCCGGGCCACGGCCCGGGCGATGCGTGGTGTTCCCAGACGCGGCGGCGCTGGCTCTCCTCGCGCCACGAGGGCTACGAGCGCCACCTCCGACGCGACGTGACGGACATCGACGACAAGATCATCAAGCGCGCCGCCGAGAACGGGGAGGCCGTCACCGCCCTGACGGAGCGCTTCATCGCCGCGCATGCGACGAGGACGATGGGCGCGCTCCTGGCCGTGCCGACCGCCGGACCGAAGGTGCCCCGGGCCACCGGCCACCTGGAGGAGCATCGTCGCCATGGTCCGGGCGCTCGGCCGAGACAGGCGACGCCGACGCGGCTGCCAACGGCGACGTCGTCGACCGGCGTGGAGCCGCTTCGACGGGTACGGCCGGCTCTCGCACCGCAAGCCCGAGGACCTGGAAGCGGGCCGCGCCAGCCGCGTCGCCGGAGGTGTCGACGAGGGCAGGTGACGACGGCTGGACTTCGCGCTGCTGGAAGGCCGCCAGAGGCCGGCAGAGCCCGCCTGGCCTTCGCCCCTGGGGCGAGGGGCGTCCCGGCGGGCGCATCGAGCGCTCGGCGATGTCGACCCGGCCGCCTCGGCGACGCACTTCGACATCCACGGCGGCGGGCATGCGATCTGCACGTGCTGCCCGCATCAGCTGAGAACGTATCGCCCAGTCCGAGGGCGCCACCGGCGAGCCCTTCGTCAACCTGTGGATCACAACGGCTTCGTGCGCGTGGCGGACGAGAAGATGTCCAAGTCCCTCGGCAACTTCTTCACCGTGCGGGGACTGCCGACTATCCCGGCGAGGGCGATCCGCTACTTCATCCTCACCAGCCACTACCGCAGCCCCCTGAACTACGGCGAGACTCACCTGGACAACGCCCGGGCGGCCCTGGAACGCCTCTACACCGCCCTGGGATGTCCCCGACGACGGCGCCGACGGCCCCCTGGACCCCGACCTCGCGGCCCGCTTCAGCGCCGCCATGGAGGACGACTTCAGCACCGAGGCCCTGGCGGGGCGCTCTTCGACCTGCCCAGGGCCGTGAACCGTGCCCAGCAGGCCGGCAGCGACCGCCTCGCCCGCCCGTACCTGCGCCGCCGCGGCCGTCTTCGGCCGCTCCAGCGTTACCCCAGGCATTTCTCGAAGGGTGCCGCCGGGCCGGCAACTCGGGTTGAGCGACGAGGAGTGGACCGCCTGCTGCGGAACGCATGGAGGCCTGCCATCGCCGACTTCGCCGAGGCCGACCGCATCCGCGACCTGCTGGTGGACGAAGGCATCGCCCTGGAGGACTCCCCCGACGGCACGCCGCCGCGCCGCGGGCACGAGGCCGCGCCGAGCGCATGTGCTCAGGGACAGGGCTTTCCAGGCTCAAACGTCGAACAAGGGAAAAGGGAAAAGGGAAAGGAAAAAGTTAAGAAAAAAAACAAACAAAGACAAAGACAAAAGCAAAGACAAAAGCAAAAACAAAAAAACGTTGCTAGCAGACGCGCCAGGTCAAGCTACACTCTTGCATTTCCCATTTCCCATTTCCCATTTCCCATTTCCCATTTCCCATTTCCCATTTCCCATTTCCCATTTCCCATTTCCCATTTCCCATTTCCCATTTCCCATTTCCCAATCGCCAACCATCTCTCCCTGCCTCTCCAGCTCCTCAAGACCCCAAGCTACGCGCTCGACACGGCCTGTCAGCCGCCGAAGAGTTTGCTCATCAGGCGGGCGAACCAGCCCTGGGGCTCGTTGGTGGTGGCCCGCGGCTCGCTGGTGGCGGATGGCGCTGCTGCCCTGGCTCTGTGCTGCCGGGGGTTCCGGTGCCTTTTGCCGGGGGCGGTGCCGCCGCAGGCGCGGGTGAGGGGCGCTTCGGCGGGGGGCGCCTTGGCGGCGGACGCCGGGGCGGGGGCAGGTGACGGACCGCCGCGTTCAAGGCCTGCGGATAATGGCGCCGCAGTACGGAGTCCTCGGGGTGGTGGCGGAAAACCACGGGCGGCCGCGTGCTGTTCGAAATGCCGGCGCAGGACCGAATCGGTCGGTATGGTAAGGCCACTCATGGGATCTGCCCTTCTTGGAGATAACGGCAATCGGAAATCAGCAGCAGCGTCGTGATCCGCGGGCCGGCAATGGGGGTTATTACAGGGCCTCGCTTCAGCCAGCCACGGCCTCCGCGGCCCCCGCCAGCTCGGCGGCGTAGAGGGTGTTCTCCAGCAGCATGGCCATGGTCATGGGGCCCACGCCGCCGGGCACCGGGGTGATCCAGGAGGCCCGTTCCCGGGCGGCGTCGAAATCCACGTCGCCCACCAGGCGGCCGTCGTCGAGGCGGTTGATGCCCACGTCGATGACCACCGCGCCCGGCTTGATCCACGTGCCCTCGATGAGGCCCCGCTTGCCGGTGGCCGACACCAGGATGTCCGCCTGGCCCACCAGGTCTGCCAGGTTATCGGTGAAGCGGTGGCATACGGTGACGGTGGCTCCCGCCAGCAGCAGTTCCAGGGCCATGGGGCGGCCGACGATATTGGAAGCGCCCACCACCACCGCGTGCTGGCCCTTGAAGGGCTGGTTGGCGTAGCGCAGCAGGGTCATGATTCCGTGGGGGGTGCAGGGCCGCAGGCGGGGCAGGCGCAGGGCCAGGCGGCCGACGTTGTAGGGGTGGAAACCGTCCACGTCCTTGTCGGGATGGATGCGCTCGATGACGGTTTCCGGATCGATATGGCCAGGCAGGGGCAGTTGCACCAGGATGCCGTTGATGGCGCCGTCGGCGTTGAGGTCGTCGATGAGGGCGAGGAGTTCGTCTTCCGGCGTATCCGCCGCCAGGTCGTAGGACTTGGAGAACACCCCACCCTTCACAGGCCCGGCGCTTGTTGCGCACGTAGATCTCGGAGGCGGCGTCGGTGCCCACCAGCACCACCGCCAGGCCGGGGGCGGACGGCCTCCGGCGGTGCGCTGCTCGATGCGGTCCCGGATCTCCCGCCGGATGTTTCCCGCAACTTGCTTGCCGTCGATTATCATGGCTTTCATGGGCGGCAAATTCTCGCATGACCCGGTCCGTTCCACCAGCGGCACGGGGTATCGTCGCGGCCGGTGGCGCCGTTGCGGTAGCGGCGCCGGGCAAGGCCGCGGCTTGATTGACGGCCGAAACCCGCGGGGCTGATCATTGCGCGCTTGCTTGAAACGGTTCCCCCGGGGTATGGCGCAGTCTGGTAGCGCACCTGCTTTGGGAGCAGGGAGTCGGGGGTTCGAATCCCTCTACCCCGACCATCAGGCCCGTCGGCCGGGCCTGGCCCGAAGCCGAGTCGCCCACCGCGGCGCGATGCCGGCCCCGGGATGGCCCATGGGGCGCCGGGTGCCTCGTGAAGGTGCCGGACGCCCCGGATTTTGCGCCCGTAGCTCAGTCGGATAGAGCAACGGCCTTTTGTGGCGTGCGCGACAGCGCACAAACGAGGAGCCTCTGCGGGGAACAGGAACCCGCAGAGTGGACCGCACCGTATCGGGGAAACCTTAACGGGTCGTGCCGATGGCAATCCCGAGGAAACCCCTGGCGGCATAGGGGGGATCCGTAGAGACTATACGTGCGGCGCCTGAGAGGGCGAAGAGATAGTCCAGACCACAAACCCCCTGGGACCACAAAGCCCCTGGGGGGCGTCGAAAGGCGTAGTGGTAAGCTAAGCCGTGGGTCGCAGGTTCGAATCCTGCCGGGCGCGCCATTATCATGGCGCCAGTATTGTCACAGGTTCGATGGTGGGCGTAGCTCAGTTGGTAGAGCCCTGGATTGTGGCTCCAGTGGTCGGGGGTTCGAATCCCCTCGCTCACCCCATAAAAGCAGTAAGTTGCGGTGATTTCCCGATTCGCGCCGAACGCCAAATAAGCGCCTAGTAAGCAGTCGCTGGGCACAAAAAAGCCCGGCACGGGGCCGGGCCTCAGGGTGAAGGGAAACCAAGTGCGGATCGGAATCGGCGCACCCCTGGAGGTGAGCGTGGCCATGACGTCCTTGCTATAGCGTATAAACAATGGACACGACGCTGACCCTCAATGACGTTCTTGTTATTGCCGCTATAGTCATCGGCCCCATACTGGCCGTTCAGGTGGAGAAGTTTCTTGAACTAAGGCGTGATGACAACAGGCGGAAAGTTCAAATCTACAAGACGCTTATGGCCACCAGAGCAGCCGGTGTGTCAGCTGAGCATGTTCAAGCCTTAAACCTGATTGACTTGGAGTTCAGGGAAAAGGAATTTAAGAGAACAAGACAAGCTTGGCGCGCGTATCTTGATCATCTCGGAACCTTTCCCGAGAACGGCAACGAGACGGAACAGACTGTCTGGTCAAACAAAACGAATGACCTATTAGCCACCTTGCTTGTGGAGATGGGGCAGGGGCTAAATTATGACTTCGACTTAGTGGATATCAAGAAAGGGATCTACTCTCCGAGAGCGCACTCAACGCAAGAAACGGAGAACCAACTGCTTCGCAGAGGACTACTGCAACTCCTATATGGAAATTCGGCCTTGAAAATGGATGTTGAGAGATTTCCCTATGACGAAGAGGCGACGGAAGAACAGAGAAAACTCAACCGTCTTATGGCGGAGGTAATAGACGGTCAACGGAAGTTCTCGGTAGACGTTTCGGATGCCCTCTTGTCCCAGGAAGACGGGGACTAGATGATGCACGTATTACGCCGACATCGAGGCGGGAAACAACTCAAAACGAATGAATAAAATACTAGGCCAACTATTACATCCCCGACGCTAGTTGCGTTTTGGCCAGAAATTAGTCCGTTTCGTTAAATTGTTTTTGCTCACGAAGCTTTTGATCATACGCTTCGGCTGACAACGAACAAGAAAGCAGATCGTCAAACTCTTTGGCAGTTAAACAGAGTTGATTGGCCATACTTTTGTAAAGGCCGATACCTATTCTTTTTCGACCCTTAGGTACGGTAAGTCTGGGCGGCTCTAAGCTCGCCAATATAATACCAGCCATTATATTCCTTCTTTGCTTCAAAATTGTATCGACAGCTTGTTCGAACATTTATCTTTTATTTGTTTAGCATTATATTGCGCATTATTCATCTACAACTATTCCCTTTAAATATTCCTTTACAACCAACCAGTCGTTGGTAAAGAGATCATCCTCCATTAAATCTTCGTATACAGATTCTATTTGATCTTTCAGCGCCTCGACCGCCTCATTATGGTTTTCGCCGTACCCATATATCTTTCCAGTCCGTGGCGAGAAGCGATAGTAGTCGCCGTCCTCAACTTTCACGAATACTTGCAGCTTTCTTCGAGTGGGCGAGTAACGAGGTGGTTAATGTATGCTTCAGAGCTCATGCGAGGCGCGCGCGATGGCGTGGTATTAAAATAGCCTACTAGCACGCTTCCATGGCTACTTATAGAGATATCTTCAGTCTCTCTGGTCACCGCTCCATCTGCACTGTAGGCGCTCGGATAGTAATGGCCACCCGAGCGTGTGGTATTTGCTCTCCTAATCGCGTGAAGCATCCGTCTTCTCCAGGCTCTCTAAAGTTTGCCATATGGCTTCCCAGCCACGTGTGTATAAGCTTGGCTGCGTTGAGACTCAGAATCACGCCAGTTGGAACATATCGAACCATTAAAAGATTGTCAGCCGCTGGTGCGCGTTCTACCTCTTTTCCCAACGTGCCATCCTTTTCAATTTCTTGGGTCAAAGAGTAAGGAATCCCGTGCCGTTCCATAAAGAAATTAACCACTATTTCTCCCTTTTGGGAAATACCGCCATGCGCTCCATTTACATATAGAGGCTGATAGTCCTCAGCAATATATACTTGAATTGGATCCGTGATTTCTGTGTGCGCTTGGAAGGTTCCTTCGTCGAGGACTTCTTTGGCGCAGCTCGCTTCGGTCGGGAAATCTCAGCCATCGACATCTTCCTTGTAGCTTTCTTGGGGGTATGTTGGAGCTTAGAAGTCTAGCATGAATATTTGCATTCTCCAGAAGTCCGAGAGGACATGCCTACGGCCCTATGGCGTTTACTCCGACGATCTCCCCATGCAGTTCATTCAAGCACCTCACAGCGCGTTGCAGGACGTGGGCAGGGGTCAGGCGTTGATAGCCCAACAGGGCGGTAGCTGGAAGTCCTCGTGACTGCGGAGGGCGCCTCCGCGGCGGCCAGCGGCGGCGGTGGCCTGTGCGGATAGGCGGTCGGGGTGCGTGCACGGCTGCTGCGCACGCTCCCGGACTTCGGCGGCCATGCGCCGTGCAGCCTCGGCCGGTCGGGCGCCTATAGGCCGGTGGCGATATCAGTGCGCCAGACAGGGTGAACAGCGGCTAGGCAAGCCGAACAGCGGCGCTTCCAGGCCGAAGCGAACGCGGCAAGGGCCGAGAAGGCGAAAGCGCAGCACGAGACAAGCAACCCGCGAAAAGGTGAGCGGGCTTCTCGGCGCTACCACTACTCCGCGGTAGCACCAAACAGAACGCCTACGCCGGAAGCACCGCCAAAGCCAAGGCCAGCAAGACCAACCGCGGGCACGGTCGAGCGCATGGACCAGCTCGACCGGGAACGGCCGGATCTGGCGGCAAAGGTGGCGTCCGGCGGATATCAAGAATAATTGACGAGTGAAGGGAAGGCGCGAGGCATAACTTCTCGGGAATCGTCATACCGGGCGGTTTACCGCAGCGGCCGGGTGCCCGTGGGGGTGACACTCGTCGCAGTGCCTCGGCCTTGGTCAGGCGGTGGGCGTCTTTGCTGTGGCCTTGGGCCTCGGTGCGGGTCAGCCTTGGGCGTTGCGGAATGTAGACGTGGGAGCCGGCCAGCCGGCTTGTGACAGCTTCAATAAAGCGGTCGGCCAGGTCCGGTTGCAGCTCCCGGACAATGGCCACAAGCTCGTCAAATGGCTTCATGTTAGGTGGCCCGTTTGCGCACACGGTGGGCCAGACCGTTCCCGAGGAGGCGCGGGCTTGTGGCCCGCCTTTCGGCGTGCGCGCCGATTTCTTTAGGCGCCTGCGTTCTTGTAAATCCCGGTGCGCCCGACCGCCGCAAAGCCGACGCTGTGGCCCACGATCGAAACTCACCCGGGAAATTCAAAGCGCTTGCCGCTGGCGTCCGCGAATGCGGCCGGGCCAAGGCCAGACAAAGACGTTGCCGAGAAGTCGGAATTTTCCAGCCGGGTCCGTGCAATAACCGGGTGCTGGCCCGGTGCCGCCAGCAAATACCAGGCCGCAGGGTCGGTGAGGTAGCTCGTCGCGATAACCTGCAATCGATGCTCATCCGGCAGCTCGTCCATAACCTGGTAGAAGGTGCTCTCAAGCTCGGCAGGCACCAGCAGGGTTGCCGCCTTGGCGTCGGACTTCTCTCCACCCACAGTCAGCGCGTGGCGTAAAGCACTGCGGGCAGCGTTAAGTGTGATCCGGCTCGGGGCCCGCCGGGGTCCGCCAGGTTGCCGTCAGTGGCGTTGAACAAGGTACGGCCGTCCGAAAGGACAGGGTTGGATTCCAGCAGGCTACAGAGTATCTGCATCCTGCTTCCTCAGGGACGACGACACCCACCGAGGCCAGCGCCGCCGAAACATAACCCCGGTCATCGTTGACGATGGCCTGTTCACTCCACAGGATCCGACCGAAAACGGAATGCGCCTGCACTCCAGGCGAATTTGTCCTCCCAAGTTTCTTGGGTGAAGCCAATAACTTAGCCTCTACCGCTGGACAAGACCGAAAAAGCCCGGTATAACGGGCGCATGAACTCATCAACGATTTTCCAAGGCCAATGCCTGTCCGAACTGATCCTTCGCCCGGTCACGCGCAGCGAACAGGCGCGCTATCAAGCGCAGATGGCCCGGCACCGCTACCTGGGCGATCTGCCGAGATCGGCGAGACGCTGTGGTACGTGGCAACCTGGCGCGAGCAATGGGTCGCGCTGCTCAGCGTCTCAGCGGCGGCGCTCAAATGTGGCGTGCGGGATCGCTGGATCGGCTGGGACTTCCGGCTTCAGTACGACCGGCTCAAGCTGGTCGCTGAACGATAGCCGCTTTCTGATCCTGCCTGAAGGCCGCTGGCCGAATGTGGGCTCGAAGGTGCTGTCGCTGCTGGAGCGGCGCATCGGTGCCGATTGGCAGTGCCAGTTCGGGCATCCGCTGCTGTTGCTCGAAACATTTGTCGATCCGCGCCGCTTCCATGGCGGTGTCTACCGCGCCGCGAACTGGCTTGAACTCGGGCTGACGCGCGGCTTCCGACGTACGCGCGAGGGCTACTCGACCGAGGCCTGTGCCCCAAACGGGTATTCGTGCGGCCGCTGTGCCGCAATGTCCCGGCTCGCCTGAACCATCCCGATCGTGCCCACCTGGGCCTTGCTGGAGTCCCCAAGATGCAACTCAATGCCGAACAAATGTACTCGCTGCCTCGCTGTTTTGCCTCGAATCCCCGATCCACGCCGTGCCCACGGGCGCCGTCATCGCCTGCCAGTGGTGTTGGCGCTCGCGGCCGGCGCAAGCCTGTGTGGCATGCGCGGCTACAAGGCCATGGCCGATTGGGCCAAAGGGCTTGGCCAGGGCGCACGATCCCGCTTCGGCTGCCGCCGCACCCGCGTCAACGGCAAGGTCCATTCCGAGGTGCCCAGCGAGTACGTGATCCGTGACTGTCTGGTGCGCATCGAACCGGGCGCGCTCGAATGGGCGCTCGATGCCTGGAACCAGGCCTGGGCGGCCAAGGAGGAGGCGCTGGCCATCGATGGCAAGACGATGAAGAACGCCATCAATGAAGTCGGAGAACAAACGCATATCATGAGCGTCGTTGGCCATGAGTCCGGACACTGCTACACCCAAAAAAGTCGGCTCGCTGCCGGTAACGGGAAGCGACGCGCTCAAACGGACCAATGAAATCGGCATGGCGATCCCGCTGCTCGCGCAATGCGAGATTGCGGGCCGCGACATCACCGCCGATGCGCTCCTGACACAACGCGCACTCGCCGCGTACATCGTCGAGCGCCAAGCGCACTACCACTTCACGGTCAAAGGCAATCAGCCCACCCTCGCAAACGACATCGCGCTGCACTTCGAGCGGCCCGGCGCGCCAGAC